>CAVJZG010000004.1:0-127851 GCA_963654285.1 bacterium
AAAGACCTTATCGATGGCGACGATAAAGGCGATATCTTCGCATAAATCCAATAATCAAATCGAGCCCCTCACCCGAGGGGCTCTTTTTCATGCAATCAAATCAAGCCTTCCAACCAAGGAGAAGACTGAGCTTTTTGCAGAAATGCCATTCCGGGCTTCCCCGAGGGTGAAACCCATGTAGCATTCCTGCAACGAACTTTGTCTCCCTTGTTTTAAAGTAAGCTGGTTCGGCTTGCTGAACCTTTACCGTTCTTGCTTAAATAACGCCTATGCAACCCAACATAAAGCACAAAAAAAGCAGTGCCAAAGCACTGCTTTTCCAAAATCCGCACATCCGCCGAAGGCTGAAGATAACCTGCTCTCTTACGCAGGTGGGTTCCGTCCGCATTATTTTGTGCTCCCAGCTTCCGCCGCGAGGCGGGAGGTCTGCATACCCGTAATGCGAGCCCGGATCCCTTTTAATTACTTGTTAGGGTTATTTAAACCTTCGGTTGTCGAGATGCACAGACTGCATATTGAATTTTCTTATTTATTATTGTTCGGTGGGATCGTAATATTCCACATCGTATTGCTGCTCGATTATGTTCATAAGAATTTCAGAAACTTCGTTGTATTCGGCTTCGTCCTCAATTTCTTCAAGGTATTCATCGCCGTTTTCTTCGGCAACCTTAAGAATTATAACCTCATAATCGGCTTCAACAATATCCTCGGCATCATCTCTGTATTCTGTGATTGCCACATAAACGCCGTTGTTGTTTTCATATCTTTCAAGCAATTCAAATAAAATTTCGTTACCGTCGTCATCGGTAACGGAAATGATATCCGGCTCGTAGTTTTCGTTTTCGCTCATCTGCGCGCCCTCCTTTAATAAGTAAGTATATTATAATATTTTATGCTTCATTCGTCAATAGTAATATATAGCAGTAAAAAAGCACAAAAAAATAAAAAAATGTTGAAAAAAACTATTGACAAACACCAAAAACCGTGCTATTATGTAGATGAACTTAAGGATGGTTGGTAAATCGTAAGGCTTTAAGCTAAAACGAAATCATTTTAAATAAGCAAGGCTTTTTCACTTAGTATTACGACGATGTTCTTGTGTATTCAAACCTAAAAGGCTTAATGATTAAGAAGTTTGCCGAATGTGAAAAGCTTGTGCATCTATCAACCAAGTTGAGTTCCCGTAATTTAATAAAGGAGGCTTTGTCCAATGGATGTTGAACCCGGTCAGACAAACGCCTGTAAAGTATTCGGGTAGAATAACGGATTTCGGTGTCGAACAGAGTTGCAATCTTAAATAGGCAACGGCGGGCACAAGCTTTATTAAGCAATTATAAAAGTTATCGCAGGAACCCACTGTTGAATACTCAGGCGTGGTAAAAATTTAATTTTATGGATATATATTTTAAATATATACTTGGTTTCTCCTGCTGAAACTTGAAGATTTTCTTCAATAAAAATTTTATGAAAAGGAAATAACTCCAATGTTCTGATTATTGGTTTAAATTTAATCTTTGAACAGATTTAATAATTATTGATTGAGGTGGTCCGCTATGCGTGGCAAATTCAATTTCTTGATTAAATAATTATGTGGGGTCAGTCCAATGTACAGATAATTTAATATTGTTATTTAAGCTCTCGGCTTTTTGTCGGGGGCTTTTTTTGTGCCTCGTTTAATAAAATTTAATTAAAAAAATAAGCTGTTCCAATTTTGCCGATTGTTGTTTAATATCTATAAATATGTGTTTACAAGGCAATGAATTTGTGTTAAAATTTATGTGGTTAATTTGTTTGTTTTTTGAGCATATGCGATTGCAATCACTGTTTATTGTATTTTTCGTTGTGCTTGGAAGAAAGGTGAAATTATGAAATTACTAAAAAAAGCCATGTCTCTTTTTATGGCACTTGCGCTTTCTTTTACCGTGCTTTGCGGCACATCGGTTTCAGTTGTTTCTGCTGCCACAAGTGGTGACTGCGGCGCAACGGGTTCGGATGTTCATTATTCATATGACGAAAGCACAAATGTGCTCACGATTTCAGGCACCGGCACAATGAAAAATTACACTTCGTCATCTTCGCATCGGGTGCCTTGGTATGATTATAAATCAACTTGTGTTGCCGTTGTTATTCAGGAGGGAGTAACGCAAATCGGAGCATATAATTTTACTAATATGACTGCTCTTGAATCGGTAACATTCCCTTCAACGCTAACATATATCGGAAGATATGCTTTTAACGGATGTTCTGCTCTTAAAAAAGTTGTTCTTCCGGACAGCTTAACTTCAGTTGGAATTTATTCATTCGGAAATTGCACCAAGCTTGCAAATGTGACTTTCGGCTCGGGAATGAAAGAAACCGGTGGCTGTGCGTTTTACGGCTCCGGTGTGTCGGAGGTTGAATTTGGGAGCAATATCACTGAAATAAGCGAATATTCATTTTATCAATGCAATTTCACCTCAATTGAATTGCCCGAGCAAATCAATTCAATCGGGCTTCGTGCATTTGCTAATAACTATGGGCTTATAAAGGTTACTGTATACAATGCAGATTGTGAGTTTAAAGGCATCGTTTCCGATGATCCTTTTGCCGGTAGCCAGCACACAATCACTTTTTATGGGCATTCACGTTCCACAACGCAAACTTATGCCGAGTCAACGGGCGGTTACAATTTCGTTTCGCTTGATCCTTGCTTGCATGCTGAAATAACCGAGGTTGTTGTTACCGAACCCACTTGCACATCGGCAGGCGTAACAAACGAGGTTTGCAACGAATGCGGCGAGGTTGTTGATGTTATTTCCGTTGCCGCTCTCGGTCATAATTATGTAACTGTTGAAACAGATAATCAAACCCAGGCAAACGGTCATATTTATGAGTATCAAGCCTGTTCAAGGCTTATAAATGGCGAAAAATGCGGTGCAGAGCAAACGGTGGTTACTCATGTTTCGTGGGTTGGCGGCTGTTACACCCAAACCTCCACTGCCACCTGCACAAAATACGGTTATACAACCAAAACCTGCAATGTTGAGGGCTGCGGAAAAACGGAAAGATCAACCATTCCTGAAAAAGCGGAGCACACCGTTGAATCGTATACGGTAACCAAGGAGGCTACCTGCACCGATGACGGCTCTGCCGAGGGCTTTTGTACCGCTTGCAATCAAACAGTAACAAAAACACTTCCTGCAACCGGTCACACCGAGGAAATAACCAAAAATGAAGTTTCCGAAAACGGTCACACCACAACCGAATATACCTGTTCAGTTTGCGGCAATGTTCGCACTGATGTTACTCATAATGAATGGGTAGAGGGCTATTACACAACAAGCGGCACTGCCGCCACTTGCACACTGCCGGGGTCATCTGTTAGGCGTTGTTCCGTTTGCAATAAAATCGATGTTCCGCAGGTTATCCCGGCAACGGGTCACAGCTACGGCGATGAAACCGTAACAAAAGCGCCAACTTGCACGGAATCCGGCACGGCAACTCAAACATGTGCTACTTGCGACAATGTCAAAACAACCACGCTTGCGGCTCTCGGTCATGATATTTCCGGCTCTGAGGATTATACGGTTGTCACAGAACCTACTTGCACTGAAGAGGGCAAGGCAACCGGTACCTGTAAAAATTGCTTGCTTAAAATTGAAGTTACGCTTCCTTATTCTCATAATTATCATTATTCGGGCACAAATATTTCCAAGCTTTCATTTTCTTATACCTGTTCGAAGTGCGGCGATGTTTCCGATGTTATTGCAACAAAGGTTCTTACCGGCTTGGCAGGAACGAATTTTAACAAAAAAACCGCCGAAGTTGAAAACGGCTATATTTATGATGTGAATAACGATGGTTATATAAATGTGCGCGATTGTTCAATTGTTTTGGCAGATTCAAAAAGCCTGTTAGGCAACTAAAATTATTAAAAGGCGGTAAATTTTTGCCGCCTTTTTTCTTATTATTCTTTACTTTACTTTTAAAATATATTATTATATAGATAAAGAAAATGGGGGTTAATGTATGAGCACAGCTTATAAAAGAATTTTGCTTAAATTATCCGGTGAAGTGCTTGCAGGCTCTAAGCCCAGCGGCATTGATAATGACACCGTTGTTAAAATTTGTAAATCCGTTAAAAAAGTTGCCGATCTCGGTGTCGAGGTCGCAATCGTAGTAGGCGGCGGTAATTTTTGGCGCGGCAGAACGAGCGAGGGCATGGACAGAGCAAGAGCCGATCATATCGGTATGCTTGCCACAGCTATGAATGCACTTGCGCTTTGCGACGCTCTTGAACAGCTCGGCGCAGATGTTCGCGTGCAAACGGCTATTGAAATGCGCCAAATTGCAGAGCCGTATATCAGAAGCAGAGCGGTTCGTCACCTTGAAAAAGGCAGGATAGTTATATTCGGCTGTGGCACAGGCTCGCCGTTTTTCTCAACGGACACGGCTGCCGCACTTCGCAGTGTTGAAATGAATGCAGATGCACTTCTTAAAGCCACTAATGTTGACGGCGTATTTGATAAAGACCCGAATAAGTATTCGGATGCCGTTAAGTATGACCGCGTAACCTTCAAGGAAGTTATCAACAGGGATCTTAAGGTTATGGATTCCACCGCATTTTCCCTTTGCAAGGATAATGATATGTCCATCATCGTGTTTAATCTTGATGATCCCGATAATATCGTTTCCGTTGTTAACGGCGAAAATATCGGCACCACGGTTGAAAACTGAGAGTTATAACGCATTGCTAAGTCTATTTGTTAAAACGGCTTTGCGGATTATTAAAGCTTCGGCTTAATATTTTATATTCGGAATTTATATATCGCCCTCGGGCGGAAAGGAAATAATATGCAGGAAATTTACGATAAAACAAAATCAAAAATGGAAAAATGCCTCGACAGCCTTGAAAGAGATTACAAAGCCGTTCGTGCAGGCAGAGCAAATCCCGCCGTTCTCGATCGCGTAAGCGTTGATTATTACGGCACTCCCACACCCATCAATCAAATGGCTGCCGTAAGTGTTCCCGAACCGAGAATGCTTATGATTCAGCCTTGGGATATGTCTACATTAAAGGAAATCGAAAAGGCAATAAACACTGCCGAAATCGGAATTAACCCCTCTAACGACGGTAAAGTTATCCGCCTCGTTTTTCCGCCGCTCACCGAGGAACGTCGCAAGGAGCTTGTTAAGGAAATCGCAAAGCGCTCAGAAGAAGCCAAAATCGCTATCAGAAATGTTCGTCGCGACGCTATGGATGATGTTAAAAAAATGAAGAAAAACAGCGAAATAACTGAAGATGAAATGAAAGACGGCGAAAAGAAGCTTCAGGATATAACAGACAGCTATATTAAGCAAACCGATGAAATGGAAAAGAAGAAGGAGCAGGAAATCCTCTCCATCTGACTTGCAAAATACCTTGATTTTATAAGGCGTTTTGCCTGCCGTTTTAATAAAACAGCATATTTCAGCGGCGGGTGCAAAATTTACGCCCGCCGTTTTGTTATTTAAGAAGTGAATGCCGCATCAATGCGCAAATGCTTTTGAGGGCTTTTACTTGATAAGGAGAAAGATATGGCATTGTTCGGTAAAAAGCAAGAAACTGCGGTGTCTGAATTTTCCGTGTTACCGAATCATCTCGGTATTATAATGGACGGAAACGGCAGATGGGCAAAGAAAAGGGGTTTGCCTCGTACAGCCGGTCACAAAGCCGGGGCAGAGGTTTTTAAAAAAATCGCGAAGGAATGCGGAAGGCTCGGAATTAAAGAAGTAACCTTTTATGCCTTTTCAACCGAAAATTGGAAAAGACCGCAAGAAGAAGTAAACGCCATTATGCGCCTTTTTTATGATTATTTGATAGATGCAAAAAATGATTTGCAGGCAAGCGGAAATATGAGAATGCGCTTTGTCGGCGAAAAAGAGGGAATAGATGAAAGACTTTTGCAACTTATGGCAGATGCCGAAGCGGAAACCGCTCACCGCAATGGCACGATTGTTAATCTTGCAGTTAATTATGGCGGCAGGCAGGAAATCGTTTCCGCTGTTAATTCTCTTATTGCGCAGGGCAAAACAAATATAACCGAGGCGGATATAAGCGAAAAGATGTACACTTCGCCGGATTGCGATTTGATTATTCGCCCGAGCGGCGAGGAACGCCTTTCAAATTTTTTGCTTTGGCAGGCGGCCTACAGTGAGTTTTGGTACAGTGATGTTCTGTGGCCTGATTTTAAAAATAATGATTTATATGCTGCGCTTTCGGAATTTGAAAATCGAAATCGCAGATTCGGAGGATAAATTATGAAGCAAAGAATTATCACGGCGGTTGTGCTTTTGGCATTGCTCGCTCTTGTTGTGTGGCAGATAAACACACCGATTTTCGTGGCTGTGATTGCGTTTTTAAGCGCGGTTGCGGCGAACGAAATTATGAAGTGCGCAAAGGTTTCAAATAAATTCATTATCGTTTTCGGCACGGCTGTGGCGGCGGCTTTCCAGTTTTTTGCAAGCCCCAAGGTGCTTGAGCCTCTTATCGCCGCCGGTGTGTGGGGACCGATTATTCAGGCAGTGCCCAATATCGTGTTCGTTATCGCTGTTGTTCTTGTTTATCTTCTTGCAATGCTCAAAGGTTATTCTCACACCGAGTTTGAAGATGTTGCGATTTCGATTTTCGCAAGCATCATTGTGCCGTTCGGCTTTTCGGTGTTTATCAGGCTTCGCGATATGTTTATCAACGAGCAGTTCGGAATTTATCTTATCTTTTATGCTCTTATTTGTGCTCTCGGAACGGATAGCGGCGCACAGCTCGGCGGTATGGCGTTTGGCAAAACAAAGATGAGTCCGAATATCAGCCCGAAAAAAACAGTTGAGGGTGCGGCTTGCGGTCTTGTGTTTTCGCTTGTTTTAAATGCCGTTGCTTTTGTTATTTATAACAAAGTCGCCGACGCTTCACTTGACGCAGTCGGCGCAACAATCCTTTTGGCTTGCTGCATTCCCGTTTCATTTATGGGCATGATGGGCGATTTAAGCGCCTCCGTTTTAAAGCGCAATTTTGGCGTTAAGGATTTCGGCAAAATTTTCCCCGGTCACGGCGGTGTTATGGACAGATTCGATTCCGTCCTTTTCACCATCCCCGTGACATATGCAATTGCACTTATCGCTTTTTGTTGATTATGAGGTGAAAAACCATGAAAAATATTTCTTTGCTCGGCTCAACCGGTTCAATCGGCACTCAGTCGCTTGATGTTTGCCGCATGCACGGTTATAATGTTAAATGCTTAACGGCAAATTCAAGTGTTGATAAAATTGAGACTCAAATTCGCGAATTTAAGCCCAACCTTGTTTGTATGATGAACGAATCGGCGGCTCGCGAGCTTAAAACCAAGGTCGCCGATACGGATGTTAAGGTTGTTTCCGGTATGGAAGGTCTTATCGAATGTGCCGTTTATTACGGCGCAGACACCGTGCTCAATTCCGTTGTGGGTATGATTGGCTTGCAGCCTACGCTTGAGGCTATTAAGGCAAAAAAAACAATTGCCCTTGCAAATAAGGAAACTCTTGTTGCCGGCGGTCATTTGGTAACAAATCTTGCAAAGGAAAACGGTGTTTCGATTTTGCCGGTTGACAGTGAGCATTCCGCAATCTTCCAATCAATGCAGGGCAGTCCTCGCAAAGAGGCGATTAAAAAAATAATTTTAACGGCTTCCGGCGGACCGTTTTTCGGCAAAAAGCTTTCCGAACTTGAAAATGTTACCGCAGCAGACGCGTTAAAGCACCCGAATTGGAATATGGGTGCAAAAATCACCATAGATTCTGCTACAATGATGAATAAAGGTCTTGAATTTATTGAGGCAAAATGGCTTTTTGATATGCCGAATGAGGATATTGAAATCGTTATTCACCGCGAATCGGTTGTTCACTCTGCAATCGTTTATCAGGATAATTCAATGATTGCCCAGCTTGGCGTGCCGGATATGAGGATTCCGATTCAGTACGCACTCACTTATCCCGAAAGGGAAACGAGCCCCGTGGCTCCGCTTTCACTTGCGGATTACGGTAAACTCACTTTCTTTGAGCCTGATTACGAAACCTTTAAATGTATAAATGTTTGCAAAAAGGCAATTGAAATGGGCGGACTTTATCCGGCCGCCGCAAACGGCGCAAACGAAGAAAGCGTTAAACTTTTCCTTGCAGGCAAAATTAAATTCACGGATATTGCATATCTTAATGAAGAGGCTATGCTTTCGGCACACAGCAAGGCTGTTTTCACTCTTGACGATGTGCTTGAGGCAGACAGAGCAGCAAGGGAATTTGTTATAAAGAATTATAAATAAAATTTTTAACGAGAGGCGATTAAGTGTCATTAAGTTCGGTGTGGAACACTGTTTATCCCGTAATAATAGCAATCCTATTTTTTGAATTGATGATAATTGTGCACGAAGGCGGTCACTTTGCGGCGGCTCGGCTGATGAAAATTAAGGTAAATGAATTTTCAATCGGTATGGGTCCCAAGGTCTTTTCATTCACAAAGGGCAAAACAAAATATTCGCTTCGCTGGATTCTTTTCGGCGGCTATTGCGCCATGGAAGGCGAGGATGAAGCCTCCTCCGAGGAGGATTCGTTTTCATCGAAAAGCGTTTCTGCAAGAATGTTTGTTGTTGTTGCCGGCGCGCTTATGAATTTGCTGCTTGGTTTTTTGATTATCGTGTGCATAATTTCAAATCAAAATTTGATAGGCACACCAACCGTAGCTAAGTTCGACGATAATGCACTCAGCGCGTCAAGCGGTCTTATGGTCGGCGACACCATTAAAAGCATAGACGGTATGCGCGTTTTCACTGCCACCGATGTGCAAACCGGGCTAACAAGGTCTGCGGACGACACGGTTTCTGTTGCTGTTGAAAGAAACGGGCAAGTTCAAACCCTTGATGTTAAATTTCAAATGAGCGAATATGAGGGACATAAATATGTGAATATGGATTTTTGGCTTCTCGGCACAGAAAAAACGGTCGGCTCTGTGCTCAAAAACAGTGCTGCCACATTTGTTTCCTACACACGCATGGTTTTTCTCTCTGTTCATGATCTTATTGTCGGCAGATACGGACTTTCCGATTTAAGCGGACCGGTAGGTGCGGTTTCCGTTGTTTCAAGCGCAGCGAAAACAAGCCTTAATTCACTTCTTCGCATTTGTGCGATTTTAACCGTAAATGTTGGCTTGTTTAATTTGTTTCCGATTCCTGCTCTTGACGGTTGGCGGTTCTTTTTGCTGCTCGGCGAAGGTGTTTTCAGAAAAAAGCTTCCTGCAAAATGTGAATATGCCGTAAACGCAGCAGGGCTTGCGGTTTTGCTTGGCATTATGGTTTTGGTAACCTTTTCCGATGTTACAAAGCTGTTTTGATTTTGTAAAATGGCTATCGTCGCGGCAAATCTGTTGCGGCGGATATAAAAATATAAAAAAATTTATTCAAGCTTTGCTTCGGCAGGCTTGTTATTTAAAAACATTATTCGCTTCGCAAGCCGCATGGGGCGGATAAATACATAAGCATTGCGGCACGAAAGGCTGTGAGGTTGTTATGGCTGAAAGAAGAATATCAAAAAAAATAAAGCTTAAAAACACATTTATCGGCGGCGACGCACCTGTTCTTGTGCAATCCATGCTCAATGTGCCGTCAACCGATATTAACGGTTCGGTGGAGCAGGCAAAAGAACTTGCCTCGGCAGGATGCCAGGTTATTCGCTTTGCGATTCCCGATGAAGCCGCGCTCGATTTGATTGAGCCTATAAAAAAAGCAGTTGATGTGCCACTCGTTGCTGATATCCATTTTGATTATCGCCTTGCGCTCGGAGCAGCCGACAGGGGAATCGACAAAATCAGGATAAATCCCGGCAATATCGGCGATGAATCACGCGTTAAAGCCGTGGCAGATATATGCAGACAAAAGGAAATTCCGATTCGCATCGGCGTAAACAGCGGCAGCCTCGAAAAGCATATTCTTGCAAAACACGGTGCTCCCACGCCTCAGGCAATGGTCGAATCCGCGCTTTATCACGCCTCCCTGCTTGAAAAATTTGATTTTGACAATATCGTTATTTCAATAAAATCCTCGAATGTAAGCACAATGATTGCCGCATATGAGCTTGCCGCTCAAAAATGCGATTATCCGCTTCACCTCGGTGTTACCGAAGCCGGCACGGAGCGTATGGGTATTATCAAATCAGCAATCGGCATCGGTTCGCTTCTCAATCAGGGAATCGGCGACACAATTCGTGTAAGCCTTTCCGATTCACCGGTTAAAGAGGTTTTTGCGGCGTTTGATATTTTAAAGGCACTCGGTTTTAAAAAGGATTGTCCTTATCTTATTTCCTGCCCAACCTGCGGACGTACCAGAATTGATTTGATAGGTCTTGCAAAACAGGTTGAGGAAAAACTTGCCGATTGCAAAAAGCCGATTAAGGTTGCCGTTATGGGCTGCGTGGTAAACGGACCCGGCGAGGCCAAGGAAGCAGATATAGGCATTGCCGGTGGTGATGGGTGCGGACTTATATTCAAAAAAGGGCAGATACTTCGCAAGGTGCCCGAAAACCAGCTTTTAGATGAATTGATGAAAGAGATAGATAAATTATAATGAACTTATTTCAGGAGTATTTTTCGGATTATGTGGAGCCGTTTCAGTGCTCGTCGCTCGGAAACGGAAAAATAGAGCGTTTTGCCATTAAAAGAGACGCACGCGAATTGATTATGTGCCTCAGCCTTGACGAACTTGTGGATTATTCCGTGTTCAAAAGCGCGGAGGAAAGCATAAAAAACAAAATGGGGCTTAATAAAGTAACGATTAAGCCCCGTTATTTGAGTGATCTTTTTGAGCCTGCCTATTTCCAAAGCATAATCGGATTTGTAAAAAAGAATAATCCTGCGGCAAACGGCTTTTTCGAAGGAGCGGAAGCAATGCTTGTCGGCAACAAATTGTCGGTGTCCCTAAAAAAAGGCGGTGCCGAAATTTTGCTTGCTCAAAAGGTGGATGCCGATATCGGAAATGCAATTTCTGAGCTTTTCGGAATTTCAGCCAAGGTGGAGTTTGCCGAAACCGAAAGTTACGATATCGAAAAGGAAGTAAAAAAAGCGTATGCCGAAAGCAATGCAAAAAAGGCAGAGGAAAAGGCGGAACAGCAAAAAAACACCGAGCACACATTGCTTGACGGCTTCCCGATTTATATTGATACGAAAAAAACGGTTTACGGTAAAAACATTAAGGAAATGCCAAAAAACATTGCCGATGTTAAAACGGACGATGGTATTATCACTGTTTGGGGCGATGTTCTTAAGTATGAGGAACGCGAAACAAAGCGCGGCGGTAATAAAATCTTTTCCTTTGATATCACCGATTACACATCTTCCGTAACCATAAAAATGTTTGATTCAAACGATATTATAGACCCTATTGTTACCAAAATTTCTTCCGGCAGCACGGTTATTGTAAACGGTGCTTATCAGTTTGACCAGTATTCAAACGGCTACGTGCTTCGCCCGCGCAGCATTGCAACGGTGCTTAGGCAGGAAAAAGAGGATAAAGAGCCCGAAAAAAGAATAGAACTTCATATGCATACCGCGCTTTCGGAAATGGACGCCATTTCAACCCCGAAATCGCTTGTTAAGCAAGCCATCAAATGGGGTCATTCGGCTGTTGCTATCACGGATCACGGCGTTGTGCAGGCTTTGCCGGAGGCTTTTAACACCGCTTATGACAAAAAATATTGCGAGGACGGTAATTTTAAAGACCAAAACGGCACCTTTAAATATGTGCCCAAAATAAAGCTTATCCTCGGCATGGAGGGGTATTTGGTAGATGATGAAAAATATCCCGATTTTATGAATATGAAACTTAGCCAGTTTCCGCGCTATCATATCATTTTGCTTGTTAAGGAAGATACATCAATGGATGAATCAATTCCCAAGGAGCAAAGAAAATACGGCAGAAAAAATCTTTACGAGCTTATTTCCGCCTCGAATGTTAAGTATTTCAAAAGCCGACCGCTTATACCGAAAAGCCTGCTTGCCAGAAAGCGCGACGGCATAATCATCGGCTCTGCCTGCGAAAGGGGCGAGCTTTATCAGGCTATACTTGACGGAATTGACGGCGAGGAACTTGAAAATATCGCTTTGTTTTACGATTATCTCGAAATCCAGCCAAACGGAAACAACGCCTTTATGCTACGCACAAGCGATAAGGAATATATTGTAAACAAGCGCGGCGAGGAAAAGAAGAATGTTTATTGGCGCGTTAATTCCGAAGAGGATTTAATAAATATAAATAAAAAAATAATTGCTCTTGCAGATAAACTTGGTAAGCTCACCGTTGCCACGGGCGACGTGCATTTCCTTTCGGAGCACGATGCAAAATTCCGCGCTGTTATTATGGCTTCAAAGGGATTCGAGGATGCCGATCAGCAGCCTCCGCTGTATTTTAAAACAACGCGCGAAATGCTTGATGATTTTGCATGGGCAGGCGACAGGGCAAAGGAATTTGTTATCTATAATCCCAAAAAAATTGCCGACAGCATTATGGACGCCATTCCACCGATTCCGCCCGGAACTTTTCAGCCGCATATTGACGGTGCCAATGAAGAACTTACGGAAAAATGCTGGAGCAGGGCAAAGGAGCTTTATGGCGATCCAGTGCCCGAATATGTTGCAAGTCGCTTGCAGCGCGAACTGGATTCCATTATTGGTCACGGCTTCGGTGTGCTTTACGTTATCGCAAAAAGACTTGTTGAGGAAAGTGAACGAAACGGCTACCTTGTTGGCTCAAGAGGCTCGGTAGGCTCGTCTTTTGCGGCTCATATGGGCGGTATTTCCGAGGTTAATCCACTCGCGCCGCACTATTATTGCACAAAGTGTAAGCACAGCGAATTTATTTTGGACGGGTCCGTAGGTTCGGGCTTTGATTTGCCGTCAAAGGATTGCCCCAATTGCCATATTCCCATGAAAAGGGACGGTCATGAAATTCCGTTTGAAACTTTCCTTGGGTTTGACGGCGATAAAGAGCCGGATATAGACCTTAATTTTTCCGGCGAATATCAATCGCGTTCGCACAGATATACAGAAGAACTGTTCGGTAAGGAATATGTGTTCAAGGCTGGTACAATGGCAACCGTTGCAGATAAAACGGCTTACGGCTATGTTATGAAATATCTTGATGAACGCGGCTTGCAAAGCACAACGCCGCGCGCAGAGATAGACCGTTTGACCGTTGGTTGCACGGGCATTAAGCGCACCACGGGTCAGCATCCCGGCGGTATGGTTGTTGTACCGGATAAATACACGGTTGAGGATTTCACACCAATTCAATATCCGTCAAACGATGAGAAAAAGGGCACTTATACCACTCATTTTGACTTTAAAAATTCACTTCACGACACATTGCTTAAGCTTGATGAGCTCGGTCACGATAATCCCACGCTTTATAAATATCTTGAGGATTCCACGGGCATTCCGGTTATGAACGTAGATCTTTCCGATCCGCTGCTTTATAAGCTTATAACTTCAACGGAGCCTATCGGCGTTTCGCCCGAGGATATAGATTGCCCCACCGGCACTCTTGCAATTCCCGAAATGGGCACGCCGTTCGTTATCGGTATGCTCACCGAGGCAAAGCCCAAAACCTTTGCCGATTTGCTTCAAATTTCCGGTCTTTCCCACGGCACAGATGTTTGGCTCGGTAATGCGCAGGAACTTATTCAAAACGGCACCTGCACGATTTCCGAGGTTATCGGCTGCCGCGACGATATTATGACCTATCTTCTCCATAAGGCAGAGGATTATGAAAAACGCACGGGCAAGGAATCACCGTTGAAGAAAAAAGATTGCTTTAAAATTATGGAGTATACCCGTAAGGGTAAAGCACCCAAGGAATTGCCGCCTTATGAGGAAGCAATGAAAACCGTGGGCGTTGAGCAATGGTATATCGATTCCTGCTATAAAATCAAATATATGTTCCCGAAAGCGCATGCCGCAGCTTATGTTATTGCCGCGCTTCGCCTTGCATGGTATAAAATACATAAACCTATTCATTTTTATTCTGCTTATTTCACCGTTCGCGGCGGTGCGATAGACGCAGTGGCGGCGGTTGCCGGCAAGGAAGCTGTTAAAGCCAGAATGAAAGAGATAAAAACGCATAAAGAGCAGGGCACAATAACAGCCAAAGAGGGCGAAACATATGTTGTGCTTCAAATTGTTATCGAAATGCTTTGTAGGGGAATTGAATTTTTGCCTGTTGATCTTTATAAATCAGATTGGCGTATTTATAAAATTGAAAACGGCAAAATCAGACTTCCTTTCTCTGCCGTGGACGGTATCGGAGAAAACGCCGCAAAGCAAATTGCCGCCGCGGTTAATGACGGAAACGGTGATTTCATCTCTTGCGACGATTTGATGGCAAGGGCTCATATCGGGCAAAGCATTGTTGATTTGCTGCGCGAATGCGGCGCATTAGGCGATTTGCCGGCAAGCAATCAAATTTCGCTTTTCGGATTCTAACCCTTTTTTCGCTTTTTCGGGTTGACAGCAGCACTTTAATATGATAGCATAGTAGCACGCTACCACGCTAAAGCGTTAAAAATATACGGAGAGACAGGATATAATGAAAAAATATGCAAAATTAACCCCTCAGGGCAGCAGGGATTTCCTCTTTGAGGAGTGTGACGACAGAAAAAAAGCCGAATCCGTGCTTTCTGCCTTGTATAAGGAAAAATCATACCGTAAGGTTATAACACCTACGGTTGAATATATGGATGTTTTTGACGATGGCGATTCCGGCATGGATTCGGATATTATGTATAAACTTTCCGATTCCGCAGGGCGCACCACGGTGCTTCGCCCCGATAACACAATGCCGATTGCACGCCTTGTGGCAACGCGCCTTTCGGCATCCGATTTTCCCGTGCGCCTCTATTACAATCAAAATGTGTTTCTGCGCAACAAAGTTCTTGCAGGCAGAACGGATGAAATTCCGCAAAGCGGCATCGAACTTATCGGCGACGGCTCTTTTGAAGCGGATATAGAGGTGCTCACAATGGCTGCGGAGGCACTTAAAAGGTCGCAACTTAATTCGTTTTCGTTTGAAATCGGTCATGCCGGATTCTTTAAAGCCGTGCTTTCAAAAATGAATATCACCTCGGCTCAGCGTTCTGAAATTTGCGGTCTCACGGAAAGCAAAAATTATGCCGCACTCGGCGATTTGCTCAACACTCTTGAGGAAACCGACGAAACCCGCGTGCTTCGCAGGCTTCCGCGCCTTTTCGGCACGGCAGAGGTACTTGATGAGGCTAAAAAGCTTTACAGCACTCCTGAATCCGATAAAGCACTTGAATATATAAAAACCGTTTACGACAAGCTTTGTTCGCTCGGTCTCGGCGATAATCTGATTATTGATTTAGGTCTTGTAAATCGCTCTAATTATTATACGGGTGTTGTGTTCAAGGGTTATGCAGAGGGCTCAGGCGTAACTGTGATTTCCGGCGGCAGATATGATAATCTGCTTGGCGAATTCGGGCTTCCTGCTCCGGCAATCGGCTTTGCCGTTGATGTTAATGCTCTGTGTGATGTTATGCACGAGGTTATCAATGTCGAAAGACCGATAAGAATAGCCCTCACTAAGGGCAGGCTTGAAAAATCCTCCGTGGCTTTGTTCAAAAAAATGGGGATTGATACAAATGAACTTGAAAATAAGGGCAGGCGGCTTATATTACCCGTCGGCGATTACGAAGCTGTGCTTTCAAAAGCGCCCGATGTTATCACTTATGTTGAACACGGTGTTTGCGATATCGGCATAGTCGGCAAGGATACCATTGTTGAGCACGGCAGCGCATTTTACGAAGTGCTGGATTTAAATATCGGCAAATGCAAATTTGCGCTTGCATGCCCCAAAGGCACTGATTTCTTCTCGGGCCACAAAAGAAAAACGGTTGCAACCAAATATCCCAAGGTTGCAGGCGAATATCTGCGCTCCATGGGTATGGATGTTGATATAATCAAAATAGAAGGCAGCGTGGAGCTTGCTCCGCTTCTCGGTCTTGCAGACGGAATTGTGGATATAGTTGAAACAGGTTCAACTCTTAAAGAAAACGGACTTGAGGTTGTTCGCGAAATATTCCCGATTTCGGCAAGAGTAATCGTTAATATGGCTTCAATGAAGCTTCGCAAAAAGGAAATAGAGCAATTCCTTGCGGAATTGGAGCAGGTAAGCAAAAACTGACGCACTTTTGCGGCAGCTTCGGCGGAAAGGTGAAATGAAATGAAAATAACAAAAGCAAACGGCAAATCCGAATATGCGCTTATTGAAAATCTTAAAAAGCGCAGCGGCGAAACCGATCAAAAAATAGTTGATATTGTAAGCAGCATTATCGAAGGCGTTAAAGAGGGCGGCGATGAGGCGGTTCGCGAATATACCGCCAGGTTTGACGGTTCCGTGCCCAAAAAAACCGTTATCACTAAGGAAGAACTCACCGCTTATGTGGATATGGTGGATGACGATTTTAAAAATGCCGTGATTGAGGCGCAAAAAAATATATTTGATTTTCATAAGCGTCAGGCACAGCAAAGCTGGCTCACAACCAAGGAAAACGGCGTTATAATGGGTCAGCGTATCAGGGGTCTTAAAAGAGTCGGAATTTATGTTCCGGGAGGCACTGCGGCTTATCCCAGTTCCGTGCTTATGAATGCCGTGCCGGCAAAAATCGCAGGCGTCCGGGAAATCATCATGGTAACTCCTCCGGGTGCGGACGGTGATCCGAATCCTTATATTATGGCTGCTGCGTCCATTGCCGGCGTTGATAAGGTGTTTCTCTGCGGCGGCGCTCAGGCAGTTGCCGCGCTCGCTTTCGGCACGGAAAAAATCCCAAAGGTTGATAAAATCGTCGGCCCCGGCAATATATTTGTTGCCACTGCAAAAAAGCTGCTTTACGGCGTTGTTGATATTGATATGATTGCAGGACCGTCTGAAATTCTCATTGTGGCAGACGGCTCTGCAAAGCCTGCTTTCCTTGCAGCCGATCTTATGAGCCAGGCAGAGCACGATAAGCGTGCTTCCGCAATTTTGCTCACCACATCGGATTCCGTTGCAAGGGCAACAGCCAAAGAAATCGAAAAGCAAATCAAATATCTTGAAAGGCAGGAAATTATTGAAGCCTCGCTGAATGATTACGGCGAAATTATCGTTTGCGAAAATCTTGATCAGGCAATCGAATTCGCAAATGAGCTTGCACCGGAGCATCTTGAGCTTTGCGTTGAGGAACCGCTTACATATATCGGCAAAATCGATAATGCAGGCTCCGTTTTCCTGGGAAATTGGTCGCCCGAGCCTCTCGGTGATTATTTTGCAGGTCCCAACCATGTGCTTCCCACAAGCGGTACGGCAAGATTTTTCAGCCCACTTTCAGTAGACAGCTTTGTTAAAAAATCCTCGTTTATCTATTACACAGAGCAGGAGCTTGAAAAGGCAAAGGATAAAATCGTCACCCTTGCCGACACAGAAGGTCTTACTGCTCATGCAAACAGTATTAAGGTAAGATTTAAATGAAAAAATTAAAGCGCTTTTCGCTTGTTGTTATTGCCGCATTTTGTGCCGCCTTGCTCGGTGCCTGCGGTTTGCAGGATAATCTGCCGGTTGAAATGCCTCAAACAACCGAGCAGTCCGAAACTCAAACCCAAAGCGAAAATTTGGTTGTGCATTATCTTGATGTCGGTCAGGGCGACAGTGAATTTATAGAACTCCCAAACGGCGAAACCATGCTTATAGATGCCGGTGAAACAGATAAGGGTGAAACCGTGGTAAGCGATATTTCCTCTCTTGGCTATAATAAAATCACTTATCTTGTGGCAACCCATCCTCATTCGGATCATATCGGCGGCATGCCGGCTGTGCTTGATGCGTTTGATGTGGCAAACGCCTATTTGCCGAATGCTTCGTCTTCATCGGATATCTATGCCGAATTTCTTGATAAGTTAGATGCCGAGGGCTGCAATGTTTATGAGGCAAAAAACGGTGTTTCCGTTATTGAAACGGAAAGCATTTGTGCTTATTTTGTTGCTCCGTGCGGCACTGATTATAAGAATTTAAATAATTACTCTGCCGTTTTGAAGTTTGTTTACGGCGAAACCTCGTTTCTTTTCACGGGGGATGCTCAATCGCAGTCTGAAAAGGAAATCACGGCAGATGTGTCCGCAAATGTTGTTAAGGTAGGTCATCACGGCTCAAAAACATCGTCGAGCCAATCTTTCGTTAATGCCGTTTCACCCGAATATGCCGTTATAGAGGTCGGCAAGGATAATTCCTACGGTCATCCTAATGACGGCGTTGTGCAAAGATGGCAAAATGCCGGTGCAAAGGTGCTGCGAACCGATTTAAACGGCAGCATAACCTTTACAAGCGACGGCAGGGATATTTCTTACACCTGCGAAAAAGAAGGGTGATTTTTAATGAGAGTAATAATAAACAGAATAGAAAATAACATTGCCGTTTGCGAAATCGGCGGAAAAACCGTAAACGCACCCGCCGAGCTTTTTGATAATTTGCACGAGGGTGCCGTGTATGATATAATGGAAAATGCAAGTGCCGAAAATGAAAAAAAAGAGCAATCGGCGCAAAAACTTCAAAATCTTTTTAATAAGCGAAAAAATTGACGAATGTTTAAATTTAAGGTTAAGGTGATTTTATGAGAACTGCCGAAATTAAAAGAAAAACAAAAGAAACCGATATTTCCGTTGCCCTGAATTTGGACGGTGGAAAGGTGAATGTAAGAACAGGTGTCGGTTTTTTTGACCATATGCTCACGGCTTTTGCCGTTCACGGCGGCTTTGGGCTTGATGTTTTTGTTAAGGGCGATTTGGAGGTTGACACTCATCATACGGTTGAGGATACAGGTATTGCTCTCGGAATGGCGTTCAAAAAGGCACTCGGCAATATGAGCGGCATAAATCGCTACGGCTCTTTCTATATCCCGATGGATGAAAGTCTTGCGCTTTGCTCTCTTGATATTTCAAACAGACCTTTTCTTGCGTTTAACGCTGAATTTAAAGAAGAACGCTGCGGTGATTACGAAACCTGCTGCACCGAGGAATTCTTTCGCGCATTTGCTGTTAATGCGGGTATCACATTGCACCTGAATGTGCTTTACGGCAGCAATTCACACCATGAAATTGAGGCGTTGTTTAAGGCTTTTGCCCACGCAATGAAAATTGCCGTTGCGCCCTCGGGCGGTGGAATTCTTTCAACCAAAGGCGTTTTGTAATTTTCAATTGCAATTTCACAATAAAAAATTAAAGCAGATTTTGATAAAACAATAAAACCCGAAAGGCAAATTTTTTATGATAATTTTACCCGCTGTCGATATTATGGGCGGCAAACCGGTTCGCCTTTATAAAGGCGAATTTTCCACCGCTTTGCAGGTCGCCGCAGACGCACTTGAAACCGCAAAAAGCTTTGTTGAAGCCGGCGCAGGCTGGATACATATGGTGGATTTGGACGGCTCTGTGAAAAAAGAAAGAGTAAACAGCGATATATTCCTTTCTGTTGCCGAAAACACTCCGCTCAAGGTTGAAATCGGTGGCGGTATTCGCACAATGCAGGATATCGAATTTTATCTCACACGCGGAATAGAACGCATTATTCTCGGTTCGGCTGCACTTAAATCGCCGCAGCTCGTTAAAGAGGCTGTTTCTGAATTCGGCGAAAAAATCGCCGTCGGAATAGACGCAAAGGGCGGATACGCCGCAGCCGAGGGATGGACGGAAAAAACCGACATCTATTTCACCGATTTGGCGAAAAGTATGGAGCAAATCGGTGTTAAAACAATTATTTATACGGATATTTCCAAAGACGGCACTTTAAGCGGACCGAATATTTCACAGCTTAAAGAGATAAATGATGCCGTTTCCTGCAATATAATCGCGTCGGGCGGAATAACGGATATTGAGGATATATGCGCGCTTAAGGCAGAGGGACTTTACGGTGCCATCTGCGGAAAAAGCATTTACAGCAATAGCCTTTCGCTTTCGCAGGCTGTGGAGGAATGCAAATGACAGAAAAATTCAATCTTGATAAATATTTCATTAAGGGCGAGCTTATTCCTGCGATCGTGCAGGAAAAATCCACGGGCGAGGTTCTTATGCTTGCTTATATGAATAAAGACTCACTAAAAAAAACGCTTGAAACCGGCTACACCTGGTTTTGGTCGCGCAGCCGCAAGGAACTTTGGAATAAGGGAGCCACAAGCGGTCATCTTCAAAAAGTTGTTTCAATCAGCGGCGATTGCGACGACGATACCTTGCTTTTACAGGTGGATCAAATCGGTGCGGCTTGCCATACTGGCAGCCACAGTTGCTTTTTTAATAAAATAAAAGATTTTTAAGAAAACGGGTGAATATAATGGATTTAATCAAAAATGAATATAATGTTATTATAGAAAGAAAAGAAGAAAAGGCAGAAGGTTCTTACACCGCTTATCTTTTTGATCAGGGGCTTGATAAAATATTAAAAAAAGTCGGCGAGGAATGCACGGAAACCGTAATTGCCGCTAAGAACGGTGAAAATACGGAAACTGTTTACGAAATCACGGATTTGCTTTATCATGTGCTTGTTATGATGGCACATCAGGGCATTACTCCCGAGGATATTGAGTCAGAACTTGCCAAAAGAGCTGAAAAGCGCGGCAATCTTAAAAAATTCCACCAAGTGGATAAAAATTCGTAATTAACGGGAATTTATGGCTTTTAAAAAATGGAATATCGCCGATGCGGATAAAGAAAAAGCCTCGGCAATCAGCGAAAAATTCAATATAGATCCTTTTGTGGCATATCTTTTGGCGGCAAGGGGAATGGTAAGTGAAATTGCCGTTTCGGAATTTCTTTCGGATGAAATCCGACTTTCCGATCCTTTTGATTTGCTTGATATGGAAAAAGCTGTGGAAAGAATAGAAAAGGCGGTCGAATGCGGCGAAAAAATAACCGTTTACGGCGATTATGATTGCGACGGCGTAACATCAACCGTGCTTTTGTATTCTTTTTTGCGCGATATGGGGGCAAATGTAAATTACTATATTCCCTCGCGCGAAAACGAGGGCTACGGTCTTAATAACACCGCCGTTAAATCGCTTTGCGACTCGGGCACTTCTCTTGTCGTAACCGTTGATAACGGCATTTCAGCCGTTTCTGAAGCAGAATATATATATTCGCTCGGCATGCAGCTTGTTGTAACCGATCATCACAGAATACCCAATGAGCTTCCGCGCGCGGAGGCAACGGTCAATCCCCACAGGCAGGACGGTGAATTACCGTTCACCGATTTTGCCGGTGTGGGTGTTGCATTCAAGCTTGTTTGCGCGCTTTACGGCGATACGGATGATATGCTTGAAAGATATGCCGACCTTGTTGCAATCGGCACAATAGGCGATATTATGCCCCTTGAAGATGAAAACAGGGGCTTTGTTAAGGCGGGCTTGCGCCTTATAAATGCAAATTCGCGCCTCGGTTTGGCAGCTTTAAGGCGTGTTGCCGGCTACGGTGATAAATATGTGAGCTCGGGCGATGTTGCTTTTTCGCTTTGCCCCAGAATAAATGCCACCGGCAGAATAGACAGCGCAATGAAAGCCGCTTCGCTTTTGCTTTGCGAGGACAGTGATAACGCTCGCTTTATGGCGGAGCAACTTGATATAAACAATAATCATCGCCGCAAGCTTGAAGAACGCATTGAGGCGGATGTGAAAAATCAGCTTGAAGCGCATCCCGAGCTTCTCGGCGGCAGAGTAACAGTCGTTGCCGGCGAAGGATATCATCAGGGCGTTGTCGGCATTGTTGCAAGCGGCATAACCGAACAATACGGTAAGCCTGCCGTAGTTTTGGATATTGACGAAGATGGCATAGCACGCGGATCGGCAAGAAGCGTTGAGGGCTTTAATATATTTGATGCCATTGCTTCCTGCTCAGATTTGCTCGAACATTTCGGCGGGCACACAAAAGCTGCCGGTATGAGCCTTTCGGCAGATAAAATTGATGAATTCAGGCGGCGCATAAACGATTATGCTTTTGAAAATTATGCCGCTATGCCTCCGCAAAGTATTGATATCGATTTTAAAATTTCACCTTTTTATCTTGATTTGAATTTGGCAAAGGAACTTCGTGTTTGCGAGCCCTACGGCGAGGGCAACAAAAGGGCAATTTTTGCGCTTATCGGTCTTACCTTAACGGGCATTGTTCCAATGGGCGGCGGCAAGCATATCCGCCTCGAATGCGATAAAAAAGGCAAAAAAATCAGAATTGTGTATTTCGGGGTGTCGGAAGAGGGATTTCCGTTTAAACCCGGAGATAAAATAGACTGTGCCGTTAAAATCGGCGTTAATCCGTATAACGGCAGGGAATATCTCTCTGTGCAGGCGGTTGATGTGCATAAGCACGGAATAGACCAGGATAAGTATTTTGCCGAAAAAAACGTTTACGAACTTTTTGTACTCGGCAAGAGCGACGATTTGGGCGTTTTTCCGTCACGAAAAATCTGTGCGGGTGTTTATAAAGCGCTTCGTGCAAGAAATAATATGTTTACTGATGAGGACAGTCTTTATTTTGACCTCGCCGATATTACTTACGGTCAAATGATGTTTGCGCTTGACGCATTTTATGAAACGGGGCTTGCGCAGAAAGTCGGCGGCAGCATCAAATTGCGAAGCGTGGCCGAAAAGGTTGATTTGGCTGGCACAAAGGTTATCAAAACGCTGAAAGGAAGAATTGGTGTTGACAACTGAATTTGACGACGGTTTCAAAGCCTTTTTTGATGAGGTTTCGCAAAATGGGCACTATGATTCCGATATTATAAAAAAAGCATACGGGCTTGCGGAAAAAGCGCATAAAAATCAAAAACGCCGCTCGGGAGAACCTTATATTATGCACCCGGTTGCCGTTGCCGAAATCCTTTTTAAACTCGGTATGGATAATGAGTGCATTGTTGCCGCGCTTCTTCACGATGTTGTAGAGGATACGGAATACGACCTTGATTATATAAAAGAAAATTTCGGCAATGATGTTGCCCTGCTGGTGGACGGTGTTACAAAGCTCGGCAAAATTCCGCTTTCCACAAGGGAGGAAGTGCAGGCGGAAAACATTCGCAAAATGTTTATCGCAATGAATAAGGATGTGCGCGTAATTATCATCAAGCTTGCGGACAGGCTTCATAATATGCGAACTCTGCAATATATGCCGGATTATAAGCAGCGTGAAAAAAGCCTTGAAACACTTGAAATTTATGCGCCGATCGCGCATCGCCTCGGTATCCGTGCCATTAAGGATGAACTTGAGGATTTGGCAGTGCGCTATCTTGACCCGATTGCTTATAAAGAAATTGAAAACTCCCTTTCAATGAAAAAGGAGGAGGGCGAAAAATTCCTCGGAAACATCACAAAAGAACTTTCCGAAAGAATCAGCCCTGTAATCAAAAACAATATTTCTTCGCGTGTTAAATCCGTTCACGGAATTTTTCGCAAGGTTTATATCAAAGGTAAATCCTTTGAGGAAATTTACGATATTTATGCTGTTCGCATTATTGTTGACACAATGATCGATTGCTATAATGTGCTCGGCATTGTTCACGATATGTATAAGCCGATTCCCGGCAGATTTAAGGATTACATCTCAACCCCCAAGCCGAATATGTATCAGTCGCTGCACACCACCGTGCTTTCAAAAGAAGGTATTCCGTTTGAAATTCAAATCCGCACTTGGGAAATGCACCGCACTGCGGAATACGGTATTGCTGCTCACTGGAAATATAAGCTCGGCAAGGGCGGTAAGGATAATTTGGACGATAAATTGTCCTGGATTCACAGAATGATTGAAACCGGCGAATCCACCGATTCGGCAGAGGATTTAGTTGCTACAATTAAGGGCGATCTTTCAATCGAAGAGGTGTATGTATTTACTCCGCGCGGTGATATTAAAAGCCTGCCGAACGGCTCAACCGTTATTGATTTTGCCTATGCCATTCACTCGGCAGTCGGCAATAAAATGGTGGGTGCAAAGGTGGACGGCAGAATAGTCCCCCTTGATTATCAAATCAAAACGGGAGAAAGAATCGAGGTTCTCACCTCAAATCAACAGGGTAAGGGTCCCAGCCGCGATTGGCTTTCAATTGTTAAAACCGGCGAGGCACGCAGCAAAATCCGCGCATGGTTCAAAAAAGAAAAGCGCGAGGAAAATATCGAAGAGGGCAAATCCACCGTCGAAAGGGAATTGCGCCGCAATTTCATCAGACCCGACGGGGATAAATACAACGATTTCATTGCTCGCATTGCCGAAAGACAGCATTTTTCAAATGTGGATGAATTTTATGCCGCAGTCGGCTACGGCGGTATTCAAATCAGCCGCTTAATGCCGGGCATTAAGGATGAATATAACCGAAATTGGAAAGAAAAGGAACCGGAAAAGCCGCTTCCAAACTATGCCGATAAGCCCAGAAAACCTATTCCGTCAAGCAACGGTATCATAGTTGAAGGTATCGATAATTGCCTTATCAAAATCGCAAAATGCTGTTCTCCGCTTCCGGGTGAGGATATAGTCGGATTCATAACAAGGGGGCACGGTCTTTCTATTCACCGAAGAAATTGCGTTAATGTGCCTCAGGATTTGCAGCACTGTGCAGAGCCGGAACGCTGGATTCACGCTTATTGGGACGATAGCGTTAAGGTTGAATCACAGTCCACTCTTGATGTTTTCGCGATAGATAGAGACGGCGTTGTGCTTGATATTACAAGCACGCTTATGAATATGCATGTTAAAATTCATTCAATAAACGCCCGACCGATTAACGACGGCAATTGCCTCACAACTCTTACCGTTTCGGTAAACAGTAAAGAGCATCTCGAAAATATAGTTAAAATAATAAGAAAGATAGACGGTGTTTATCATATAGAAAGAACAGGTGTTTGATTTATGAAAGCTGTTATTCAGCGCGTTGCAAACGCCGCAGTGGAGGTTGACGGTGTAACCGTCGGCAAATGCGGCAAGGGCTTTATGATTTTGCTCGGCGTTATGCAGGGTGACAGTGAAGCCGATGCGGATAAGCTTGTAAAAAAAACGGTTAACTTGCGCATTTTTGAGGACGAACACGGTAAAATGAATCTGTCTGCCCTTGATGTCGGCGCGGAAATGCTTGTTGTTTCGCAGTTTACTCTGTGTGCCGATTGTACTCATGGGCGAAGACCGAGCTTTACTCCTGCCGCAACGTCCAAAGAGGCAAACGGGCTTTATGAATATTTTACTTCACGCCTTAAGGAGGCGGGTATCAGCCGAGTTGAAAACGGCGTTTTCGGCGCAGATATGCAGGTGTCGCTCGTGAATGACGGTCCCGTAACAATTATTTTGAACAGCGAGGAATTATCTTGAAAAATGTTAAATCAATTAAGCTCGGTGAGTTTGATAATAATTGCTATTTGATAACGGACGAAGCCACCGGTGAGGCTGCGCTTGTCGATTGCACCGACGCGTCGCAAAAAATGCTCGATTTTATCGGCAATTCAAATTTAAAATTTATTTTGCTCACTCACGGTCATTTTGACCATATTGGCGGTGTGCCCGAAATAAAAGAAAAATTCAGCGCAAGGGTTGTTATAAGCAAGGCGGATTCGGAAATGCTTTCATCGGGCAAAGCCAGCCTTGCTGCTTTTTGCGGAATGAATCAAAAAAACACAAACGCGGATATCCTTGTTGATGAAGGCTCGGAAATTGTGCTCGGCGAAACGAAAATTTCGGTAATGGCAACTCCGGGTCACACAAAGGGCGGCGTTTGTTATTTGGCGGATGATTGCATTTTTACAGGCGACACTTTGTTTTTCTGTTCCTGCGGGCGCACGGATTTCCCCGGCGGCTCGGCAAAGGAAATTATGCAAAGCTTAAAGCGGCTTTCCGCGCTTGATTCGTCACTCAAAGTTTATCCGGGTCACGATCGCTTTTCGACAATCGGCTTTGAAAAGCAAAATAATCCTTATATGAGATAAAAATATGACAGTTATTGTTAAAAACCACCCGTTTTCCTACGACGTGGAAAATCTTGCCGAAATATTTTTTCCTTACGAAAAAATAAAGCTTGTTTCGCAGCTGCCTCACGATACCGAAGATAGCATCGTTGCCGTTACCGAAATGAGCACCGATGAAATCCGCGTTGAGGCTTGTGTTTTTGAAAAAAGCATAATCAAAAGCGAAAAAATAACCGCCGATTCGGATTGCCAAAATATAATGTCTGTTTTGTTTTACCGTGCGTTTTCCGAATTACTTGGCGTTTCCTATCCGTGGGGAATTCTTTACGGCGTGCGCCCTGCCAGATTTTGGCACAGCCTCGCGGATAAATTTTCCGAAGCGCAGGCAAAAAATATTTTCGGGCAAAAGTATCTCGTTTCGCCCAAAAAACTTGATTTGGTGGCGCGTGTTGCGGAAAACGAAAATAAAATAATATCGCTTTCGCATGTGAACAGTTTTTCGCTTTATGTTTCAGTTCCGTTTTGTCCCACAAGGTGCTCGTATTGCTCTTTTGTGTCGCACAGTATAGAAAGAGCGGCGTCACTCGTTGAACCGTATGTGGACTTGCTTGTGCACGAAATCGCCGAAACGGCAAAATATGCAAAAAATCTCGGGCTTCGGCTCGAATCCGTTTATTACGGTGGCGGCACGCCAACAACGCTTTCGGCAAATCAACTTGCTCGCATAGCGCAGGCAATAAGCGATAATTTTGATCTTTCAAATCTGCGCGAATACACGGTTGAGGCAGGCAGACCCGACACCGTTACTGCCGAAAAACTTGTTGCGCTTAAGTCGGCAGGAGTGGGAAGAATCAGCATAAATCCCCAAAGCTTTAACGATGATGTGCTTGCAGCAATCGGTAGGCGGCACACTGTGCAGCAAACGCTTGATGCGTTTGCTCTTGCGCGCGGGATCGGATTTGATAATATAAATATGGATTTTATCGCAGGGCTACCAAAGGATGATGTGGATTCTTTTATGCGCAGCATTCAAACCGCCGTCTCGCTCGGGGCAGAAAGTATAACCGTGCATACCCTGTGTCTTAAATCCGGTGCATATATGGTTACGCGCGATAATGTTTTTGACCACGGCGATATCGACGCAGTTGCCAGAATGGTTGATTTCAGCCGCGAATATCTTTCGTGTACAGGCTATGTGCCGTATTATATGTACAGGCAAGGAAAATCCCTCGGCAATCTTGAAAATGTGGGTTGGAGCAAGCCCGGCAGCGAATGCCTTTATAATGTGTTTATGATGGATGAAACACACACTGTGCTTGCCGTTGGTGCGGGTTCGGTAACACGCCTTAAGGATCCTATAAGCGGAAAAATAGAGCGAATTTATAATTATAAATATCCTTATGAATATATAAGCGGATTTGATAATATGCTTAAACGCAAGGATAAAATAAATTCTTTTTATAAAAAATTCATAAATACTTATTAAAATATTACTTTTAGTATTGCAATAATATTCTTTGTGTAATATAATGTTCTTAAAGCCAATATATATAAAGGAGTTGTTATTTATGGCAAAGCCCGATAACGGTTCAAAAATCACAAATTTTGAAGATGTGCTTTCAAAGGCTAAAAATGTGTCCGAGGTGCTTAATAAAAAAGGCTCGGCTTATTTGGAACTTTCAAGAAAGCGTATTGAATATATGGATGCAAAATCAAAGCTTGCCAAGGCGTATGAAAAATTCGGCAAGCTTCAGTATTCGGCTTACATAGGTGAAGAAGTTAATGAAGATGAATATGCTGCTGCCGTTGCGGATATTGCAGCTTACCGGGAGCGTCTCGATGTCCTCGCTTCCGAACTTGACGATGCTAAAATGCCAAAGGATGCCGATGACCTTAAAAAAAATGCCGAAGAGTTTAAAAACGAAATGAAATCCGCTTCGACCGAGGCGGTGGATGCTTTCGTTCGCCAGGCAAAGGATTTTCTTAAAGCCGTTCAGCTTTCCGTTAAATCGGTTACGCCCTCAAATGTGTCTTGCGATGCAAATGTTACAAGTGAAGTTGAGGTTGAATTTAAGGAAGCCGACGAACCGGCAGAGAATAAGGCTGAATAATTTTAAAGCCCGGGAAGTCCAACTTTCATTTTGTTAAAGGGCAGGAGCAGGTGTGCCGAAATGTTGCGGCGTAAAAATGATTTTATTTTGTTCTTGCTTCAATAATAAAATATGAATAAAATATCAGGCAGTGCAAATTTTTTTGCACTGCTTTTTTGCGGTGATTTTTTGGGCGATTTGAAGAAAAAATATATAAATTCGGCTGTGCTGCTTTTAACGGCGTCCGTGCTTGTTAAGGCAATAAGTGCGGTTTATAAAATTCCGCTCACGGCATATATCGGGGCAACAGGGCGCGGTTACTTCAATATGGCATACAATCTTTATATGCCCGTGCACGCAATTATTATGGGTGCGTTTCCCGTTGCGCTCACTCATTTGATAAGCAAGTATCGCGAGTGCGGTGATAAAATGCATGTGGCGCGGCTGAAGAAAGCTTCCGCTATAATGTTTTTTGCCGTCGGCATTTTGGGTACGGCATTTATGGTTGCCGTCGCTGTTCCGTATGCAAAATATGTAGCGTCGCCAAAATGTGTCATTGCCGTTTTTGCGCTTGCTCCCACTGTGCTTTTCTCCTCGGTTTCCTCGGCAAAAAGAGCGTTTGCCGAGGGACATATGAATATGCTGCCCACCTGCATCAGCCAAATTCTTGAAGCAGTTTTCAAGCTTGTGTTCGGTTTGTTTTTTGCAAAGTTTTCGATGAGCCTTTTGTATTCCGATTATCTTAAAACGGGTGCCGTTTTCGGTATGAAATGCTCTGATGAAGCGCAGGCACTTTCGGCAATTTATCCCGTCACCTCCGCTGCCGCAATAGCGGGTGTAACCGTCGGCTCCGTTGCCGGCTGGATATATCTTTCGGCATATGCTTCGCTTAAATATAAGTCGCTTTATCCCGCCGCAAAGGGTTCACCAAAAGCGGCTGCGGGCGAAATTGTTTCGTTCGGCGCGCCGATTGTTGTTTCCACGCTTATTCAAAGCATTTCAGAATTTGCCGATCATTCAACCGTGCAAATTGCCCTCGGTATGTGTGATTTGAATGCGCTTGCGGCTGCGTACGAAAATTGCCTTTCCCTTAGCGGCACGGATAAGGCGGATGCGGTTGCATATGTTTACGGACTTTTCTCCGCAGCGCATGATTTAAAAAATCTTGTGCCGGGGCTGACGATGGCACTCGGTGTTGCTGCAGTGCCTGCAATCAGTGCGGCGTATGCAAGCGGCAGCAGGGAACGCCTTTCGGTTCTTTTAAATTCGATTATCAAATATATATCGCTAATCTCATTCGGTGGCGGATTTTATCTTTCACTGCTTTCCAAGGAAATTTTAACCCTGCTTTACCGAAATTCAAATTATGATATAGTGCTCGGCTGCGATAATCTTGTGAAATTGTACGGCTTTATAACGGTTTTGTTCTCGCTTTCCGGTGCCGCCGTGTTTGCCGTGCAGTCCGTGGGGCTTGCTTCAAAAAGCATTCCTTCCTTTGCCGTCGGTGGCGTTTTGCGCGCATTTTTGAATTTGCGCCTCGTTTCCGATGCCGAGCTTAACATTTACGGAAATGCGGCTGCGGATGTTGCGGCATATGCAGTTATTCTTGCGGCAAATCTTTTTTTGCTTGTAAAATATGCCGGTGTTAAATTCACGGTTTTCCGTTCGTTAATATTGCCTTGCGCCTGCTGCCTCGCTTCATATTTTGCCGCAAGCTTCATATACGGCTCTCTGTTTTCCGGCAGCGGAATGCTGCGGCGATTTGTTTTGCTTGGCATAATTTATGCGCTTTGTGCTGTATCATTGACAATTTTATCAAAAACTGTTTCTTTTTCTGAAATAAAAAGCTTCGCAAGCGGCAAAAAAAATACCTAATCCCTTGATTTTATGCAGAATTTATAGTATCATCTATTTAAACGAATTGATCTGAAGGGGTGTTACGGTGTCGGTCGATTTTGAAATTAAGGATAATTATGATATCAATGATTTTCTTCGGCTTGTAACCGTGTTACGATCACCCGGCGGTTGCCCGTGGGACAGAAAACAAACCCACGACTCAATAAAAAAGAACTTCATCGAGGAAACCTATGAGGTTGTTGAAGCCATAAACAAGGCGGATTCCAAAAGCCTTAAGGAAGAACTCGGCGATGTTCTTCTTCAGGTTGCCATGCATTCCGAAATGGAAAGCGAAAAGGGTAACTTTGATTTTGATGATGTCGTTAACGATATTTGCAAAAAACTTGTTGTGCGCCATCCGCATGTGTTTGGCGATGCCGCCGCTCAAAGTAGCGACGAGGCTTTGCAAAATTGGGATCAGGTTAAGCTTAAAACCAAGGGCATGAAAAAGCAAAGCGATGCAATGATTAAAGTGCCGCGCGAATTTCCCGCCTTAATGCGTGCGCAAAAGGTGCAGGAGAAGGCAGCAAAAGCAGGCTTCGATTGGGATGATATTAACGGAGCCGTTGATAAGCTGCACGAGGAGATTGATGAGTTAGAAACTGCTTTAGCCGCAGGTGTCGGCAAAGATATTGAGGAGGAATTCGGCGATGTGCTGTTTTCCTGCGTTAATGTTTCTCGCTTCATCGGGGCAGACAGTGAAGAGGCTTTAACCGCCTCCACCGACAAATTCATCAAAAGGTTTCTTTTGGTGGAGCAGCTTGCCGCAGATGAGGGGCTGAATATGAAAACCGCCTCAATAGAAAAACTTGATAAGCTGTGGGATAAAGCAAAGATAATAATTGCCGAAAAGGCTAAAACGGAGGAATTAAAATGAACAAAACAGAACTCGTAGCAGCAGTTGCTACAAAAGCAGATCTCTCAAAGAAAGACGCAGAAGCAGCAGTTAAGGCAGTTCTTGATGCTGTATCCGAAGCTCTTGCAGACGGCGAAAAGGTTGCACTTGTAGGTTTCGGTACTTTTGAAGTTAAAGAGCGCGCAGCTCGCACGGGCAAAAATCCCCGCACTGGCGAAGCTATTGAAATTCCTGCATCAAAGGTCCCTTCCTTTAAGGCAGGCGCAGCTCTTAAGAACGCTGTAAAATAAGCTTGCTTTCAGCCGCTCAAAAGAGCGGCTGTTTTTTGATTTGGTGGTTAAATATGAGATTGGATAAATATTTAAAGGTTTCCAGAATAATAAAAAGGCGCACAGTTGCAAACGAAGCGTGCGACGCCGGCAGGGTAGAGGTGAACGACCGTGTTCAGCGCGCTTCTTATGATGTTAAGATTGGCGATGTTATCACGCTCAATATCGGTCAGGCTCCGAAAAAATATCGCGTTGAAGCCGTAACGGAACACGCACTTAAGGAAGACTCCGCAAAAATGTTTACACAGCTTTAATCATTTTTTACTTTGCTTTTTCATATTATTAAATGGTGATTATAATGGAAGAAAAAGCAAAAAAACCCCACAGCCTGCAGCTTGAAAACCGCAACGGGCTTAAAATGACCGGCGTAACGGATGTTGAGGCATTTGACGGGGATTGCGTAACGGCTTACACGGATTATGGTTGCCTTGCCGTCAACGGCAACGCCCTGCATATTGACGAGCTTAATATTAAAGACGGCATTCTTCAAATCAGCGGCGAGGTTTCGGCTCTTGTTTACAGCAGTAAAAAATCAAAGGAAAGCGGATTTTTTAAGAGGGTATTCGGTGCTTAAAATTTCAGCCGTGTTTTTGATTTGTGGTTTTATGAGCGGAACAGTTTATGATTTGGCGCGTTTTTTTGGGCTTTTGTTTTCTGCAAAGGCGGCGGTGTTTTTCTTTGATTTTTTGTTTTTTGCCGTATATTCTTTGCTGTTTTTTGTTTTGCTGCTCGGTTTCAATAACGGCATTATGAGGGCAATGTATGCCGCCGTTTATTTCGGCGGGCTTATTGTTTACCTGTTGCTCATAAGCAGAAAAACGATTGCCGTGCGTAAACAGGCGGTACTCGGTGTGAAAAGCTTTGTTGAAAAACAGAAACAAAGTTTTAAAAAAGTGTTGCAATTTATGCATAAGCTGTATTATAATAAAATTGTGTTACACAATAAGTTAAAATCCGGTGATGAGAATGGCAAAGTTTTTTCGCAGCCTAAAAGAAAATAAAAGAGCGCGCTCTGCAATCGTTTTGGCAGGGCTTGTTGTTATGTTCTTTATCTGCGGCGGAATCATTGCATCGCAGTATTCGGATATCAGTCGCCTTAAAAAGCAGGAGGCTGTTTACGCTGCTCAGTTGCAGGCGCAAAACACCGAAAATGAAAAACTTGAGCAAATTCTCGATTCGGACGACAGAGATGAATATATCGAACAAAAAGCCCGCGAAAAAGGCTATGTTAAATCGAATGAAATCGTATTTTACGATGTGGCTGGCAGTAAATAATTTAAATATCGTTTGTTAAAGCCGGGATTTTGGGCAACCCTCATTCCCGGCTTCTTTTTTGGAAATTCGTCGAAAAAAGGCATTTTTTGCAGTGCGTCTTATCGTCGGCAATTTTGTTGCACCGCGCTTGGCTGCTGCCGGTGTGACTTTTCTTATTGCAGTCGGAAAGAGTTGAAAAATATGAAAAATATCGATTCCTCGCGTATAACCGAAACGGTTAAGCAACTTGTTATAAAAGCGAACAAGGTGCTTCCCTCCGACTTGGCGGATTGTATTGCATGCGGCGGGAAAAACGAAAGCAATGAAACCGCAAAATCGGTGCTTTCGGATCTTTTGGCAAATTTGGACGCCGCTTCCGAGCTGGATATTCCGATTTGCCAGGATACGGGCATGGCGGTTGTTTTTGCCGAAATAGGGCAGGATGTGCATATTACCGGTGATGACTTTGAAACTGCTGTCAATAAAGGCATTTCGCAGGGCTATGTTGAGGGGCTCCTCAGAAAGTCTGTTGTGCGCGATCCGTTTTATGACAGGGTGAACACAAACGATAACACCCCTGCGGTTATTCACGCCCGAATAGTGCCGGGCGATAAAATCAAAATCACCGCTGCGCCGAAAGGTTTCGGAAGCGAAAATATGAGCGCGCTTAAAATGTTTACTCCAAGCGCAAAAAGGCAGGATATAATTGATTTTGTTATCGGCGTTGTTAAAAAAGCCGGCTCAAATCCGTGCCCGCCGATTGTGCTTGGAATAGGAATCGGCGGCGATTTTGAATATTCCGCCTTGCTTGCAAAAAAAGCACTTTGCCGCAGCGTTTCAAAGCGCAATCCGGTGCCTTTTTATGCAGAACTTGAAAATGAATTGCTTGAGAAAATAAACAACCTCGATATCGGTCCTCAGGGCTTCGGCGGCAAAACAACTGCACTTGCCGTCAATATCGAAACATATCCCACGCATATAGCTGGGCTTCCCGTTGCTGTTAATGTGGGCTGCCATGTAACCAGGCACGCTGCTGCCGTGATTGAATGAACTAAGGATTAAAATTTTATGTATTATTATATGACTGCCACCTGCCTTTTCGGGCTTGAGGGTCTTGTTTCGCAGGAACTTAAATTTATGGGCGCCGAAAATGTGTGCGCCGAAAACGGCAGAGTCTTTTTTGAGGGCGACGAAAATATTCTTGCCCGCGCAAATATAAATTCCCGCTTTGCCGAAAGAATTATGATTGTGGGTGATCGCTTTAATGCCACTACCTTTACGGAACTTTTCGATAAGGTTAAGCTTATAAATTGGTGCGATTTTATCGGTAAAAACGATGCTTTCCCCGTTAAGGGCTACAGTATTGATTCCGCGCTTCACTCCGTGCCCGATTGCCAAAAAATTATAAAAAAGGCAGTTGTAGAAAGCCTTAAAGAGGATTACAGAATTGATTGGTTCAGGGAAACGGGTGCTGTTCATCAAATACGTTTTTCGATTATTAAGGATGATGTAACTGTTATGCTCGATACCTCGGGTGCTGGGCTTCATAAAAGAGGATATCGCCCCGAATCAAACGACGCTCCCATCAGGGAAACTCTTGCCGCGGCAATGTGCTCGCTTTCAAAACTGCGCCATTACCATGCGCTTTACGATCCGTTTTGCGGCAGCGGTACCGTGCTTATCGAAGGCGCAATGCTCGCTCATAATATTGCGCCGGGTTTAAACCGCGAATTTGCCGCACAAAATTGGGATATTATTCCCGAAAGCGTTTGGAAAAGTGAAAAAGAACGCTGCCGCGATTTTGTTAAAACGGACACGGATTTCGTGGCTTTCGGCAGTGATATAGACGATCACGCCCTTGCGCTCACTCATATAAACGCAAAGCGCGTGGGTATGCACAGGTTTTTGCGCCTTTCAAATGCCGATATTGCCGATTTTAACCCGCAAACGGAAAACGGCACGCTTGTAACCAATCCGCCTTACGGCGAGCGCATGCTCGATGTAAAAGAGGCGGAACGCCTTTATAAAATAATGGGTGAAAAATTTGCTCACCGCCACGGATGGAGCTACGGCGTAATTTCGCCCGACGAGGAATTTGAAAAATGCTTCGGCAGGCGCGCCGATAAGCGCAGAAAGCTTTATAATGGCATGATAAAATGCCAATATTATATGTATTTTAAATAAATAAGCGCGAAAACCAGCGGCAAACGGATATTTCCGTTTGCCGCTGGTTGCTTTTTGCTTTAATTATTGCTTGTAATTAAATTTTATTTAATTTTGCATTTGGTGTTTGAGTAGGCGATGTATGCCGCAACTGCGGCAATGATTATAACCGTGTAAACAGCAATAAATATCCGCATTGCGCCCATTGTGATTGTGCCGCGAAGCACAAGATATGATATAAACGCTAATGAAAATTCAAGCACGGCTATTATTGTTGTGATGATGCCGAGCCCGTTGCAAAGTTTCTTTTCGTTGTATTTCGCTTTTTCTTCTTCGCTTGCTCTATTGTATCCGGAAATCAAATTTGTGCTTTTACCGCGGAAAGAAAGCACTGCGGTTGCGGCAAAGATTACGCCCAACGCGGAATTGAGAACAATTGAAAGCATAAAATTATTTCTCCTGCTTCATTGCATTATAAGATGTCAGCACGGCTTCGTCGCTTATGTTGCAGCCGAGTTCCCATATAGGCACATTGGCAAATATTTTTTCAAGTACATCAAAAAGCTTTTCCATTTTGTCCGAACCAAGCTTGCGCACCGTTTGCGAAAAAATATTGTAAATCGCTTTGGAAGTGTCCGCCTTTTTTATGTGATTTGTTTCGCTGCGCTCAAGAAAGCAAATTCCGCCGAGCGGCAGCATTTCGGGCGTGGAATAATCGTATTTTCCGCTCCAAGGCGTGCCGCAGGCATAAACCTTGCCGTCTGTAAATTTTATGGCTGGTTTATCGTCGTTTACAATATGTGCTCTGTCGCCGAAATGCTTAAGCCAAAGCTGTGTATGCGTTGATTTTCCGGTGCCGCTGTCTGCCGAAAACGCATATGCAATGCCGTCCACCGCCACGCAGGAGGAGTGGAGCAAAATGCCGTCAAAATCAATAAGCGCGGTGTAAAAATCACTGCCCGTAAGCATGTATTCCCAGTCATCGCTGTTAAGCTCGGGGTGCTCCGCCATTGCAGTTTTAACTCTTTCGGGGGTCACATTTATTGTGATTTCAGTTTTTTGATTCTCGCTTTGGTTTGTGGAATAATAGGGCATTGCCTGCTTTTCGGTGCGCCCTTTAATGTTTTTTATATTAACTTTAAGTCCTGCAATATCACAAATTGCCATTTGGTGTACCTCTCAATCTGTTGATTTCAGTATAATTTATTGCCGTGCTTTAGTCAAGCCCAATAATTTCGGCTTGGTGAAATTTATCTGCGCTTTTTGAATGTCTATAGGTTGACTTTTTTAACTGCTTGAGTTATAATGGAACAAATGTTCGATATAAATAAAAAAGAGATGAAATGAATTGGAACGCTCGATTTTGCATGTTGATTGCAATAAATTTTATGCTTCGGTGGAATGCCTGCACCGCCCGGAAATACGCAACAAGCCCGTTGCCGTGGGCGGCAGTGTTGAGGAGCGCCACGGCATAATTTTAACTAAAAACGAAATCGCTTCAAAATACGGAATAAAAACCGCCGAGCCGATTTGGCAAGCAAAGCAAAAATGCCCCGAGCTTGTGGTGGTGCCTCCGAATTTTCCGCTTTATGTTCGCTTTTCAAATATGGCGCGCAATATTTATAATGATTATTCCGAATATATTGAGCCTTTCGGACTGGATGAAAATTGGATAGATGTTACGGGCAGTCGCCGAAGCGGGGAAGAAATAGCAAACGAAATTCGCCGCCGTGTTAAGTTTGAACTCGGTATTACCGTCAGCGTTGGCGTTTCGTGGAATAAGATTTTTGCAAAATTCGGTTCGGATTATAAAAAGCCCGATGCCGTAACGGTTATAAATAAAGAAAATTATAAGGATATCGTGTGGAGAAGTCCTTGCTCGGATTTACTCTTTGTGGGCAGGTCAACGGCGAAAAAATTAAATTCTTACGGTATATATACAGTGGGCGACATCGCAAATTCCGATTGCGGTTTTTTGCGTTCGGTTTTCGGTAAAAACGGCGAAATGCTTTATCGCAATGCAAACGGGCTTAACGCTTCGCCCGTTGCCCGTACGGACGGTGAACAGGCGGCAAAAAGCGTCGGCAATTCAGTTACCACACCGCGCGATATGGTCAATAATGCGGATATTAAGGCGGTGCTGATGATGCTTTGCGAAAGCGTTGCCCAAAGGCTCAGAAAGCAGGGAGTAAAGGGCAAAACTGTCACGATTTATGTTCGCGACAAGGATTTAAAAAGCTTCACCCGCCAGGGGCAGCTTGCCGCGTGCAGCGATGTTTCCACGGAAATTCTCGATGAAGCTATGGCGTTGTTTATGCAAAATTACACTTGGCTTAAGCCTGTGCGCAGTGTTGGCGTTTCGGTTTCCGATTTCGGTGATGATTTTTTGCAATTTGATTTATCGGGCAATGCGCTGCGCCGCGAAAAGCTTGAAAAGGTGGAACACACGGTGGATGATATTCGCCGCCGCTTCGGTGATTCGGCGGTCTTGCGCGCCTCTCTGCTTTGTAAGGACGATCTAAAAGCCTCAAAGAAAAATCCGGAGCAGCAGCCGCTCGGCAGTTTTAAAACATGGAAAGGAATGTGTTGATTATGATTAAAAAATACATTGAAGTGCTTGCAAAATTTGATAAGGAGGGCAAAATTATTCCCTTTATGATTAAGCTTGACGATGAAAAATACGAAATAGATAAAGTGCGCGACATCCGTCCGGCGGCTTCGCTTAAAAGCGGCGGTGCCGGACTCAGATACACCTGCTCCATAATGGGAATGGAAACATATCTTTTTCTTGAAGAATCAAAATGGTTTATCGAATCGGCAGTGTGCTGAATTGCGATTTTTGTTTTCGGAAAACCGTTCGATATTTGTAAAATACGCAAATTGTTCGCGTCTGAAAAACAGTTGTCCGCCGTATGTGGCACATTTTATAGTTTTACATGCTTTTTGAAGCTTCTTTCTAATCATTTTACACATTGCATTGCCCCTCAAATAGTGATAAAATATTCTGCAAAAGGAGTTGTGTTATATGAAAACTTATGCAGAAATGAGCAGGGAAGAACTTCTTTCCGAAAAAGCTTCTCTTGAAGAAAGATATAATGAATTTAAAGCACGCGGTCTTAAGCTTGATATGAGCCGCGGCAAGCCTTGTAAAGAGCAACTTGATCTTTCCGTTGCCCTTAACGATGTTGCCGATTATGTTTCGGACGGTGTTGATGTAAGAAACTACGGTATGCTTGACGGTATTCCGAGTTGCAAAAAGCTTTTTGCCGATTTGATGGGTGTTAAGTCCGAAAATGTTATCGTCGGTCCCACATCAAGTCTCAATCTTATGTTTGATTATATTTCACAGTGTTTTACTCACGGTGCGGGCAGTACTCCTTGGTGCAAACTCGATAAGATTAAGTTTCTTTGCCCCGTTCCCGGCTACGACCGCCATTTCACAATTCTTGAGCATTTCGGAGTTGAAATGATAAATGTTGATATGAAGCAGGACGGTCCTGATATGGATGCGATTGAGGAACTCGTAAAAGACCCTGCCGTTAAAGGTATGTTTTGCGTGCCTAAATATTCAAATCCGCAGGGTATCACTTTCAGCGATGCGGTTGTTCGCAGAATTGCGGCTCTTAAGCCTGCTGCAGAGGATTTCAGAATCGTTTGGGATAACGCTTATTGCGTTCACGACTTGGTTGAAAACGGCGATAATCTGCTCAATATTTTTGATGTGCTTCCCGAATATGGCAATGACGATCTTGTTGTTGAGGTTTGCTCAACTTCAAAAATCACTTTCCCCGGCGCAGGCATTTCGGCAATAATTGCAAGCGATAATAATATTAAAATGATTAAATCCCGCCTTAATGCTCAGGTTATCAGTTACGATAAAATGAATCAGCACCGCCATGTTGCTTTCTTCGGTGATGCAAACGGTGTGTTGGAACACATGAAGAAGCATGCGGCAATCCTTAAACCGAAATTTGATATTGTTCTCAAAACTCTTGATGAAGAACTTTCCGGCAAGGGCATCGCCTCTTGGTTTGCTCCCAAAGGCGGCTATTTTGTCAGCCTTGATGTTGCGGACGGCTGTGCAAAAAGAGTTGGTGAGCTCTGCAAAGAGGCAGGTGTAACCTTAACCTCCGTCGGCGCAACTTATCCGTACGGAAAAGACCCGAATAACAAAAATATCCGTATCGCACCGAGCTTTCCGCCCGTCGACGAACTTTCACTTGCGGCAGAACTTCTTTGCATCTGCACACGCCTTGCCGCCGCAGAAAAATTGCTCGGCTGATTTTTGCCTGGCACGGATATGTTTTTAGTTGATTGTGATTTGTACATAATTTTAAAGGCGAATGTTATCATTCGCCTTTTATGCTTTTTTTGAATTGAGTGTTGTTATGTTAAATAATGTAAGTAAAAAAACAAAGGGCGTAATTTTTATAATTCTTTCCGCACTCAGTTTTACGGGAATGAATACTTTTGTTCGCCTTGCAGGCGATTTACCGACGGTGCAAAAGGTGTTTTTTCGCAATTTTGTGGCAATGATTTTTGCTTTTGCCGCAATGCTTAAATCGCACGAAAGCTTTAAGCCGAAAAAAGGCAGTGTGAAATTTTTGATAATTCGCTCCACACTCGGTCTCGCAGGCGTTTTTGGCAATTTTTATGCGCTGGACAAAATTGAACTTGCCGATGCTTCCATGCTCAACAAAATGAGCCCGTTTTTCGTGCTGATTTTTTCTGCAATTTTTATTAAGGAAAAGGTTAAGCCGAAGCAGGCAATTGCCATCGGCGTGGCGTTTGCGGGTGCATTGTTTATAATTAAGCCCACTTTCAGCAATCCCGATATTTTGGCGACTCTTGCCGGTTTCGGTGGCGGAATGGGTGCCGGTGCGGCATATACATGTGTTCGTAAACTCGGCTTGCAGGGTGAAAACGGCAAACTGATTGTGCTGTTTTTCTCCGTTTTTTCCTGCGCCGTAACCTCGCCTTATTTGATTTTTAATTATCATTATATGAGTGCTTGGCAGTGGGCTGCGCTTCTTATGGCGGGTGCCTGCGCGGCAGGCGGTCAGTTTTCAATCACCGCGGCATACACAAATGCCCCAAGCAGGGAAATTTCGGTTTACGATTATTCGCAAATCATTTTTGCCGCAATCGTGGGCTTTTTCGTCTTCGGCGATGTGCCTGATGCATGGTCGTTTTTGGGCTATTTAATTATCTGTTCAATGGCTGTTTGGATGTTTTTTTACAATAATAAAAAAACTGCGCATCAAAAATAATCATACGAGTGAGTGCACTTTCTACGTCACAATATCTTGTGTAAAGTAAAAACACTTGCATTTATCTATATGTTGTGCTATAATCATATCTTGTAAGCAGTTGAGCCGAAATTAAAGGCGGCTCTTGTGTCTCGTCAAAAACTACAAGGGGGTTTTGATTTATGAAGTGCCCGTTTTGCGGATGCGAAGAAAGTAAGGTAATCGATTCCAGACCGACGGATGAAAACGAAAGAATCCGCCGCCGCCGTGAATGTGTTCAGTGCGGCAAAAGATTCACCACATATGAGGTGATTGAGGATGTGCCGATTATCGTTATAAAAAAAGATAAAAGCCGCGAGGTGTTCGACAGGAATAAGGTTCTTAAAGGTATGCTGCGCGCCTGCGAAAAACGCCCAGTAACCTCAACGGAGCTTGAAAACGCAATAAACGAAATCGAAGCCACTCTTCAAAGTGCAACTGACAGGGAAGTAACAAGCGTTCGTATCGGTGAGCTTATTATGGAAAAGCTTAAGGGTATTGACGAAGTTGCTTATGTTCGTTTTGCCTCGGTTTATAAGGCGTTTGATTCTGCTTCGTCTTTTATTGAAGAAATATCAAAATTATAATATAGCCTATTAAGGAAAACAAAAAGCATTGCGGGTTAAGTCGCAATGCTTTTTCTGTGTCTCAAAAATATTTGTTTATTGTGCGGATTTTACAATTTGCCTTGTAAACCAAGTTTAACTTTGCAGATGTTTTATGCAAAGTATATAAAAACTTTAGTATTTATAAGGCATTCTGTCCTTGTCGCTTGAATAAAAACCGTCTGCCACGATTTTGTAGCGTTCATATGCTCTCGAAACGGCGTCATTCCAGCTTATATATATATCTTTTTGGGCACCGAGCCCAACCTTTTCCATATATTCGCGCTTGTTTGCGATTTCGCAAAGTTTGGCAAAAACGCTTTCTGCGCTTTCCTCGCAAAGAAAGCCGTTTACGCCGTCTGAAACACCTTCTGCGGCACATGAACCGCTTACCAAAAGCGACGGCGTTGCACATGATGCCGCTTCGCGCACCACAAGTCCGTTGGTATCAAATGTGGAGGGAAATATCAGTAAATCGGACGCCGCATAATGCTGCTGCATTTTTTCTCTGTTCAGCATTTTGCCGGTGTTTATGATTTTATCCGCAATTCCGAGCCTTTGGTAATATCTTTTGATTTTGTTTTCATCCGCACCGAAGCCAAGCATTATCAGTCGGAAATCCTTGCCTGTGTTTTTCATCATTTTGCAAGCGTCAAGAATTATTTTTATGTTTTTGTACCAAATCATTCTTCCGGCATAGATAAAAAGCGGTACACTTTGCGGAATACCGTAAGCGGCTTTTAATTCTGCCGTTATTTTTCGGTCGATTATCGTTTTTGGCATATCGCAGCCGTTTGGCATAACTATGAAATCGCCCTCATAGCCGATTTTTCGCAGGCTGTCCGCCGTGCCGGCACTTGTTACCCAAACCTCGTCGGCTGCATTGATGTTGTTCAGCAAAAAGTGATATGAAAAATCCCTTGCCGGCTTTGTGGGTATACGCCTGTCAAAATCATATTCGTATTTTGTGTGGTAGGTAAGCACGGTGGGAATTCTGAGCTTTCTGTTTACAAGCCTGAAATAATAGCTTGTAGCAAGCGGGCAGTGGCTGTGAAGCACATCAAAGCCCCTGTTTATGATTTCATAGCTGAGTTTGTCACCGAACGGCCAGCCGAAGCTGTAGCCCTCTTTGGACGGAATCCACCAGCTTTTGTATCTGAAAATTTCGTAATCGTAATTAGCATCCTGCTGATTCGGGTTTTTCGGCGTAACTATCACGGCTTTGCCGTGCTCTTTGTTAATCAGCGAGGCATAGTTTTGGGCTACGTTGCTTATGCCGTCCGTAGTCGGCGGAAAAGCGTCCGTTCCCACGGCTATTTTTAACTCGGAATTCATATTGAAACCTCTTAAAATTATTTATTGTAATATATCACAAATTATTCTTTTTGTAAATCATAAAAATAAATTCAATAAATTGTTAATAAAAGGTTGATAAATGCCTGTCGAATATTATATAATAAATAAAATATTATAAAGCTGTGCGCTTTTTGCGCCCTAAAGTCGCATGGGAGGGCTGCCTTTATGTCCGAGCATTATACAGTGTCGCTTCAAAAAATTATAGATTCGCACGGGCTCGAAACAATTTATTTGCCGCAGGATGCAAATGAAATTTTGATTGATACCAACGAGGTCAACAGACCCGGTATCGTCCTTACCGGATATACGGATTATTTTGATCCGCGCCGTATTCAGATTTTGGGGTGGACGGAATTCGGCTTTCTTCAAAATATGAGTCGCGAAAAGCAAATCGAATCGGTTTCAAAATGGCTTTCTCTTCAGCCTGCCGCCGCTGTTATCACAAGAGGGCTTGAAACCCCGGAATATTTTGAAAAGCTTTTTGAGCAACACGGTGTGCCGCTTTTAAAGACAAGCGAGGAAACTTCGCCGTTTCTTGCCAATCTTATTCAGTATCTTAACACAAGCCTTGCTCCGCGCATAACGCGCCACGGTGTGCTTTGCGAGGTTTACGGCGAGGGTGTTTTGATTATCGGCGAAAGCGGTGCCGGTAAATCGGAAACGGCGGTTGAGCTTATCAAAAGAGGTCATCGCCTTATTGCGGATGACGCTGTTGAAATCAGACGAACGGACGCACGCACGCTTATCGGCTCTTCGCCAAATAATATTCGCCATTTTATCGAGCTTCGCGGTATCGGCATAATCAATGCGCGCCGCCTTTTCGGTATGGGTTCGGTTAAGGACACGGAAAAAATAAATATGGTTATCAGTCTTGAACCTTGGGAAGCCGGTAAGGCTTATGACAGGCTTGGAATTGATAACGAATACACAAAAATCCTTGATGTTAAGGTGCCTGTTATAACCGTGCCGGTAAACCCGGGCAGAAATTTGGCTGTTATTATTGAAACAGCCGCTATGAACAACAGGCAAAAGAAAATGGGCTATAATGCGGCGCGTGAACTTATGATCGGTCTTGGGATGGATGATTTCGAGCCTGAGGAAAAGGAAGTCAAATTCTGGCAAGATTAAATTTTCTGCGTAAATTTCGCCGAACGGCGTTTTATATAAAATTTTGAAAGGTTGTTTAAATTTATGTACAGTATCGGAATTGATCTCGGGGGAACTAATATTGTAGCTTCCGTTGTGGACGACGATTATAATATTCTCGGCACGGGAAAAACTCCCACTGCCGCACCGCGCTCTGCGGAGGAAATATTTGATGATATTGCGGCAATGTGCCGTTTGGCAGTTAAAAATGCAGGCTTGAAAATGAGCGATATTTCAAGTGCGGGTATGGGCACGCCGGGCACCGTAAACGAATTTGGCATTATCGAATTTGCAAATAACCTCGGTTTTAACGATGTTCATGCAAAAGAAATGCTTGAAAGCCGCCTTGAAAATATTCCGGTTTTTATTGAAAACGACGCCAATTGCGCAGCACTCGGCGAGGCTTATGCAGGCAGTGGTCACGGCGCTCAAAATTTTGTTGCCGTAACGCTTGGCACGGGCGTCGGCTCCGGTATTATTATTGACGGTAAAATCGTTTCTGGTGTAAACTGCGCCGGAGGTGAGTGCGGTCACACCGTTATCGTGCTTGACGGCGAGCCTTGCAGCTGCGGCAGAAACGGCTGCTGGGAGGCTTATGCTTCAGCCACGGCTCTCATCCGCCAAACAAGAAAGGCAATGGAAGAATGTCCCGATTCCGTTATGCACGAAATCGTTAAGGAAGAGGGTAAGGTAAACGGTAAAACGGCGTTTGATGCAATGCGCAAGGGCGATGTGGCAGGTATTAAGGTTGTTGATAACTACATAAAATATGTTGCCTGCGGTCTTATCAATCTTGTAAACGCACTTCAGCCCGAAATTATTTGTATCGGCGGAGGAATTTGCAACGAGGGCGAAACCCTTATGAAGCCGCTTCGCAGATTCGTTCAGGCGGAAAGATATTCGATTCACAGTAAAATCCAAACAAAAATTGTCAGGGCGGAGCTCGGTAACGATGCAGGTGTTATCGGTGCGGCTCTTCTCGGCAGAACTAAATAACGGTGATGCTTTGGAAAAGCTTATAGATTATATTAAATCTTTCGGTGGCAAATATGCCGAAAATGAGCCTATGAGCCGCCACACAACCTTTAAAATCGGCGGTGCGGCAAGGCTTATGTTCTTTCCTAAAAGTGCCGATGAGGCGGCAAATGTTATTAAATTCTGCCGTGCGAAAAATATCAGATATATCGCAGTGGGAAACGGTTCCAATCTTTTGGTTGCAGACGGCGGCATAGATGCCTGCGTTATTTGCTTCGGCAGCGATTTTTCCGATATAAAGCTTCTTGAAAATGATGTGATTTATGCCCAAAGCGGTGCTTCGCTTATGAAAGTTTGCCGCTTTGCTCTTGAAAACGGTCTCTCGGGCTTGGAATTTGCATTCGGCATTCCGGGCTCATGCGGCGGCGCGGCATTTATGAATGCCGGTGCGTACGGCGGCGAAATGAAAGATGTGCTCTTTAAATGTGAGCATATTGATAAAAACGGAAACTTTGGCACGCTTTCGGGTGACGGGCTTGCGCTGTCTTACAGGCATTCGGTATATTACGATAATGAGTGCATCGTAACCGGCGTTTATATGAAGTTAAAAAAAGGCGATAAAGCCGAAATAAAAGCAAAAATGGATGATTTTTTGCAGCGCAGAAAAGATAAGCAGCCGCTTGAATATCCGAGTGCGGGTTCAACTTTTAAACGCCCTGAGGGATATTTTGCAGGTGCACTTATTGAAGAATGCGGCTTAAAGGGCAAAACCGTCGGCGGTGCTCAGGTCAGCACAAAGCACGCCGGCTTTGTGATAAATAAAGGTGGGGCAACCTGCAACGATGTTTTAAATCTTTGCAAGGAATGCTCCGAAACAGTGTATGAAAAGAAGAGCGTTCGGCTCGAAATGGAAATTAGGGTAACTGAATGATGAATAACTCAAAGGAATTAGTAATTATAACCGGGCTTTCCGGTGCCGGCAAATCAACAGCTATGGGTTTTATGGAGGATATCGGCTATTATTGCATTGATAATATGCCTCCCGTTTTACTCGGCACATTTGTTGAGCTTATCTCTAAAAGAGAGGAATATTCAAGGGTTGCAATCGTAATCGATATTCGCTCAACGGATAATTTCAGCGGAATTATCAAAACCATTGATGAACTTGAAAACACGGGCTACGATGTTAAAATTGTTTATCTTGATATCAAGACGCATGTCGCGCTTAAACGCTATAAGCTCACACGCAGAAAGCATCCTTATGCAGACAGATTTAACGGCGACATTTCGCATGCTCTTGCGTTTGAACGCGAGACAATGGCACTGTTGCGCTCCAAAGCTGATTTTGTTATAGACAGTTCCGATTTAACGGGCAATCAGCTCAGAACAAGGCTTACTCAAATCCTTGTAGGCGATGATAAGGATATTATGAACATCCATGTTGAATCATTCGGATTTAAACACGGCATTCCGTCCGAAGCGGATTTTGTTATCGATGTTCGTTGCCTGCCGAATCCCTATTGGGTTGAAAATCTGCGCAGCAAAACGGGTCTTGATAAAGAAGTGCGCGATTATGTTTTTTCGTTTGACGAATCAAAGCAGCTTCTGGTTAAATTGATTGATATGCTGGATTTTCTTAATCCGCTTTATATTAAAGAAGGCAAAAGCCAAATTGTTTTTGCCATTGGATGCACAGGCGGCAATCATCGCTCTGTTGCAATTGCAGAGGCTCTTAAGGAGCATTTTGAAAAGAAATGGGATAATGTTTCCGTTAATCACAGGGATATAAACAGAGCCTGATTATATTAAAATTTTGTTAAAAAGCAAAAGCCCGAAACGGCGTTTTGGGCTTTTCTTTGGTTTGGAAGAAAATAAATGTCTTTTTCGATGCAGGTAAAAAATGAACTTGTAATAAAAGAATACGAAAGCAGTTGTTGCAACAAAGCTATGCTTTACGGTATGTGTATTTTCGGCAGAAGCTTTTCAACGGCGGCGGTTTCCCTGCAGACGGAAAACGAAGCGGCGGCGCGCCTTTACGGCGAATTGCTGCTTCGGCTTTTTAATATTAAAGCCGAAATTTCCGTTTCGCCTGGCGGCAGAAACTACACCGTTTCCGTTAAAAACCGCACGGATTGCACAAAGTTGCTTAAAAGCTTCGGGCACGATGGCGTTGGCAGCATTAAAATAAATCATGCTAATTTTGATTGCGAAAATTGCGTTAATGCGTTTATAGCAGGCGCATTTCTTTCATGCGGCACCGTTTCCGATCCACATAAGGATTATCATCTTGAATTTACCGTGGCATATCACAATCTTTCAAAAAGCCTTTTAACCTTGCTTGACGAAAAGGAACTCAATCCCAAATACACAAACAGAAAAGGTTACAATATCATCTATTTTAAGGAAAGTGAATCAATCGAAAACTGCCTTTATATTATGGGTGCTTCGGATTCCATGTTTGAAATGATGAATATTAAAATTGTAAAAGATTTCAGAAACAAGGCAAACAGGCAGGCAAATTGCGAAACGGCAAATATAAATAAAATGGTAAACGCCGTTGCTGTGCAAATGAGGGCAATCGAAAAAATATGGTCGCTAAAAGGGCACGAATATTTAAATGAAAATCTTGAAGCGGTTGCCAAGCTCAGGTATAATAACCCCGATTCGAGCCTTGCCGAGCTTGCCGAAATGTGCGAACCGCCGATCAGCAGAAGCGGAATAAATCACAGGCTTAAAAGAATTGTTGAAACGGCTGAGGAATTAAGCTAATGTTTACACATCTTCATCTTCACACGGAATTTTCCCTGCTTGACGGTGCTTGCCGAATCGAGCAGCTTGTTTTGCGTGCAAAGGAACTTGGAATGCAGTCTCTTGCAATTACCGATCACGGTAATATGTATGGGGCTGTTGATTTTTATAAGGCGTGCAAAAGGCACGGAATCAAGCCGATAATCGGCTGTGAGGCGTATGTTGCGCCGCGCACAAGATTTGATAAGGAAAAAGCACTTGATAAGGAATATAACCATCTCATTTTGCTGTGCAAAAACGAAATAGGCTATAAAAATTTAATAAAGCTTGTTTCTCTTTCTTACACCGAGGGCTATTATTATAAGCCGCGTATCGACCGCGATATTATTGAAAAATATCATGAGGGGCTGATATGCCTTTCTGCCTGCCTTGTAGGCGAAATTCCGCAAAATTTGCTTGTCGGGGATTATGAGGGCGCCAAGGCAGCGGCGCTGTGGCATCGCGATGTTTTCGGAAGCGGTAATTACTATCTTGAAATACAGGATCACGGGCTGGATGGGCAGCAAAAGGTTAAGGACGGCATTATGCGGCTTTCGGCGGAAACCGGCATACCCGTTGTTGCCACAAACGATGTGCATTATATCGAAAAAGAAGATTCAAAAATTCAGCAGGTGCTTATTTGCATTGCCACAAATCATATCCTCGGTGAGGATACAGGGTTGGAATTTCATTCGGATGAATTTTACCTTAAATCCGAACAGGAAATGCGCTCGCTGTTTTCCGATGTGCCTGAGGCTGTGGATAACACCGAAATTATTGCGCAGCAGTGTAATTTTGACTTTGAATTCGGCAACATAAAACTGCCTTACTTTGAAATAAACAACTCTATGAGTCATTTTGAATATTTCAGGCAGCAATGCTTTGACGGGTTATATAAACGCTACGGCGAAAATCCGCCGCCGGAATATGCCGAGCGGCTTGAATATGAACTTAAAACCGTTGATAAAATGGGCTACACGGATTATTATTTGATAGTTTCCGATTTTGTTCATTTTGCAAAAAGCAAGGGCATTCCGGTAGGTCCGGGCAGGGGCTCGGGTGCAGGCTCGCTTGCCGCTTATTGCATTGGCATAACGGATCTTGATCCTATGAAATATAATCTGCTGTTTGAGCGCTTTTTGAATCCGGAGCGTGTTTCCATGCCCGATTTTGATATTGATTTTTGCTACGAACGAAGGCAAGAAGTCATTGATTATGTAACCGAAAAATACGGTGCAGACCATGTGGCGCAGATAGTTACCTTCGGCACGCTGCAAACCCGCGCGGCAATCCGCGATGTGGGGCGCACAATGGGATTGCCGTATGCGTCGGTGGACGCGGTTGCAAAACTTGTGCCGAATGATTTTAAAATCACGATAGATGAAGCTGTGCGAAAATCGCCGCAGCTTCGCGATCTTATGAAAGAAAACAGACAGGTAAACGAACTGATTGAAACCGCACGCAAGATAGAGGGTATGCCGCGAAACACATCCACCCACGCGGCAGGTGTTGTTATTACGCGCGATCCCGTGTCAACATATGTGCCACTTGCCACAAATGACGGGCTTGTCGTAACTCAGTATATTATGACAACCCTTGAGGAACTCGGTCTGCTTAAAATGGATTTTCTCGGCTTGCGAACGCTCACCGTTATCAGCGACGCCTCGCGCGAAGCCGGTATCGATATAAACAAAATTCCTATTGACGACCCAAATGTTTATAAGTTGTTTTCACGCGGGCAAACCGAGGGCATTTTTCAGTTTGAATCAAGCGGTATGAAACAAATGCTTATGAATTTAAAGCCGACCTGCCTTGAGCATTTGATTGCCGCTACCTCGCTCTATCGCCCCGGTCCGGCTAAGCAGATAGACACTTTTGTTGAAAATTCGCATCATTCCGAAAAAATCAAATATGCAACGCCGTTGCTTGAGCCGATTTTAAAGGACACCTTCGGCTGCATTGTTTATCAGGAACAGGTTATGCAGATTTTTCGCGTGCTTGCCGGGTATTCCTACGGTCGCGCCGATGTTGTCCGCCGTGCAATGAGCAAAAAGAAAAAGGATGTTATGGAGGCAGAGCGTAAAACCTTTATTGACGGCTGTGCCGAAAACAATATTTCGCGCGATACGGCAAATGCGATTTTTGACCGGATGTCCGAATTTGCAAAATATGCCTTTAATAAATCTCACGCTGCATGTTACGCACTCATTGCATATCGTACGGCATATTTAAAAACATATTATCCTGCGCAGTTTATGGCTGCGCTTCTCACCTCCGTGCTTGATTCTTCGAACAAGGTGGCTCGCTATACCGCAGAGTGCAAAAGGCTCGGATTAAAGCTTGCCGTGCCGGATATAAACAGCTCCGTTAAGGGATTTTCAGCAAACGGAAATGTAATAAATTACGGCTTGCTTGGCATAAAAAATATAGGCTCTGAATTTATCAACGATATTATAAACGAGCGTAAAAACGGCAAATACGAAAGCCTTTTCGATTTTTGCTCACGCCTGCAAACGGCTCACTTTAATCGCCGTGCTGCGGAAAGTCTCATCCGCTGCGGCGCGCTTGATTCACTCGGCGCAAACCGTCGCCAAATGCTTCAGGCTTTGCCACCGTTAGTCAGCAATCTTGACGGTCTCAGGCGCAAAACTATGTACGGTCAGGTCGGTTTTTTTGAACTCGGCGGTGATGATTACTTCGGTGTTGATTTTGAAATGCCCGATGTGCCGGAATTTCCGCAAGCGGAGCTTTTAAAAATGGAAAAGGAAATGACGGGACTTTATCTTTCCGGTCATCCGCTCGATAAATACGATGATATCATCGAAAAACTCGGCTATGCGCGCACAGCCGATTTGCTGGAGGCTGAAAACAATCCGCTTTCCGTTTATAAGGACGGGGATCAAGTTTCGCTTTGCGGCATTATAACGCACATCACGGTTAAGCAAACCAAAGCGGGGCAGAATATGGCGTTCATTACCGTGGAGGATATGCTCGGCTCAATTGAAATCGTTGTGTTTGCAAAGGTGCTTTTGGCTTGCTCAAAGCACATAGTGCCGTCCGGTGTAGTAACCGTTTTCGGCACGCTTTCCGTTGAGGAGGAAAAAGCTCCCAAAATCCTTGCAGATGTTGTTTTGGGCGCACCGGATTCAAATTCGCGCCCTGCAAAATCAAAGTATGCTTCGGCTCGAAAACAGAATTTTGATGCAAACAATCAAAATTCCGCACACGAGCATAATCATAATAAAAAAAGAGGGTTGTTTTTGCGCTTTTCTTCGCAATCCGACGAGCGTATAAAAAAAGCAAGCACAATAGCTTCGATTTTTGAAGGTGATATGCCGCTCTATTATTATTATCTTGATAAAAAGCATTATGAGTTGCAACCGCACACGATGTTTGTGCAGCCGAACAAAACCATGATTTGCGAGCTTCAACGCCTGCTCGGCAAAGAAAATGTGGCTGTTATTGAATGATTATGATTATTGGTATTGACTTTTTTATTCGCTTTGAGTAAAATGGATAAGGTTACCTGTATGTTAAATGATGTATATATAATTGTATTGAATTATAATTTAGCATATTAGATATGTAATTGTTTGAGGAGGACTGTAATTATGAAAACTATTGCTGTTTTAACAAGCGGCGGCGATGCACCGGGAATGAATGCGGCAGTTCGTGCAGTTGTAAGAACCGCTTGCGTAAACGATATTCGCGTTCTCGGCGTTATCAGGGGCTACAACGGTCTCATTAACGGCGATTTTGTAGAACTTGATCTTCGCTCCGTATCAGATATTATTCACAGAGGCGGCACAAAACTCTACAGTGCGCGTTCCGCAGAATTTGCAACCGAAGAGGGTATGCAAAAGGCTATCGCAACCTGCAAAAAGCACGGTATCGAGGGTGTTGTTGTTATCGGCGGTGACGGTTCTTTTAGAGGCGCACGCGATCTTTCCGAAAGAGGTATTCCCTGCGTAGGTATTCCCGGCACAATTGATAACGATATCGCTTGCTGCGATTACACAATCGGTTATGATACCTGCCTTAACACCATCATGGAATGCGTTGATAAGGTAAGAGACACAACCGAATCTCACGACCGTTGCACGGTTGTTGAGGTTATGGGTCGCCGTGCCGGCTATCTCGCGCTTAATGCCGGTATTGCGGTAGGCGCAACGGCTATTTTAATTCCCGAAATTGAATTTGATATTCAAAAAGATGTTATTGAAAGAATGAAACGCACTCAGCTTGCAAACAAAAAGCACTTTCTTATTGTTGTTGCAGAGGGTGTCGGTGTCGATGTAACTCAGCTTGCAAGTGAAATTCAGGAAAAAACAGGCGTTGAATCCCGTGCCTGCATTCTCGGTCATATTCAGCGCGGCGGTTCGCCGACCGTCCAGGATCGTGTTATGGCAACCCGTATGGGCAACTATGCGGTTAAAGAACTTCTTATGAAAAATATCGGCAACCGCGTTGTTGCGGCTCAAAAGGGCGATGTTGTTGATTATGATATCTTTGAAGCACTCAATATGAAAAAGCATATTGACGACCATCTTTATCAGGTTGCAATGGAGGTTTCCATCTGATTGCGCCGTGCGAAAAATAAATGATTTTTCACTTGTTTTAATAAATATTAAGCCGTCCGGCGGCACATTGTTGTGCTTTTCGGGCGGCTTTTTTGCGTTAATTTCATATTTTTGCAAATTTTATTTTTTGCAGTTTGCGGCAATAATATAATCGGTGATTGTATGAAAAAAATTATTCGCATTTTAAACGGTGCGGCGGCTCTTGCCGTTGCCGTGATTTTTGCTTTTGTGGCTTATGCGGATATTGTTTATCCGGATGAAATATATGTTAAAAACGATTCCGTCGGCGTGATAGACAATATTTTTTATTTAACCTCGGATGCGGATGTCAGTGTCGGCAGTCAAAGTGCGCAATTCGTGGGCAGTGTTCAAAAGCAACTTTCCGTGCTCGGTGTTATTCCGATTAAAAACGAAACGGTTAAAACGGTGGCAGAGGACACCGTGCTTGTTTCCGGTGATTCTTTTGGCATCAAACTTTATGCTGACGGGGTCATGGTTGTGGGCACAAAAGATGTTGAGGCAGACGGAAAATCCGTTAATCCTGCCAAAAGCGCAGGCATAGAAATAGGTGACATAATCGTTTCGATAAACGGCGAAAAGGTCTTTACCTCAGATAAGGTGCAGGAAATTTTAAACGATAATAACGGCGAGCCGTATAGCATTAAGCTGAAGCGTTCGGGCAGCGTCGTGAATGTTGTGCTCATGCCCGTTTTTGTTCAAAGCGAGGGAAAATATAAAGCCGGAATATGGGTTCGCGATTCAACTGCGGGAATCGGCACGATAACCTTTTTTAATCCCTCAAGCGGCAAGGTCGCTGCGCTCGGTCACCCGATAACGGATGTGGACACGGGCGAAATTATTCCGATTTTAAACGGTCAGGCGGTGGAAACCACCGTAACTTCCGTCACCAAATCCTCGGCAAAGGAAACCGGCTCGATATGCTGCGATTTTTCTAATAAAACAATCGGTACGCTGAAAGATAACACGGCAAACGGCATTTACGGCGAATATTCCGAAAAGTTTGATCTCTCAAAATGCAGTGAATATTCCGTTGCGCTGCCGCAGGAGGTGCAAAAGGGCTTTTGCCAAATTATCACCACGGTGGATGAAAACGGTCCGCAGGTTTATTCGGCGGAAATTTCAAAAATTTATTATACGGACGGTGAAAAAAATATGATAATAAAAATAACCGACGAACACCTGCTTGCAAAAACAGGCGGCATAGTGCAGGGAATGAGCGGCACTCCGATTATTCAAAACGGTAAATTGATTGGCGCAATTACTCATGTGATAGTCGATAATCCGCAAAAGGGTTATGCCGTTTTTGCACAAACAATGCTTGATTCGTCCAAATAGAAAATTTGCCGCTTTTGTGCACCGATTAGGCACTTTGCGGCTTTATTTTTGTTGATAAATATATTGCAATGTGATAAAATAAAATATGTGCAGCCGCTTGGCATTTTTAAATATTGCGGCGGAAAGGCTTGATGCATATGAAAGATTTGGTTTCAATTATAATTCCCGTTTATAATGCCGAAAAATATCTTTTGGAAAGTGTGCAAAGCGCACTTTCTCAATCATATAAAAATATTGAAATTATCTGCGTGGACGACGGCTCTTCCGACTCCTCGCCCGAAATTTTAAAAAAGCTTGCTTCGGATAATTCAAACGTTAAAATAATTACTCAGGAAAATGCCGGAGGCGGTGCGGCAAGAAACAAAGGTCTTGATAACGCTGTCGGAAAATATGTTTATTTTTTGGACAGCGATGATATCGCTGCTCCGAACCTTATTGAAAAGGCGCTTGCGCGCGCAAATGAATGCGATGCCGATTTGGTGGCTTTTCACGGATATACTTTTGTGAACGACGATGTAAACACAAAAAAATTCAAAAGCGGCTTTAATAAAAATATCGCAACAAACACCGACGGTGTTGTTTCCTATAAAGACTTTCCGAGCACGATTTTAAGTCTTGTTAATGTTGTGCCGTGGAATAAACTGATTCGCCGCGATTTCCTTGTTAAAAACAATATTCGCTTTTTGAACTTAACTACATCTGATGATGTTACTTTTTCTGCACTGTGCAATGCGTATGCGGAAAAAATTGCTTTTGCGGATAATGCTTTGCTTTATTACAGAGTTGGGCATTCGGGTACCGTCAGCACAAACAGCAGCAATATTTTAAATGTTCGTTTCGCCGTTGAAACTGTCGAAAAGCGCGTTGCCGAATTGCCCTATGCAAAGGAAATCATATCATCCGTGCGCAATTTCGCCGTTCAAAATCTTAGCTTTGGCTTTATGAATTATTCTTCGGATTTCACTTTGCCGCAGGTTAAGGAATTTTACGAATATATTCATTCGCGCTTCAGCGATGCTCTGCTTGGAAAGCTTGAACCGGGCGAGCTTACAGATAAACGCCTTTTTCCGCTTTATCAAAGCATAAAAAAGCATACATATGATGAAATGCTTAAAATAAAATCAAGAAAAATCACCGTTTCCCTCACAACTTATCCCGAGCGCATACCGTATGTTTTCAGCGTGATTGACGATATTGCCGCGCAAACCGTTACTGCCGATGATGTTGTTTTGAATCTCGCCGAGTGCCAGTTTCAGGGTAGGGAAGCGGATTTGCCGCAAAATTTAAAGGAAAGAATCGATAAAGGGCTTGTTCGCATAAATTGGTGCCCCGAGGATTTGCGCTCGCATAAAAAATATTACTATATTATGCAGCAAAAGTCGGAGGATTTGGTTATAACAGTTGATGATGATTTGCATTATCCGCCCGATATGATAAAAACGCTTCTTTTTTCGTATATTTGCTTTCCCGATTGTGTTTCCGGAATGCGTTGCCATGTTGTTGTGGCAAACAGGGAAAAAGGCACGGTTTTGGGCTATAATCACTGGCTTATGCAATATGCGGAAAGATTGCTTACTCCGTCTTACCAAATCTTTTTAACGAGCGGCGCAGGCACTCTTTATCCTCCCGGCTCGCTCGGTAAAAGAGCGTTTGATAAGGAAAAAATTCTTACTCTTTGTCCAAATGCCGATGATGTGTGGCTTAATCTTATGCAACTTGCCAATGAAACCGAATCCGTTTGTGCGTCTGATAAATTTTATCTTCATTATTCCGCACCGCAAAACAATTCGCTTTTTTCGGTTAATGTGGGCAAAAATCAAAACGATGTTCAATATGCCGCCGTTCGTGATTACCTTAAATCCGAATTTGGTAGCGATATCGTTCTTAGTCGCCTTTTAGGCGACGGTGAAATCGATATGAGCACCATTGAAAATCTTTCCGATTATGCAGAATATCTGCGCAAAAAGGAAGTGCAAACGAATAATAAGCTTAATAAAGCCTATAAGGAAAAATCCGAGCTTAATTCAAAGCTTCAGAAAACATATAAAGAAAAATCCGAACGCGGCGAAAGAATAAAACGCCTTGAATCGATAAATGAAAAAATATCCACCGAAAATGAATTGCTTTCGGATGAACTTAAAGCAATCAAGGGCAGCCGCTTTTATCGAATTTGGATGAAGTTGCGCAAAATTTTTGGAAAAAATAAAAAATGAGGACGCTGAAATGAACCCTATAAAACAACGAGAAAAAGATAAAAAACTTCCGCATATATTGTTTTTGGCCTTTTTGGTTCCGCTTGCGATAGCTTGCGCAGCCCTTTATTTAAATAAGGTTGCGCCTTTCGGCGATCGCACCGTTTTGATATGGGACGCCAAATTGCAATATAAAGATTATTACGGCTATCTGTGGGATATTCTTCACGGCAACGCAAGCCTTGAATATTCCGCTTCTAAATCACTTGGCGGCGCAACGGTCGGTCTTGTGGCTTATTATTTAACCTGCCCGCTTAATTTGCTGGTCTATTTTATAGATAAAACGCAAATTTCGCTGTTTTTCACATTTATGACGGTAACAAAAATCGCCTTTGCAGGATTGACGGCTTCTTATTTTATAAGAAAAAGATTTAAAGTAAACGCATTTTTCACCGTGCTTTTTGCCGCATGCTATGCGCTTATGGAGTATAATGTTGTTTATTGCCGCAATATTATGTGGCTGGACGGCGCTGTGCTTTTGCCTCTTGCATGCCTCGGAGTATATGAGCTCCTTTACAAGGATAAAAAATCGCTCTTGTTTTTCTCCGTATTTATCGCAATCTTTTCAAATTGGTATTCTGGCTATATGGTTTGCCTGATGACGGGTTTTTATTTCCTGTTTGAGCTTGTGCTTAAGTATGATTACAAAAATTTCAAAGCCGTTATCGGCAGTGCCGTTAAGGATGCCGTAAAGGTTTTGGCAGATATGATTTTGGGCGTTCTTGCAAGCGGTGCATTGCTTGTGCCTGCTCTGCTTTCGCTTGTCGGCGGTAAAGCAGGCGGAATGAAATTGCTTTTCACCACAATGAATTTCGGCATTTTGGAATGCTTCAAGGGCTTTGATATTTATGCCAAAAGTAATGAATCAAAAGCTCCCATTATGTATTGCGGTGCAATTGTGATGCTGCTTGCCGTTTATCTGTTCTTCGATAAGCGTATTCAGCTTAAAAAGCGCGTTTTCAGCTTTCTTTTCTTTATGTTTATGATTTGCAGCTTCTGCTTCACAGAGCTTGATGTTATGTGGACTGCATTTGTTCGCAGCTATTCATATGCTTTCCGCTGGTCATTCACATTTGCGTTTCTTATGATTGTGCTTGCCTCTGCCGCCGTTGCTCAAATTCAAAAGCAAAAGCTTGATAAATCTGCCATGCTTAAGGCACTCGGCGTTATCGGCATTGTATTCCTGCTTCTTGATTTAAGCGACAAATTTACAAGCCGCTTTGTGGCTTATGTTTATATAGCAGCGGTTCTGTTTTATGCTGCGTTGCTGTTTGCAATGTCTGCAATTAAAAGAAAAAAAGCGGCAAAAGTGCTTTGCCTGCTTCTTGTATGCGTTGTGTTTGCGGAACTTGGCGCAAACGCAACCGTTGCTCTTAAAGGCTATAACGATAAGGAAAAGGATTATGAAACCTACACCTCCCAAATGGGAAATGTTATAGACGATATCAAAAGCAGCGATTCCTCGTTTTACAGAATTGAAAAAGATATTTCGTATATTCGGCAGCATGGCAAGGATGTTGCCGACAGTGAAAGCTTCCTTTTCGATTATAACGGCGTAGAAAGTTACACCTCAACATATGACGCTAATGTTGATATGTTTATGGCAAAAATGGGCTATTCCGACCCGGCAAGTTTAACCGAGGATAATCAAACGGAAAAATACAACGGTCCCACCGATGTTTATTGGAACAGCCCGATGCTGCTTACCGACTCGTTACTCGGAATAAAATATCAAATACTTGCCGACTCCGCAACCGGTCTTTCAGAATATTCGGTTCAAAGCGAGGTGCCAAATAATCTTAAGGTTTATAAAAATGATTATGCGCTTCCTCTTGCCTACAATGTTTCCGATAAGGCGTTTGAGTCTTTGGAATACACGGCAAATCCCTTTGAAAATCAGCAGCTTTTCCTCTCTGCTTTAATGGGCGGCGACGATAAGGTTTATTCCGATGCGGAAATAAGTTATAAAGGTTTAAAAAATAATTCCGAAAAATTCACCGTAACCGCAACGGCAAGCGGACCGATGTATTTTTATTGCGATCCCACGGATATTCATTCGGATTTAAATAAGGAAAATTGCGAGCTTGTCGTAAATGGTGACACCGTTCAAACGATATGTACGCGTTTCAGAATTAACGCGGTTTATATCGGCGAATTTGAAAAGGGAGAAACCGTTGAAATCGAAATCAAGCACAAAACAAAATCTGAAAATGAGCATAATATTTTTGTTTCAACGCTTGATAAAGCGGCTTTTGAAAATGCCTATTCCGTTCTGTCCTCGGGCAGTATATGCGAACTTAATGTAAGCGGCAACAAGGTTTCCGGCACTTATGAAACGGATACGGATTCAAATGTTGTTCTTACTCTGCCGTACACGGAGGGCTGGTCGCTTTATGTGGACGGCGAAAAATGCGATTATCAAACCGTGGGCAACACCTTCATCGGCTTTAAACTTTCGGCAGGTACTCACACCATAGAAATGAAATATACCACTCTGCACAAAAATGCCGGTCTTGCGGCATCGTTCGTCGGCTTCGCAGGTTTTGCAGTTTGGTGCATTGTTGAAACGGCTCAAAAGAAAAAGAAAAAGGAAACCGCTAAATAAGCTGTACCGATAATTAAGCGGCTGTCCGTGTGAACGGGCGGTCGCTTTTTCGTGTCTTGGCATTTAAAAGAATAATCGGGCAAAATTAAATCCGCCGCGGTATACCGCAGCGGATGGTTTATTATGTACGGCTATATGTCGGCATGTGCAATCTCACGCACACTCTGCTTTGCGTCGCCGGTGCGTAGCAGCTCGTTGTGCTCGTAGCAGTTGCTTATCGCTTGTGTTAAACCTAAAGAAATCATAATAATTATAATTTGCTTCGGTGAATTGAAAATGTAGTCAGAAAGCCCAAAACCCAAAAACATCGTAAGGCTTGTGAAAATATAAAATATCAAATCATATCTTTTGCCGCTCGGGGCTTTTGTTTTGAAAAGCCTGATGATTGCGGCGGCAATCAATACCAGAAGAGCTGTAAGACCGATTATTCCGAGCTCTGCCCATATTTCAAGAATGAAATTGTGTGCGTGCGGTTTGTCCAGACCGTATTCTTCAATCAGCATATTGCCGGTGCTTTCGCATCCGAAACCGAGACCGATTAAAAATTCACGAACATTGTCCGTTAAATAATCTATAATGCTTTTCCAAATCTTAAGGTGATTTGCGGATGATTGCTTTGCCGATACCGCCGCGGAAGCCTTTGCCGCCGCGTTTGCTGCGGCTTCACCGCCGTGTGCGTTGCCGTGTGGATTCTTCGGCGTGAAAATCAAACCGTATCTCGTGAGAAGAGAGGGAACTATTATGCACACCGTCGGCAGGAAAATCTGAAGCATTCTCCCGCCGTGCCTTTTTATCAGCACAATAAACATAAACAGCCATCCCGCAAGTGCGATAACACAGCCTGCTCTCGTCATTGTGGAGCTGATCCCCGCGCTGATTAAAAGATTTGAGAAAAGATAAAAAAGCTTTTTCTTTTTCGTTTTTGAATTAAGATAAAGATATATCGAAAGGGGATATGCAAACACCAAATACGATGTCATCAGATTCGGGTTTGAAAAGAATCCGCTTGCTCTGTCCGAAAAAGTGTTTGTTCTTATGTTAAACGGAAGCAATGTGTATATCTTTTTATCAAGGTTTTTGTAAATTGGGGTCACAAGCACCGCGCTTTTGCTGATAAATCCGTCTCTGCACAGCAGGTAAGAGCATATTTGTATTGTGCCGACTGCACCGTTTAATGCAGCGCTTGCGGAAACTGCTCTCAATATCTCGTCGATTTTCTCTTTGGTGTTTGCCAAATTATAAATCATAACAAGTATTAAAAACATTCCCCACCAAAGCCCTGCAGTGCCGAGTGTGTCTAATTTGGTGTCGGACCAAAAAACGCTTATCAGCGCAAGGCTCATAAACGCCATGCATATTTTGCCGAGCGTGCCGACTTTGGCTTTTCGCCCTTCTTTGCTCCATTGCACTTTAAAAACCATAAAGCCTGCGAATAACACGAACGGGCTTATGTATTCCGGCAGCAACGGAAAAAGAAATATCGTTGCCAAAAGCCAGCGCCATGCCGGGCTGACTTGCCGATTATTTACAGCTTCCATAAATTCTCAGTCTCCGATGAAAAAATGTGCGGTAAATGCCGCCTTGTAATTTGCTGTTGCTGTTGTAAAAATGTCTACTTCACATAATACTACAAATATTCGCGCTTTTCAACAAAAATATTTTCCTGTAAAAATATCTTAATATCTCTTTAACTAATTACTGTTGAAATAAGTGTTTAAATGGTTTATAATTAAGTGTATTTTATAAACGAACAGGAGAGTTCTTTATGAGCGATAAGGAAAAACTTACCACACCCGATATGGGAAACAGCGGCTTGGATGATTTAAAAAACGAAAATGCGGCGTCATCCGATTTAAACGGAGAAAAAGCTTCCTCTTCTGAAAGCAGCGCAAAAGCCGATTTCTCGCACAATGTTCAGTACGAAACAAACGATAATTGGCAGTTTGATGCCAGCGCACCGGCAACGGAAAATGATGTTGTCGGTGAAAACGGCGTTAAATTTGAATTGCCAAAGTCAAAGCCTGCACCCGTTAAAAAATCAGAGCCGGCTCCCAAGGGCTACGAACCCCAAGGAGTTCTTATTAAAAGAGAAACGGTAACCGCGGTTTTGAGTTCACTTATTGCCGTTGTTATTATTGCAATTCTTGTTGTGCTTGGTGTGCGCTATTATACCGTGCCAAACAGCAACGAAAAAATGAATCCCGGTAATATTGTAATGACTGTCGGCAGTACCGATGTTTCCGTCGGAATGTATAATTTCTATTATCAAAATATTGTTAAGCAGTATGCTCAGTATGCCGCCAGCGGCTATTACGATATTGATTTGTCCGCGGATTTTTCAACTCAGTATACAACTGATGAGGACGGTAATGAAATTTCGTGGCAGGATCTCTTTAAGCAAAACACCACCGAGCTTATCAAAAAGAATATGATCTATTATCAAAAGGGCATTGAAGCCGGTATAACTCTTACGGACGCTCAAAAAGAAATGATGGAAACCCAGCTTGACAGTATTAAAAGTGCGGCTTCCTCGGCAAGCCTCGGTGTAAATGAATATATCGCTCAAACCTACGGCGATAATTGCGGTCTTGAAACACTCAGAAAATATCTTGAGCAAAATTATATTTCAAGTGTTTATTATTATCAGCAACAAATCAAGCTTCGGCCCTCCGATGATGAGCTTAACACATATTTCAAAGAAAACGAGGATGATTATAAATCATGCTCATATGCAATTCTTGAAGCGGTGTATGATACCACCTCGGATTCAACAAAAAAAGCCGCTGTTGACAGCGCAAAGGAAGCTATTGCAAAAATAACGGATGAAGAGTCAATGAAGGCTCTTATTCCCGAATTTTGCTCCGGTCTTATAACACAATACATTTCCGCAGGCTATTTCACCGATGAAAGCGATGCGGTGGATGCTTTTGCGGGCGCGATGGATTCTTCAAGTGTCAAATCCGAGGTTGAAAGTAATTTCAGCGAGGATATTGCCGATTGGATGTTTAATACCGACACAGCTGTCGGCAGCCTCAATTATTATGCCGATGAAAATGCCGAAGTAATTTATATTATTATGAAAACATCTCAGCCGGCGCTCGACACGGATTCCTCTTCAAATGTTTATTCCGTAAGGCATATTCTTGTTGTTCCTGAAAGCGGCGACAGCGATGATTCTTCAACATCGTCTTCATCTTCTTCAACAAGCTCAACAACGGAATATACGGATGAAGAATGGGCAGCAGCTCTTGAAAAAGCAAATTCGATTCTTGATGAATACAATAACGGCGATAAAACAGAACTTTCCTTTGCGGCACTTGCCGAAAAATATACGGATGATTCTTCTTCAACCTCCGTTAATATGAACAATATGTACGGCGGCGGAATATTAGATGTTTCGCTTGGTCAGATGGTTTCCGAATTTGAAGATTGGGCAGTTGATTCATCCCGTAAATACGGCGATGTGGGAATCGTTAAAAGCACCTACGGTTATCATATTATGTATTTCATATCCTATTGCCCGCAATATATGTATGACGCTGAAAATCAGTATATAACGGATCTTATAAACGACGATGCCGACTCGGCTGCAAAAACCTATTACGAAAAGGAAAGAATCGGTATGAAAAATGCCGAAGTTGCAACTCCGTCATCAAGCTATATAACCTCCGTAACATCATCATATTCACAGTAAAAAGCCATAATCTGCAAATAAAATCGATAAAAATCGCAGCATTTGCCGATTATGTAAAAATTTTGCTTGTAATATCAGGCGTTTTAGTGTAAAATGATATACGATAAATTCACCTTGCGGCAGGCTTTCGTATGAAATGCCTTCGCAAAAAACACATGTTAGGATGAAAAAAATGGCAAAAAAAGATTTGAATGAAGACATTTTAAGCGGAGGCTCCATTTCCGATTCCGCAAAATCCGATAAAAGCGCAAAAAAAGCTGAAAAGCTTGCTAAAAAGGCAAAAAAGAATGCCGAAAAAAAAGCTGCGCTTGATAAGGAAATTCAGGAACTCAGAAGTAAGTTTGCTTCCGAAACAGATGAAAAAGCCAAAAACGCCATCAAGAAGAAGCTTGATAAGGCTAAGGCAAAGCAGGATGCACTCGGCGGCAAAAAATCCGCTATTACAGCCAACACTGCTACTGTTATACGCAGAGTTGTTTCCTGCGTAATCGTTGTTGCGCTTCTTGTTGCATATGTAGGCACAGGTGCAGTTCGTAAAGGATTTATCCATTCCACATTGCAATGGACAACCGGTATCACAGCCGCCACAATCACAGACGAATCCGGCGATAAAATCAAAATCCCTGTTTCAACATATAACTATTATTTTGCTACCACCTATAATAACCTTAAATCAACTCAGTCCACTTACGAGCAATACGGTCTCGACCCCAAGGATTATAATCTTGATGTTGATTTTGACAAAAAGCTTTCGTCGCAAAAAACAACTAACAGCGATGACGAGGTTGTTACCTGGCTTGAGTATATTAACGAGCAAACTCTCAGTTCAATCAAAACAACCTATATTTATTATAACGAAGCCGTTAAGGCAAATAACGGCGAGGAGCCCGAGATTACCGACGATCAAAAATCCGAGCTTGAGGAAACAATCAGCAATTATAAATCTTCAGCTTCTCAATACGGCTACACTGTTTCCGGTTATCTTGTTCAGGCAATGGGCAAGGGCGTAACCGAAAAAGTATTCCGCCGCGAGATGACAAGATCGTATATCGCACAGAATTATCAGTCTCAGCTTGATACCGATGCCGACGAAAAAGAATATACCGAGGAAGATTACACAACATATAAAGATGCACATCTTGACGACCTTAATGCCGTAAGCATCAGAATTTTTGAGGCTTCCAGTGAGGATGACGCTAAGGCGTTTAAAAACGAATTAAAGAGCGACGGCTCAAACTTTACCGATCTTTGCGTTAAATATGCAGAGGACGGCGATTACTATAAGAGCTACTATGCTCAGGCAGAGGCTTCTACAAAGCTTTATGCAACAAAATCCGTTCTTAAAACAGCAAAATATGCCATTGCCACGGCAGACGGTGATGATTCGGATTCATATCCCGGTCTTGATTGGCTTTTCAGCACCGATCGTAAAGCCGGCGATATCTATCAAACCTCCACAAGCGTTGTTTATGTTATTTCTCCCGTTGAGCTTCCCGAGGCTTCAAGCGTTAATGTTCGCCATATTCTCGTAAGCCCCATCACGGATTCAAGCAGCAGCACTCAGGCTGTTGATGCAACGGAAGAGCAGTGGGCAACCGCTCTTGAAACAGCAAATAAGGTTGTCAACGAATACAACTCCGGTGATAAAACTGAAGACAGCTTTGCCGATCTTGTTTCCGAATACAGTTCAGACACTGGTTCCTCATCAACCGGTGGACTTTATGAAAATATCGTTCCCGGTCAAATGGTTGATTCGTTTGAGGCGTGGTCGCTCGATTCTTCAAGAAAAGCCGGCGATGTCGGAATCGTTCAAACTCAGTACGGCTATCATATTATGTACTTTGTTGGTACAACAGGCACTCCGATTTGGGAGGAAAATGCCAAATCCGCTCTCACTTCTGAGGACTCAACAAGCATCGCTGATCAGCTTGATGAGGCTTACACGGCTAAAATGAATTGGTTCGGTAAGCACTATATCGAAATCGATACGGATATCGACAGATAATTTCATATTTAGGGACTGCATCAGCAGTCCCTTTCTTTGGGTTATCGGATAAGTAAGAAAGGGGTCGCTTTAATTTGGATAATATTGATGTTTTAAAAGAGCAGATATCTCGCCTTATGGCGGCTCTTGAGGATGTTAATTTCGAATGCCAAAGGCTTGAAATAGTTAATTCAAATTTGGATTTTCAGCTTAAAGAGGCCAATCGTGAGTTAAATCAAAACATTGCCGTGCTTCAGGCAACAGAAGAAGAAAACGAACGCCTTAAAAAGCTTTTAAATCAAAAAAACGGGGAATAATTCGCGTATGGAATATGTTTTGAATACTTCGCAGCTCAGGGAGTATGCGCCAAAACTTAAAGCGGGGGACAGGGTAGTGCTTTCCGGCACCGTTTATACCTCGCGCGACGCGGCTCACAAAAAAATAGTTGCAGCGCTTGAAAAAGGTGAAAAGCTGCCTTATGATTTAAAGGATGCTGTTATTTATTACGCAGGTCCTACTCCTGCACCCAAGGGACTTGCTGTCGGTGCATGCGGTCCCACCACATCAAGCCGAATGGATGTTTTTGCTCCGCTTTTGCTTGATAAGGGTGTGGTTGCTATGGTGGGCAAGGGCGAGCGCAGCAAAGAGGTTTGCGATGCAATTGTTCGCAATAAGGCAGTTTATCTTTGCGCAATCGGCGGTGCAGGTGCGCTTGCTTCAAAATGCATAAAAAGCTGCACTGTTATAGCCTATGACGATCTTGGCTGCGAATCCGTTAAGGAACTTCAATTCCTGGATTTCCCGCTTACTGTTGCCGTTGATTGCAGTGGCGGAAATGTATTCAAACAGTAAATTTTTTTACTTTGACTTTTGCAGATTGTAAATTTTGATTTTTGTCTGTTTCGGTATTTTGTATATATTTTATATAAAAAAATATTTATTTAAGCGTTGTTTTTACAGATAATTACTATTGATTTTTAAGGTCAATCGTGTTATTATAATCGCGGTTAGCAGCTACTAACCTAAATAAACAAATAATGTTCTGAGGAGGACTATTGTATAATGACTGATTACAAACAGTGGAACGGCTTTGAAGGCCGCATCTGGAAGGAAGAAATCAATGTTCGTGATTTCATTCAGAAAAACTATCAGCCCTATGACGGCGATGAATCCTTCCTTGCAGATCCCACACCTGCAACGGATAAGCTTTGGGGTATTCTTCAAGGATTGCAAAAGGAAGAACGCGCAAAGGATGGCGTTCTTGATATGGAAACCGAGGTTGTTTCCTCACTCACATCTTACGGTCCCGGTTATATCAGCGAAGCCGATAAGGATCTTGAGCAAATCGTAGGCTTGCAAACCGATAAGCCTCTCAAGCGCGCATTTATGCCCTTCGGCGGCATCAAAATGGCAGAGCAGGCTTGCACAACCTATGGCTATACTCCCAATCCGGAGCTTCATAAGATTTTCACCGAGTATTCAAGAACCCATAACCAGGCTGTTTTTGATGCTTATACTCCCGAAATGATGAAGGCTCGCCATAACAAGATTATCACCGGTCTTCCGGATACCTACGGTCGCGGCAGAATCGTCGGCGACTATCGTCGTGTTGCTCTTTACGGTGTTGATTTCCTTATTGAAGATAAACTTAAGGATTTCGCAAATTGCGGCGACGGCACAATGACGGATGATGTTATTCGCCTTCGTGAAGAGATTAAACTTCAGGTTAATGCTCTTAAAGATATGAAGAAAATGGCAGAAAGCTATGGCTTTGATATTTCCGAGCCCGCAGCAAACGCCAAGGAAGCAGCTCAGTGGCTCTATTTCGGTTACCTTGCAGCCATCAAAACTCAAAACGGTGCTGCAATGAGCGTAGGCAGAATTTCAACCTTCCTTGATATTTACTTCCAGCGCGATATCGAAACAGGCGTTCTTACCGAAAGCGAAGCTCAGGAAATCATCGACCATATGGTTATGAAATTCCGCATGGTTAAATTCGCCCGTATTCCTTCATACAATCAGCTCTTCAGCGGTGACCCGGTTTGGGCTACTCTTGAAGTTGCCGGTATCGGTATGGACGGTCGTTCTATGGTTACCAAAACAGACTATCGTTTCCTCCACACTCTTGAAAATATGGGTCCTTCTCCCGAGCCGAACCTCACCGTTCTTTACTCCAGTGATCTTCCCGAAAACTTCAAGAAGTATGCTGCTGCTATTTCTATTCGCACAAGCTCCATTCAGTATGAAAACGATGATGTTATGAAACCCGTTTGGGGCGATGACTATTCAATCTGCTGCTGCGTATCCGCAACTCAAACAGGTAAGGAAATGCAATTCTTTGGTGCGCGTGCAAATCTTGCAAAATGCCTCCTTTATGCAATCAACGGCGGCGTAGACGAAAAGTCAAAGGAACAGGTAGGTCCCAACTACGCACCTATCACAGATGAATATCTTGATTATGACACCGTTGTTAAAAAGTATCTCGTTATGATGGATTGGCTTGCAGGTCTTTATGTAAATGTGCTTAATCTTATTCAGTATATGCACGATAAATATTATTATGAAGCAGCCGAAATGGCTCTTATCGACACCGAGGTTCGCCGCACTTTTGCAACCGGCATCGCAGGTTTCTCTCATGTTGTAGACTCTCTTAGCGCAATCAAGTATGCTAAGGTTAAAACAGTTCGTGACGAAAACGGTCTTGTTGTTGATTATCAGATTGATGGCGATTTCCCGAAATACGGTAATGACGACGACAGAGCCGACGATATTGCAGTATGGCTTCTTAAAACATTCCTTGAAATGATTAAACGCCGCCACACTTACCGTAATTCAGAACCCACAACATCCATCCTTACCATTACTTCAAACGTTGTTTACGGTAAGGCAACAGGTAGCTTGCCGGACGGTCGTCCCGCAGGTGCTCCGCTTTCTCCCGGTGCAAACCCGAGCTACGGTGCAGAGCAAAACGGTCTTCTTGCTTCGCTCAACTCCGTTGCAAAGCTTCCTTATCATTGGGCTCTTGACGGTATTTCAAATACTCAAACAATCAACCCGGATGCACTCGGTCATAACGAGGGCGAGCAGATGAATAATCTTGTTCAGGTTATGGACGGTTATTTCGACCAAGGTGCTCACCATCTTAATGTTAATGTGTTCGGTAAAGAAAAGCTTGTTGACGCTATGGAACATCCGGAAAAAGAAGAATATGCAAACTTCACAATCCGTGTTTCAGGCTATGCGGTTAAGTTTATCGATTTAACACGCGAGCAGCAGCTTGATGTTATTGCCCGCACCTGCCATGAAACAATGTAACAGCGAAAATGCAGTGCTCGGTCATGTTCATTCACTGGAGTCTTTCGGCTCCGTGGACGGACCGGGCGTGCGTTTTGTTGTTTTTCTTCAAGGCTGCGCAATGCGCTGTCGCTACTGCCACAATCCGGAAACCTGGGCTTTTGGCGGGGAAGAATGGAATGCGCGCGAACTTTTCAACCGCGCGTGGAAATATCATAATTATTGGGGCAAGGATTTAAAAGCCGGCGGCATAACTGTCAGCGGCGGCGAACCGTTGCTCCAAATTGATTTTTTAACGGAATTTTTCCGCCTTGCAAAGCAAAAAGGCGTTCACACCACCGTTGATACGGCAGGGCAACCGTTTTCTTCGGAGGAGCCTTTTATTTCAAAATTCAACAAATTGCTTGAGGTTACGGATCTTTTCATGCTTGATATTAAGGAAATCGACGATGAAAAGCATAAAAAGCTTACAGGCAAATCAAATAAAAATATTCTTGAAATGGCTCGTTATCTTTCAGATTCAGGCAAGGATATGTGGATTCGCCATGTGCTTGTGCCTGATTTAACGGATGACGAACAGGGTCTTAAAGAAACGGGCGATTTTATTGCCTCGCTTAAAACAGTTAAAAGGGTAGAGGTTCTGCCTTATCACACTCTCGGTCTTTTCAAATGGGAAAAGCTAGGCATTGATTATTCGCTTAAAGCTGCTCGTATTCCCACAAAGGAAGAGGTAAAAAAAGCAGAGCAGCTTTTGCGTGCCGGCGACTATCGCGATTAATTTTCACTTCGGCGTTGCTGTTGACAAAATAAATGTTTTGTGTTAATATTGATTTAGTTAGTTTATACTAACTAAATCTTTTTTGGAGAAATTATGAAACTTCATGCTTCCGGAGAGGATTACCTCGAATCCATTTTAATACTAAAAAACAGAAAAGGCTTTGTTAGGTCAATTGATGTGGCTGTGTTTATGAATTATTCAAAGCCAAGTGTCAGCCATGCCGTGTCTCTTTTGCGCGATGGGGGCTTTATTATCGTTGACGATAACGGTTACCTTGATTTAACTGCGGACGGTAAAGCGGTTGCCGAAAAGATTTATGAACGCCATGTTTTCTTTAAGAATATTTTGATGAAAGCCGGTGTTGAGGAGCAAACAGCCGAGCAGGAGGCTTGCCGCATCGAGCACGATATCAGTGACGACACCTTCCTTAAAATTAAGGATTATTACGGTGGCTGATTTGTGCAGAGGCGTGTTTTGCCCTTTTGTTACCGCAATTGCAAAAAAATGCACTGTGCCTAATTGTACGGATTTTAACGGTTTGGTCATATCCCACCTTTATTGCGTTAAAACTGATTTTGTGCTATCATATAATGCGAAGGAAGGCATTTAAATGAATATAAGAAGAGCATGTAATAATGACTGCAAACAAATAACAGATCTCCTTTATCAGGTGCACGGCGTACACGCAAAGGGCAGACCGGATCTTTTTATTCCCAGCAAAAAAAAATATAATAACAGTGAATTGCTTGATATTATTGTAAACGACGAAAAACCGATTTTTGTGGCTGAGGAGGGCGATAAAATCCTCGGTTATGCATTTTGCGTTTTTCAAAAGCCTGTTTCGGATTCAATGCAGCCTGTTAAAACGCTTTATATTGATGATCTTTGCGTTGACGAAAATTGCCGAGGCGGCGGTGTCGGAAAGCAAATTTTTGAATTTGTTAAGGATTTTGCAAAAAAATCCGGCTGCTATAATTTAACGCTGAATGTGTGGGAATGCAATCCCGGCGCAAGGGCGTTTTATGAAAAATGCGGTCTTTCCGTGCTTAAAACGGGAATGGAGCAAATTTTGTAGTTTCGCATAATAAATAAAATCAAATAATAATATAAGTTTAACCGCAGGCGTGATATACGATTTCCTGCGGCTTTTTGTTCATTCAATGCTTTTTCTTAAATCTGAAAGCACCTTTTTCTCAATTCTCGAAACATAGCTTCGGCTTATGTTAAGCCGTGCCGCCACCTCGCGCTGGGTGAGCGGTTTTTTGTTGTCAAGTCCGTAACGCAAAACTATAATCTCTCGCTCGCGTTCGTCCTCTAAATTTTCTAAGTATTCAGCCGCTTTTTCCCAGCGGATTTTCTTTTCCAAATCCTCTGCCATATCTCGGCTGTCGCTGATTGTGTCCTGCAGAGTTAGGGGATTGCCGTCTCGATCGCTTTCAAGCGTGTCGCCGAGATAAACATCTGCGGCGTTCTTCCTGATGTTGCGAAAATGCATCAATATTTCGTTCGCTATCCGCTCCTTGCGGCTCTTGAGAATTTTCAAAAACTTTTTTACTGCTTATGTCAAATTCATCGTCGGTATTCATATAAACCTCAACATTTTCACCGTCAAAGTCAATACGCTTTATAAATGTTCTTAATGCAACTCTTTTTTGTTCAACTGTCATATCTTCAAATGTTGTTGAAAAGCTATCAAGTGTTGTTTTAAGTATTTCAAGATTTAAGTCTGATAAGTTTTGACTTTCTATTGCAAGTCTGTTTTCATCAATTTGCTTTTCAATCGTTTTATTTTCTTCAGATAAACGGTTGATTTTTTCTTTTATAAGGTTATCCGCAGGGGAGTTATCGCTGATTGTTATACTTTCAATCAATCGTTCTATATCTTTATTGTTCTTGTTAATTGTTTTTTCAAGATTTGAAATATCATTTTTGTATTGAGTTACCGAATCGTTCAATTTTCTTTCCATTGATTTTAATTGTGTGTTAAATTCCGATTTGTCAAATGTAAGTTCTTTTACTTTATCACAAATCGCTTTATCAAGAATGTTTCCTTGAACTCGTTTGCAATCGCATATTACGCCTTTACTCTTTTCTTTGGTTTCACAAAGATAATCATAAATCAATTCACCGTCTGCATTTCTTCTTTGCGTTAATTTAGGACGCATAAAACCACCGCATTTAGAACAGTGTAAAAGTCCTGAAAGCAAGGCAACATTGCTTTTAGGTTTTCTGTATGATTTAGAAGTGTTCTGTGCAAGCAAACGCTGAACCATTATCCAATCATTGCTTGAAATCAACGGTTTATGTTTTCCTACTGCAACTACCCATTCTGAAAAATCTTTAATTTTGTTTGCTTTACCTGCTGTTTGTGCAGTTTTATTGTATGCCATAATGCCATACTTTCCGTTAAACTTGCTTTCGTCAGCATAAACTGCAATTCCTTTGTCATTACAGTATTCAAGCATTGTTTGGTCTGCTGTAACATAAACAGGGTTATGCAAAATTGATTTAACTGAAAAACGAGTGTAATTTTTATTGAATTTAGTTTTAATTCTATTTTGCAATAAATAAGTTTCGACCTGTGTTAATGATTTGGTTTCAAGAAATTTTGAATAAATAAGTTTAATCGTTTTGGCTTCTTCGGGAACAATGTCAAGTTTATATGCTTTTCGTTCTTTACCGTCAAATGTTATGCTACCTGTTATTTGCGTGCTTTTATAACCTGTCGGAGTAGTTCCGCCAAGCCATCTGCCTGATTTTGCAAGTTCAATCATATTATCTCTTATACGCTCTGCTATTGTTTCTCTTTCAAGTTGAGCAAACACCATTGTAATTTGTAACATTGCTCTGCCCATACTTGTTGATGTGTCAAAGTTATCATTCTTTGACACAAATTCAACATTGTAGTCTGAAAATTCATCGTACATTTCAACAAAGTCTGAAAGGTTACGGCTGATTCTGTCCATTTTGTAACAAGCAACAATCTTTACTTCGTTGTTTCGTATTGCTTTAAGCATTTTTTGAAATTCTGGTCTGTTGGTGTTTTTTCCCGAATACCCCTCATCTTCAAAAACAAGCAATTCATCTTCGGAAACTCCTTCAAATTTGCTGTTCAAAAACTGTTTGCATAATTCTATTTGGTTTTCTATGCTTTCGCCCTTGCCTGTAAATTTTGATTTTCTTGAATAAATTGCATATTTTCGTGGGTCATTTTTTATTGTGAGCTCTTTGGTTTCCATATATTACTCCTTGTGAAAATATTTCTATGCTAACATAATGGACTTCTTTAAGCTTATTATAAACCAAATTTATTCAAAAAGCAAAAAGTATTTTATAAAACAATAAAAACTCCGTTAATGACTTTAAATCATCAACGGAGCTTTGCAAATTATGTATTATCTTCAGGAAATTCATAGCCGATTTCTTCACCGTTATGAAATCCCCAGCCTTCAGACATCGCTTTGGAAATAAGTTTCAATGCAAGTGAAAGTGAGGGAATTCTTGCTTGACCTCTTGCTGGTTGTAAAGTGCCATCAGGTCTACGCCAAATAAAACGATAACCTTCTTGGATATCTCCACTTTCATATTTGTATTTACAGTATTGAAAACAAAGTTCCCAATCGCTATCCATTTTATGCGTTGTTTCATTTATAATAGTTACATTTGCAGATGACATTTTTACTTCTCCTTTTCCATAATTTTATTCATTAGTATATTCTTTGTAAACTGTTATCTTGTCCGGTGTATCGGAAGTTGCGGTTATTTCAATATTATATTCTGTATTTTCATCATATTGTTTCGTATAAGAATAAACAGGGTTTCCGTCTGAATTATATCCTTGATAATACATTTCCCCAAGTGCACTGTCCCAGTTTGTTTTGCTTGAGTCTTGTCCTAAACCGAATACTGTGTATTCTGTATTAGCGTCTTTGTTGGTGAAATCAACGGATATACTGTAAATTTCATCAGTTCCATATTTACACATAATCGAAACACAATTAAATGTATATCTAGTATATGCTTCAATATTTTGAACTTCTTCACTTTGCGGCTCAAGTATTTTTTCTGCCGCTTTCAAATCACCTTCAAATAAATCGAAGATTTCTATCGGTTCAGATAAATAATAACTGCTTCCTTGATTTTTCGTTACTGTTTCTTTAGCTTCTTCTTCAGAAACAGCCGTTGTGTTGTTTGAAGTAGTTTTATTGTCTTCGTCTGATGAATCAACCATTCCCCAAATTATAAGTACACCAAAGAAAATGATATTTAACACTACACAGATAATTAATACTATTAATATTGTTTTCTTTACTTTTTTCTTGTTTTGAGATTTAAGTTCTTGTTGTTTAACTTTTTCTTCTTTTTTAATTTCCGCTTCGCTTTTTTCGATTTTTTGTTTTGCACCGCAATATTCGCATACTGCATATTCGTTGTTTTCATCTGCAAGCATAGTTCCGCCGCAGTTTTTACATTTTAATTCAGCCATATGTATCGTTCCTTTGATTTAATGTTTTATTCTGAAAGTGCATTTCCTTTTGAATCGGTTATTTTACCTTTTAAAATAAGAATTGCCTCAACTAATGCCCAAACCCAAACAATTATCGGAACAGCATATGTCCAACAGAAAAGTACCGTTAAGAGTAATTGAATTACTCCTTTTATCGTATATCCGAGATAAAAATTGTGCACACCGAATATGCCTAAAAGAATAGCTAATATTCCTGCTGACATTCTTGATTTTGTCTTTTTGTTTTCTGTGGCAGTAATGAACGAATTGTCGGAAATATTTTGAACTGCATGTATTTCCTGTCTTGCGCCACAGTACTCACAAACTGCATGTATTCCGTCTTCTTCGGGTTGCATAGTTCCACCGCAATTTTTACATTTTAAGTCTATCATTTCCATTACTTTTTTCTCCCATAGCTGAACTTATTTTAATAATTTGCATTTTTGATTTCTGTCATTGATAAGAATTATTAATTCGTTTGAAGTTTTCTCAGCAACTTCCGCATTGTTTTCAATAACCGATTTTTCAAATTCTTTGAATTTTAATGTTATTTGTCTTTCACAATCTGCGAGTGATTCATCGCTTACAGGATCACTGTACCTTATTGCTTCACAAACTTTTTCCGCAATTAATGTAATTTCATTATTGCTTGCCTTTTGCTTAAGTGATTGAGCGTCAATATTCAGCGATTTTATGAAAAGTGTTTGAACTTTAACTTTCTTGTCTGTATTTTCTATGTTATCTATTGCAGGTTTCATACTGATTACCGCAATTAAATAAAATGCAGTTACAAGCGAAGAAATAGTAATTGCTATCCAAATCGGCAATTTGGTTATTGCCATAAAAATTGAGCCAACTATTATTGAAACAAATAATGCCAAATAACTGATTGTTATAATTGGAATGTTTAAGAATATTTTTTCTTTTGTATCCTGTTTGAAAAACAAATAACTGCATATAAGCTGAACAATAAACATTAATGTTATCAGCGTGTATCCTACCCAAAATGAACCTCTTTGTGCTGTCGGTACAACAAATGATATGATGTTGAAAGTCACAATGGAAATAGTCCATATAGTTATGTATAATTTAAAACTTTTTTTCATGCGTATTCTCCTTATTGTTTTGCACCGCATTCAGGGCAGAATTTTGCACCGTTGGTTTCTGTTCCACAATGTGGACATACAGTTGAAAGTTTAAAGCCACATTCTGAACAGAACTTACTTTTTATAACGGTTTGTTTACAGCTCGGACAAACAACTGTATTGTTATTCTGATTTTTAACTTTTGTTCCGCATTCAAGACAGAATTTGGCATTTTCAGGGATTGGTGCACCACAGTTTGAACAAGTCTGATTTATTTTTATAGTTGTATCAGTAGTGCTGTTCTGATTGTTTCCTGTAAAATTATTAAATATTTCTCCGACTTGACTGCTCATTGCATTTGCGGCTGCCATGCCTACACCGAGTCCCATAATATCGGCAACAGGGCTATTTCCGCCTGAGCTTCCTGAGCCTCCCGAACCCATATTCCCGATACCTTCAGCAAATGCTTTTTGTACATCCGCCTGAATTAAATCTTTTTCGTTATATCCCTTTGCTTTCATAACATCAGCGTCAGCAAAGCCTTCGATTTTTGCTGATGTGGCAGAACCTTGAGATTCAATTACTTTTCTCTCTGCTTCTCGCTTGGCAACTTCTGTTTGTGTGGTTTTCTTTTCAAGTTCAATTTCTCTTTCTGCAGCTGTAATTTTTGCTTTTGCTTTTGCTTGTGCAGCTCTTACAGTAGCTTCGGCTTCCGCAATTTTTGTTTGAAAAGAAACTGTGTGCAGTTCGCGTATTTTTCTAAAGTTTGGGTCATCTTCAGGCAATACTACCGTTGTAACATAAAATTGAGGAATGGTAAGTCCGTATTCTTCAAATCCCGGAAGAATATTGTATTTTAAAGTTTCAGAAAGTACATCAAGATGGCTGTCTATTTCAAGAATGTTTATGTTTTCTGATACAATCGACTTAGAAAGGTTGACCTTTACTGCGGTAGAAATAAGCGGTTTAAATGAATTTTTTAAAGAATTAGTAAATTGATTTCCTTCTTGATTCCACGCAATTCCGCTTGTTGTTCCGACCAGTTTAACAAGAAGTTTCCTTGAATCAGACACTTTTAAATTCATTTCACCGCACGCACCTATTTGAAGTGGAACACCAGTTAGAGGATCAATGAATCTTACTTTTGAATCCGTTCCCCATTTTATGCCCATTTGTGTTGTCTTATTAATGAAATAAACTTCACAATGAAAGGGAGTTTTACCGCCAGTGGGAATATTAATTAATTTTCTTAATAGTGGTATATTCTGCGTTTCAAGTGTATATCTGCCAGGTCCAAATAAATCAAGTGCCTGACCATTCATCATAAAAATGGCTTCCTGCGATTCGTGAACAATCAACTGGCTTGATGTATTAAAATCTTCAATAGGGTGTTTCCAAATAAAAGTGGTATTATCACCCTCGTATTTAATGATGTCTGCAAGTTTCAATTTAATTCATTTCCTTTCACCGATATATAACTTAATTATACATAAATTTACAAAATAGTCAACCACTCGGTACACTACCAAAAGGGTAATTATATTTATGGTATATTAATGATAATATTTAACTGGTGATGATATGTTAAAAATGAATGTTCAAAACTTGCTTGATGAAAGGGGCAAAACAAGGTATTGGCTTGTTAAAGAAATGCAGACAACCTATAAAACTGTTAATAAACTCTGCGATAATACTTTAACGGGTTTGCAGCTTGATACGATTGAAAAATTGTGTGAAATCCTTGAATGTACGCCAAATGATTTGTTTATATTTGAAAATCAATAATTTAAGCCATTGAATGCACTTGATTTCAAACAGTCGGGTATAATCAATGGCTTTTTCTTTTTTATGTTGAATATTTCCATTTGCTCAAAGAAACTTGCTGAAACTTTTTTTACTTTTAAGGGCAAAGCGTTTCGGCAAAGAATAATAAACTTAAAATAGGAGTCTTCAGACGGTGTTAAAAGTGAATAGAGCCTTTTATGGCAAAAAATAAAGCGTTTCTCAACCGAGAAGCGCTTTTTCTTATATTTTACTTGTTATTTAACCAAACATCGGAACCAAAAACTTTTATAAATTAGGAGTTTTTTGATTGTGTAATTCGATAATATAAGAAAACAATGGAGTACTGAATAATAAAAAATAACAGTGTTTGTAAATGATTTGTTAACATTTTAGCTTTTACGGAGTGAAAGCAGTAGCTTTTTCGAGACATTTCTGAAGGAGAAATACCATTCGATAAAAACCTCTCCTTCGGAAAGGAAAATATTAATGAATCAAGACAAATTTAAAATCATTAAGAAAAACACTAACCAACTCGAAACAAAATACTTTGCTTCAATTAAAGTGTGTGATTGTGGTGACACATTAGAGGTCAAATTGACCAAAACAAAAAGAACGGGTAAGTTTAACACACGGCGCATCAGTAGAAACCAATATGTTGATATCCGAACAGGAGAAGTTTTTGAGTACAGTAAAAATTATGAAAAATCTATCTATTCGTTTTTCACAATTAAAAGAACAATTATCCGAAATTTTAAAGGAACTCTAAATGAAAGATTTGTTACGCTTACCTATGCTGAAAAAATGTATGACAATAAACTAATCGCTGATGATTTCAAAGCGTTTTGGAGAAAATTCAAAAGAAAATATCCAAATTGTGAATATGTTAGAATAGCAGAACCTCACCGTGACGGCTCTTGGCATATTCATCTTATAGTAAAAGATACAATAAACGAATATTTGAATTTATTATCAAGTGAAATAACTAAGCTATGGGGAAATGGCTATGCTCATATTGAAATGATAAATAATATTTATGGTTTAGCAAACTACTTTATACCGTCAACGAAAAGTTGGGCAAGTAAGTCCGCTCAAGAAAAAGCTCAAAGGTTAAAATATTATACCAAATATTTTAGAAATTTCACTTACAGCAGTGGTATTGCTGTTCCTAAATTTGATGAAAAAGATTATGAAGAATATTGCAAATTGATTAAAAATTATTATTTGAAATATTCTTCTGGTGACAAAAATATTATTGAACTTACCGATGACGGCAAAAGTAAATTATTGAATGTAACTCGATTTGAAGAGTATGTAGATAAAAATTCTACTATAAACCAAATTTCCAAACCTGAATTGTCAGAAAAGGGAGAGGAGGTTTAAGTTTAATGAGAATATATAAAGAACAAAATTCAAGAGATGAATTTACTAGTATAGTTAAAGAGTTAATGGCTTTAACGAAAAAACTTTGTTCATACTGTACAAGCGATGAAGCATATAATTCATTGCAAAACAATATGAACAGGGAGGGCAGATAATGAATATCAATTTTCATTTTCCGACCTCCGCAAAAGGAATTGAAGAACTTAATAAAAAGGTTGCAGTTACATATGCAAATGCAGTCTTTGAAAAAGTAAATAAACTTGACTGTTCAAAAGAACAAAAGGTTGAAATCTTCAATAGTATAAAATAACAAACGGCTGTCTTGTGTGAAATACATAAGGCAGCTTACTTTATTTATAAATTCGTTCCCATACTTTCTTTGAAATTTGTATTCTGTTCTTTTCCCAACCTCTTACGGTCCTGACACTTACTCCATAAAGCTCTCCGAAACGATATTGAGTTAGTCCTAATGATTTTCTTTTGTCAAGAATTTGTTTGGCTTGTCCGTTATACAAAAAATAATTATAATCATCAAGCAATGCAACAATGTCAATTTCAAATAAATTCGCGATTTTTTGAAGAATATTTAAAGGGTAATTTTTATGATTTATATTTTCATAGGAAATGTAAGTTGTTCGGTCAATTTTTACTGCTTTTGCAACATCTTTTTGTAGCAATGACTTTTTATGTCTGTAATACTGCAAGCGTTCTGCAACTGTAGGTATTTTGCTTGGGTCGGGATATTTATAAAATAACATTTCTGCTTTTGTATTCCAATGAGGATAAACAACTCTGAAATTAAAAATATAAACTAAAGTGTACTTTATGTTGTAAGCATTATTTGTTTTTGATAAAACATAGAAATTATTAGATATTTGATTGAGCAAATGCCAATTACCATAAAAAGCACTCTTAATTCCGTCTTTTCCTCTCAAAAGAGCCGTAGCGATAGCGTTGCTTTTTCTATGCACCTGCTTGCATATGTTGCAAGCCGTATGCCTTTGTCGGGTTTAAAGCTGTCTATCGCCTTTATGAGCCCGATAGTGCCTATTGAAATCAAATCTTCAGTGTCGTTTGTTTTGGAGTAATATTTCTTCACTATGTGGCTTACGAGGCGCAAATTGCGCTCAATCAAAAGCGCACGTGCATTTTTGTCGCCTTTTGCAAGTCTTTTAAGTGCTTCTTCCTCTTCTTTCTTTTTAAGCGGCTTGGGGAAGCAGGAAGTGTTGCTTATGTGCAGAATGAAATAAATAAAATTTGCGCCCAAAAATGAAATTATTGCTGAAAACATAGTATCACCGCTAAAACTATATGCCACGCCACGCTTGTTTAATGCGTGAATTTCCCGTGCAATAAAAAAGCCCAAAGCAAAATATATTGCCTTGGGTTTTGATGTTTATATGATTTGTTGTGTAATTGTTTTTATGAAGTGCGCCGCACATGGGAAAACAGCTTAATTCGGCTTTTTCGCTATATAAATAATCTAAGTTCCTTTTGCATTTCTTTTGCGCTTTGATATCGTTTCGATATTTGCACATTTGTTGCTTTTTGAACTATATGTTTAACGGGACCTTTCGGCGAATCAATTGCCGGGTGAACACCCGTTATCATAATATTTAAAAGTACGCCGAGAGCATAAATATCCGTTGATTTACCTGATTGCGAAATTCCGTATTGTTCCGGTGCGGCATAACCGACCGTGCCGAGTGAAGCAGTATCTTCGTCGATGTTCTCAGAAACGGAGCGAGCAATGTTTAAATCAATCAAAACAGCCTCATTGTCGGCGTTTATGATAACATTCGCCGGCTTAATGTCTCTGTGAATTATTCCGAGTGCATGAAGTTCGGTCAATGCGTTGCAAATGTCGTAAGCGTATCTGCATGCCTCTTTTGTTTTAAGCGTGCCGCTCTCCGTAACTGAGGCAAGATTTTTGCCGTCAATGTATTCCTCCAAAATCATAAGCCAATCGTCGCCCGAGCACACTTCGTATATCTGTGGCAGGTTGCACAGGTGCCTGTTGCGCATTGTTCTGTAAACATCGTCGTTTCTGTTTTTGGAATATCTTTGAATAATTCGCTTGCCGCTTCCTTTGTGGAGATAAAGATAAACCTTGCTTGCCTCGGATTCTTTGATAATCGCTTCGCGCTCGAAATATTCACCGATTGCCGAGTTAATATACGCTTCAAGTTCGTTTATTTCTTCGCTCATTTAAGTGGTTCCTCGCCTGCGCTTTGAAGTAATTCCGTCAGTTGATATATTGAATAATTGTTTGAAATCGCAAAAAGAATAATCGAATCGCGCTTAATTCTGGGGTAAAGCGCGGATCTGCCGGAAATTCGCAGTGCCTCCTGGCATTCGTCCACATCAAGGTGCATTGTGAGTATCAGGCGAATAATTTTGTCTCTTCCCGGGATTTTTCTGCCGTTTATAACATCGTAAAAATAGCAATAGCTGAAATCGGATTTGTTTATGATGTTTGATTTTGAAAAACCGCTTTTTTCAATCGCCGCTTCCCAAAAATCCTTAATTCTGTCGTAAACAAAGGATTCGCAGTTGCCGTTCAAATATTCATCTAAATTGCAATTTTTGTTTTGAAGCTCCTGTAAAAGATCCTCGGTGGATTTTCTCATATTTTTGCCTTTCGTTGTTGCCTATTGAGCTTTTGTGATTGTCAGTAAACCACAACTTTGCCCGTAAATGTGCTTTTGATGTAACTTGTGTAATCGCTGCCGCTTTCAACATAAATCGTTTGCAGGTTCGGAAATATGTCGCCTCTGCAAATGTGTTTTAAAGTGAAGTCATTTATTTCAACGCTTGCCGGAATTTTGAGTGTTTTTAAATTATTGTTTTTCAGGTTGGTTTGACTGAAAACAGAATTTTCGGGCATCGTAAATTCTGTTGCTTTGTTATTGTTGGGGTAATTTTCAACTGCCCATTTGCCGTCTGTGTTCAGTTTATAAAGCACGCCGTTAATGTCCTTTAAATGCGAATTGTTTTTTGCATAAACCGCTTCAAGATAAGGTGTGTCGTATTGCTGCAAAAAAGTTGTCATCTCGCTGCTTAAATAGACATATTTAAGATTTTTTGTGTGCTTGAATAAGTTGGGTGTGCCGCTCACCTGAACATATTCAGGGTAAGTAAATGTGTCGGATTTATAGCCTTCGCAATAGTAATAAATCTGCCAATATTTTGTGTTGTAATAAACGAGCGCACCGTCAACGAATTTATATTGGTAATTGGTGATTTGAATATCATAAAGCGAATAACACTCTGCCGCAAAGCAATCCAAAATGCCCAAATCGGCATTTTTCGGGAAAACTATTTTTTTAAGATTGCCGCATTTATAAAATGTGTGATAGTGCACCCAAAGATTGTGGTAAGTTGTGAAATCCTGAAAAACGGCATATTGCATTGTGTTGTTTTCAAGAAATGTGTTTTCGTTTATATCGCCGATTATTTTGCCGTCTATCTTTTCGGGAATAACAACGGTTTTTGCCGAGCCTGTGTATTTGGTTATCGTTAGCTTGCCGTTACTTTCGGTATATTCCCATTTGTCGTATTCCACTTTGCCCTCGGGAATCGTTTCATCCTCGGGCTTAACGGTTGTTGTGTTTTCCGTGGGCTTTGTTGTTAAGGAGCCGCCGTTTGCCGGCTTGGTCGTTTCTGTTGTGGATGTCGGTGTTCCTTGCGTTGCCGAAACATCGTTGCCGCTTGCCGCCGACGGTGTATAAATTCCGCTTGCTGTTGCCGAATCGGCAGGGGAGTCCCCGGCAGGCGCTTCTGCGGAATCATCGTCTATGCCGAGCGTTTCTTTAACCGCTGTTGTTATGCGAGAAAAAATCGAATTGTCGCTTTTTCCGCCGTTGCCAACGGGGCTTTTGCCTGGTGCAACGCCTTGGTCTGCCGATGAGCCGAGTTGCGGAAAAATCATACACGGCAAGACAACAAAAACACAAATAGCTGCCGTTATTATGTTTGAAAGTGTGCGCTTGCTTATTGCAAAGCGTTTTTTACCTGCCGGCGATAACCTTCCGCGTTGTGAAATCAGTGCACTTTCTTTCGTTTCTTCACAAATATTAAGGCAATCAAGGCAAATATGCGCTTCTTCGGGCATTTCCGAATTGCAAAAAGGGCATTTTTTCATTGACCTGATATTCTCCTAAAAAATATAACATTTTTTATCATATTAACTATAATATTGTATTCTAACACGCATAAAAAGTCAATTATTTAGCATTAAAAAAAATTATGCGGCATATATGCAGATTGAGTACTGTTTCTGAAAAACGCCTGTTTCATATGTTCAAAATATAATTTATGATTTTTTTGAAGAACATTATGTATCTTCATTTGTGAAAATAAAACCCGAAACGGATTGAAACGTTTCGGGTTTATAATGCTTATTCGGTTTTGGCAGGCATGTTTTTAAGTGTGGTTTTTGTGTAATAAATTCCGTTTTCGATTTTGTGAGTGTATTTACCTCCGTATTTAGCCGCTGTTTCACCGATTATTTTTGTTCCGTAGCCATGCTCGTCAGCCTTATTTTGCAGCCTGTTTTCATAACCCCTCGGCTTACCGTTTTCGCTTTCAAAAATAATTTCATCCTGCGTTATTTCGATTTTAATATTGCTTATCTTATCCTTTTCAAGCTTTGCAGCAGCCGCAACAGAGTTGTCGACAATATTAAAAAGTATTCGGCAAAGATCATAATCATCTGCCGTAATCGGATAGCTTTCGTCTATCTCAACATTCAGTTCAACGCCAATCTTTTCCGCGTTCTGCTTTTTAATAAAAACGGTTGTGTTTATCGTGTCGTTTGAACAAAGCGAAAATTGCGATATTTTTGTTATATCGTCGTTCGTTTTTCTGAGCACATGAAGCGCTTTCTCCGATTTACCGATTTCAATCAGCCCGGCAGCCGTGGTTGTAATGTTTGCAAAATCATGCTTGATTCTTCTGTATCGTTGCTTTTCGTCTTTAAGCATCAGCATTTGGTTGTAGTCCATTTTATTGCGCAGTATTTCACGCTCGCTGATGATATTTTGTTGATGGATTTTTTCAAAATATTCAATAACAAACGGGTATGAGCAGTCAAACAGCATTACAAGCAGTAAAAAGACATATATTGAAAAATTCGTTGCTTTTTCTGCAGCGGTTGTGCCGCTGTATGAGCCCGGTTCCGTAAAAAGCGCAATCGCCACCACCATAACATGCGAAAAGGGTATAAAAGTAATGTAGGCAAACATTTTTTTGCTTCTGTTTTTTGTTTTTTTTGATTGGGCAAGCTGTAAGATACCTGCAAATAAAAAGCTGGCTGAAATAAAAACAATGCATGAAATCATATATGTATACATATGTTCCTGATATTCGTATGTGTACATTTTCTCCAATGTGGTGTTGTAAATGATTGAATATAAAGCCGCAAGTCCGAACATGCAGCTGAAGTTTGAAACCAGCCAGAAAAGAATTGCTATCACTTTTTTGTACAATTCGCCCGTTGTCAAAAACAAAGATATTAAAAAAATAATACAGCAATAAACAGCATAACCTAATACGCTTCTGGAATTATCGGTGTTGTAAAATAAAAACGAAGTGCCTATTCTTGCCGCAAAGATTGCGCCGAATGTGATAAGCGGTCTGTATTTGTCTTTTACTATGCTTCTTAATATGTTGTAATATGCAAATGATGTTGCAAATATTTGTATTATTCTCCAAGGCAACAATGTGGAAAGATCAATTATCGGCCCCAAAAAAGCGTTCCTCCCTTGCCGATTCTATTTTGTGAGTAAATATGCTTTATATTGTTTTATTGTTTTTTTGTATTTTTTAGGCGGCACGGGAATTTCCGCTCCGTTTTCCAGCACCAGTTTATACGGTTCATATGTTGCAATATGATTCATATTGACTATATAGCTTTGGTGGCATCTTGAAAAATAATGCGGCAGTTCCGCCTCATATTTGCTTAGGCTGGTATGAATTGTGATTTCTTTACCGTTTTCAAGGTGCATTGAAATATTGTTTCCCTGCGCCGTTTCCAAATAAAGAATATCTTTGTGGCTTATAATGTGGTTTGTGCTTCCGGATTTTATTATTGCCATATCAGGATTTCTTTTTGTGCCGTTTTGAAGCGCACGTTTTAAAGCTTTTTCGATTTTTTCATCCGTCATTTTGGATTTAATCAAAAAATAGCAGCAATTACTGTCCGAAATATTATAAGCGCTTGCCGGAAACGATGTCATAAAAATAATTTGCGTATATGATGAGCGAATGTTGTTTATGGACCAATTCATTGAATTTTCGTTGCCGATCATTATGTCAAGAAAAATCACATCCACTTTTGTGTTTGTTAAAATCTCGGAAAGGCTGTTTAAATTGTCCGTTTCCTGTATATTATAGCCCGTGTCGAGAAATTTCGAAAGAAAAGCACGAACTTTGTATTCCACAATTTCGCGAAAGTCTGTATCATCGTCGCATATAACTATGTTAAGCATAAGCTTCTCCTGTGTTTGCCGATATTATGTTTGATATTATAGCACACTTTAGATGTTTTGTGTATAAAATTATAGTAAACATTTTTAAATCATTAAAGTTAGTAATAAAAATCGCAAATAAAAGATTAGTTATAAATTATATTGCTGAAATATTGCAAAAAATATGCCGAGGGTGATTCCTCGGCATAATCGGTGCTTTTTAATGCTGCTTTTTATCTGCTTAAAATTTTGCGGTAAAAATCAATTGCGCCGTCTATCATTTCGCTTCCGGGTTCGTCAAACGGATACAAAATGCTGTAAACATGCGCCAGGCTTTTGCCGTTGTACTTCGGGTAATCCTTAAGTGTTGTTTCAACGCCTTTGCTTTCAAGTAAAGCCGCAAGCTTTTGCGTTTGCTTTCTTGCCAGGCTGTCTCCGCTGCTTGTTATAAGATATGTCGGCGGCAGTTCGGTTGCATAATCAATAACTTCGTCAAAATTCATATAATTATATGTGTTTTTATGTTTGTAGTCGCTGCCCCAAAGCAGTTTTGTGTAAACGCTGATTGCCCCGTCCTTCATATATGCAACGGGGGAGGTGAGCAACAGCGCGTCAATATTTATATTAACGGCATTAACTTCAAAAACCTCTCTCAGCTCCGGGCTTTGAAGCAAAACAGCGGAATACGCCGCCAACATTCCACCTGCGGAATCGCCCGTGAGCATAATGTTGTTTTCGTCACATGGATAATTTTTCATTTCCTCGGAAATGCATTGAAGTGCAGCCATAACATCCTGCAATTGCTCCGGCACAATGACATCCGGCACAAGGCGGTAGCTTATGCTGAAAACAACAAAGCCTCTGTTTGCAAGCTCGCGACAGTAATATTCGTTAAGATCTTTAGTGGCATACATCCATCCGCCTCCGTGAATGTCAATAATCACGGGCAGCTTTGCGGCAGGGTCTGTATTTTGGGGATAAAACACATCGTATTTGTGGTAAAGGTTGCCGTCGTCAATATAGGGAATATCCTTTTTCATTTCAACCTCGGGCGGCGTTTGGGTGCTGTGCTTTTTTTCATCGCCGTCTGCGCAAAAATACCATACCATTTCCATAAGCTTCATAATCGGATTTTTATCCAAATTGCCCACGCTGTCGCTTTTGTATTCGATTGACTCGGATTTAAGCATTCCGCCTATGTAGGTTATATTGTCGGCAGTGTCGTTCTGCTTTCTTGTAACCAGACCTATGAATGCGCTTGCTGCCACAGAGATTGCAAGTATTGCGCATATGATTATTTTTGCTGCTTTTTTGCCCTTGCTTTTCTTTTCGGGACGTGCTTTTGTTTCCGCTTGCGGCATTGTAAAAACCTCCGTTTTTGATATTGCTCAGATAAAACTGTGTTCAACAGTTATAACAAGAAAAACTCTTCTGTCTTTTTTTATGATTTCCTCCTGCAAATCCTTAATTATCTGCTGCTTTGATTTTGGGTAGTTGTGGGGAATAACCAAATCAAAAATAAAATTGGTGCGCTGTTTTCCGTCAACCACTCTGAAATCGTGAAAATCAAATTTTTCGTCGTATTTCTTAATAACATCGCGCATCATTTCGCGGTCGTGATTTATTCTCTCGTCGTTCACAACAATCGGGTCCATATGAATGCATATGTTTACATTGAGCCTTTTGCTGATGATTTTTTCCGTTAAATCGATAACCTCGTGCACTTCTATAATATCTGCGTCGCTCGGCACCTCGGCGTGGGCGGAAGCAATGATTCTGCCGGGACCGTAATCGTGCACTATTAAATCGTGAACGCCGAAAATAAATTTTTGCTCCAGCATAATACTTTCGATTTCGTTCACAAGTTCCGGGTCTGGTGCCTTGCCGAGCAGGCGGCTTGAAATATCCTTAACAATGTCAACGCCCGAAATAAAAATAACAATCGCCACGATTATGCCTATAATTCCGTCTGCATAAATGAATTTCGTAAAATGCGAAATCAAAAGTGCGGCAATCGTTGCCGCCGTGGCAATGCAGTCGTTAAGCGCGTCCTGCTTAACGGCTTTTGCGTTCACGTTGTCTGTTATTTTGTATATTTTATCGTTAAAAAATGCCATCCAAAGCTTAACGCCTATTGCCGCAATAAGAATAATAAGCGAAATTACGCTGAAATTAACCTCCTCGGGGTGCAAAATTTTTTGAACGCCCGTTTTGCCGAGTTCAAAACTCATTAAGAATATTAAAAACGAAATTATCAGCGCGCTTATGTATTCGATTCTGCCGTGACCGAATGGATGCTCGTCGTCCATCGGCTTGTTTGAAAGCTTTGCGCCAACTATTGTTATTATGTTTGAGCTGGCGTCCGATAAGTTGTTTACCGCGTCTGCCGTAACGGAAACGGATTTTGTGGTAACGCCCACCGCAAATTTAAATGCGCAAAGAAGCAAGTTACAAAAAATTCCCACTATGCCGGAAAGTATGCCGTAGCCCTCGCGCTTTTTTGAAGCACCTAAATTTTTGTTTTTGAAGTAAAGCTTTATAAGCAACTCGCTCATTTAAGTTATCACCATGCTTTTTGCCTGCCGAGGCAATATTTTCTATTTTATAATATCATTTATCCGCCTTGAACACAATAAAAAATTTGCGCTGCGTGATTTTCTGTCGAGCGGATGTGCTTTTTTACTGTACACAGCCGTTTGTTTGTGCTATAATTTTTGCGGAGGGTGAACATGAAAAGTTTTATGATTATTAACGGCTCTCCAAGGAAAAACGGCGTTTCAGCCGAGCTTGTTAAGCAGGTTGTGCCGTATTTTTTGGATTGCGAAATTAAGGAATACAATGTTTATGATTTGGCACCGGCACCTTGCACGGATTGCAAATATTGCGAATACCACGAGGGCTGCGCAAATCACGACCTTGATATATTTTTTGAGGATTTTGAAGCCGCCGATTATGTGGCTTTTTTCACACCGGTATATAATAATTTCTTTCCTGCGCCGCTGAAGGCGGTTGTAGACCGCTTTCAGCGTTATTTTAATGCCCGCTATAAACGCGGCGCAAATCCGCCGATTGAAAGTCGCAAAAGGGTGGGTATAGTTATTTCCTCCGGCTCTAATGCGCGAATTGCCGCGGATTTTATGACCAATACCTTGCGCCAGTCATTCGCTGTGCTGAACGGTGAGGTGTGCGCCAGATATTATATTCCCAACACGGATCTCGGAATGTACACCTTTAATCTTACGGAGTTGCGGCAGTTCATCCATCAGCTTAAAGACTGAATCATTATATACATTATATATTTTCTTTTCGGTGCAGAACAGGCGTGCCCGTTGTGGCAAGCGTTGTCTGCACTTTTGTTTTACTCTTATTTAAAATCTGCGCATTTTTGCAAAGCGGTTTATGATTTATTAAAACTTAATTTATTATTATTTATTGATAAAAGAGCATTGTTATGCTATAATTGCGTTAATTATTATGGAGCAGTATAGTTAAATGATAATTTTAGGTATAGATCCCGGCTACGCAATAGTCGGTTGGGGCGTTTTGGAATATAACGCCAATAAATTTAAAGTGATTGATTACGGCGCGATAACCACCGAGGCAAAAACGCCTTTTCCGCTTCGCCTTATGGATATTTATAACGGAATGAATAAAATTTTTTCCGATTATCATCCTCAGGTTATGAGCATGGAAAAGCTTTTTTACAACAATAATGCCAAAACGGTTATCGATGTTGCGCAGGCAAGGGGAGTAATAACTCTTTCCGCTCAGCAAAACGGCGTTCAAATCGCGGAATACACTCCGTTACAGGTTAAGCAGTCCGTAACGGGCTACGGCAGAGCAGTTAAAAAACAGGTGCAGGAAATGACAAGAATTATCTTAAATCTTGAAAAAATCCCGAAGCCGGATGACACGGCAGATGCTCTTGCAATGGCAATCTGCCACGCGCATTGCAGCGGCAGCCTGCTCGGCGGTTTGAATAATTATAATATAAAGTTCGGATAACCGTTAAGTATTATAACGGCTTAATTGATATGCGGCTTGCTTCTGCGGCATTTTTGCATGAAAGGTGCATAATTATTATGATATACAGTTTAAGCGGAAAACTGATTTGTGTTTCCGATCAGTTTGTTGTTATTGAGTGCGGTGGCGTCGGCTTTAAATGCTTCACTTCGCTGAACACGGCAAAAACAATAGGCTCAGCCGGCTCCGCCGTCAGCCTTTTCACCCATCTTTCCGTTAAGGAAGATGCGCTAGATCTTTACGGTTTTTCAACTCAGGATGAGCTTGATTGTTTCAGGCTTCTGATTTCCGTATCGGGCGTAGGTCCCAAGGCGGCTGTTTCCGTGCTTTCGGAGCTTTCGCCGTCAAAACTTGCCCTTGCCGTTGCTGCCGGCGATGTTAAGGCAATCACCAAGGCAAACGGAGTAGGTAAAAAAATAGCCGAAAGAATCGTTCTTGAATTAAAGGATAAACTTGTGGGCACAGTCGGCGGCGAAATCGCTGCTGATATCGGTTCTGCCGCCTCTATTGTTGAGGAATCGGCGTCTGCCGAGGCGGTTGCCGCGCTTGTTTCGCTTGGCTTCGGGCAAAGCGATGCCGCTGTTGCCGTCGGTTCCATGGATAAATCGCTTTCTGCCGATGAAATGATAAGGCTCGGCTTAAAGCAGCTTTCCAAAAATTTATAATGGTGAATAATAATGGACGAAATGGATTTTGAAAACAGAATAGTTTCCACCGAATTTAATCAGGCAGACGGTGATATGGAAAACAGCCTGCGCCCAAAGCAGATGAGTGATTATATAGGGCAGGATAAGGTTAAGGAAAATCTTTCCGTTTACATTCAGGCGGCAAAAGGCAGGGGTGAGGCTCTTGACCATGTTTTGCTTTACGGACCTCCGGGACTCGGTAAAACAACTCTTGCCGGCATTATCGCAAACGAAATGGGTGTTAATATAAGAATAACAAGCGGTCCGGCAATCGAAAAACAGGGCGATCTTGCCGCGTTGCTCACTAATTTGCAGGAGGGCGATGTTCTTTTCATAGATGAAATTCACCGCCTTAACAGAAGCGTTGAAGAGGTGCTTTATCCCGCAATGGAGGACAGGGCACTCGATATAATTATAGGCAAAGGTCCGTCGGCAAGGTCTATCAGGCTCGATTTGCCGAATTTCACGCTCGTCGGCGCAACAACGCGCGCCGGGCAACTTTCTGCTCCGCTTAGAGACAGATTCGGCGTTATAATGCGCCTTGAGCTTTATACTCCGCAGGAACTTTCGGTTATCGTTAAGCGCAGTGCTTCGATTCTCGGTATTGATATTGACGATGAAGGCGCGGCTCAGATTGCGGCTCGCTCAAGAGGTACGCCGCGTATTGCAAACAGATTGTTGAAGCGGAGCCGTGATTTTGCTGAGGTTAAATATAATGGCGTTATAACGCGCGAGGCTGCGGCAGACGCGCTTTCAAGAATGGAAGTTGACGAACTCGGGCTTGATGCGATAGACAGAAGGCTTCTTACCGCAATGATTAAGAATTACAACGGCGGTCCGGTGGGCTTGGAAACGATAGCGGCTGCTATCGGCGAGGAATCCGTAACAATTGAAGATGTTTACGAGCCTTATTTAATGCAAATCGGCTTTTTAAGCCGCACTCCGCGAGGCAGGTGCGCGTCGCCCGCCGCTTATAAGCATTTGGGCTTTGAACAGGACGGTCAACAGTCTTTGATATAAGCATATAAAATCTTGAATAATGATTTCGGAATACAGACAGATTTTTGAATTTTAATATTTTTGAAAGGACGGTATTATGGGTAAATTATTCGGTACGGACGGTGTCAGAGGCATCGCAAACAAAGATTTAACAAACGAACTTGCTATGAAAATCGGTATGGCTGCGGCTGAAATTCTTATAGAGGAATGTGAGGGCACTCCCACTGTTATGATAGGTAAGGATACGCGCGCTTCCGGCGATATGCTGGAGGCGGCTCTTACTGCCGGCTTTTGTTCCGTTGGTGTTAACGTGCTTTCCGTCGGCGTTGTGCCGACACCGGCAATTGCTTATCTTGTTGGCAAATATAACTGTGCGGCGGGCGTTATGATTTCCGCTTCGCACAATCCCTGCGAATATAACGGAATTAAAATCTTTCAGTCCACGGGATATAAGCTCCCCGATGAAACAGAGGAAAAAATCGAAGCTATCATCCTTGATGAATCCTGTGAAATAAAAACCAAAATCGGCGGCGAGGTAGGCAAAAGGATTTACTGCAAAACCGCCGTTGAGGATTATATAAATCACGTTGTTTCCGCCGCAGAGGCAAGGTTTGACGGTCTTAATATTGCTATAGACACGGCAAACGGCTCCGCTTCCGTGTGCGCTAAGGAAATATTTACACGCCTCGGCGCAAAATGCCATATGCTTTCGGACACTCCGAACGGCGTAAACATAAATCATAATTGCGGTTCAACTCACCCGGAGGAACTTATGGCTTTCGTTAAGGCAAACAGGCTTGATCTCGGCGTTGCGTTTGACGGCGATGCCGACCGTATGCTTGCCGTTGACGAAAACGGTAATTTGGTGGACGGCGATAAGATTATCGCAATCTGTGCCGCGCAAATGAAGCAGGACGGGAAGCTTGCCCACAACACAGCCGTTGTTACCGTTATGAGCAATATGGGTTTCTTTAAGTTCTGCGATGAAAATGATATTAAGTGCGCAAAAACCGCTGTCGGCGACAGATATGTTCTTGAAAGAATGCTAAAAAAAGGATATAATATCGGCGGCGAGCAGAGCGGTCATGTTATTTTTCTTGACTATGCCACTACCGGCGACGGCGAGCTTTCTGCCGTTAAGCTTATAGAAACGGTTGTTAAAAGCGGCGCAACACTCGGCAATCTTGCTTCGATAATGACAGTTTATCCCCAGGTGCTTATAAATGTGCCTGTTACTCCCGAGGGCAAGCTTAAATATAATAATGACGAATATATCATCTCCGCCGTTCAGGAGGCGGAAATGGATCTCAGTGGCGACGGTCGTGTACTTGTTCGCGTTTCCGGCACGGAACCGCTTGTTCGTGTTATGCTTGAGGGTAAGGATATAGAGCAAATAACAAAGCTCGGAAACGAAATAGCAGAAGTTGTAAAGGAAAGACTAAGCTGATGAGATTCACAAAAGATTGGGCGGATTACGAGCTTATCGATTGTTCCTGTGGCGAAAAGCTTGAAAGATGGGGCAGTCAAACACTTGTGCGCCCGGATCCGCAGGTTATATGGAAAAGTGAAAAAAAGAATAAGCTTTGGTATTCTGTGGATGCACGCTATCATCGCTCAAGCACAGGCGGCGGCGAATGGCAGTTTTTCAAAAAGGTGCCTGCCGCATGGAAAATAAATTATAAAGATTTAACCTTTAATATCAAAACCATGGGATTTAAGCACACGGGGCTTTTTCCCGAGCAGGCGGTTAATTGGGATTATGTTCGCGGGATAATCCGCTCAAGCGGAAGAAAAGATATCAAAGTGCTTAATCTTTTTGCCTACACGGGCGGAGCAACGGTTGCCTGTCTTAAAGAGGGTGCGTCGGTTGTGCATGTTGACGCTTCAAAGGGGATGACCCTTTGGGCAAAAGAAAACGCTAAGGACAGCGGCGTTGCCGATAAGCCCGTTCGCTGGATTGTTGATGATTGCATAAAATTCGTTCAACGCGAAATCAGGCGCGGAAATAAATATGATATTATAATTCTTGATCCGCCGTCTTACGGCAGAGGCCCCAAGGGCGAAATCTGGCATCTTGAGGATCAGTTGTATGATTTTGTGCAGCTTGTTGAGCAGGTGCTTTCGGATAATGCGATTGCCGTGCTGCTTAATTCCTACACAACCGGGCTTTCTGCCTCCGTTATGAAATATATTCTTGATGATGTTATCGTGAAAAAGAAAGGCGGCAGTGTGTTTGCGGATGAAATCGGGCTTCCTGTTTCCTCCGGCTCGGGTATTTTGCCTTGCGGTGCAACTGCTGTTTGGAAAAACAATAAATGAGTTTAATTGAATTTCAAAATGTTTCCTTTTCTTACGGCACCGATGAGGGCGAAGAAAAGGTGGATGTTATCGAAAATTTAAATCTTAATATAGAAAAGGGCAGTTTCACGGCTGTGCTCGGTCACAACGGCTCGGGTAAATCAACCCTGGCAAAACTCACAAACGGAATCCTTTTTCCGCAGCAGGGCAGGGTTGTGGTGGACGGTGATGAAACTAAACCGGACGACAGTATTTTCAATATCCGAAAAAAAGTTGGCATGGTGTTTCAAAACCCCGATAATCAAATTGTTGCCTCCATTGTGGAGGAAGACGTGGCTTTCGGCGTTGAAAATTTGGGCGTGCCTCCTCAGGAATGCCGCAGGCGTGTTGACGAAGCCATGAAAACCGTAGGTATTTATGAGCAACGGCTTAAAGCACCGCATAAGCTTTCGGGCGGTCAGAAACAGCGTGTTGCTGTTGCCGGAATTATTGCAATGAAGCCTGAATGCATAGTCCTTGATGAGCCGACTGCCATGCTTGACCCGAGCGGCAGAGCCGAAGTGCTTGAAACAATTAAAAAGTTGAACAAAGAAGAGGGTATCACGGTTGTGCTGATTACTCATTATATGGATGAGGCGGTACAGGCAGATCGTGTTATTGTTATGGACGGCGGCAAAATCGTTATGGACGATACTCCGCAAAATGTTTTTGCCCGGGTGGATGAGGTTAAATCCTACGGGCTTGATGTGCCGCAGGCAACCGAGCTTGTGCACAGAATGAAGCTTAAGCCCGAAAAAACCGTTTTAAATGTCGATGAATGCGTTGATTATATAGCTTCTCTTCTGGAGAATTAGTGTAAAAATAACACTAATCAAATTGCATTCCTCTCAAAATCAGCCTGTGGCATAATTTTGAGTCGGCTGAAATCACCTATTACGCCTGTTCGGGTAATTTATGAAACATTCGGTGATTTATTGATGAATTGGTATTTGCCTGAAAGGCTACGGTGATTTTAATGGCTGTACTGTGTTGCGAAAAATTGAATTACTTTTACAGCATCGGCACTCCGTTTGAAACGGCGGCGATTAAGGATGTTGATTTCATCGCGGATAAGGGCGAAATGATCGGAATTATCGGTCACACAGGAAGCGGAAAATCAACTCTTATTCAGCATATGAACGGCTTGCTTGAACCTCATAGCGGCTGCGTTATTCTTAACGGCAACAATATTTGGTCGAAAGAAAACAGAAAGCAAATAAGAAATGTTCGTTTTACTGTAGGGCTTTGCTTTCAGTATCCTGAATATCAAATATTTGAAGAAAACATATTTAAAGAAATTGCTTTCGGACCGAAGCAAATGGGTCTTTCGGAAGATGAAATTGTTTCGCGCGTGCGCGAAAGCATGGAATTTGTGGGTCTAAAAAGCGATATGATTGATAAATCGCCGTTTGATTTGTCGGGCGGTCAAAAAAGACGCGTTGCAATAGCCTCCGTTATTGCAATGAATCCGCAAGTGCTTGTTCTTGACGAACCTTGCGCCGGGCTTGACCCTAAGGGCAGAGATTCGATTCTTAATGTGATTAAAGAATATCAACGCTCAACCGGCAGCACGGTTATTATCGTTTCCCATTCAATGGAAGATGTGGCAAAACTTTGCACCAAGGTTTATGTTATGAACGGCGGAAATGTGGTCATGCACGGCAGTGTTGACGATGTCTATTCAAAAGGAAATGAACTTAAAGCCATGGGTCTTAATGTGCCGCAGGTGACAGATATCTTTATTAAGCTCAAGGAACGCGGTATTGATTGCAAAACAGATATTTATACTCTTGAGCAGGCTCAGGCGGAGCTTAAAAGACTTTTAAAAACGGGGGTGCGCCGTGAGTGATATAACTTTGGGGCAGTATTTCCCCGGAAATTCTTTTATTCATAAAATGGATGCACGCATGAAAATAGTGCTCACCGTTGCGGTAATTGTTGCGCTTTTTGTGTGTAAAAATTTCTATACTCTTGCACTTGTAACGGTGTTTTCCGTTGCAACGGTGCTTGCTTCCAAAATATCGCTTAAAACCGTATTTAAAAGTATTAAGCCGCTTGCCGTGATTATTGTTATCACATCGGTTCTCAATCTTTTTTACGGTCAGGGAGAGCCTTTGGTAACCCTTTTCGGCAGGCTTAAAATTACCGAGTCGGGAATTTACACGGCAATATTTATGTCTGTCAGAATAATCTTGCTTGTTGTTGTCGGCTCGCTTTTAACATACACAACAACGCCCACGGATTTAACTGATGCTATTGAAAGGCTTTTTTCTCCGCTGAAGTTGTTTAAGCTTGATGTTCATTCCGTGGCGATGACAATGACTATTGCACTTCGATTTATTCCCACGCTTATTGAGGAAATCGATAAAATCACGGCTGCACAAAAATCACGCGGCGCTGATCTTGAAAGCGGTAATCTTGTGCACAGGGCAAAGGCTCTTGTGCCGATTCTTATTCCGCTGTTTATTTCCTCGTTCAGGCGTGCAAACGAATTGGCTTATGCAATGGATTGCCGCTGCTATAAAGGCGGTGATGGGCGCACAAAGATGAAGCAGGTTAAAATGTCAGGCAGGGATTATGCCGCACTTGTATCCGTTATTGTTCTTTTTGCACTTGTCATTTATATAAACACACTTTCGGCGGCGGTTATATGATAAATTATTTAGTGTCGGTCGGCTATGATGGCTCTTGCTATCACGGCTGGCAAATTCAAAAAAACGCAATCACTGTTCAGCAGGTTTTTCAGCAGGCACTCGAAAAGCTTTTTTGTGAAAAAATCGATATTAAAGGTTGCAGCAGAACGGACAGCGGCGTACATGCAAATATGTATTGCGTGTCATTTAAATCGGAAAAGGAAATTCCGTGCCCTAATGTGATTTCGGGGCTGAACACCTATTTGCCTAAGGATATTTCGGCTTTTGAATGCTGCGTTGTGCCGCCCGATTTTCATGCAAGATACAGCGTTCATTCAAAGGAATATGTTTATCGTGTTTATAACGGCAAAATAAGAAATCCTTTTTTGCAAAAATATGCGTTTCATTATAAATATCCCATAGATGCCGAATATCTTGACAAAGAGGCAAAGGCATTTATCGGAACTCACGATTTTGCTGCTTTTTGCTCGGCAAATTCCAGGGTCGAAAGCACCGTAAGAACTGTTTATGATTTTAGGGTTGAGCGTGTGGGCGACGAGGTTCGCTTTATTGTGAGTGCGAACGGTTTCCTTTACAATATGGTGCGTATTATGGTCGGCTCTCTTTTGTCTGTTAATGAGGGCAAAATCAAAAGCGGCGGGCTTGCCGATGTTATCGAAAGCAAAAACCGAAGTCGTGCGGGAAAAACCGCGCCGCCGCAGGGGCTTTATTTAAATAAGGTTAATTATTAAATTTCAGTTAATATATATTTCAGTGTATGTTAATTATTGAGGGTTATTATGGCATCAACTCAGCGTGAAACAGAAAGAGCGGAAAGAAAAAAAGCAAAAAGTCGCAAGCGTTGGCGTATCGCGTGGGCAATAGTCGGCATAGTGGTTGCCGTTTTGCTTGTTATGCGTGGTGCCGAAACGGATTTTTCCTCTCTTTTTTCAAAGAAAAACGATTCGGAATCGATTTCGGAAAAAAAGAAATATCCTTACGAGCTTTCATCCGGCGGAGATCTTTCATTCGGCACGGTCGGCAGTGGGCTTTATGTGCTTGACGATACTTCTTTCACCGTGCTCGACACTTCAAATGCAAGCCTTGTGCAAACCTTTAATCATGGCTATGCAAATCCCATAGTCGAAACGGCAGACAGCTATTCGCTGCTTTATGATCAGGGCGGCACGGCATACAGGCTTGATACGGAAAAAGATAATGTTTATTCGGATAAATCGGATAATCAAATACTTTGCGCAAGCGCATCCGAGTCGGGCAGCGTTGTTTTGTGCACAACCTCGGATTCCGCAAAAAGCAATGTTTCGGTTTTTAGTAAATCGTTAAAGAAAAAAATGAGCTATGATGTTGCAAACGGCTATGTTATTGCCGCCGCAATAGACAGCAGAGGTACGCGCGTGGCTTTTGCCGCCGTGAATTCCGAAAATGCAAAGTTTAAAACAGTTGTTTACACAATGAATATAGATGATGCCGAACCGCGTGCGCACTTTGAATATTATTCATCAACTGTGATCGATTTGCATTTTTCGTCAAGCGATTTGTTTGTGGTTGGTTCCGATTTCGTCAGCGTTGTTCGCGGACTTAAAACGGAAACTAAAATTTTTGAGCAGGGCAGTGCCTCAACCGTTTCGTATGATTACGACAGTTCAGATAATTTGATTTACGCCTATTCGGAATATTCCGGCTCGGCTGAAAATAAAATTGCCCTTGTAAAGCGAGGTGGCAATGTGAAATCCGTGGCAACTGTTGAATCCGCCGTAAAGGATATTTCAGGTTCTTCCTCATATGTCAGCGTTTTAACATCCGACAGTGTTATCACTTATAAGATTTCCGATTCATCCGTTTTGCAAACATATAAAGCAGATGATTCATACACATCGATCAAGCAGCTTTCCTCCAAGGTGTTTGCAAAGCGGCAAACTCTTGTTGAACTGCTGAATGTTAATCAGGGGTGATTAGGAATATGAATATAAATGTTCTTGATATTGTTCTTGTTTTGCTTGTTGTGATTTGTATACTTGCCGGCTATTTCAAGGGGCTGCTTCGCTCCGTGATATCGTTTGCAAAATACGCAGTCGGCATTCCGCTTGCGTTTTTTACAGCCGATAAATATTCGTCGCAAATTTATAATTCACTGTTTCGCGAGATGGCACTGAATAAAGTTACCGCTGCGATTGAGCAGTCGGCAAATATCGATTCGGTTGTTGCTTCGGTTGAGGACAGTGTTTCGTCGCTTCCTTTCGGGCTTTCCGGAATTGTTGATTTGTCTTTTCTCGATAATATAAATAATTCCAACGCAGCTCAGGCATTGGCGACAAATGTGATTGATCCGGTGTTGCTTGTCGTTGTTAAAGCCGCTGTGTTTCTGCTTGTTTTGCTTGCGGTTGTAATAATTGCTTTTCTGATTTCGCGCCTCTTTAAAAGGCTTGAGGAAAAAGACAGCCTGCCGCTTAAGCACACAAATAAATTTATGGGTGCGCTTCTCGGTGCGTTTAAGGGCGTTGTTCTTCTTGCCGGCGCGTGTGCCGCACTTGTTTTTTTGCGTGATTTCATTTTTGCTTCCTCGCAAAACGAATTTGTAAGGCTTGTTGATTCAAGCTTGGTCACAGAATTTATAAATAAAATAAATCCGCTTATCAAGCTTGTTTAATGCGGATGCCCCTTGGGCGGAAAGGTTTGCTTTATGAGTAAGTTTAAAGAAAATGTTAATGATCTATTCAAGGGCTGGAACACAATTCCGAACTGGATGTGCTTTGCCAGAATTGCTTTGATTCCCGTTTTTACCGTCCTTTTTATAAAAGGGCAGTATCTTTGGGGCGTTGTCGCTATGATTGTTGCCGCCCTCACCGATGTGTTTGACGGCAAAATCGCAAGAAAATTCAATATGGTTTCAAACCTCGGAAAAATTCTTGACCCCATCGCCGATAAACTTTCGCAAATGGCAATAGTTATTATTCTTATCATTAAGTTTTGGAATAACGACGGCATTGTTAAATATATTTTCTTCCTCTTTATTTTTAAGGAGTTTGTTATGATAATCGGCGGTGCCGTTTTGCTTTCAAAGGGTATGCGTCCCACTGCTGCAGAAGTTTGGGGCAAGGTTGCCACGGTTGTTTTCTATGTGTTTATGATAACGATTATTGCTTTGGGCTCTGCCGATTCGCCGCTTGTTGGCGTTTGGTTCTTTAAGCAGCTGCCTCAGGCACTTACCACCGTTATGGTTATAATTTCGGCTTTGCTTGCTTTTGTTTCTCTTTTCGGCTATGCACCGGGCTTTATTAAGCAGATAAAAGAAAATAAGGCGGCTTCAAATTCCGATAAAAAAGAAAATAATTAAGGAGTAATTGATGAAACAGCAGATGTGCAGCAAGTGCGGGGTTCGACCCGCAGTTCTGTTTATTCAAAAGATGGAGGACGGTAAAGTTGTTCCCGAAGGGCTTTGCATAAAATGCGCCAGGGAAATGAATGTCGGATCCATAAATCAAATGATAGATCAGCTCGGTATTTCGGACGAGGAGCTTGAACAGGCGTCCGAGCAAATGAGCCAATTTATGGAAAATATGCAGGATTTCGATTTCGGCTCCGTCGGTGAAATGCTTGATCCCGACAACGCCGAGGGTGCGCAAACTCTGCCCTTCGCGAGCCTTTTCGGTAAAAATTCAGATAACGACGGCGAAACAAAAACCGGCAAAGGTTCAAATAAGAAAAAAGGCAAAAAGGGCAGAAAAGAAGATCCCCGTAAATTCCTGAATAATTATTGCAATAATCTTACCGCCAAGGCAAAGCGCGGTGAAATAGACGCCATTATCGGCAGGGAAAAGGAAATTGCACGCGCAATTCAAATTCTTTGCCGCAGAACAAAAAACAATCCGTGCCTTATCGGCGAGCCCGGCGTAGGCAAAACTGCCGTTGCCGAGGGCCTTGCCATCAAAATCGCTAAAGGCGAAGTGCCGGCAAATCTTGCGGATAAGGAAATTTATTTGCTTGATTTAACCGCTCTTGTTGCCGGTACTCAGTTCAGAGGGCAGTTTGAGGGCAGAATAAAAGGACTTGTTGACGAGGTTAAAAGCGAGGGCAATATCATCCTCTTTATAGACGAAGTGCATAATCTTGTCGGCACCGGCGACAGTGAAGGCACAATGAATGCCGCCAATATACTCAAGCCCGCACTTTCAAGAGGCGAAATTCAGGTTATAGGTGCTACCACTTTTAATGAATACAGAAAATATATTGAAAAAGACGCGGCTCTTGAGCGTCGCTTCCAGCCGATTAAAATCGAAGAACCGTCGGTTGAGGACGCTTACAGAATGCTTGTAGGCATTAAAGCATATTATGAAAATTATCATAAGGTGCAAATGAGCGACAGTCTCGTTTATAAAGCCGTAACAATGTCTGAAAGATATATTACGGACAGATATTTGCCCGATAAAGCAATTGATTTGCTTGATGAAGCCTGCACCTGCGCAAATCTGCGCAATCCCGCTATATCCGAATATCAAATTAAGCTTAAAGAAAAAAACGATTTGCTTGAAAGAATAGACGCTCTTTCTCAGCCCGATCCGGATGAAAACGACGAAATAGATTACGAGCAGATATCAAAGCTTAAAGCCGAAACAATGAAGCTTGATGAGGTTTTGCCCGAGCTTGCCGAAAAAGCTAAAGATAATCAAGTGGTTGAAGCCGATTTGGCAAAGGTTGTTTCGCTGTGGACGGGTATACCTGCCGCAAAAATCGAAGCAGGGGATATAAAAAGACTTGCTTCACTTGAAAATGAGCTTAAAAAGCATATTGTGGGTCAGGACGAAGCTATTTCAAAGCTTGCAGCCGCAGTACGCAGAGGCAGAGTTCAAATCAGCCCTCGCAAAAGACCGCAGTCGTTTATATTCGTCGGTCCCACAGGCGTCGGTAAAACTGAGCTTGTTAAGCAGCTGGCAATGTATCTCTTTGATTCACCGGAAAGCCTTATCAGGCTTGATATGACCGAATATATGGAAAAATTCAGCGTTTCCAAAATCATCGGTTCGCCTCCCGGTTATGTGGGCTACGATGAAGCCGGTCAGTTGACGGAAAAGGTAAGAAGAAAGCCTTACAGCGTTGTTTTGTTTGACGAAATTGAAAAGGCACACAAGGATGTGCTCAATATTCTGCTGCAAATTCTTGACGAGGGCAGAATAACGGATTCTCAGGGCAGAACGGTTAATTTTGAAAACACGATTATCGTTATGACTTCAAATGCCGGCTCAACGGACACGGCATCGCTCGGTTTCGGTAAATCCGCAAACGATATAAATAAGGATGTTACGATGAAAGCGTTGGAGCGTTTTCTGCGCCCCGAATTCCTCGGCAGGGTTGATGAAATCATTTCCTTCAATAATCTTTCGTTTGATGATTTTGAAAAAATTGCTTGCATTATGCTTGATGAGCTTGTTGAAAGCCTTAAGGATAAGGCAATTGAGCTTATTTATGATGATTCCGTTCCCGTTTACATTGCCAAGGAGGCGTTCGGCTCCAAAAAGAACGCGCGTGGAATACGCGATTGTGTTCGCAGGGATGTTGAAGATTTGCTTGCATCGCAAATAGTTTTCAATCAGGATAGGGAAATCAAAAGATTTACTCTTTCCGCTAATGAAAAAATTCAGGTAAGTATTGATTAAATTTAAAAAAGTACTTGACTTTGCGGCGTTCATTGTATATAATAACTAACGTCGCTGATGCGGGTGTAGTTCAATGGTAGAATGTCAGCCTTCCAAGCTGAACACGAGGGTTCGATTCCCTTCACCCGCTCCATACATGCGTTTGTAGCTCAGCTGGATAGAGCAACCGCCTTCTAAGCGGTGGGTCGGAGGTTCGAGTCCCCCCAAGCGCGCCAATGCTGCGCCTGAGCATCAGCAAACGTTTCTTCGGCTCGTATGTCAAGCGCAGCGGAATATGGTGGGATTAGTTCAGTTGGTTAGAGCGCCAGTTTGTGGCACTGGAGGTCATCGGTTCGAATCCGATATCCCACCCCACTTTTTCTATCCCAATATTGGGGTGTCGCCAAGCGGTAAGGCAAGGGACTTTGACTCCCTCATGCGTAGGTTCGAATCCTGCCTCCCCAGCCATGCGCCCTGTCTCGGGATAGGGCGATTCGGTTCATTAGCTCAGATGGCAGAGCACTTGACTTTTAATCAAGGTGTCCGGGGTTCGATTCCCCGATGAGCCACCAAGTAAAAAGCATTGATTTCGCTTTCGCGGTTTCAATGCTTTTTCTTTTTTTCTTTATTTGTGAAAAAGTGCCAATCCTTGATTTAAAATATTGTATAAAAACTAAGCGCTGTACCCGGTACGGCGCTTTTTTATATTGCGAGAAACATCGGTAATTTGGGAACCGCCGATTTAAACCGTTCAATGCGAATAGCAAGAACGGAAGGGCATCGTGTGCAATGTAAAGCGGATTTAAACTGCGCTTATCGTGCAAGGCAAATGGGGTGTGATACCGTTAAGCAATGGAACGCAACCCTTGACGGAAAAACAAGAGATTCCCACGCTGCTATTGATAAAGAGTGGAAAGAGCTTGAAGAAACTTTTTCAAACGGTTTGATGTATCCGGGTGACCCAAAAGGCAAAGCGGCAGAAGTAATAAATTGCCGTTGTTCGCTTGATGATGTGCCACGATGGTATGCACAGCAAAACGGATGAGGATTTGCAGAAAAAGGTTACTGCGTATGAATCCAAAATTCAAACCTTAAGCGAAGAGATGAAAGTAACAAAAACCGAAAATGCTTTGAAATTTGCCCTTGTTCAGCCAGGTGCGGCGGAAATTATCACTTGCGTTTGTATTATTGGGTAAAAAAGTGTAAAATTATTTTTGAAAATTTGATTGAAAGGGGAGAAAACCTTGCGCCGTGTGTTTTTCAAAAATGCCGAAATCGTCTATTCGCTTGAGCGAAAAAAGGTTAAAAACATAAATTTGAGAATTAAGCAAAGCGGTGAGGTTTGCGTTTCCGCTCCGTACTTTGTTTCGGCAGAGCGGATTGATTCGTTTGTGCTTCAAAACGCTCCGAAAATTCTTGCCGCAAAACAGCGGTTTGAGTCGGCAAAAACTTCTGCGCCGCAGTTTGCGAGCGGTGATATCGTTTTTGTGCTAGGTAAAAAATATTTACTTTTTGTTTGTGAGGGCGGTTCGTTTTCTTATTCGTTTTGCGGCGATGAATTGCATATGACTGTAAAAAATTGCGAAGAATTTGAAAATTCAAAAAACGCATATGATAATGTGCTTCGTGCCGAGGCGGAAAAAGTGTTTCCAGAAATTATCAAAAAATATTATCCGGCATTTTCCGATTATTGTAAATCCGTGCCAACGCTTAAAATACGAAAAATGAAAGCTCAGTGGGGGAATTGCCGCGTTAAAAGCAATGTTATAACGCTTAATTCACGCCTTGCTGCATACGACGAAAAAGTGATTGAATTTGTGGTTCTGCATGAATATTGCCATTTTCTTCAACCGAATCATTCGCCGGCTTTTTATGCCGAGCTTGACCGTGTTATGCCCGATTGGCGCATTTATGATAAAGTTCTTAAAAATAGGTAAAAAAATTGTTAATTTGTTGACAAACAAATTTTTCGGCTTTATAATATTCACAGAACGAAAGTTCAAAATATTAGCCAACGGCTACAAGCCGTTATAAGTTAATTGGAGGAGATTTATTATGGCAAATCGTTTTGTTCTTAATGAAACAAGTTATCACGGTGCCGGCGCAATTCAGGAAATAGCCGGTGAAGTGAAGGGCAGAGGCTTTAAAAAATGCTTCGTTTGCTCCGATCCCGATCTTATTAAATTCGGCGTAACGAAAAAGGTTACGGATGTTCTTGATGCTGCATCAATCGATTATGAAATCTACAGCGAAATCAAGCCCAATCCTACCGTTCAAAATGTTCAAACCGGCGTTGCCGCATTTAAGATGTCCGGCGCGGATTGCATCATTGCCATCGGCGGCGGCTCTTCTATGGACACTGCAAAAGCAATCGGCATTATCATTATGAACCCTGAATTTGAGGATGTTATTTCTCTTGAGGGCGTTGCTCCCACAAAGAATAAATGTGTTCCTATTATCGCGGTTCCCACCACCGCCGGCACTGCCGCAGAGGTAACCATTAACTATGTTATTACCGATACAGAGAAAAACAGAAAAATGGTTTGCGTAGATCCTAAGGATATTCCCGTTATCGCAGTTGTTGACCCCGATATGATGTCTTCGATGCCTAAGGGTCTCACCGCCGCAACCGGTATGGATGCTCTTACTCACGCTATTGAAGGTTATATCACAAAGGCTGCTTGGGAACTTTCCGATATGTTCCACATCAAAGCTATTCAAATCATTTCAAGGAGCCTTCGTAACGCTGTTAACAACACTCCCGAGGGCAGGGCGGATATGGCGCTCGGTCAGTATGTTGCAGGCATGGGCTTCTCAAATGTTGGTCTCGGTCTTGTTCACTCAATGGCTCATCCGCTCGGTGCTGTTTATGACACGCCTCACGGTGTTGCAAACGCAATCATTCTTCCCACTGTTATGGAATACAATGCGCCCGCAACAGGCGAGAAGTACAGGGATATCGCAAAAGCCATGGGTGTTGAGTGTGTTGATGAAATGAGCCTTGACGATGCCAGAAAAGCTGCTGTTGACGCAGTCAGAAAGCTCGGTCAGGATGTCGGAATCCCGGCAGACCTTAAAGAAATAGTTAAGGACGATGATGTTGATTTCCTTGCTCAAAGCGCGTATGATGACGCTTGCCGCCCCGGAAACCCGAAGGATACTTCGGTTGAGGAAATTAAGGCTCTTTATCGTTCGCTTATGTAACAGCTTTTTATCCGCTTCGGTTTTCGGAGCGGATTTTTTATGCCTTTTTTGTGTCGAGGCAATTTAAACAATTTCTGTTACGCTCTAAAAAACGGATTAAAGGTCTTTTACGGATTTGTAACTGTTTTGTAAAGGCGCATTTTGTTGAAACGGGAGTTTTGTTGTGGTAATATATTTAAAGTGTGAACATTTTTATAAAGTATGAAATATGAAAGGATGTGTTTGCGTGGATAGAAGATTAGTGGTTATGGATCACCCGCTTATCCAGCACAAGCTTTCCGTTTTGCGCGATGTTAAAACGGGAACAAAAGAATTCAGAGATCTTGTAAATGAGATTGCAATGTTGATGATTTACGATGCAACAAGGGATTTGCCGCTTCAGGATAAAGAAGTTCAAACTCCTTGCGGCGTTGCACATTGTAAGGAACTTGCAGGCAGAAAATTGGCTTTCGTGCCTATTCTTCGCGCAGGTCTCGGCATGGTTGATGGCGCACTTGCACTTGTTCCGTCCGCCAAAGTCGGTCATATCGGTCTTTACAGGGATGAAACGACGCTTGAGCCGGTTGAATATTATTGCAAGCTGCCCAAGGACATCGAGGAAAGAGATGTTTTTGTTGTCGACCCGATGCTTGCAACCGGCGGTTCCGCAATCGATGCCATCAGCCAAATCAAAAAAAGAAATCCGCGTTCAGTTAAATTCCTTTGCATAATCGCTGCTCCGGAAGGGTTTGAAGCTCTTAAAAAAGCTCATCCCGATGTTGATATTTTCGTTGCCGGCATGGATGATCATTTGAATGAAAACGGCTATATCGTTCCCGGTCTCGGTGACGCCGGCGACAGGATTTTCGGCACAAAATAATCGCCCGAAATATTTAAGGCAAGGTAAGTAACTTCGTTTCGGCACTGATCGCTTGCTTTTTGCCGCAATATTATTATATTAACAATTAAATTTGCTTCGGAGGAAAAATAATGGCAAATAAATCTAAAATCAAAATCGGTAAGGATGGTATCTATGACGCCCGTCAGCTCGGAACCGGCAAGATGATCGTGCTCGGCTTCCAGCATATGTTCGCCATGTTCGGTGCCACGGTAACTGTTCCGCTTCTCACTGGTCTTTCAATTTCAACCACGCTTTTGTTTGCAGGTCTCGGCACTCTTTTATTCCACTGCCTCACAAAATTTAAAGTTCCGGCATTCCTCGGTTCGTCGTTTGCTTTCATCGGAGGTTATCTTGCCGTTGCTCCGCTTCAGGCAGACGGAAGCGGAAACAAAGAATTGCTTCCTTATGCTTGCCTCGGCGTTGCTTGCTCGGGTCTTGTTTATCTAATTGTTGCCGCACTTATCAAAATTGTCGGCGTAAACAAGGTTATGAAGCTTTTCCCGCCTGTTGTAACGGGTCCCATCATTATGGCAATCGGTCTCGGTCTTGCTCCTTCGGCAGTCAGCAATTGCAAAACAAATTGGTGGCTCGCTGTCGTTGCGCTCGTTTTTGTTATCGTTTTCAATATCTTCGGCAAGGGCATGATCAAAATTGTTCCCATTCTTTTAGGTATTGTGGGTTCATACATAGTTGCCGTTCTTGTAGGCAATGTAGGCGGCGTTGAAAGCTTTGCAATCGATTTCAGTGCAATCAAAGCCGCTCCGTGGATAGGCAACCCGATTGAATGGTCGTCAACCGTTTTCGGCGGTGTTCACGATAAATCAATCGCAATTTCGGCTATCATTGCAATCGTTCCCATCGCAATTGCCACAATTATGGAGCATATCGGTGATATCTCAGCTATTTCCGCAACCTGCAACAAGAATTATATCAATGACCCCGGTTTGCACAGAACTCTCCTCGGTGATGGTCTTGCAACCTCTATCGCTTCGCTTTTCGGTGCTCCTGCAAATACAACCTACGGAGAAAACACCGGCGTTCTTGCTCTTTCAAAGGTTTATGATCCCCGTGTAATTCGTATTGCTGCTTATTTTGCAGTATTTTTCAGCCTTTCTCCGAAATTTGCGGCAGTTATCGAATCAATTCCAACGGCGGTTGTAGGCGGCATTTCATTTGTGCTTTATGGTATGATTTCCGCTATCGGCGTTCGCAATGTTGTTGAAGCCAAGGTTGATTTTTCCAAGGCAAGAAACACTATCGTTGCGGCTGTTATTCTGGTTGTTGCTCTCGGTCTTACCGACGGCATTTCCTTTAAGGTGGGTTCATCCACAATCACACTTACCGCTCTTGCATGCGCTTCAATTGCCGGTATTCTTCTTAACCTTATTTTCCCCGAAAAGGATTTCGATCCCGAGCAGGCATTTAAGGCAGACGCCGATTCAAAGCAAATCAATCTTGAATCGGATTACGGCAAAAAGAAAGCCCAAAACGAAGCTGAATAATCAAAACTTTGCATATTAAGTTAAAACTCTCGTATTCTGCGAGAGTTTTTCTTTATCAGCGATTTTGCTTTTTTTCTTTAATTTAAGCCGTTTGATTGCCGATTGTGATATTTTCTTTTGACATACATCATTAAATATGTTAATATGAACAATATTATGTTTTCGGAGGTTTGGCAATGTCTGTTGCGAATATATGCATAATAATCGCGATTGCTGTTTATTTGGTGGCAATGATAATCGTTGGTATTGTGTGTTCTAAAAAGAATAATAATGTTGATGATTTCTATCTCGGCGGCAGGCAGCTCGGTCCGCTCGTAACGGCTATGAGTGCCGAAGCATCGGATATGAGCGGCTGGCTGCTTATGGGAATGCCGGGTCTTGCATATCTTTACGGCATTGCCGAGGCTTCGTGGACTGCTATCGGTCTTGCAATCGGTACTTATCTGAACTGGCTTATTGTTGCAAAAAGGCTTCGCAATTATTCAAGCAGAATCGGTGCCATCACAATTCCGGAATTCTTCGGCAAAAGATTTAAGGATAACACACATGTGCTTATGTTTGCCTCTGCACTGCTTATTATAATTTTCTTTATTCCTTATACTGCTTCCGGCTTTTCCACCTGCGGAAAGCTGTTTTCATCTCTTTTCGGAATGGATTATCATGTTGCCGTTATAATTTCGGCGATCGTAATCGTGCTTTACACGGCTCTCGGCGGTTTTCTTGCCGCTTCCACAACCGATTTTATTCAGTCGATTATTATGACGGTTGCACTTGTTGCTGTGCTTGTTTTCGGCATAAATGTTGCAGGCGGTTGGGACGCCGTTACAGAAAATGCAAAATCAATTCCAAATTATCTTTCGCTTACATCCACAACGGACGGTGCAGGTAATATGGTGCCGTTCGGCGGTTCAACAATCGTTTCCACACTCGCTTGGGGGCTGGGCTACTTTGGAATGCCTCATATTCTTTTGCGCTTTATGGCAATTAAAGATCCCAAAAAGATTAAAACTTCAAGGCGCGTTGCCAGCGTTTGGGTAGTTATCGCAATGGGCGTTGCAATAGTTATCGGCATTGTGGGGCTTGCAATGAGCAAAAATGAATCATCCATGGTGCTTGAGGACAGCGAAACTATCGTTGTTGCAATTGCTGCTCTTCTTTCAAAGCACGGTGTTGTTTTTGCATTGCTTGCAGGACTTGTTTTGGCAGGTATTTTGGCGTCAACCATGTCAACGGCAGACAGCCAACTTCTTGCTGCCGCTTCCGCAATCAGCCAGGATTTAATGGTGGGTTCGCTTCGCCTTAATATTTCCGAAAAGGTTAAAATGTTTGCTGCAAGGGCAACGGTTATCGCCATTGCCGTTCTCGGTGTTGTTTTTGCCTGGAATCCCGATTCTTCCGTTTTCAGAATCGTAAGCTTTGCATGGGCAGGCTTCGGTGCGTCATTCGGTCCGCTTATGCTGTTCTCGCTTTTCTGGAAGCGCACAAACAAATGGGGCGCAATGGCAGGTATGATTTCGGGCGGTATCACCGTTATTGCCTGGCACTACGCTCAGGGAGGAATTTTCAGCCTTTATGAGCTTCTGCCTGCATTTGCCGTTTCAAGCCTTTTCATTGTTGTTGTTTCATTGCTTACTAAGGCACCGGAACAGGAAATTATTGACGAATTTGAGACTGCTAAATTTGATAGATAAAAATATAACCGACTGTTCAAATCTGAACGGTCGGTTTTTTGTCTTTTAATTATTAGTTTTTTTATCGGTGCGTTTTTCCTTTCGTTTTTCGCGGTTTTCATTTCGTGTTGAATTTTGCTTGTTTCGTTGCCCGTCTCGCTTAGATTGGCGGTTTTCACGCCGAATTTTTCGTTGCGTGTCGCGCTCAATCCTCTTGCGGTCGGCTTCTTCCTTTTTCTTTTGTTTTTCGGCTTCCTTTTCTGCCTTTTTACGCTCAGTTTCTTCTTTTTCAATCTGCCGCTGAGCTTCGGATTTTTCGTGGCTTTCGGTAAGCTTTTTTGCTGCCGCATTAAAGGCGTCTTCAAATTCCGGCAGGGAATAACTGAGTATTTTTTCAAGGCTTATTGAATTTATAAAACTTGAAATCAAAGTTTTTACCGTGTCAGGTATTTCGTTGTTTTCGTCATTTACAAGCTTATAAAGCTCCGGCAATGCGGCAATAAGACCTTTGTAGTTTTTTATGCTTATGTCGTCCACGGTTTTGATTCCGGATGCTTTTGCAATTTCAAAAAGCTTTTGCACAATGCTTTTTAGTTGATCCGGATTCATTGTTTCCAGGCTATCGGTTAATGTGTTCTCCATATATTCCGAAAGCAGGCTGAAGCGTTTCGCCGCTTCAAATTCAGATGCTTTTAATATCCAGGTGAAAATATTGTGCTGCGCGCCGCCGGCAACTTCGCTTTTTATTATTTTGTTTTTTCCGCCCGGTGCAAGCATTCTGCCCACTATCGAATCTTCTGGCAGCAGGTTGTAAACCGCTTCTTTTGCCTGAGGCGTAAACATAATTTCAGCCACTTCGTTCGGCAAACCCGGTCCGTCATTGTTGTAAACTCTTATAATATGTTCCTTTTCTTTTTCTTTAAGAAAAAGATAGGCAAATATCGCAAGATTTCCGCCCTTTGAATGACCGCCGATGTAGTATTTGCCGCCGTAATTTTCAACGGATTCGCTTATGTATTTCAACGCGGTTGTTTGGCTTGTTATCGGGAATTTGTATGCAAGTTCTGCGTCCTCGTAAAAACTTAATATTTTTTCGTCCGTTCCTCTGAATGCAACATAGTATAAACCGTCGTAAATTCTGAATGTAACGCCGTAAAATGCCGTTGCCAAATCCTCGCTCACCGCTTCGCTTGTTTTAAAAACGATTATGCTTTTAAAACGTTCGCTTTTTCCGATTTGCAAAAGCAGCTTTTGGGTTAAATATGCCGTGTCTTTTTTGGCTTCGCCGTTTTCCTCAGAAACATCCGCAAACCTTGAAATTTCGCCGAGTGTTTTTCCGGCGTACTTTGAAAAATCACAATATGCAAGGCGGCAAAAAATTGCATTGTCCGCTTCCGTTAAGCCGATTTCGTTAAATTTTATGCCGCCGAATTTTTCGGCATAGTCAAAAAGATTTGCCACGGTAATTCTCCTTTATGATTTTATGATAATATTTTACAATATTTCGGTGAAATAAACAATAAGTTTTAACGATTTAAACCTGTTTTTGGGCACTTGTTTTACACAATTCATAAAAGGTTAAAATTTGGTATCAAAATTCGTCAAATTATTGCAATGGCTGTTACATTAGTTTATTATATCCATATCAATTTTGAAAGTGGTGTAATCAGAATCTTATGGAGCTTTTAAAGCGTAAAATTATTGAAGAGGGCGAGGTTTACGAGGGCAATATCTTAAAAGTCGATTGCTTTTTAAACCATCAGATAGATGTTCCTTTTATGAAAGAAATAGGTAAGGAATTTCACCGCTTGTATAAAGATGACGAAGTAAATAAAATTTTAACGATTGAGGCTTCAGGCATTGCAATCGGCTCTATGGTTGCTCAGGAATTCGGCTGCCCGCTCGTTTTTGCAAAAAAGAATAAAACCAAAAATATCGCCGGCGATGTTTTTGTGACTCCCGTTGAGTCGTTTACCCACGGCACCACTTACAATGTTATGGTTTCAAAGCGATTTCTCGGAAAAGGCGATAAGGTGCTTATAGTTGATGATTTCCTTGCGGTCGGCAATGCACTTCGCGGTCTTATCCGAATGGTTAAAGAAAGCGGCGCCGAACTAGTGGGCTGCGGTACGGTTATAGAAAAGGGCTATCAGCACGGTGGCGACGAAATCAGGGCGCAGGGCATTCGCGTTGAAAGCCTTGCGATTATCGAAAGTATGGATGCTGAAACGGGTGACATAATTTTCAGAGCTTGATTTCGCAAATTCAGGTAATGGGCGCAACTGCGCTTGTTATAAAAATTCCATTTATAAACGGAGGAAAGTCAAAATGAAATTGGCAAAAAAAATCATTTCGGTTCTTCTTGCAGTAGTATTTGTCGGCGCAGTATTTGCCGGCTGCTCAAGCAAGGAAAGCTCAAGCACCGCCAAGTCGGATCTCACAGTTGGTTTCATCTTCCTGCATGATGAAAATTCAACCTACGACAAAAACTTTATCACAGCCGCTGAAGAGGCTTGTGAAAAGACCGGAGCAAAAATTCTTAAAAAAACAAATATTCCTGAGGGTCAGGAATGCTACGATGCGGCTGCCGAGCTTGTTGACGAAGGCTGCGATATCGTTTTTGCAGACAGCTTCGGTCATCAGGATTATCTCCTTGAGGCTGCTAAGAAGTTCCCCGAGGTTCAGTTCCTGCATGCAACCGGCACAAAGGCTCACACAGAAGGTCTTTCAAACTACCACAATGCATTTGCTTCCATCTATGAGGGTCGTTACCTTGCAGGTGTGGCAGCAGGCGAGAAGCTCAATGAAATGATCGATGCAGGCAAAATCACCGCAGATCAGGCTAAAATGGGCTATGTCGGCGCATACACTTATGCCGAAGTAATTTCCGGCTACACTTCGTTTTATCTCGGAGCAAAGAGCATTTGCCCGTCTGTAACCATGGAGGTTACCTTCACAGGTTCTTGGTATGATGAAACAGCCGAAAAAGAAGCCGCTCAAAAGCTTATCAATAACGGCTGCGTTCTTATCAGCCAGCATGCCGATTCAATGGGTGCTCCCACAGCTTGCGAAACTGCAGGTGTTCCCAATGTATCTTATAACGGCAGCACCCAGGAAGCTTGCCCAAACACTTTTATCATTTCTTCAAGAATCAACTGGGCTCCTTATTTTGAGCATGCAATTGATTGCGTAAAGAACGGTAAAGATATCGAAGCAGACTGGACAGGCACTCTTGAAACAGGCTCCGTTGTTCTTACCGATGTTAACACGAATGCCGCTGCTGCAGGCACTCAGGAAGCTATCGACGCTGCTAAAGCTAAGCTTGAATCAGGCGAACTTCATGTATTCGATACATCAACATTCACCGTAACCGTAACTTCGGATAAGAATGTAAACGCCACGGTTGATTCTGAGGGTCACCTTACAAGCTATATGGCAGATGTTGACACGGATGCTGCATACACTGCGGACACAGAGGCTGTTTCGGACGGTTATTTCCATGAGTCCGAGTATCGCTCCGCACCTTACTTTGATATTCAAATTGACGGTATCACTCTTCTTGATACACAATTCTAAGCTGAATAATTAAGTTATAATATTGTCCGTGGCCGATGAAAATCGGCCGCGGTATAATATTTTAATATATTATTTAAAATTTCCATGGAGGGCATGTAATGAGCGAATCTCTTGCAATAGAGCTTAAAGGCATCACAAAGGTCTTCGGCTCAATCGTTGCCAACAAAAATGTTAATTTGCAGGTGAAAAAAGGCGAAATCCTTGCAATTCTCGGCGAAAACGGCAGTGGTAAAACCACCCTTATGAATATGCTTTCGGGCATTTATTTTCCGGATGAAGGGCAAATATTCGTAAACGGTGAAGAAGTTGTTATTAAATCTCCCAAGGATTCTTTTGAATGCGGCATAGGAATGGTTCATCAGCATTTTAAGCTGGTTGATGTTTTCAATGCAACGGAAAATATCGTTTTGGGTGTTAACGACGGAAAAAAATTCAATCTTAAAGAAGCAGAAAAAAAGGTTCGCGAAATTACCGATAAATACGGCTTTGAAATTGATTTAAACAGAAAAATCTATGAAATGTCCGTATCTGAAAAGCAAACCGTTGAAATTATAAAAGTGCTTTACAGGGGCGCCGATATACTTATTCTTGATGAGCCCACGGCGGTTCTTACTCCGCACGAAACGGATAAATTGTTTGATGTTTTGCGCAAAATGCGTGCAGACGGCAAATCAATAATCATTATCACTCATAAGCTTCACGAAGTGCTTGCGCTTTCGGATCGCGTGGCGGTTTTGCGCAAGGGTGAATATATCGGCACTGTTGAAACAAAAGATGCAACAGAGCAATCCCTCACCGAAATGATGGTGGGTAAAAAGATTTCGCTTAATATCGAAAGAACGGAGCCCATTAATCCCACGGATATGCTTATGGTTAAGAATATCTCCGCCAAAAATTCCGAGGGCAGAATGATTCTTGACGATATTTCGTTCACTGCCAAGGCAGGCGAAATTCTCGGTATTGCAGGTATTGCCGGCAGCGGTCAAAGGGAAATGCTTGAAGCCGTTGCAGGTCTTCAAAATCTTGAATCGGGCGAAATATTCTATAACACACAAACAGGTGAAACCGTTAATCTGCGCGATAAAACACCTACTCAAATCCGCGAGCTCGGCGTTCGTCTTTCGTTTGTTCCCGAGGACAGGCTCGGTATGGGGCTTGTCGGCAATATGGATATTACCGATAATATGATGCTCAGAAGCTACAGGAAAGGTCATTCGCTGTTTGTGGACCGAAAAAATCCTAAGGACCTTGCCGAAAACATAATCCAAAGCCTTGAGGTTGTAACTCCCGGCACGGCAACACCCGTTCGTAAGCTTTCGGGCGGTAATGTTCAAAAAATACTTGTCGGCAGAGAAATCGCTTTAAATCCCAGGCTGCTTATGGCGGCTTACCCGGTAAGGGGTCTTGACATTAACTCGTCTTATATGATTTACAATTTGCTTAATAAGCAAAAGGCAAACGGAGTTGCCGTAATCTTTGTCGGCGAGGACCTGGATGTTCTCGTTGAACTTTGCGACAGAATTCTTGTTATGAATTCCGGCAAGATAACCGGCATAGTTGACGGACGCACAACAAGCAAAGAGGAACTCGGCTTCCTCATGACCAAAACAGAAAGCAAGGAGGAGCAGTAATGGATAAAAAACAAAAAAAAGTTCATGAGCCGCTTTTCCATATTGCAAAGCGTGCACATATTTCCGGCGGTAAAGCATGGCTTATCCGTATCCTTTCCGTTTTGGGTGCGCTTATAATATGCGCAATTGTTACAATGCTTTTAACGGGTGAAAATCCCATTTCTGTTTACGCCACAATGTTTGAGGGTGCATTCGGCACCGAAAGAAAAGTGTGGAAGCTTTTGCAAAGCCTTGCAATGTTGCTTTGTGTTTCGCTTGCTTTAACCCCCGCTTTCAAAATGCGATTTTGGAATATCGGCGGTGAGGGTCAGGTACTTATCGGCGGTCTTGCAACTGCGGCATGTATGATTTTGCTTGGCGATAAGTTGCCTAACGGTGTGCTTATTTTGGTTATGCTTGTGGCAAGCGTTCTGGCAGGTGCTGTTTGGGCTCTTATTCCCGCTGTTTTCAAAGCAAATTTCAACACAAACGAAACTTTGTTTACCCTTATGATGAACTATGTTGCAATTCAAGTTGTTTCGTATTTCAGTATGTATTGGGAAAATCCCAAGGGCTCGGGTAAAATCGGCGTTATAAACGGCAGCTCATCTGCCGGCTGGCTGCCCACTATCGGCGATTACGATTATTTGCTTAATATTATCATTGTTTTCGTGCTCACCATTGCGATGTATATCTATCTTAAATACAGCAAACACGGCTATGAGCTTTCCGTTGTAGGCGAATCCGAAAACACTGCCAAATATATCGGCATAAATGTTAAAAAAGTTATTCTTAGAACCATGTTCCTGTCGGGCGCGGTGTGCGGTATTGCAGGCTTCCTGCTTGTAAGCGGCACGGATCACACGATTTCTTCATCGACGGCAGGGAATAGGGGCTTCACGGCAATCATGGTTTCTTGGCTTGCCAAGTTTAATCCCATTTATATGATTCTCACATCGTTTTTGCTTGTTTTCCTTAATGCCGGTGCAAGCCAAATTTCAATGGTGTTCAATCTTAACGAATCATTTTCCGATATTATAACCGGTATCATTCTGTTCTTTATCATTGGAAGTGAATTCTTCATCAACTATGAATTAAGATTCAGAAAAGCAAATAAGGAGGTAAAGTGATATGTTTTCTTCACTCGTAACCTTTCTTCACAGAGCCATAATGCAGGGCATTCCGCTTCTTTTCGGCTCTACCGGCGAAATAATGACGGAAAAATCCGGCAATCTTAACCTTGGTATTCCCGGCGTTATGTACATAGGCGGTATGAGCGGCGTTATCGGTGCCTTCCTTTATGAAAATTCCCTTGATTCAAAGGCGGACGCCGTTCCGTTTCTTGCGGTTTTGATTCCGCTTCTTTGCTGCATTCTCGGCTCACTTTTGGCAGGTCTTATCTATTGTTTCCTCACTGTAACGCTTCGAGCAAACCAAAATGTTACGGGCTTGGCACTCACCACATTCGGCACGGGCTTCGGTAACTTCTTCGGCGGCTCGCTTATCAAAATCACAGGCTCCGATGTTCCATCCGTTGCTCTTACCACGACAAGCGGATTTTTCAGAACAACTCTTCCAGGTGCGGAAAGCACGGGCTGGTTCGGTCAACTGTTTCTTTCTTACGGCTTTCTTGCTTATGCGGCTGTAATTATTGCCATTGCATGCTCATTCTTCCTTAATCGCACAAGAGGCGGACTTCATCTCAGGGCTGTCGGCGAAAATCCTGCAACGGCAGACGCCGCAGGCATCAATGTTAATCGCTCAAAGTATTTTGCTACCTGCCTCGGCAGTGTTATTGCAGGCTTCGGCGGTCTTTACTATGTTATGGACTATGCTAACGGCGTTTGGTCAAATAACGGCTTCGGCGACAGAGGTTGGCTTGCAATCGCACTTGTTATCTTTGCAATTTGGCGTCCGAATCTCAGCATACTCGGCTCCATCGCTTTCGGCGGACTTTATATCGTTTATCTATATGTTCCCGGCGCGCTGCGCACCCAGGAACTCTATAAGATGATTCCTTATCTTGTAACAATAATCGTTCTTATTTTTGCAAGCGTTAAAAAGAAAAAGGAAAACCTCGGTCCTGCGTCGCTCGGTTTGTCTTATTTCAGAGAGGACAGGTGATTTTATGCTTCAGGATATTGACGAAATACTTGTTTCCGAGCAGGAATTGCGCGACATTAACGAAAGGCTCGGTGCGCAAATCACGGAGGATTTTAAAGGAAAAAATCTGCTTGTTCTCGGTATTCTCAAGGGCTGTGTGTTCTTTATGACGGATCTTGTTCGTCACATCAATTTGCCCCTCAGTATTGATTTTATGTCCGTATCGTCCTATGGCAGCGGCACGGAATCAACGGGTCGTGTAAAAATCACAAAGGATATCGATATTGACCTGGCAGGCTATGATGTTTTGATTGTTGAGGATATATTGGACAGCGGCAGAACGCTTAAATATGTTTCCGAAATTCTCAAAACCCGCGGCGCAAATTCAATCAGCATAGTAACCTTGCTCGATAAACCGGAAAGGCGCGTGGCGCAAATCTCGCCCGATTATGTCGGCTGTGATGTGCCCGATGAATTTGTTGTGGGCTACGGGCTTGATTACGATCAAAAATACAGAAATTTGCCCTATATCGGCTCTCTTAAAAGATCCGTATACGAAAAATAATTAAATATCATAAAAATCGTTCCGCTGTGTTATTTAAAAAGAGTAACACGGCGGCTTTTTTGGTTGCATTTTGCCCGTGTTAATGTGATTTTTGTAAATATTGACTATTCTTTTAACCTCTTTTTTGTAATATTTATTTTAAATAATATAAAAAAGATATTTATTTTGTAATATTTTAATGTTATAATATTACAAATATGCTGGAGTATAAGGCGCATTTTGCAATCAAGGGGGTTAAGGCTTGAAGTATTTAAAAATTATTGCTGCCGTTGCGGCGGTATGTCTTTTGTTTTCGGGCTGTTCCTTTAGGCTTGCTTCTTCCGTTGATGAATTGATTTCTCCCGTTTCTCCGCAGGGTGACGATGCCGAAATCCAAAATGCTCTTTCTTCATATGCGGGCGGCGGCTTTAAATTAAAATCCCCGATAAGCGGAAAATTCACCACTGCATATAATCTTTTTGATGCGGACGGCGATTCGCAAAACGAAGCAATCGTGTTTTATGAACCCTCGCAGCATCCCGGCAGGCTTGATATGGCAGTTATTGATAAAAAGGACGGTAAATGGTCAGTTGTTTCAAATATCGAAACTGACAATGCAGAGGTCTATTCGCTTGATTTTGCTGATTTAAACGGCAACGGCGATTACGAATATATAGTGCTGTGGAACGTTATGGTAAATGCGGCAAGCCATTCGCTTTCCGTTTATGCCACGGATTCCGATAATTCCGGTTCGCTTTCTCAACTGGGCAAAACCATCGTTATGAATGATTATATAGCTGCCGATTTAAACGATGACTCGGTTAACGAACTCACCGTGTTTTCAATAGATTCGGGCGATTCGGTTTCCGCAAGCGCCGTTTTATATTCTTATGCAGACGGCAATTCCGAAATTCTCGGCAGAACAAAGCTTGACGGGCATATAAGCTATTATAAAAGCATCAGTTCCGAAACGAAGAACGGGCGAACCTATGTTTATGCCGATGCCGTTAAGTCAAACGGCACTCAGATGCTCACGGAAATAATTTATTGGTCGGATAAATACGGCACGATTATTTCTCCTTATTACAGCTACACAACCGGCATAACAAAAAGCACCACAAGATATTCCGTGCTTTCTTCAATGGATATAAACGACGACGGTGAAATTGAGATTCCGCTTGATGCCGATTTCGATGACCTTCCCGAAAATGTTTATGCCGTTGAATGGAATAAATATGACGGCAATATTATGAATAAAGTTTGCCATTCGCTCGCAGTTGAAAAGGACGAATATCAGCTCGTTATTCCCGAGGATATGTTTTCGGAAATTTCGGCGGATTATAATGCCGAGGAATCCAAGCTTACGGTGCTTGATTCCGGAGGAAATATGATTTTTGCCGTAGCGTGTGTCACAAGCACGCATTATTCCGAAAATGCCGGTGATTATTCAGGCTACACAGAAATTATGAATGAATCGGGATATATATATATTGCAGATTGTAATTCCCGATCCGATATGCGGCTTTCCGCTTCGGATTTAAAATCAATGATAAAATCTTATTAAGGAGAACAGATTATGAAAAAAGTGCTTGTTGCAGAGGATGAAGAATCCATTCGAGAATTCATAGTCATCAATTTAACAAGAAGCGGCTATGAGGTTGAGCAGGCTGAAAACGGCGCTGTTGCGCTTGATTTATTTTCAAAAAATGAAAATTCCTTTGATGTTGCCATCCTCGATATTATGATGCCGGAGGTGGACGGTCTTACCGTATGTAAAGAACTTCGCAAACGTTCGTCAGATCTCGGCATTATTATGCTTTCCGCAAAAACGCAGGAAATGGATAAAGTAACCGGCTTGCTTGTCGGGGCGGACGATTATGTTACAAAGCCGTTTTCTCCGAGCGAGCTTATGGCGCGTGTGGACGCTGTTTACCGCCGCGTTGAAATGACAAGGGGTTTTCGTAAAAACGATTCTCAGCTCGATACTATCGTGCTTGACGAATTTGAACTTAATCTCAGAAACCGCACCCTTTCAAAGGCAAAGCAGCTGATTGAACTTACGCAGGTTGAATTTCAAATCATTGAATATTTCTTTAAAAATCCAAATGCCGCACTAAGCAGAACGGATATTTTAAAGCAGGTGTGGGGCAACAACTATTTTGGCGATGAAAAAATTGTTGATGTTAATATTCGTCGCCTCAGAATGAAGGTTGAGGATAATCCTTCCTCGCCGACAAGGCTTGTAACTATTTGGGGTCTTGGCTATAAGTGGATAACAAACAGCAAATAATCGCGAAAGTCAGAGTTGTAAATGAAAAAGAAAATTCATGAAAAATTTCATAGCTTAAAGGTTGACGGGCTCACAAAGAGATGGCTGCTAAATATAATTCTTGTTGTTGTTATTGTGCTTGCCGTTGCTTTCACTGTGGCTTGCGTAACCGTTAAAAGCTATTATTACAACTCTGTTGAAAATATTTTAAAATCCGGCGCTTCCACTAATGCCGTTAATTACTTCTCAAACAATCTCGATTCCGGCACATCGCTTGAAAACTCGGCTGTCAAATTTATCGATAATTATGCCTATAAGGAAAAAACAACAGTTTGGGTTATAGATAATAACGGCAAGGTGCTTGCCTCTTCAAACGGCTTTTTGGTCGGCAGCACTAAAATGGAGGATTACGATGCCGCAAAAAGCTCCGAGTCCGGCACTGGTAAATATGTTGGCAAAATTTACGACGGCGGCGATAAAGTGATGGCAATCACAAGGGTTATTCAAAACTCAGCCGGTGCCAATGTGGGCGCCGTAAGAGTTATGACGAATATTGAAGATGTGGATTCTCAAATATTCACGGTAATTTCAATATTGCTTGTGCTTGTGATTTTTGTGTTTGCAATAATTTTGCTTTCAAATCTTTTCTTTATCCGCTCAATTATAATTCCCGTTAAGCAGATAACCAAAACCACAAATGAAATCGCGAACGGTAATCTTAATGCCAGAATTGAAAAAAAATACGACGATGAAATAGGCATTTTGTGTGATTCCATAAATTCAATGGCTTCTGAAATTGCAACAGCGGATAAAATGAAAAACGATTTTATTTCAACAATATCCCATGAATTACGAACTCCGCTTACCTCAATTAAGGGGTGGGGCGAAACGCTTTATTACAGCCGCGATACGGAACGTGACGAGCTTACTTCAAAAGGCTTGCAGGTTATTGTTAAAGAGGCAGGCAGGTTAGAGGGCTTTGTTGAGGAGTTGCTTGATTTCAGTAGGCTGCAAAGCGGCAGAATGACCTTGCGCCTTGTTAAAACAGATATTTTTGCCGAGCTTGATGAAACCGTGTTCACTTTCTGCGAGCGTGCAATGCGCGAGGGAATAGAGGTTCGCTACAGTATTCCGGAGCTTCCCGCTCCTGCCGACGCCGATCCAAACAGGCTCAAGCAGGTATTTATGAATATACTTGACAATGCTTTAAAATATTCGCGCGCCCCGAGCAAAATTTTCGTTAAAGCGGAATTTACAACGCTCAATCAAAGCGACGCTGTTAAAATTTCTATAGCCGATCAGGGCTGTGGAATTTCCAAAGAAGATTTGCCGCACGTTTTTGATAAATTTTATAAAGCAAATGTTTCCGTGCGCGGCTCAGGAATAGGTCTTGCCGTAACCAACGAGATTGTCAATCTTCATAAAGGCAAGCTTGAAATAGACAGTAAAGAGGGTCGAGGCACCCTTGTTACAATATATCTTCCGATAAACAGTGCTCCCACTAAAAAAGAAATCGATATGGCAACATCTGGCGAACAGCAGGTTACGGATGAGGATATAAATTTGAAAGGTGATAAATCGGATGAGAAAAAAAACTCATAAAACCTCCGTCGGCGGGCAGGCACTAATTGAGGGTGTTATGATGCTCGGTCCAAAAGGGACGGCAACCTCCGTTCGTAAGCCGGACGGCGAAATATTAACAGAATATCACAAGGTTAAACACGCGCGCGACAAAGCTAAAATATTAAATTTGCCGATTATTCGCGGCGTTGTTAACTTTGTTGAATCAATGATAATCGGCTATAAGGCGCTTATGTATTCTGCCGAGGTATCCGGAATGGAGGATATCGAGGATGAAGATATGAATAAATTTGAAAAATGGATTTCCGATAAATTCGGCGATAAGCTTATGGATTTCGTCGGTTTGCTTGGAACATTTTTGGGCTTTGCACTTGCTGTTTTGCTATTTGTTTATTTTCCAGTTTTATTTTTCAATAAGGCAAATCAGTGGAGCGGCGGCGCAATCACAAATTATCAGGGTCTTATTGAAGGCGTCATAAAAATCGTTATCTTTGTTGCTTATATGGCGGCAGTCAGTCAAATGAAAGATATAAAGCGTATGTTTATGTATCACGGTGCAGAGCATAAATCCATAGCCTGTTATGAATCCGGATTGGAACTGAATGTTGAAAATGCCGCAAAATGCACCCGCTTTCATCCCAGATGCGGTACTTCTTTCATTTTTGTTGTTCTTATTTTCAGCATTATATTTTACACGATTATTGCTAAGATTTTTCCGCAAATTGCCGCGGTTCGTGTGCTTTGGATGCTTTTAAAACTTGCGTTTTTGCCGATTTTAATGGGCATTTGCTATGAGTTTATAAGATATGCCGGCAGGCACGACAATCTTTTTGTTAAAATTGTTTCCGCACCCGGTCTGTGGATGCAAAGAATCACCACAAAAGAGCCGACTCCCGATATTTTGGAAGTCGGAATAACGGCTCTTAAGGCTGTCATAACCGATAATCCCGAGGATGATGAAATCAAGTGAATTTAAAAGAGGCATATGATTATTCAAAGCTGTTTTTAAGCGGTAATAACGTTGACGAAGCGGATTTTAAAGCACTGTGCGTTGTCTGTTCATTGGCAGGAATTAAAAACAGCAAATTTGAATTTCATCGTGATGATACCGTCGGCAATAAAAAGCTTGCAGATATGCTTTGGAAATTAAAAAGCGGCGAACCGCTTCAGTATGTTATCGGCAAATGGGATTTTTACGAATCTGAATTTTTCGTCGGCGACGGTGTGCTTATTCCGCGGCCCGAAACGGAGGAATTGACCGATGCTGCGGTTAAGGCAGCAAATAGAATTAAAAACCCGGTGGTTTACGATTTGTGCTCCGGCAGCGGCTGCATAGGACTTAGCATTGCAAAGGCAGTACCCGGCGCAAAGGTTTATTGCATTGAAAAAAGCGAAGCGGCATATGAATATCTGATCAAAAATTCATATCTTGCAAAAAATGCAGTTCCGATTAAGGGTGATATATGCCGCCCCGAAGAAACAATCAAAGCTTCTGCCGATATTATCGTTTCAAATCCGCCCTATGTCAAAACTGCGGATATCGCCAATCTTCAGAGCGAACTTTCTTATGAGCCGGAAACCGCGCTTGACGGCGGTGAGGACGGTTTGTTTTTCTATAATATTATTGCAGATAAATGGAAAATCGCATTAAAACCCGGCGGCAGGCTGCTTTTGGAAATAGGCGAGGACCAGGGAAAAGCCGTATCCGATATTCTTGCAAAATCGGGATTTAAAAACATTGAAGTTAAAAAAGACATTTATCAAAATGTCAGAATGGTGTTTGCCGAAAAATAACTCCGCCTCTGCGGTGTGAAAGGTTGTTTTTTTATATGAATAATTTTAGTATTTCAATCCTTGGCGATATTTTCAGCGGGAATTACATATACGCAATCATTACCGTGGTGGCAAGAATGTTTGTGGTTTTCTGCTGCCTTCCCGTGCACGAACTTGCACATGGCTGGGCTGCCTATAAGATGGGGGACGATACTGCTAAAAAACTCGGCAGGCTTTCGTTTAATCCTTTTTCGCATCTTGACCCCGTCGGCACTGTTATGATTTTTCTTTTCGGAATCGGATACGCAAAGCCGGTGCCGATAAATCCGCTTAAATTTAAGGATTACCGCAAGGGCACGGCGCTCACTGCGCTTGCCGGCCCTGCTTCAAACCTTTTTATGAGTTTTGTTTTCGCTTTTATAGGTTCGGGTCTTGATAAGATTGCCGGCACAAGCACGGCTATGTATCTTTTGGTGCTTTTTTTCTCATTTGCCGCTAATATCAATATCGCTCTTGCCGTTTTCAATCTTTTGCCGATTCCGCCGCTTGACGGTTCGCGCGTGCTTGCGGTTGTTTTGCCGGACAGAGCATATGAAAAATACTTCCGCTATGAACGCTATATAATGATTGCGCTTATGGTGCTTCTTTTTACCGGCGTGCTCGACACTCCGCTTTCTCTGCTCAATAACTTATTTCATAATTTCGTATATTTCCTGCCGAATCTTATTTTCGGTAATTGAGGTTAAATGGAACAGATAAATTATAAATTAGAGGTGTTTGAAGGTCCCATGGATCTTTTGCTTCACCTCATCAGTAAACATAAATTGAATATAAACGATATTCCGATTGTGGAGCTTGTTAATCAATATCTTGATTATGTTCGCCAAATGGAGAATGCCGATTTTGATGTTGCCGGCGATTTCCTTGAAATGGCGGCAAGGCTGATTTATATTAAAACGGTTTCACTTCTTCCCAGGCAGGAGGAGGCTGAGGAACTTAAAAGGGAACTTACCGGCGAACTTATCGAATATCGCGATTGTAAAATTATGGCAGAAAAGCTCAGCCACAGCACCGACGGGTTTGACCGCTTCGTGCGTGAACCTCAACCCGGCTATATCAATTATGATTATGAACGCTTTCACGAGGGCGAGGAACTTCTTAACGCTTATGTTTCAGCCGCAGGCAGGGCACAGCGTAAGTTGCCGCCGCCGCTTGATTCCTTTAAGGTTATCGTTGCAAGAAAGTTTGTGAATGTTGCCTCAAAGGTGGGCGGCATTATCGAAAAGCTTAAAGCAAAGCGAAAGGTAAAATTTTTAAATCTTTTTGAGGATGCTCAGTCTAAAAGCGATCTTGTGGCAACCTTTCTTGCCGTGCTTGAGCTTGCAAAAACAAAGAAAATCATTTTAAACGGTTCTATGCAGGACATGGAAGTTAGCATTTCCGAGGAGGGTGAAAGCAATGAAAACTGAAAATAATATTATCGGTAAGCTTGAAGCAATGCTTTTTGCCTCCGGAGAGCCTGTCGAAGCAGCCCGCCTTGCTGAGGTGCTTGAGCTTGATGTGGAAAATATCACAAAAATGCTTTCCCACCTTGCCGATACATATGATGAAAAAAACAGCGGCATTCAGCTTATTCGGGTAGACGGTAAATATCAGCTTTGCACGCGCGAAGCATATGCAGACGATGTGCGCAGATTGCTTGAAATCAAAAAGAATACTCCGCTTTCGCAGGCGGCGTTTGAGGTGCTTGCAATAATTGCATATAATCGCACCGTTACTAAAAGCTTCATAGAGCAAATCAGAGGTGTTGATTGCTCCGGATCAATCTCTAATCTTGTGCAAAAGGGACTTATTGAAGAAAAGGGCAGGCTCGACCTCCCAGGCAGACCGCTTGTTTACGGAACTACAGACAGATTTTTGCGTTGCTTTTCCCTCAACAGCCTTGACGATTTGCCCGATTTGCCCAAACCCGAGGAAGAAGATAAAGAAAATTCGCAAACCACCTTGTTTGATGAAGAAAAAAATGCTACAATAGAAACGGAAATTCTTGAATCGGGGGATGATGACGAAGAATGACGGCTCTAATAGTTATAGCGGTAATCGTTGTTGTTATTGCGCTTATCCTGTCTCTCTCCGCCACCGTTACAATCGTTTATGATAATAAATGGCGCACCACAATCAGTGTGCTGTGGATAAATAAGGATATTGAGCTTTCCAAAATCCTCTCGTTCCTCCTTTTTCCGCAGGAAAGCGCCCAAAAGGTTAAGGACGAGGCTAAGAAAAAATCAAATAAAAAGCAAAAGGCAAAAAGCAATTCAAAGCAACCGCATTCAGAGCCCGAAAAAACCGCTCAAAATGCGGGCGCGCAGACCGCTTCGGTTTCAGTTAACGCAAATTCAGCCGAGCCGCATGCCGCGCAGTTGCCGACCGGCGAAAAAGGCGATAAAGCCGATAAAAACAGCCCCGATTTAAAGCAGGCAAAACCTGCCGATCAAAAAAAGCCCAATTTCATCAAAAATATTTGGGATAAAGACGGCATTGTCGGCATAATGCTTTTCGTTTCAAATATGGTTGAAAGTGCCACAGGCGCAATTTCAACTCTTTTTAGGGGCTTCCATATTTATTCGCTCTATGTTAAAATACTTGTGGGCGGCGGTGATGCCGACACTATTGCCCGTGCCTACGGCAAAATCTGTAAATATTATTACCCCTTAAAGGGCGCGATTATAAACGGCATGAAGGTTGATAATTATAACGATTGGATTGCCCCCGACTTTATAATGCCGCAAAACGAATACGGCTTGCAATTCATCGGCTCGCTCAGCGTGGGCACAATATTGCATGTGGCTCTTTCCGCAGGTAAAATATTTGTTGTTAATCTTATAAAAGATAAATAATCTTTAAGGAGATAAAAAAATGAAAGAAACACCGGTAAACAAAATAATGGAAAACACCCTCGAAAAAATGAGGGAAATGGTTGATGTTTCAACTATTATCGGCGAGCCTATCCAAACGGGCAACACCACGCTTATTCCCGTTTCCAAGGTATCGTACGGCTTCACCAGCGGCGGCACGGATTTGCCCTCCAAGCAAAATGCAGAGCTGTTCGGCGGCGGTGGCGGCGGCGGTATCACGATTTCGCCTGTTGCTTTCATCGTTATTCAAAACGAAAAAGTAAGAATGATGCAAATCAATAATTATTCCTCGTCTGCCGATCGTGCAATCGCTATGATTCCCGAGCTTGTTGATCAGATTTCTCAGCTCGTTAAGGCTAAGGATGAGCCTGCTAAGGCAGAGGAAAAAGCTGAATAATTTTATATTGCTATCGTAATAATCACCTGCATATTATTTTAGCAGGTGATTATTTTGTTAAAAAAGATTTTTGCTGTTTTTGCTGCGCTTTTTATTTTGCTCGGCGCAATGCCCGTTGGGGCTGTTGATTACTCGGCTGCGGCTTATGCCGTTATTGATGTGAAAACAGGGGAGTTCCTTGCTGCAAAAAACGAAAATCAAAAGCGCAGTATTGCTTCCACCACAAAGATTATGACGGCACTTATCGCTTGCGAAAGCGGCAGGCTCGGCGAAACAGTAACCGTCACTGCCGATATGGTTAATACCGAAGGCTCCGTTGTCGGTTTGCGTGAAAACGATTGCATTACTCTTCAAGATATCGTTGTTGCAATGATGCTCGCTTCGGGAAATGATGCCGCTAATGCCGCGGCTCTTTTCCTTGCCCCAAGCTTTGCCGATTTTGCAAATATGATGAATAAAAAAGCCGCCGCTCTCGGTATGCTTGATTCATTTTTCGTCACACCCTCGGGGCTTGACGAAGGCGGTCATTGCTCCACTGCGGCTGATATGGCTGTTCTTGCATGCGCCGCAGTTAAAAATGAAGAATTTGCAAAAATCTGCAAATTGCAAAGTGCCGAAATCACTGTTTCCGGCAAAAAAATCAAAATTTATAATCATAATAAATTGCTTTCGCAAACAGGCTTTGTCGGCGTTAAAACAGGGTTCACCGAAAAAGCAGGGCGTTGCCTCGTTTCCGCTTATCAAAATAACGGCAGGTTCGTCGTCTGCGTCACGCTCAATGACCTTGATGATTGGCAGGATCATATCAGCCTTTGCGCCGAGGTTGAAAAATCGCTTGCCGATGTTCCCGTAGGTGGCGAAATGGCTGTGCTCACAGTCGGCTCGGCTAAAAGCGCTGTTAAGGCGGCTTATTCCGGCTCGGTTGTTGTGCCAAATGCAAATCTTGTAACCGTTTGCCTTTATGCAAAGCCGTTTTTGTATGCGCCTGTCAAAAAAGGCGACTCCGTTGGTAAAGCGGTTGTTAAATATAAAGAAAAGGAGATTGCTTCACTGCCGGTTGAGGCGTGTGAGGATGTTGAATATAATGGATAATTCTGTTAGGCTTCAAAAATTTATGGCGGATTGCGGCGTTGCCTCCCGCAGGAAGTGCGAGGAAATTATATCCTCGGGTAAGGTTAAGGTAAACGGTCATCCGGCTAAAATAGGGGATAAGGTTAATCCTAAAAAAGACCTTGTAACAGTTTTCGGCAAAAAAATAAATAAAACCGCCGAAATGCGCTATATTATGCTTAATAAACCGCGCGGTTATGTTACCACTGTGTCCGATGAGCATGCAAAGAAAACCGTTATGCAGCTTGTTCACGGCGTTAAAGAGCGTGTTTATCCCGTCGGTAGGCTCGACAGGGATTCCGAGGGGCTGCTTCTTTTTACCAATGACGGCGCTCTTGCCAATGCACTTATGCACCCTTCGGGCAATATTACTAAAATTTATCGCGTTACCGTGCGCCCCGCCGTTAATGATGATATCCTCGATAAACTTCGTTCCGGCGTGGAAATAGACGGGCGTAAAACTCTGCCTTGCGATGTTTCCGTCGTTTCGGAAGAAGATGATAGGGTGGTGCTTGAATTCGGTATCCGCGAGGGCAGAAACCGTGAAATCAGAAAAATGTGCGATGCAGTCGGTCTTGAAGTCGCCCGCCTTAAACGCATAGCAGAAGGTCCCGTTAAACTCGGTATGCTTCCTCTCGGTAAGTTCCGCGACCTCACACCTCGCGAAATCGAAAAACTCCAAAAGCTTGCGGAAAAATAATTTGCTTAAACTTAATAAGCACTCTTGCAACCGATTCACGGCTTCCCCCTGGGGGGGAAGCTGTCAGCGTAGCTGACTGATGAGGGGAGATTATAACATCGCAGCAACAAAAAAGCTCCTCTAACGGAGAAGCTTAATTCAATCAAAAATTTATATGGTTTAATATATCTTGGCAAACACAAGAAAAATGATTGTTAATATCATAATTTGAATAACGCAAAACCGTAATTCCGTTTTCCCTAAGAAAATCGTCTCTCTTTTTATCGCTCGCTTCGCCTGCGATTTCGTAATGCTGAGAACCGTCTATCTCTATGGCGATATTTGAATTCGCAATGTAAAAATCAAGTATGAAATTGCCTGCCACCTTTTGTCTGTGTACCGTTACTGGTAATTCTTTTAAAAACTCAAACCATAGTTTTCTTTCCTGCGGCGTCATATTTTTTCTCAGTGATTGTGCATTTCGTTTTAGCTTTGCGTTTTTAAATTCATTCATAGCAATTCACCTTAGTCATGTGTTATACTGTTATATTATATTTTCTTGCCGTTCTTGGCAAGCTTTTTTCATTATAATTAAGTTTTTTTGTTATACACGGCAACCAATTCACGACTTCCCCCCTTTGGAGGGAGCTGTCAACACAGTTGACTGATGAGCGGAAATTTAAATAACGCTCCCACATTTATAAACGCAACGCAAATCAACCCCTCATCCGTCTGCTCGTCCCTCGCAGCCACCTTCTCCCCAAGGAGAAGGCTAAGCTTGTCGCAGAAACGCCATTCCGGGCTTCCCCCTGGGGGGAAGCTGTCAGCGTAGCTGACTGATGAGGGGAAGTTTAAATATCGCCTTTGTAATGATGGGAATTTTAAATATCGTTCCTGCACTCCACACAACCCAACCTTAGTAAGTTCACAAAAAAATTAAAATGTGTACAAATTGTAAAAAAAATCATTGACAATATCGTTTGATTGTTGTAATATATACATATATAATTTGGCTGCCGTGCGCCTTTTTGCGCATGGTAATGCGAAGAAAAGCGGCTTGCACGATGTCGTCAGTAAATCGGCTTTTCGCATTTCTCCGCAAGTGATGAAAAAATTTTTAATGAGGAGGCAAATTTATGAAAAAATCTTTTTCCAAAAAGCTGCTTGCTGTTATCCTTGCTGCGCTTATGGTTGTAACAAGCATTCCTCTTGTTGCAATCGCGGCAACCTCAAGTGATTTAACAACAACTGCTAATTTTGATTATTCAAACAGTTTCAGCAGCGGTTCACCCACTTCAAACAATACTGTCGGCTCAGGTTCAATGAAGTTCTATACCTATAGTACTTCATATCACGGTGAAGGCAACAGTTTGATTTCTTACACAACTTCAAACTATACCGGTGCTCTTGTACCTGATGGTCTTGCAATTATTTCCAACTTAACGGACTATCTTGAATCGGATCAAGATTTCGAGATTTCATGGAATTATGGTATCTACAAAAAGCTTGCCGATGTTACTAATGGAGGCTATTTTGCTATTGGTACTTCATATACGGGTGACACTAATAAAGGTGTTGCACAATATAATTTAAATGATAATAAAGTTGTTGCTGTTTCTTTTGATGGTAAAATCCATCATGACAACACTACTTATTCAAATACTTTCACGGCTAAATCCACCTCCAGTGCAACCGACACTTATGATTCAACAATCCCTTGCTCGGTTTATTACAGCGCTTCCGATAAAACTTTCACTATCAAAATCGGTAATGAAACTCAAACGGTTTCCACTTCATATACACCGCAGCAAATGGGCAACTTCCAAATCGGTTCTGCAACTCGCAGTTCTTACGGTAAATACATAATTAAAGATGTAACGGTTAAAACGTACAAGGGTGAGGTTGATTACAACGCTCAGTTAAATTCTGCAATCAGTGCATATAAAACAAAAATGGCTGCCCTTGCTAATGCAGATTATGTTTATACAAATATGCAAAGCGCATATCTTGCTTATGTTGCGGCTGCTCAATATGTCTATGGATATGACACCACAGGTGATCCCGCAACGTTGCTTTCAAATCTCACAAAAGCCACTGCGGCTATGGAGCAATATTCCAAGCCTGCAACGGTTTCAGTGAGCGGTGTTATTTCCGATTATTCTCAAAACCTGCTCTCAACGCCCACCTATAATTCGTTTAACGATTCAAATTATGTTCTTCAATCGGATGCAAGCATGGGTATTGGTTATTCATTCACCAATGTTGTTTGGCTTGATGACGGTTCTACTACTATGACAGCACCTGTTATGGCAAAGATGGTTCCATATTGTTCAAGTGGATGTATAAGACGAGTATATCAAATGTTTGTTTCAGAAGGCGATGTTAAATTAGAACGCCAGTGGTTTGACAGTGTAGCAACTAATTCTTATCAGAATACTGAAAATGGTTCATCTATTGGTTACACTGGAAACGCCAGCTCATTAACACCTTATTATGAACATAGTACAACTGAAACGAAGTATGTAAGTAACTATTTTTCTTACACAGCAGGTTCTTTTAATGATGAGGATAGCTATTTAAAACAGCTTTCAGTCAAATTTGATACTTATATTAGTGATAATAGTAAAAATGGAAAATGGAAGAGCCAGGTGAATGCTGCCGGTGGTAGTGGTGTTCATTTCTATGTTACCAGCAACGACATCTATGTTATTAACTTTAATAAAGTTAAAACCGAAGGTCTCACTAAACAGGAGAATTTAACTGCTCTTGCAAATATCACGAATTACACTGCCACAACAGCTTCGAATTTCCTCGCTGCATATGACAGTCTTACTGCTCAAAGTTATCAAACAGGAACATCCGGCATTGAATCATTTGTTTATAATAACATTGTATTAAAGGTAAATGAAATCAATGATAAACAATCAGATCTTAAAGACTGGGTTGGCGATAATGCAATTCAAACTTATAAAACTGCTCTTGATGCTGCAAAAGCAGTTGTAGATGAAGGCTACCAAGATACAAATACATATAAATCTTGGGCAAATTATGTGTCTGCTTACAACGCTGCAAATGAAAAGTGGAATACATATAAAGCCACAACAACTTATGGCTTGATGGAGCTTGAATCAATAGACGCTCTCTCAATGCCTTCTCTTGCAGAAGCCGCCGCCGACTACAGCGCATACAACGCGTTGATAGAAGCAGT
>CAVJZG010000005.1:0-114910 GCA_963654285.1 bacterium
TTTTGGAGTTCTTGCAGTCATCTTTTTTTCAGACTGTTTTTTTACAGCCCCTTTTCTTTGAAATATTTATTAAATATTATTCAGCGTCTGCCTTTTCTTCCAGCGCAGAGGTGCAATGCGGGCAACGGGTTGCATTGATAGCGATTTCAGTGCAACAATAAGGGCAGATCTTTGTGGTGGGAGCGGCAGGTGTTTCGTCCTTACGGTGACCGATATCCGTGATTTTATTCATAACCTTAAGCAGGCAGAAAAGCACAAAAGCCATGATTATAAAATTAACAAACGCCGAAATAAACGACGAGGCAAAGCCTGCAATGTCCGCGCCTGTGTATACGGCTGCGCCGGTAATAAAATTAAGCAAGGGCTTGATAAAGTTATCGGTAAGCGAAGTAACAACGCTTGTGAACGCACCGCCGATAATGATACCGATTGCCATGTCCATCATATTGCCTTTAAGAGCAAATTCTTTGAATTCCTGAATAAACTTTTTCATAAGGTTTCTCCTCCTTAATAATTTATGAATTGATTATGACATAAATCAGGCAAAAAAACAAGTGATTAGTATTATTTTCCCAATTTTCCTTTTTTTAAGCTGCTTCCCATAAAGTCGCTTACCTCGGAAACAGTAAAAAATGCATTTTTGTCAATTTTTTTAATAATACTTTTAAGCTTAGCAATTTGAAATCTGTTTACAACAAAATAAATAACCGTAAGTTTTTTATTCTCATAATATCCCTTGGCTTCTATTTGAGTTACGCCGTGACCGAATTCTTCCGAAAGCGCGGCGCACATCTTTTGCGGATTTGTTGTGATTATCATTGCCGCTTTTGTTTTGTCAAGCCCTTCAACTATGAAATCAACCGATTTAATCCCTGCACAATATGTGATTATGGAATAAAGCGGCAGAATATAGCTTTTTGTAATAAGACCGACAGCAACATATAAAATAACATTATATATCATTACAAATGTGCCTACGCTGATGCCGAGTTTTTTTGAAAATGTAACTGCCAAAACCTCAATTCCGTCCATAGCGCCTCCGAATCTTATCGCAAGTCCGCTTCCTGCGCCGGAAATTATTCCGCCGAAGATTGCGCAAAGCAATAAATCCGTGCCTGCAAAAGGGGAAGCACTCATATTGTCAATCGGAAGAATATAATTGATTATGTAGGATGATGCGGAATAAATCGAAACCGTAAAAATCGAATAAACAGTAAATGTTATACCCTGTTTTTTTAAGCCGAACAAAAATAACGGCACATTTAATATAATAAGAAAAAGCGAAAGAGTGTATTTATCCGGTGTAAGCTGCCAAAGAAGCATTGAAGTGCCGGAAATACCGCTGTCGTAAAGCTCAACCGGAGCCAAAAACAATGTAACTCCGATCGAATTAACGATTCCTGCCAAAAAAAGAAACAGAAAATTTGTGATGCTTAAATTTTTAAAAAAAGATTTTAACTTTGATTTGAATTTGTTTTCGCTCATGGTTTTTCTCCTGAAAAATACGCTCTTACTCGGTATGATGAGCTCGCAAAATACCGGGCAAGAGCGTCAATCCGCTATTAAATTATCTCAAATTAATTATTTAATAAGGTCTTTCATGGTGTAAAGACCTGCGCCTTTGCCAACCATGTATTTTGCGGCGTTAACCGCGCCAACAGCGAAAATTTCCTTGCTTCTTGCAGAGTGTGAAAGCGTTATGATTTCATCTCTGCCTGCAAAAATAATTTCATGCTCACCGACTATTGTGCCGCCGCGAACCGCATGCATGCCGATTTCATTTTTGCTGCGCTTTTCGCGTTTGCTATGTCTGTCATATTCATATTTCATCGGCTCATCGATTTCCTCGCAAATCGCATCTGCAAGCATAAGAGCCGTGCCGCTGGGAGCGTCTATCTTTTGATTGTGGTGCTTTTCTATGATTTCAATGTCAAAATCGTTTCCGAGGACATCAACGGCTTTTTTTGCAAGCGTTGCCAAAAGATTTATTCCAAGGCTCATATTGTAGGTGAAAAACACGCCGTTTTTCTCAGCCGCATTTTCTATTTGCATTTTTTGGTCTTCATCAAATCCTGTTGTTGCAATAACTACTGGGATTTTTTTTGCCGATGAATATTTAAGCAAGGAATTAAGCAGTGCCGGATTCGAAAAATCAATTATAACATCAGCATTTTCCTTAACGCTGTCGATTTCGGAATATATTGGAAATTCCGAGGCTTCTGTGTTGATGTCAACTCCGGCAACGATTTCGCATTCATCGTCCGCCGCAACAATACTGCGGATAACGTGACCCATTTTGCCGTTTGCACCGCAAAGAATTATTTTTTTCATAATTTAAAATTCCTCTTAATTTGAAAATTAGTCGATAATGCCGTATTCCCTAAGAGTGGCTTTCATCTTTTCTTTGTTTTCATCGGTCATATCAACTAACGGAAGTCTGCAATGGCCTGCTTTATAGCCCATCATATTTACCGCTTCTTTAACGGGAATCGGGTTAACATCGCAGAAAAGCTGTTTTGCAAGCTTCATATATTTATCCATAAGAACTTTTGATTTTTCTTTGTTGCCGGCAAGATATTCGGCAACGATATCGTGCGTTTCCTTAGGGCAAACATTTGAAAGCACGCTGATTACACCTTTTCCGCCTCTTTCAAGCACATCGTAAATTTGGTCGTCGTTACCGCTCCAAATATTAAGCTCTTCGCCGCAAAGATCATGAACCTTTGCGATTTGGTCAAGGTCGCCGCTTGCTTCTTTAATGCCATTGATTCTGGGAAGCTTGGCAATCTCGGCAGCGGTTTCGGGTAAAATGTTAACACCTGTGCGAGATGGAACATTATAGAGAATAATCGGTTTGTCCGTTGCATCGTGAATGGCGGTGTAATGAGCAATAAGCCCTCTTTGGCTTGTTTTATTATAGTAAGGCGTAACAAGCAAAAGTGCGTCTGCACCGTCCTTGCAAGCCTCACGGCTGATTTCGATTGCACAGGCGGTTGAGTTTGAGCCAGTGCCTGCAATAACCTTGCATCTGCCGGCAACATAGTCAATGCACCATTTAACGCATTCGGTGTGCTCAACAACTCTTAGGGTTGAGCTTTCGCCAGTTGTGCCGCAAATAACGATTGCGTCCGTACCGTTTTCAATCTGAAAATCAATAAACTTGGCAAATTCGTCGTAATTAACGGATCCGTCCTCATTCATCGGTGTAATAATGGCAACTGCCGCGCCTGTAAAGATAGGTTCCTTCATAGTGAAAAACTCCTTCTGTGTTAATAATTTCGCGGATTATCAATCCATATAGCCTTCAGCGCAAAGAAGCTCTGCGAGCAAAACACCACCGCCTGCTGCGCCTCTTAATGTGTTGTGCGAAAGGCAAACGAATTTATATTGATACTGTGTGTCTTCACGAAGTCTGCCGATGGAAACAGCCATGCCGTTTTCAAGCATTCTTTCGGTTTTTATTTGCGGTCTGTCATCCTCTGTAAAATAGTTGAGGAATTGCTTTGGAGCGGAGGGAAGCTCAAGCTCCTGAGCTCTGCCCTTAAAGCTGTTCCAAATCTTAATCATTTCTTCCTTAGAGGGTTTCTTTTCAAAGTTAACGAAAACCGCGCCAAGGTGACCGTTTGAAACGGGAACTCTTATGCACTGTGCGGTGAAATTCGGTTTGTCTGCCGGAACAATTTCATCAGCCTCAATTTTGCCCCAAAGCTTAAGCGGCTCTTTTTCGCTTTTTTCTTCTTCACCACCGATGTAGGGGATAACATTGTCAACCATGTCCGGCCATGTTTCAAAAGTTTTTCCTGCGCCGCTGATTGCCTGATATGTGCAAACAAGAACATCCTTTACACCGAAATCCTTATGCAACGGGAAAAGAGCAGGAACATATGATTGAAGCGAGCAGTTGGATTTAACCGCAATAAAGCCTCTTTTTGTGCCGAGTCTTTTTCTTTGAGCAGGAATGATGTTGATGTGCTCTGCATTAAGCTCAGGCACAACCATTGGCACATCGGGAGTAAAGCGGTTTGCGCTGTTGTTTGAAACAACGGGGCACTCGTGCTTTGCGTAAGCTTCTTCAAGCTTCTTAATTTCATCTTTTTTCATATCAACCGCGCAAAAAACAAAATCAACCATTGAAGTGATTTTGTCTATATCCGCTTCGGCGTCCAAAACAATCATATCTTTAACTTTTTCGGGCATTTCTTTATCCATGCACCATTTTTTTGCCGCAGCTTCGGAATATTTTTTTCCTGCCGATCTTGATGACGCCGCAAGGCAAACAAGATCAAACCAAGGGTGGTTTTCAAGCAGTGTGATAAAGCGCTGACCAACCATGCCTGTTGCGCCCACTACGCCGACTTTGTACTGTTTTTTCATAATCAGTTCTCCTTATAAAAATACATCTTGTAAAAAGATGATTTTTAGAATATAATATTAGTCGGTTTGCAAATCGATATCAAACTCAACTTATCTCGTAATATAATATCACTTATTATATATATATGTCAAACATAAATTAGAGGACAATAATGAAAACTTCAGATTTTTTTTATAAATTACCCGAAAAACTAATAGCTCAAACTCCGATTGAGCCCAGAAACGCCTCAAGGCTTATGATTTTGCACAAAAAAAACGGTGAATTGGAGCACAGGATTTTTAAAGACCTTGGCGAATATCTGCGCCCCGGTGACTGCCTTGTGCTCAACGACACACGTGTTATTCCTGCAAGAATTTACGGAGTAAAGCAGAAAACGGGCGCTGTGGTTGAATTTTTGCTCGTTGCCCAAAAGGAAAATGATGTGTGGGAATGCCTTTGCAAGCCCGGTAAAAGAGCAAAAATCGGCACAAAATTCAGCTTCGGAGAGGGAAAGCTCATCGGCGAAATTGTTGATATAAATGAAGAAGACGGCAATAGATTTGTTAAATTTTCGTGCGAAGGCAGCATTTATGCCGTGTTGGACGAAATCGGCGCAATGCCGCTGCCGCCGTATATTAAAGAAAAACTTAAAGACAAAGAAAGATATCAAACTGTATACAGCAAAGAACTCGGCTCGGCGGCCGCACCCACCGCAGGTCTTCATTTCACGCCTGAGATGCTTGATGAAATCAGAAAATCCGGTGTTAAAACTGCTTATGTAACGCTTCATGTCGGACTTGGAACATTCAGACCGGTTAAAGTGGACGATGTAACAAAACATAAAATGCACACTGAGCATTATATTATGTCTCGGGAAACCGCAGATTTGATAAACGAAACAAAGAAAAACGGAAGCAGAGTAATTTGCGTAGGCACCACTTCGTGCCGCACAGTTGAATCCGTCGCCACCAAAAACGGTTGCATTTGCGAGGATGAGGGCGACACTTCGATTTTTATTTATCCCGGCTATGAATTTAAATGCATGGATGCCCTTATAACGAATTTCCATTTGCCGGAAAGCACACTGATAATGCTTGTTTCCGCATTTGCCGGTTTTGACAATATAATGAATGCTTACAACACGGCGGTTGCCGAAAAATACAGATTTTTCAGTTTCGGAGACGCAATGTTTATTGAGGATTAAATATGAAATTTGAAGTAATTAAAGAGGACGGCGGCGCAAGACGCGGCGTTTTTGAAACTGTGCACGGCACCGTGCAAACGCCTGCATTTATGAATGTTGCCACTGCCGCGGCAATTAAAGGCGGTTTGTCCGCCGAGGATTTAAATAAAATCAGCACTCAGGTTATGCTTTGCAACACTTATCATTTGCATGTGCGCCCCGGTGACGATATTGTTTACGATATGGGCGGGCTTCATAAATTCACGGGATGGGATAAACCCATTCTTACGGACAGCGGCGGATTTCAGGTGTTTTCGCTTGCCAAACTCAATAAAATTAAAGAGGACGGCGTAACCTTCAGTTCACATATCGACGGGCATAAAATATTTATGGGTCCCGAGGAGTCAATGCAAATTCAGAGCCGGCTCGCATCAACAATTGCTATGGCGTTTGACGAATGCGTCGAAAATCCGGCAACATATAAATATGCAAAAGAGGCGTGCGAGCGCACAACAAGATGGCTTGAACGCTGCAAAACCGAGATGGACAGGCTTAATTCTTTGCCTGAAACCATAAATAAAAACCAAATGCTTTTCGGCATAAATCAGGGCTGTACGTTTGATGATTTGCGCATTGAGCATATGAAGCTTATTGCAAAAATGGACTTGGACGGCTATGCAATCGGCGGACTTGCCGTTGGCGAACCGAAAGAGGATATGTACAGAATTATCAGTGCCGTAACGCCATTTGCACCGTATAATAAACCAAGGTATCTTATGGGCGTAGGCACACCCGGCAACATTATAGAAGGCGTAAGCAGGGGAGTGGACCTTTTTGATTGCGTTATGCCGAGCAGAAACGCAAGACACGGTCACCTTTTCACAAAAAGCGGAATTATAAATATTAACAACGCAAAATATGCAAGAGACGATGTACCGATAGATTCGAAATGCAATTGCCCGGTTTGCAAAAGCCACAGCAGGGGATACATTCGCCATTTGCTGAAGGCAAACGAAATGCTCGGTATGCGCCTTGCTGTTATGCATAATCTTTATTTTTACAATAATCTTTTGGCTGAAATTCGTTTTAATATTGAAAACGGCAGCTTTGAAGATTACAAAAATGAATATACTGTAAAACTTGACACGCGAATTTAAAATAATCCTTGCATTTTTATCTGTTTGTCTATATAATACAAATGTTATTATTTTTGGAGGTTCAGCAATATGTTTGCAACTTTATTGAAATTAAGCTCAACAGCGGCTTCAAGCCAGGGCGCAAGCTCATACACTATGGTTATTTTGATGGTGGCTCTTTTTGCCATAATGTATTTCGTTACGATTCGTCCTCAGAAAAAGCGTCAAAAAGAAGAGCAGGAAATGAGAAATTCTCTTGAAATCGGCGATGAAATCATCACAATCGGCGGTATCGTGGGCAAAGTTGTTACAATCCGCGAAGAAGATCTCGTTATCGAAACCGGCGCAGATCGCAACAGAATGACCATTCAGCGTTGGGCGGTTAATACAAATAAAACAAAGATGGAGCAGCACAGAAAAGAAGTTGAAGCTGCCAAAGAAGCGGCGAAAAAGAAAAAAGAAGAGAAAGCTGCCGAAAAGTCCAAAGACAAAAAAGAAGATAAATAATTTGCTTAAGGTTATAAAAACTCACTCCTTTGAATATCCTGTAATGGGTAGTCAAAGGAGTTTTTTTATGGGCAAAATTAAATCCTCAGTGGAAAAAAAGGAAATATTGCTGTTTGCAATTAAGTGTGTTGTGTTAAACGCTGTGTTTATTTGCGCTTTTTCGGCTTTTGTGGCATTTTTGATTTATAAATTCGATATTGATTTATCACTTCAAAAATGGGTATCGATTGCGGCATGCGTTACTTGCGCGTTTTTGACTGCATTTTTAAGCACGCTTAAATTTAAAAATAACGGCTTTGCCGTAGGAGTTATAACTTATATTCCGCTTTTTCTTTTTTCGCTTATAAATTTGATTATCGGCGAAAATACGCCGACGGTATTTATCGTTAAGCTTGCATTATGTTTTTTACTTTCAGGTGTCGGAGGATTATATTCCGTTAAGCGTGCCAAAAAGGTTAGGCTGAGGAAATGACGGAGTTTGAAAGTGAAAACAAGAACAAACGCGTATTCCGAGAATCAAAGGCAATGAAAGAAATCAAGAATCACAAAAAATTTAAATCCGATAAAAGCCTTTATGATATTTTTTTTGAAAATAAATCAGCACTTTACGGAATTATGTTTTATGCTGCCGGGTTGCTTTGCGGTGCGTTTCTTTATCAAAAATGTAAAACGGATGCGCTCAACGAATTGATTACAGCAAATTCAAGCAACGATTTCACAAATCTTTTCATAAACAATCTCGGCTTTTATTTTCTTGCTTTTGCCGCGGCAGTTGTGCTTGGTCTGTGCCTCGTCGGTTTTCCGTTTATAAATCTGATTGCTATGATAATCGGCATTCACGCAGGAATCAATGTTGCATATTATTGCATAAATTACGCCGCGAAAGGATTCGGATATTCGCTTTTAATGATTGCACCGTTTGTTTGCTCATTTTTAACAGTAATAATCTTTACCATTTCGCTCAGCAGCGATTTAAGTAAAAAAATATATAATATTACAGCTAATAAAAGCGAAAAATGTGAAAAAATAGCATACGGAATATATGTAAAAAAATATGCCCTGTATGCTTTGGAACTCGTTGTTGTTTCGTTTTTTAATGCTGCACTTGCTTCTGCATTAAACGGTCTTATATCACTGTGATTTTTTCGGCACATCGTTGTTTAGCGGATTGGCGGCAATTGCTTTTTTTGCTGCGTCTGCCGCAGTATGGGTGTAAATCTCGGTGGTGCCCAAATTTTCGTGACCTAACACTTCCTTGAGCAATAACAAATCCACATCACCGTATTGATACATAAGCGTTGCCGCAGTGTGGCGGAGCTTGTGAACGGACAAGCCCCTGTCACCGTAACCGGCTTTATCAAGATTTTCATAAACAATATGCTGAACAGTTTTAACGCTTATTCTTTGCTTTCTGGAGCTTAAAAACAGCGCCTTGTCTTTGACATCGTCATTTGGTCTTTTTTTCTTGTATGCATTAACGGCGTCAATGCAGGATTTATTCAGATAAATCGTGCGCTCCTTGTTGCCTTTGCCGAGTATTGTGAGGCTGCCGTCATCTCTGATATCGTTGTAATTTATGCCCACAAGTTCAGAAAGCCTCATTCCGCAGTTTAAAAAAAGAGTGATTATTGCAAAATCGCGTTCCTTATAAGGTCCGTCAATAACGGATAGTAAATGCTGAGCTTCCTCCAATGTCAAATATTTTGGAAGCGATTTTTTTAATTTGGGGCTGTCTAAATTTTTCATCGGATTGTTTTGTAAAATCCCCAAATTATCCGTTAAATATACAAAAAAACGCCTGATAGATATAACGCGCCGCGCGCGTGTGGCTTCGTTGTTTTTGCGCACATTTTTGCAATAAATTAAAAATTTATGCGCGTCCGTAAGCTTAATACTTTTTATAAAATCAGCATCAATAGGGGAAAGGTCTATTTCATCTTCTTCGGTACCTTTACCAACCGCACCTTTTTCTATCATTATAAATCTAAAAAAAGTGCGCAAGTCGGAGGCATATTCGATAACAGATTGCTCGGAATGACCTTTAATAACCTCCAGATATGTTAAATAATCCTGCACAAGCTGTGGCAGTGCCGAAAATTCTTCTTTTTTCATAAAATCACCTTAATAAATTTATCATCTCCGTGAAACTGTTTCACAAAGACGTCTTAAATAATGAACAACAGGGAATAATCAATACTCTGCTAATTTGGCACGTTTGCGTGCGAAATTGTAAATTATATGTGTTTGTTGAAGATTAAATATTTCAGCTGAGTAGTTTATAATCAGAAATATATTCCGGTATGCATCAATAGAATTATACTTTTATACAAAAAAATAATTGCAATTTAAACAGCCGACAAAATTATTAATTCAAAATAATTTGTATTATACATGCAGTCAATATCATAAAAAAATTAATTGGCTTACAGTTTCGTTTTAAACATTAAAATAAAAAATTGTGATAAAATAAATCAAACAGAAATTATTTGAACGACGATTATTCATACGAAAAAAACTGAGCGGCTACAGAGCAGCGTTCAATATTCAGATGAATTGTTGTGTCACTCAAAAAGCAGTCAAATTACGCAAAACAGCATGTAATACGTTTATTTTGCTTAATGGTTTCGATTTGAATTTTATCTCCACTATATTATACAAAACATTTGTTTTGTATAATTATAGCACAAAAAAAGTTATCGGTCAATACAAAAATAGAATAATAAAATCAACCGCCCTGCCTAATGCGACCGAGCGGTTTTACTTAACATGCTTGTTGATTATTCTTCCGTAATGGCGCGGAAAGCCTCTCGAACACTTCGAACCGGAACTATATCAACGCTTGATTTAATATTTTTTGAAAGTCCTTTATAGTTATGAAAAGGTATAACGCATTTATCAAAACCGAGCCTTGAAGCCTCGCTTATTCTTTGCTCACAATTATTTACGGCGCGTATCTCCCCTGCAAGACCGATTTCACCGAAAGCAATCACATTATCGTTTACGGGCACATCTTTAAGCGATGAAACAAGCGCCATGGCAACCGTTAAATCCGCTGCCGGCTCATCAAGCCTTAATCCGCCGATAACATTGATATAAGCGTCCATAGAATTAAAAAAATAGCCTGCGCGCTTTTCAAGAACGGCAATAATCATTGCCATTCTGTTGTAATCAAATCCCGTGCACATTCTGCGAGGAGTACCGAAACCGGTTGCCGTAACAAGCCCCTGAACCTCAGCCAAAATTGGGCGTGAGCCCTCCATAATGCAAGCAACGCAGGTGCCGCTGACATTTTTCGGTCTGCCCGAAAGCATAAGCATAGAGGGATTTTCGACCTCTTCAAGTCCGCTTTGCCGCATTTCGAAAACGCCGATTTCGTTTGTTGAACCGAATCTGTTTTTTACACCTCTAAGTATTCTGTACGAATAATTCCTTTCACCTTCAAAATACAACACCGTGTCAACGATGTGTTCAAGCACTTTCGGTCCCGCTATTCCGCCGTCTTTATTAACATGACCGACTATAAATATCGGTATTCCGAATGATTTTGCAAGGTGCATAAAAATATTTGTGCATTCTCTGACCTGTGTTATCGAGCCTGCGGATGAATTGCATTCATCACACACCATTGTTTGAATTGAGTCGATTATAACAACATCCGGCTTTTCGCTTCTGATTGTTTCTCCAATAATGCCAACATCTGTTTGAGCTAATATGCCGAGATTTTCTGTTGTTACGCCGAGTCTGACGGCACGCAGTTTGATTTGATTAGCCGATTCCTCGCCGCTAACATATAAAACACTTTTGCTTTGCCCCAAATGCTGGCATACCTGCAGCAATATTGTTGATTTGCCTATTCCCGGATCGCCGCTGAGCAAAACAAGGCTTCCATCAACAATTCCGCCTCCGAGAACACGGTCAAATTCCCTAACGCCGGTTGAAATTCGCCTTTCAACATCACCGTTTATTTCGTTTAAATGCAAAACCGGCTGTGATTTATATGATTTCGTTTTACCCGATGCGGCAGATTTTGCCGCAATCGGTGTTTCCTCGTTCATGGTGTTCCACTCGCCGCAACTTGGGCATTTGCCGTACCATTTTGCGCTTTCATAGCCGCATTCGGAGCACACATAAACGGATTTTAATTTAGCCATTTATTATTCCTCGTTTATATACTGATTTATTCCGAGAGCAATCACGCAGGCAAGCTGCTTTTGATAAGAGTCACTTTCAAGCCTTGCCTCTTCCTCGGGATTGCTCATAAACCCACATTCAACCATAACAGACGGCACGCTTGCATTGTAGAGAATATAATAACTGTCGTCCGATTCCTTATTAAGCCTTGTGTTGTTTTGCTGCAAAAATATTTTTGTGTTATTTAATATTTTGTCGGCAAGAATTTTGCTTGAAGCAATATTTTTCGTGTACCATATCTGCATTCCCGATTCCGAAGTGCTTTCAAAAAAATTCTGATGCACGGAAATAAGCACGGCGTTTTCGGTTTCGTTCACAAAATCAAGCCTGTTGTATAAATCGGATTTGCTTCTGTTTGAATAATCGGGATAATATTCATAGTCGCCGCTTCTGATTGCTTTGCATTTAACGCCTGTTACATTCAAAAAGTCGTATAATGCCAAAACTATTGCAAGATTTATTTCTTTTTCGGAAGTTCCGTTGGCTGCAATCGTGCCGCCGTCTGCCCCGCCGTGACCTGCGTCGAGCACAATGCAATGACGGGAATCGTTATATTCGGTGCTGACCGTTTGATTTTTCGAAAAACTGCTGTTCGCAGCGAAGCAAACGGAAAACGTAAATACAAGCACAAGTAAAATTATAAGCGTTTTTTTCATGACATCACCAATAATTTCTATGTTTTATTATATAATAAAATACTTTTATATGCAATAATTATTGAAAAAAGCGGCAAATAGATATATAATTATCAAAAAACAATACGGTGATAAATATGAAAATAGTCAATCTTGATGCTTGCACAACTAATCCTGGTGATCTTTCATGGGATTTTTTAAACAAATACAGCGATGATGTCAAAATTTACGAAAGAACGCAGCCTAATGATGTTATTCAAAGAGCAAAAGGTGCAGAAATTTTGATAATCAACAAAACAGTTATGACGGGAGAAACAATTGAAGCACTTTCACCGGAACTTAAATATATTTGCCTGCAATCAACGGGATACAATGTTGTTGATATTAAGACAGCAAACGAAAAAGGCATTTCGGTTTGCAACATTCCGGCATATTCAACTAACGCCGTTGCGCAGGAGGTTTTTGCATTTATACTTCATTTTTCAAATCAATCCGATTTGCATTCCGAATCGGTTCACGGCGGCGACTGGTGTCGATGCCCGGATTTTTGCTATTGGAAAGCCCCCCTTTTTGAGCTGGACGGCAAAACGATCGGCATAATAGGATTCGGATCAATCGGTCAAAGAGTGGCGCACATTGCCGAAAGCTTCGGCATGAATGTGCTGTTTAACTCAAGGTCTGAAAAAAACGTCTCCGATTTTAAAACAGCCCAGCAGGTTAAGCTTGATTATCTGTTTGAAAATTCGGATTTTGTCAGCTGTCACTGCCCTCTTACAAATGAAACTGAAAATATTATAAATAAAGAAAATCTTAAAAAGATGAAAAAAAGTGCTTATGTGATAAACACATCAAGAGGATCCGTTGTTGACGAACAGGCTCTTGCAGATGCGCTTAACACCTCATCAATTGCCGGTGCGGCACTTGATGTTTTAAAAGAAGAGCCTGCAAATCCGAAAAATCCGCTGCTTTCTGCAAAAAACTGTGTTATCACGCCTCACATTGCTTGGGCTGCAAAGGAAACAAGGCAAAGGCTTTTGAATATACTCGACAGGAATGTTGAAAGCTGCGTAAACGGAAATCCTCAAAATAAAGTAAATTAAATTATTGACATTCGTGCCGATTTAATGTATTATATTTTGTGTTCGCTGGTGTGGCGAAATCGGCAGACGCAAGGGACTTAAAATCCCTCGGTAGAAATACCGTACCGGTTCAAGTCCGGTCACCAGCACCACGGGATATTGAGTATCCCGATTCGCCGGCGTGATGGAATTGGCAGACGTGCCGGACTCAAAATCCGGTCCTGGCAACAGGGTGCGGGTTCGACCCCCGCCGCCGGCACCAAAAAGACCTTACTCAATCGAGCAGGGTCTTTTCTTTTTAAAAACGATATTGCAATATTAAATAAAAAACGCACCCGCTTTGAGGCACACTCAATAAGCAGGTGCATTTTTTATCCGTCTATTTTACCGCCGCCGAGAACGACATCGTTGTCAACATAAAAAACTGCCGATTGACCCGGTGTGATTGATTTTTGCGGTTCATCAAAGCAAACGGCAACGCCGTTTTGAGCCGGTGTAATAACGCCGTCATATGCCTTGGCAGAATATCTTGTTTTAATCTTAACACACATAGGCTCCGAAAGCTCGTTAAACATAAGAAAATTAACATCGGAAACTGTAAATTCCTTAGTGTAAAGTTCTTTTTCCTCGCCGACTGTTAATTCGTTTTTTTCAGGCTTGAAGCCCAGAACATAAAGCGGAACGGGATTTGAAATTCCGAGTCCCTTGCGCTGACCGATTGTGTATTTGTAAAGCCCCGTGTGTTTGCCGAGGATTTTGCCGTCTCGCGTTACTATGTTCCCTTCTCTGCTTTTTAAATCCGAATTTTCTTCAAGGAATTTTTTATAATTGCCGTCCGGAATAAAGCATATATCCTCACTGTCAGGTTTAGAGGCAACTGGTAATTTATGTTCAGTTGCAATAGCGCGTATTTGAGCCTTGTTTTCAAAATCGCAAAGAGGAAAAAGCACTTTGTCAAGCAGTTCTTTGGGTAGATTATAAAGCACATAGCTTTGATCTTTGCCCTGAGCCGCAGATTTCATAAGAACATTTTGCTTGTATTTTTCGCTGTAGGCAATTTTTGCATAGTGCCCCGTCGAAATATAATCGCAGCCGAGTTCTCGCGCTTTTTGATACATTGTACCGAATTTAAGATATTTATTGCATTCAATGCACGGATTCGGCGTTCTGCATTTGCTGTATTCGCCGATAAAATCATCTATGACATATTTTTTAAATTCATTTGTAAAATCAAGTGTGTAATGCGGAGCACCTATGTAGTCACAAATTCTTTTTGCATCGAGGGTTGATGAAATGTTACAACAGCCCCCCTCAAATTCACCGTTATAAAGCTTCATTGTGATTCCCACAACATCATAACCCTGTTCTTTAAGCAAAACGGCGGCAACGCTGCTGTCTACCCCGCCGCTCATACCGAGCAAAACGCGTCTGTTAGCCATAATTCACCTTTAATTAAATGTTTTTTAGTCTTTTGACCGTGTCGGATAATGTTTTAATCAGAAAATCGGTTTCCTCGGCAGTGTTGTTTTTTCCGAATGAAACACGAACGGAGCTTTTGGCGTTTTTCTCGCTTATCCCCATCGCAGTCAACACATGAGACGGCGTTACCGAACCCGAGGCACACGCACTCCCTGCCGAAATACAAATCCCGGCAAAATCAAGATTCATAATAATACTGTCTGCCGATATGCCCGGAAAGGTAACAGAAGAAATCGAACAACCGCGCCGTGCCGCTTCGCCGTTAATAATTGCATCGGGGAAATCGGATTTTATCGCCGCTTCAAACCGTTGCCTCAAAGCGGTGATTTGCGCATTGTTTTTATCAAAATTGTTGTATGTCAATTCAAGTGCTTTTGCACAACCTACCGCAAAGGCTATATTTTCCGTGCCCGCACGTCGATCGCGCTCTTGATGACCGCCGTAAATGAATTTTTCAAACGGTGTTCCTGTTCGTAAAAATAAAATTCCGATGCCCTTCGGACCGCCGAATTTATGAGCCGAAAGCGAAAGCGAATCCACATTAAGATTTTGCAAATCAATTTTTATGCACGACAAGGATTGAACTGCGTCGGTATGGATATACGCGCCTGCCGTATGTGCTGCTTCTGCGAGCTCACTTATAGGTTGAATGACACCTGTTTCGTTATTTACAAGCATGGCGGAAAGAAGCCCAATATCGGTGCTCACAAGTTCTTTTGCGGCGTTTTTATCAATAATCCCGTCGGATACAACCGGAATGAATTTACACTCTTTTTCGCCCTTCTTAAGCACTTTCACAGCGTTCAGCACTGCCGGATGCTCAATAGTACTTGTTATTATTCCTTTTTTTTTGCAAGCTGCCGAAATTCCGAATATCGCGGCGTTATCTGCTTCGCTGCCGCCCGAGGTGAAATAAATTTCGCTCGGTTTGCAATTTAGAAATGCGGCGATTTTTTCGCGCGAATTTTCCAGCACAGCTTTTGCGGATCTGCCTAACGAATAAACCGAGGACGGATTGCCGTATTCGGTTTTTAAAACGCAAAGCATTTCTTCAATCACTGCATCGTCGAGCCGCGTTGTGGCGGCATTGTCAAAATAATAAATGCTCATATCCGCCCTCTTTTCATACCAAACTAATGGGATTATACGCCAAGTAAGCGTTTATGTCAACTTTTGCTTATGAATCTTTCATTGATTTGCTTTTAAGTTTTTCGTATATTTCAACGATTTTAAATCTTATAATATACTTGTTGCCTGAATTAAGAAGCTTGATTTCGTCATCGGAAAGATATTGATTGATTTCATCCTCGCTCACGCTCGGCAGGCATATTGCAGGAAACATAACGCACCACCAATTACGCCCTTTCGCCTGCCCTATTTCAATTTTAAGCGCATTATAAACGCCTCCGGGCATTGTGATTTGATTGTATTTTCGCGTGTTGAAATATTCCTTGTCAACATAAACATTAATGGGATAATCATAACCGTTGTCAATAATGCATTTTTGCGCGGCATTTTTAAATAATTCAGTGTTTTTTCTGCCGATCTCTACGGCTTCACTCAGGCTCTTGCAATTTTTGAAAAGCGGCTCTCCGCAACTCAAAACGGCGTTTCTCACATTAAGCTTAAGCGCCTGATCCTCATCACTGTCTGAATTTGCGAGAATATGCAATCTGAAAACCTCGCTCGATATATTTTCACTGGTTTTGATGAATGGTGAAATATAAGAAAAAGCTATAATTGCAGCTAAAAACAAAACCGAAAACAATTTAAATCCCTTATTCAAAATTAAAACCTGCCTTTCTTTTGAGCAATGCTCATAGGAATTTTTGGCAGGTTTTTGATATTTTATTCGCTTATTCTTAAAATTTTGCAGCCTTTTGAAACAGGCTTGCACAGTTCAATGTCTTTTGCAAAAGGCTTGAGTGCATCGCAAGCGTGTTTGGCATACTCTTCGTTTTCAAATATGCCGTAAACTGTGGGTCCGCTTCCGCTCATACAGGTGCCTATTGCTCCGCATTCGCGCATTGTGTGCTTTATATCCACTCTGTGCGGTACCTCAATAAATTGTTCAAACACATTATCAAGCTTGGCGCATATCGCATTTAAATCGCCGCTCTGAATTGCGCAAAGCATTCCTAATTTATCGGGTGTGCGCATTTTGCCGTTTAAATCAAATTGACGGTATGCATATCCTGTGTTTACAGAATAATCCGGCTTTGCAAGGACGATAAAACACTTTTTAAGCGATTTTGTTTTGCTGAGCACATCGCCGATACCTTGTGCAAGAAGCGTACCTCCGGTAAGGCAAAACGGCAAATCTGCGCCGATTTTAACGCCGATTTCGCACATTTCCTTATCGCTCAGCTGCGTAACGTAAATTTCGTTAAGAGCCTTTATTACTGCTGCACCGTCCGCGCTGCCTCCGGCAAGACCGGCTGCATGCGGAATTTTCTTTTGAATATCTATGTTTATGCCTTTATTACGTTTTTTTGTATGTTTGAAAAATTCCTTCGCCGCTTTCCAGCAAATATTGGATTCGTCAAGCGGAATCCCTTCTTCGACGCAGGTTATTGATATTTTTTTTGATTTATTTTCCGTAACCGTAACAGTGTCGTACACGCCGACACTTTGCATAATCATAAAAAGATCGTGATATCCGTCTGTTCTGAGCGAAACAATATCAAGCATTAAATTTATTTTAGCATATGCCGCAACTTTAACTTCCATATGTTACCTTTCAATTGCGCGAAAGCGAATTAACGAATTCCTCGATACGATCCGCGGCTTTTTTAATGTTGTCAATCGAATAGCAATACGAAACCCTGATGTGACCTTTGCCGCAATCGCCGAATGCATTTCCGGGAACAACTGCAACCCTTTTGTCCATAATCAGCTTTTCGCAAAAATCATCGCTTGAAAGCCCTGTGGATTTGATTGACGGAAATGCATAAAAGGCACCCTCCGGCTCAAAGCAGGTTAATCCCATTTCGTTAAATCTGCTCACCGTATATCTGCGGCGCATATCATATTCATCGCGCATTTTTTCAATATCATCATCGCCGTTTTTAAGAGCTTCTATAGCGGCATATTGTGAATTTGTAGGTGCGCTCATAATGGCAAACTGATGAAGCTTTGTCATTTGTTCGATTATTTCGGCAGGTGCAAGCGCATAGCCGAGCCTCCAGCCCGTCATTGAATATGTTTTTGAAAAACCGTTAATAACAATTGTGCGTTCTCTCATTCCGGGAAGTGATGCAATGCTTGTGTGTGCCTCATCGCCGTAGGTGAGTGCGCTGTAAATCTCGTCCGTAAGCACAAGCAAATCGTGTTTTTTGATTACAGGAATAATTTTATCCAAATCCTCCCTGCGCATAACTGCACCGGTTGGATTATTTGGATAAAGCATAATTATCAGCTTTGTTTTAGGAGTTACCGCAGCCTCGATTTCCTCAGCAGTCAGTTTAAAATTATCCTCGGCACTCGTGTTGATTGTTATAACATTGCCGCCGCAGATTTCAACGATCGGGCGGTAGCAAACGAAGCAAGGCTCAACAAGCAAAACATCGTCGCCTGGTGAAATAACGGATCTGATAGCCATGTCAATTCCCTCTGAACCGCCTACAGTTACGAGTGCTTCGGTTTTGGGGTTATATTCAACATTATATTTTCTTGCATAAAAATCGCAGATTTCCGCCCTTAATGCCGCAAGACCCGCATTTGCCGTATAGCGTGTGGAACCTTTATCTAAATAATCAATTGCCGTGTTTCTTATATGCCACGGTGTCAGAAAATCCGGCTCGCCTACACCAAGTGAAATAACATTATCAAGCTCTTCGGCAATTGAAAAAAATTTTCTTATGCCGCTCGGCTTGGTTTTAATAAGATTTTGATTTAAGTATTTTGTGTAATCCATCACAGAGAAACCGTCCCCCTGTCATCAACAGGCTCGTCGGTCATCAAAACTCCGTTTTCCTTGTACTTTTTAAGAATAAAATGCGTTGCCGTTGAAACAACTCCCTCCAGCGGAGAAAGTCTTTTTGCGATAAACATCGCAACATCATGAAATGATTTATCCGTTACAAAAACGGTTAAATCGAACGCACCGCTCATAAGATAGATGGATTCAACTTCCTCCATCTGCGAAATGCGTTCTGCCAAATCATCAAAGCCCCTTCCGTATTTGGGTCTTATTTTAAGTTCGATAAGAGCCGTGACGGTTTGTTTTGACATTTTTTCTTTATCGATAAATGCCTTGTAAGCTTTTATAATGCCGGTATCCTCCAAGAGCCTGATTTCATCGGCAACCTCATTTTCGGAAACACCGAGTGCTGCGGCAAGCTCTTTGTTACTGAGTCTTGCATTTTCTTCAAGAAGCTTTAAAAGTTTTTCTTCCATGCTTTTCCCTCTCGTTTACTTATTTATTCTATCGGAACCAAAAACGGTTTTCTTTTTCTGTAAACCGTAAAATATTCAAAGCCGCATTTTTTTGCAGCGTCAAGTCCTTGCTCAATTCCCATTCCTATTTTGTCGTAAAAATGCGAATCTGAGCCCAAAGTAATGTATTTACCGCCGAGTTCTTTATATCTTGCAACAATTTCGGCATTCGGCAAAATATCTTTCATTTCATTAAAATAGCCTGATGTGTTGATTTCAAGTGCTTTTTCGTTTTTTATGAGCAGCGCAAGAATTTTATCGATTTTATCAGAAAAGCGGCTCATATCAACTTCTATACCGTATTTACCGGTTATGTAGCGCAAAGGATAAGTTAAATGCGCAAGCGAATCAAATTTACTCCATTCGCAAAGCTCGTATTCCGCATCAAAATATCTGCCCAGCAAATCATAAATATCATAGCCCTCATTATAATCAAGGAAGAAAAAATCCTCCATATCGCGCAAATTGTGAATTGAGCCGAGTACAAAATCATAATCGTATTTTGCAAGTATTTTTTCCGCAAGGGGTTTGTTATAAACGGCTTGTCCGAGCTCTATCCCCTTAAACACTTCAAGGCTGGCGGCAAAAATTGTTGACGCCTTAGAAGTGTCAAAAAATTGGCTGCTGCAAAGCTTATTAAAATCACAATCTTTTGAATCAATTTCGCAATGGTCGGTTATGGCAAGACCCTTTAATCCCTTTTGAACGGCACTTTCGCACATAAGCGTGCAGGAATGATGCCCATCAAACGAATGTTCGGAATGCGTGTGAAGATCATAAAAATTTGCGTATTTCATAATCATTTCCTTTCTAAGCTAATCTATTCTACCACATTCAACGATAAAATCAAACATAATTATTCTTTTTTGTTGAAAAAAAATGCCCGCTTTGATATAATCAGTATAATTACTTTAGGAGGTAATTTAATATGCGAGCAGTTATTACGGTTGTCGGCAAGGATATGGTCGGCATTCTTGCAAAGGTTTCGGCAATTTGTGCCGAAAACGATGTAAACATCACAGAGGTAACGCAATCCATTCTTCACGATATGTTTTGCATGATTATGATGGCAGATGTGAGCAAGTGTTCAGTGCCCTTTTCCGATTTTTCGGATTCGCTTTCCCAATACGGAAAAAACAGCGGACTTTCAATTCATGTTATGAACGAGGATATTTTTAACTCGATGCACAGAATATAACATTATTGCAAGGAGCACATCGATAATATGATTAACACATTTGATATACTTGAAACAATACATATGATTCAGGACGAATGCCTTGACATAAGAACAACCACAATGGGCATTTCGCTTCTTGACTGTGCCGATTCAGATATCGACAAGGCATGCGCAAAGGTTTACGATAAAATTTGCCGCAAGGCGGAACACCTTGTTTCAACCGGAGAGGAAATCGAAAAGCAATATGGAATTCCGATTATAAACAAGCGGGTTTCCGTTACTCCGATTGCGATATTAGCAGGCATCAGCGGCGACGACCCTGTTAAATATGCACTCACTCTTGAAAAGGCGGCGCAAACAATCGGCGTTAATTTCATAGGCGGATATTCAGCTCTTGTTCAAAAAGGCTTTTCTGCAGGTGATTTGGAGCTTATAAACTCAATTCCGCGCGCACTTGCGCAAACCGAGCACTTATGCTCATCCGTAAATATCGGCTCAACCAAAGCCGGCATCAATATGGACGCAGTAAAAATTATGGGTCAAAAGGTTAAAGAAGCGGCAGAACTCACTAAGGATAACGACTGCATAGGCGCAGGTAAACTTGTTGTTTTCTGCAACGCACCGGAGGATAATCCGTTTATGGCAGGGGCATTTCACGGACTTTCAGAGCCGGATTGCGTTATAAATGTAGGCGTGTCAGGACCGGGCGTAGTCAGAGCGGCAATATCCAAATACCCCGATTACAGCATTAACGAAATAGCCGAGTTGATTAAAAAGACGGCATTTAAAGTAACAAGAATGGGTCAACTCGTAGGCACGGAAGCGTCAAAAAGGCTCGGTGTTCCATTCGGCATCGTAGATCTTTCACTTGCTCCTACCCCGGCAGTTGGCGATTCGGTTGCCCATATACTTGAGGAAATCGGTGTTGAGCAGTGCGGCGGACCCGGCACAACGGCTTGTCTTGCTATGCTTAACGACGCAGTTAAAAAAGGCGGCGTAATGGCTTCGTCGAGCGTCGGCGGACTTTCCGGCGCGTTTATCCCCGTTTCTGAGGATGCAGGTATGATTGATGCCGCAAGAAGCGGTGCGCTTTGCATTGAAAAACTTGAGGCGATGACTGCGGTTTGCTCCGTAGGTCTGGATATGATTGTTATTCCGGGCGACACCACCGCCGAAGCAATCAGCGGTATTATTGCCGATGAAGCTGCCATCGGCATGGTAAATTGCAAAACAACGGCAGTACGCGTTATTCCGGCTATCGGCAAAAACATCGGCGATGAGCTCGAATTCGGAGGCTTGCTCGGTTCGGGTCCCGTTATGAAAGTTAACACAAAATCACCATCAAAATTCATCAACAGAGGCGGCAAAATTCCCGCCCCACTGCACAGCCTTAAAAATTGACGCATATATCATAAAACGCCGCAGAAACAAATTCTGCGGCGCATTTTTTATATTTTCGATTTATTGTTAAGAAAAGATTACCGTATGATATTAAAATAAAAAAATAAGCCCGGCAAAACCGGGCTTTAAATTTTTCTGCCTTAGAAAAGATAATTTGTGTTATCAAATGTGAGCGGCTTATATTCGCCGTTTTCCAAAACATAGCAACCAGAAAGCTTAATCGGAACGGCATATGTTTTGCCTGCACAAGAGAATACATAGCAATTGGCGTTGTTTACAACTACTGTTTTATTATTATATGTAATTGCATCGTTGCTGACATCTGATGAATAGCCGATATTCTTCCAGTTATCGTGAATAACCTGCTTTAAGAAAACCTTAGCCTCGGCGATTGTGTAATCGGGAGTGGTTGTGATTTCGTGCGGGTTTGAATACGGCTCGTAATCATAAGTTGCGGCAGCCGTGGTTTCTTCTGCCTCAGTGGGCAAAACGGCGGGTGAATACATAAGCCACATAATGATGAAATAAATGATAAGCCAAATAAGAATAATTCTGATAATCATTCTCCAAACCTTTCTCTTTTTATTGGCTTGAAGAACAACCTCGTCTTTTTCGGGAACCGGAATCGGCTCGAAGGGTTTGCCCTTCTTTGCACATTTGGCTTCCATTTTGGCGTTTTTCTTATTGATTTTTTTTACGTAAGCGGCATAAGCCTTGTCATTTGCCTTTGCAAGCTTAATTTCAGATTTGGACTGATATTCGTCAATCGGCGGAATGGCAATTGCGGCATATCCGGGCTTATTTGCTTTTTTATTATTTTTCTTTGTAGCTTTCTTAACGAATTTATTATAATCCTTAGAATGCTTTTTTTCTGCCTTAGCGGCCATTTTAGATGCAGCCTTTTCAGCCTTAGCTGCTTTCTTTGCAGCCTTAGCTTCTTTTTTTGCTTGTTTTGATTCTTTACTCAAGGCGGTACCCTCCTAACAAAGTCTAAAGGTAGTATAACATTATTAAAATCAAATTTCAACAAAAAAATTAAAATTCGTAGTAAGAAAAATGAACAATGTGTAAAAAAGAGCCTTTGATTTTAAAAAAGCAACGTTAAAAACAACCTTTCTAATCATAAAGAAAAGCAAATTCTTTGCACACTCCGTTTAAAAATAAAAACGGCAATCTTCTTTCGAAAACTGCCGCTTTGATTTGGAGGCACCACCCAGATTTGAACTGGGGCATAAAGCTTTTGCAGAGCTCTGCCTTACCACTTGGCTATGGTGCCAACTTTAAAAGAACAGGCACTAATTGCTTAGTGCCCGATGGAGCGGATTACGAGACTCGAACTCGCTACCTCCACCTTGGCAAGGTGGCGCTCTACCGGATGAGCTAAATCCGCATTTATGGTGCTTCCGGACGGAATCGAACCATCGACACGGGGATTTTCAGTCCCCTGCTCTACCGACTGAGCTACAGAAGCACATAATGGCGACCCGGAACGGACTCGAACCGTCGACCTCCTGCGTGACAGGCAGGCGTTCTAACCAGCTGAACTACCGGGCCAAAATGGTGGGAGTAACAGGGCTCGAACCTGTGACCCTCTGCTTGTAAGGCAGATGCTCTCCCAGCTGAGCTATACTCCCATGTTGCCGTTGCAACGCTGATTATGATACTATATCCTCGCCAAAATGTCAACACTTTTTCGGAAACTTTTTTATAAATTATTTAAGTTTTTTTAAAAGCGATTTGATTTGCTCTGTTGTAAATTCATAATTATTGTTGCAAAAATGGCATTCAACCGTAAAAGGTTTATTTTCACTTATCATATCCTCAAGCTCCGCCCTGCCGGCTGAAAGCATTGCCGCCTCGGCTTTTTTTCTTGAGCAAGCGCATTTATATGTGAATTCAGATTCATCAAGCTTCTCGATTTTTAAGCCGTTAAAAGCTTTTTTTGCCATATCGTCAGGCGTTAAGCCGTTTTTAAGCATGGCTGTAACCGGCGGAATTTCAGAAATGTTTTTTTCTATAACATCAATAATTTCGTTCGGGCAGCCGGGCAGGAGCTGAATTAAAAATCCGCCCGAGCAATTTACGGATAAATTTGGATTTATGAGCACTCCGAGTGAACAAACACTCGGTGTTTGCTCGGAAACCGCATAATAATTTGTAATATCCTCGGCGACTTCGCCGCTGACTATTTCAGTAGTGCCGATAAAAGGCTCTTTTAATCCTATGTCTTTAATCACATAAAGATAACCTGTTTTTCCGAGAGCACCGCTGACATCAAGCTTGCCTTTATCATTGAGAGGAAGTTCAACTATTGGATTTTGAACGCTGATTCGCCCGTTGCCGCAGCTGTCCGCCACTGCTATTACGCTACCTGCCGGACCGTCACCATTAAATCTAAGCGTGATATTATCATCCTTGCCCTTAAGCATAACGCCCATAATCGATGCAGCAGTGAGCAATCTGCCCATGCCGGCAGTCACTGCTGCGGACGGCTGATGAATTTGCTCCATTTTTGAAACCATTTCAGTTGAATCGGCGGCAATAATAAAGGCGCTGCCGTCCTCAGTTATATATCTGACAAGCTTACTCATTATTTTTCTTCCTTTCACACACGAAATAAAGCCGCTCAGAGTCCGTTTTCGGCGGTTCAAGGGTCAATTCATGATAAATTCCTTTTATATCAAAAAGCGGGCTTAAAGCCTTTGAAAGTGTTTGTAAATCATATGCCTGCTCGCAAAAATCCTCGGTATATCTTTTGTAAAGCTCGCCGCAGCGAACAAAAATATCAAGTATCAGTCTGACTTTTCCTTTTCCTAGATATTCGTTATCCCAAGAAAGGAAAAAATCATCTTCCTCAAAAACAAAAGTGTTGTTGCCAAGTATGTTTTCGTGCTTATAAAGAGTGTTGACATCGAAAACGAAAACGCCGCCCGGTGTCAGTGAATTATATACGCATTTGAAAGCTTTGGCAACATCGGCGATATTATCGAGATGATTTATTGAATCAAGGCAACACACACAGGTGTCAAACGGCTCGGAGAAAGCGAAATCGCACATATCGGCGCAAATAAATTTTGCTCTTCCGCCGCACTTCCTCTCAGCAACGGTGAGCATTTCACGGCTTATATCTGTGCCGGTAACATCATAGCCGAGTTTTGCAAATTCGGCAGTGAAACTGCCCGTGCCGCAAGCCAAATCAAGCAGCTTTCCGACGTTTTTAACGGAATATTTATTAAAAAAACCGGAAATGTATTCGGCTCTTTCTGCATAGGATACATTTTCGGTTAATTCATCGTAAACGCGGGCAAAATGGTTATACATTTTCATCTTTGCTTTCACCATTAATGCGCTCAAATATTTTATCATATCCGTCGCATCCGAACTGAAGGCTTCTGTTTACCCTGCTGATTGTTGCGGTTGAAGCACCTGTGGCGTCAACAATATCCGTGTAAACTGATTTTTCGGAAAGCATTTTTGCAACAACGATTCTTTGGCTGAGGGATTTAAGCTCTTGCACAGTGCACAAATCCTCGAAAAAATCATAGCATTCATCAATATCGTTAAGCCGCAAAATGCAATTGAACAAAAAATTTAAACTTTCGTTATCCCTTTTAAGTGACATAAATACACCCCTAAATCAAACTGCATATATTTTAACACACTAAAGTTTGAAAGTAAAGCCCTAAAAATAAAAACAGGCACATTTCTGTACCTGTTTTATCTTAAAAATTATGCGTTGATTAAATCATCGTAAAAATCAAAGCAATCAAATGTTGCAAAATAATCCTTCGGTGTTTCCGCTCTGCGAATAAGGTTAACATCGCCGTTTTCGCAAAGCAAAAGCTCTGCCGATTTAAGCTTGCCGTTATAATTATAGCCCATGGAAAAGCCGTGCGCACCTGAATCATGAATGTAAACAAAATCACCCAATTCAATTTTCGGCAGCATTCTGTCAATGGCAAATTTATCGTTGTTTTCGCAAAGCGAGCCGGTAACATCGTATTTACGGTCACATGGTGCATTTTCCTTGCCCAAAACTGTGATGTGATGATATGCACCGTACATTGCCGGGCGCATAAGATTAACTGCGCAGGCGTCAACGCCGATGTATTCTTTATGGGTGTGCTTTTCATTGATTGCCGTTGTAACAAGAGCACCGTAAGGTCCCATCATAAATCTTCCCATTTCGGTGTAAATTGCAACATCGCCCATTCCTGCGGGAACAAGAACCTCGTCAAACACCTTATGCACGCCCTCGCCTATTACAAAAATATCGTTAGGTTCCTGATCGGGTGTGTAAGGAATTCCGACTCCTCCGGAAAGATTTATGAATTTAATATCAACGCCGATCTTGTTTTTAAGCTCAACCGCAAGTTCAAAAAGCACCTTGGCAAGCGCGGGATAATATTCGTTTGTAACCGTGTTTGAGCAAAGGAACGAGTGAATGCCGAATTCCTGAACACCTTTTTCTTTCATGATTTTAAAGGCATCGAATATTTGTTCGGTGGTCATGCCGTATTTTGCGTCGCCGGGATTATCCATAATGCCGTTGCTCATCTTAAATACGCCGCCTGGATTATAACGGCAGCTCATCTTTTTGGGAAGCTTGCCGCAGGCTTTTTCAACTGCTTCAATGTGAGTGATATCGTCAAGATTTATAATACCGCCCAAATCCGCGCAATATTTAAACTCTTCAATCGGCGTGTCGTTTGAAGAAAACATAATATCGTCGCCGACCGCGCCTATTGTTTTTGAAAGCATAAGCTCTGTTCTTGACGAACAGTCACAGCCGCAGCCGTATTCACGAAGAATGTTAATAAGAAAAGGATTCGGAGTTGCCTTAACGGCGAAATACTCTTTATAGCCCTTGTTCCACGAAAAAGCCTTTTTAAGATTTTCGGCATTTTGTCTTATTCCCTTTTCATCGTAAATATGAAAAGGCGTGGGGTATTTTTTTACTATTTCCTGTGCCTTTTCTTTTGTTAAAAACGGTTTTTTCTCCATTTATTCATTATCCTCCTGTGAATTAAGCGATTTTTCAATCGCTTTTTTTACTTCATCAACACCGAGCCCTGTCTGTGCCGAAAACGGAATTATCGGCACAGACGGATTACCGAGCTCGTACGGCATTGCCGCAAGCCTTGCCGCATATTCTTTTTTCTTAAGCTTATCGGCTTTGGTAAGCACTATAATATAGGGCAATTCAAATTCGTTTAAAAACGAAATCATACCGATATCGTCGGCAGATGGCTTATGTCTCATATCAACAAGCTGAACGACAAGTTTTATATTTCTGCCGCTTTGGAAGTATCCCTCCATCAACTCGGCAAATCTGTCTTTTTCCGATTTGGAAATTTTGGCATATCCGTAACCGGGCAAATCTACAAGGCGATTGCCGTCAACATTATAAAAATTAACGGTAACGGTTTTTCCGGGAACGGAACTTACTCGGGCAAGATTTTTTCTGTTGAACAGCTTATTGAGAAGTGAGCTCTTGCCCACATTGGAACGACCGGCAAAGGCAACTTCGGGTAATCTGTCTGCAGTAAGCTGAGATGAAATACCGTATGAAGCCGTAAATTCTGCTTTATTAAAATTCATATTACTGTGTTATCGTTTCCCCAACGGAATTTTCGTTTTTGATTACGGGTTTACATATTTTTGAAGAATTTTGTTTGCTTTCTTTGGGCACACTTTCAAGCGCGAGCGGAAGAATATCAAGAAATTCATCAACCGGTTTAAATTCGATTGCTTCTTTAACTTCATCAGATATTTCGGCAAGGTCTTTAACATTATTGCGCGGAATAATAATTCGGCTGCAGCCTGCTTTGTATGCAGCCATGCTCTTTTCTTTAAGACCGCCTATCGGCAAAGCCCTGCCTTTAAGGCTGATTTCACCTGTCATGGCAATATCACGGCGAATCGCTATTCCCGTAAGTTCGGAAAACAGTGCTGTTGTTATCGCAAGCCCTGCCGAAGGACCGTCCTTCGGAATTGCAGCTTCGGGAGCATGAATATGAATGTCCCTCGTTTTATAAAAATCTTCTTCTATGCCGAATTTATCGGCAACGGAACGAATATATGACACAGCAGTTTTTGCACTTTCCTGCATAACGGTGCCGAGATTGCCCGTAAGTTCAATTTTTCCCGTGCCTTTAAGCACTGAAACCTCAATCGGCAGCAGTGTGCCGCCGACGCTTGTCCATGCAAGACCGTTTATAACTCCGACCTGATTTTTATCTGCGATTTTATCCTGCAAAAATCGCTTGGGACCCAATATATCTTCAATATTTTTAGGCGTTACCTTAAAGGATTTTGCACCGTTTTCAATTTCAACGGTTCCTTTTCTGCAAAGTGAGGCTATTTTCTTTTCAAGTCCTCGAACTCCTGCCTCTGCCGTATAGCAATCAATAAGGCTGTAAATCGCGTCGTCGCTTATTTTAAATTCGCGCGCGGTAAGCTTATGCTTTTTCATCTCTTTTTTAACGAGATAATCCTTTGCAATGCGGAATTTTTCGGAAGCAGTGTAGGAATTAAGCTCGATAATTTCCATACGGTCTTTAAGCGGAGCAGGAATACGAGAAATATCATTTGCAGTTGTTATAAACAGCACCTTGCTTAAATCAATCGGAAAATCTATGTAATGATCCATGAAGCTGAAATTTTGCTCGGGATCGAGTGCCTCCAAAAGCGCAGAAGACGGATCGCCCTTATAATCATTTCCTACCTTATCGATTTCGTCAAGCAAAATAACAGGATTCATAACGCCGCTTTTGATTACGCTTTCAACAATTCTGCCTGCCATTGCGCCGATATATGTGCGGCGATGACCGCGAATTTCCGCTTCATCGTGAATGCCGCCGAGCGCAATTCGCGTATATTTGCGGTGCATGCTTTTGGCAAGGCTTTTAACGATTGAGGTTTTGCCGACCCCCGGAGGACCTGCAAGGCAAAGAATCTGACCCGAAAATTCGGGATTTCGTTTATATACGGCAAGCGATTCGACTATGCGTTCTTTAACCGTTTTAAGACCATAGTGCTCCTTATCAAGAAACTTTTGAGCGGCCGAAAGATTTATATTGTCTTTAGTATATTTCCCGAATGGTATTTCAAGGCATTTATCAATATATGTTCTTACCACCGTGCCCTCGTGCGAACCGGAAGGCATTTTCATCAGCTTATTGCATTCAGAAAGCAGCTTTTCGCGCACTTCGTCAGAGCAGGCAAGCTTTGCAATTTTTTCTTTATATATATCCGCTTCTTCTAAAGGATTATCGGCGTCGCCAAGTGCTTCGGTAATGGCTTTCATTTCTTCGCGAAGATAATATTCGCGCTGATTTCTGTCTACGCTTTCCTGAACCTTCTCATGAATTTCCGCTTCTATTTCAAGAGTGGAAATTTCCTTATCAAGAAGATAAAAAAGTTTCATCAGCCTGTCTTTAATCGGCAGCGTTTGAAGAATTGATTGCTTTTCGGAATATTCAAAAAGACAGTTGGTGCAAATATAATCGCAAAGCTTGCCGCTTTCACCGATAGAAAGCACTTTAACGACAACATCGTTTGAAATTTTCGACATATAAGAAGAATATTTTTCAAATTGCCTTTTAAGCGCACGGCAATATGCGTTCTCCTCAATATCATCGGTTTCGGGTTCTTCTTCGATAATGCAAACGGAGCCTGCAATGTACGGTCTGCTTTGCACAAACGCAGCAATGCTTGCTCTTGTTCTGCCTTTAACAACAACGCGCAAATTATCGGAATTCGGGATTTTAACCATTTGCTTAACCGAGCAAATAACGCCGATATCATATATATCGTCTATCGAAGGGTCGTCAACAGACGCGTCCTTTTGGCAAACAAGGAAAATTTCCGTTTCCGATTTCATTGCCTCTTTGATTGCAGCAATGCTCTTTTTTCTGCCGACATCAAAATGAAGCACCATTTCTGGGAAAACAACCAGCCCCCTGAGCGGCACAACCGGCATATCTATGTAATTATCGTAATTTTTATCACACATACTATCACCTGTTATCATTGCTTAGTATTATATAATATAAACAAATAAAAGGCAAGAAAATCCTGCCTTTTAAGTTTATTATGCATTTTTAAGATCCGACGCCTTCAAAATTTTCGCTGTTTTTTTTGCATTTCGTAAAATTATAGGCTCGGAGCCGTTTTTCACCGAATCCTCTGTGATTATGATTTTTTCAACAGTGCTGTCGCTCGGCACGGTGAACATAAGATTTTCGAGCACGCCCTCAAGCACGCTTCTGAGCCCCCTTGCGCCTGTTTTACGCTGCAGCGTTACATCAGCAACGGCTTCCAAAGCGTCCTTTTTAAATTCAAGCTTAACGCCGTCAAGCTCAAAGAGCTTTGTGTATTGCTTAATGATAGAGTTTTTAGGCTCAACCATAATTCGCACAAGCGCGTCCTTATCAAGGTTATTGAGCACGGTTATTACGGGTATTCTGCCGATAAGCTCAGGAATCAAACCGTATTTAACCAAATCGTGCTGAACGGCTTTATGGAGAATTTGACTGTCGTCAAGCTTTTCGTTTTCGACATTTGCTCCAAAGCCCATGGATTTTGAGCCCAAACGCTTTTCGATGATTTTTTCTATGCCGTCAAACGCACCGCCGCAAATAAATAGAATATTGGTGGTGTCTATCTGAATGAATTCTTGCTGAGGATGTTTTCTGCCGCCTCCGGGAGGAACATTTGAAACGGTGCCCTCGAGGATTTTAAGCAAAGCCTGCTGAACGCCCTCGCCGCTGACATCACGCGTGATAGAGCGGTTTTCGGATTTGCGTGAAATTTTATCGATTTCATCAACATAAATTATGCCGCGCTGAGCTTTTTCAATGTCAAAATCCGCAGCCTGAATAAGCCTGAGCAGAATGTTTTCAACATCCTCGCCCACATAGCCTGCTTCCGTAAGTGTTGTTGCGTCTGCAATAGCAAAAGGAACATCAAGTATTTTTGCAAGAGTTTGCGCAAGCATTGTTTTGCCGACGCCGGTAGGACCGAGCAGCAAAATATTGCTTTTTTGAAGTTCAACATCATTCTTTGATGTTGAATATATACGCTTATAATGATTGTAAACGGCAACGGAAAGCGCCTTTTTGGCATCGTCCTGACCGATTACGTATTCATCAAGTTTTTGTTTAATTTGTTCCGGCTTCGGAAGAACAAAATCTTCTTTGACGGAACTTTGCGGCTTGTGCGACGAATAATCGGCTTCTGCAAGAATATCGTTGCAAAGAGCTATGCATTCATCGCAAATATAAACTCCGGGACCTTCAATGAGCTTATGCACCATAGCCTCGGATTTTCCGCAAAACGAGCACCTGATTACAGGGTGCTTTGTATCGTTGCTGGGCATGAATTACCGACTCCGTTTATCTTTTATCAATTACCTTATCGACAAGACCGTAAGCAAGAGCCTCCTCGGCTGAAAGCCAATTGTCTCTTTCCGTGTCTGCGGTTACTTCTTCAACGGTCTTACCGCAGTTTGCGGCAAGAATGCTGTTTAACTTTTTCTTTGTTTTTAAGATATGATTAGCGGCAATTTCGATTTCCGTAGCCTGCCCCTTCGTTTGACCCAAGGGTTGATGAATCATAACCTCCGCATTGGGAAGGCAAATGCGTTTGCCCTTTGCTCCGCTTGAAAGCAGAAATGCGCCCATCGAAGCAGCCATGCCGATGCAGATTGTGGAAACATCGCACTTAATATACTGCATGGTGTCATAAATCGCCATACCGTCCGTAACCGAACCGCCGGGTGAATTGATATAAAGGCTTATGTCTTTTTCGCTATCCTGACCTTCAAGGAAAAGAAGCTGTGCCACAACAAGAGATGCGGTTTGCGAATTAACCTCGTCGGAGAGAACTATAATTCTGTCATTTAAAAGGCGGGAAAAAATATCCATTGAGCGTTCGCCATTGCCGGTTTGCTCAACAACATAAGGTACCAATGCCATTATAAATCACTTTCCTTTAAAAAATATTACTCAACAACTGCGCTGTCAACAATAAGATCAACAGCCTTGTTGCGCTTTACATCCTCTGCAAGCTGGTCGCCCGGAAGAACCTTTTTAACCTGCTCTGCGTCCATGCCGTATTGATTGCCGATTTTTTCTGCTTCGGCATTGATTTCTTCGTCGGAGGCTTCAATGCTTTCTGCTGCGATGATTGCTCTGAGCGCAACGGAAACCTTAACCTGCTTTTCAGCACCGTCTTTAAATGTTTCCTTAAAGCTGTCCTTATCCTGACCGAGATACTTGAGATATGTATCGAGGTCAAGACCCTGAGATCTGAGTCTGTAGTCGTAATCCTGAACCATTTCATCCTGCCTCTTTGTGATCATGCATTCGGGAAGTTCAACAGTCATATTATCGCAAATCTGCTCAAGAAGCTGATTTTCCATATCGGATTTTGCATTTGCTTCTTTCTTTTCGGAAATTTGCTTTTTAAGATCTGCTTTAAGCTCTTCAAGAGTATCAAACTCGGATGCATCCTGAGCAAATTCGTCGTTAAGTTCGGGGAGTTCTTTTGCCTTGATTTCATGGATTTTGCACTTGAATACAGCTTCCTTGCCTGCAAGTTCCTCTGCATATTCTTCAGGGAAAGTAACATTTACATCAAATTCCTCGTCAATATTGTGACCTGCAACCTGCTCCTCAAAGCCGGGAATGAATGAGCCCGAACCGAGCTCGAGCGGATAATTTTCGCCCTTGCCGCCTTCGAAAGCTTCACCGTCAACAAAGCCTTCAAAATCAAGAGAAACCGTGTCACCATCCTGAGCAGCTCTGTCATCTGCAACTATAAGGCGTGAATTTCTTTCCTGAAGACCTTTAAGCTCACTGTCAATATCTTCATCGGTTGCTTCGGTGGGAAGCTTTGCAACCTTAAGACCTTTGTATTCGCCGAGCTTAACTTCGGGATAGGTTGTAACCTTCATTTTCATTTCAACGCCGTTTTCCTTGTCCATAACGGGAATTTCAAGGTCAAACGGAGCGTCAACAACTTCAAGACCTGCTTCGTCGAAAGCTGCAGATACGGCTGCAGGATAAACCTCGTCAAGCGCATCTTCAAAGAATACACCTTCGCCGTAAAGCTTTTCAATCATACCCTGAGTTGCCTTACCCTTGCGGAAGCCCGGAACCTGAATGTTTTTTCTGTCTTTAAGATAAGCCGAGGTGCAAGCCTTTTTAAAGGTTTCGCCGTCAACCGTTACTTCGATTTCATATGTGTTTGTATCAATTTTATTGGATGATTTGAGTGCCATATTTAACTCTCCTTAATTATAATTATTTATCACCGATTAGGCATTATATCATAATAATTATGCTTTTTCAAGAAAAATCAGTATTTTAAAATTAAACAAGGTGTGAATTTTAGCTTGTCACAGGAAATCAGCTTATATTCAATGCCGTCTACATCATCGGAAACGGCATATTTGGCAGCGTCACCGTGAAGATGCCCATAATAGCATTTTTTTATTCCGAATTCGTTTAAAATATTTATTATTTCGTCGCACCGCGAAATATCCGACACCGGGGGATAATGCAGAAAAACTATTTTTTCGCCACAATCTGCGCTTTCGAGGCTTCGCTTGAGTCTGCCCACTTCCCTGTTCAAAATTTTAATATCCTCTTCGTTTTCACAGCCCATCATCCAGCCGCGTGTGCCGCAGATTGAAGCGTTGCCGAGCTTATAAGAATTGTTGAAAAGAAATCGAATTGTTTTATAATCGTTTTCAGCCAAAAACTTATTAAGTTTAGACATTGTATTCCACCAATAATCATGGTTTCCTTTTAGAATGATTTTATTTCCGTTTAAGCTTTCCAAAAAATCAAAATCGGCTTTAAGCTGCGAAAAATCCATAGCCCAGCTTATATCACCGGCGATAACAACATCATCGTCTTTCTCAACAAGCTTATTCCAATTTTTTTCAAGCCTGGAGGTATAATCCTGCCAGCCCTCGAATGAGTCCATGGGTTTATCCGTGCCGAAAGACAAATGTGTGTCGGCAATAGCATATAATGACATTTAATAATCCTTTCGGAATGATTTTGTGTGAATAAACATTGTCTTTAGGCAAAAAATAATGGCGAAGGGAGTGAAATTTATGAACGAAATCAAAGGCATAAGCTGTGAGGCAAAAAACTGTGTTCACCATCAGGCGGACAACAGCTGCAACGCAGGTCACATCACAGTGGGCAACACAAATGCAACCACAACAACGGAAACAAAATGCGAAACCTTTAGATGCAGCAGCAATTGCAATTGCAGCTAAGCACAAACGGCTCGGGAAATCCCGAGCCGTTTTTTTTAATATATTATTTCTTACAGCTCAAGAAGCTTGAATACCATTTCGCTCATATCGCTCTTTGAGCAAACATTGTTGAAACGAACTTTTTTTGATTTAAGCGAAGCAAGCGGCTTCGGAACCTCAAAACACGTTTTTTTATAAAGTGCGTCAACCATATCAAATTCATCAAGTTCGGGAACTTCTCCGCCGTTAACGGCAGCAAGCACGCTTTTTGAGAATTTATACGGTGAAGCGGTGGAATCGATAACTGTAGGAATATCGTCGCCCGTGGATTTCACATATTCATCATAAACATTAACGGCAACGGCTGTATGCGTGTCGCAAAGATAAGAATATTTGTCAAAATGCTCTTTAATGGTTTTGTTTACATTATCCTCGGCAGTGAAGCCTGCGTCAAACACAACCTGTATATCGCCGATAAGTTTATCAGAAACGGTGTATTTGCCGTTTTTGGAAAGCTGAGCCATAAGATCGCGGATAAGAGCGTCATCCTCGCCGCTCATATGATAAAGCAGTCTTTCGAGATTTGATGATATAAGAATATCCATGCTAGGAGAAGTTGTGGTGTAAAAAGCCCTGTTTCTGTCATATGTGCCGGTTTTTAGAAAATCCGTAAGCACATTGTTGCTATTTGAAGCACAGATAAGCTTTTTGATCGGAAGACCCATCTTTTTGGCATAATAGCCGGCGAGAATGTTGCCAAAATTTCCTGTGGGAACAACAACATTGATTTCGTCGCCCGCATTTATTTTGCCCATATTGATAAGATCGCAATATGTTGAAAAATAATAAATTATTTGAGGAACAAGTCTGCCCCAGTTAATGGAATTTGCGGAGGAGAACATCATATTCTTTTCGGCAAGCTTGTTTTTGATTTCACTGTTTGTGAATATGGATTTAACTGCGCTTTGGGCATCGTCAAAATTGCCTTTGATTGCGCAAACGGAAACATTACCGCCCTCCTGAGTAAGCATTTGAAGCTTTTGCATAGGCGAAACGCCGTCCTCTGGATAGAAAACAAGAATTTTTGTTTTCTCAACATCCTTAAAGCCTTCAAGTGCTGCTTTGCCCGTATCTCCGGAAGTGGCAACAAGAATAACGATCGTTTTGCCGTCTGCCGTTTTACGAGCGGAAACAGTCATCAAATAAGGCAGTAGCTGAAGTGCCATATCCTTAAATGCGCAGGTGGGACCGTGCCACAGCTCAAGGATGTTTTTATTGCCGTCAATATTAACCGTTGGAGCTATTGACGGTGAAGAAAATTTTTCTGCCGCATATGCTCCAGAAACGCAATAATCAAGCTCTTCGTCGGAAAAATCAGTTAAAAACTCTTTAAGAACGGTTTTTGCTCTTTCGATATATGACATAGATGTCATTGAAGAAATTTTATCTGCCGTGAATTTAGGAAGTTCGCAGGGAACGAAAAGACCGCCTTCTTCACTGATGCCCTGAGCAATCGCCTGTGCGGCTGAAACCTTTATTGATTTATCTCGTGTGGATGTGTAAAGCATACTTGCCCTCCTGATAACACATATTCGTAAATTGCCTTTTAGTTATTCTAATATAATTGAAAAGCATTTTCAAGGTGTTTTATGGATTTCATCTTATTATTTTTGCAATAAACCTCAACAACATCAAATCTGGGCTGCAAATCGCATGGGTGTGTCGAAAGATAAATTTCAGCCGTGGTGATGATTTTACGTTGCTTTGCCGAATCCACAAATTCAATCGGCGAAGCAATTGAATTTTCGCCACGCATTTTAACTTCAATAAAGCAAATATATTCGCCCTTGGTCATTATCAAATCTATTTCGCCGAAGCGCGATGCATAGTTGACATCAATCAGCTTATATTTTTTCTTTTGCAGATATTCGCACGCCTTCATCTCGGCAAGCTTGCCCAAGCCGTTCATTTATTAAGCACCTTTTTCAAAAAGCTTTTTCTGTGTATTTCGCAAATACCGTATTCGTCTATCATTTCATAATGAAGCTTTGTGCCGTAGCCCTTATGCTTTTCAAAATGATATTCGGGATATTTTTCGGCTGCTTCAAGCATAAGTCTGTCTCTCGAAACCTTTGCAAGTATTGAAGCGGCGGCGATTGACGCCGAATTTGCATCGCCTTTAATAATTGTTTCAACCTTGATATTGCCTAAGTCGGGCGCTCTGTTGCCGTCCACAAGTGCGATATCCGGTACAGATTTCAAGCCGGCAACAGCTCTCTGCATTGCAAGAAAAGTGGCTTGCAAAATGTTTATATCATCTATTTCCTTTTCGCTTGCGAACGCAATAGAAAAGTCAACACATTCGTTTATGATTTTATCAAAAAGCGCCTCCCTTTTCTTTTCGGAAAGCTTTTTCGAATCGTTAACGCCCTCGATAACTTGACAGGGAGCAAGAATTACCGCGGCGGCGCATACGGGTCCGGCAAGCGGACCGCGGCCTGCTTCGTCAACGCCGCATATCACATTAAAACCGCCGGTTCTTGCGGCTGTTTCATATTTAAGCCAATCCATAATCACGGCAGCTCAAGGCTGATTCGCCCAAGCTTTCCTCCTCTGAATTCATCGCAAACGGCTGCCGCGGCTCGTTCGTAATTTATTTCGCCGCCCTTGATTAAAAATCCGCGCTTTTTGCCAATTTCTTCAAGGATTTCCCAGCCTTGCAAGCCGCCTGTATCCGTAATTTTATATCTTTCTTCAATCATATCCGGATGCGTTGCGGCAAGCACTTCAAGAAGCCTGAACGAAAGTGCTTCCATATCGGTAACGGTGTCTTTAACGGAGCCGATAAATGCGAGTTTGTCTCCAACCTCGGGGTCGTCGAATTTCGGCCAAAGAACGCCGGGAGTATCAAGCAGCTCGATTCCGTTTCCGCAAGAAAACCATTGATTGCTGCGTGTTACGCCTGCCCTGTCCTCAACAGCGGCTTTGTTTTTACCTGCCATTCTGTTGATGAATGACGACTTACCCGTGTTGGGAATGCCGACAACCATAAAGCGAAGAGCTTTGCCTGCCATACCTTTTTTTTCGTTTTTTTCTATTACATCAGCAAGCACGGCTTTGCACGCCGGAATAAATTTATTGAGTCCCCTGCCGCTTCTGCAGTCAACGGCAAGCGCGGTTACGCCCTGTTTTTTATAATAATCGATCCACTTGCTTGTAGCAGTGGGATCGGCAACATCGCTTTTATTGAGCAAAATAATTTTCGGTTTGCGCTTAATCATTGCACCAAGCTCAGGATTTGAACTTGACGCAGGTATACGGGCATCAACAATTTCAACAACGCCGTCCACCAGATTAAGGCTTTCTTTTATTAGTCTGCGCGTTTTTGCCATATGACCGGGAAACCACTGAACATATTGCTTTTGAAAATCAGGCATAATATCCACACAGCCTTTCATTTAAAATTTCATAAAATAAAGTAAAAAGACCGCCCCAAAACGAGACGGTCAAAAACTTTGTCAGATATCTTCTTTAACTTTTGCAGCCTTGCCGACACGATCGCGAAGATAGTAAAGCTTAGCACGGCGAACCTTACCTTTGCGGATAACCTCAACCGAATCAACGTTTGCAGAGTGAAGCGGGAAGACACGCTCAACACCCACACCGTATGATACGCGGCGAACCGTAAATGTTTTGGAAATACCGGAGCCTTTAATGGCAATAACCGTTCCTTCAAACATCTGAACTCTTTCCGTTTTGCCCTCTCTGATGCGAACACCTACTCTTACGGTGTCACCGATTGAGAAAGACGGAAGTTCTTTTTTCATGCTGCTTTCAGCAATGATTTTAAGTGCGTCCATTCTGATTTCCTCCTAATTTTTTCCGGATGTTCGTAACAAACTGATGAAAGAGGACCACCCGCTTAAATGCTTAACGCAATAGGCATTTAACGCGTTGCGGGAAAGCAACGGAACAAATGCGTTAATAATATATCACAAAGCAATGCAAATTGCAAGCATTTTTTATCTAAACTGCTTATAATTTTTATCGAGCAAATCAATTCGGGAAATGCTTTTCCATTCAAAATCCGTTTCGATAAGGCGAATCAAAGTATCAAAAAGCAAGGTGGGATTAAGATTTCGCTTTGTGCCGGCTTCAAGCCGAATATTTAAGACGATTTCATTATCACGAATTGAAATATTGTATTTATCAATAAATTCCTTTATGTTGGTTTCTTTAACAACTCTGCGTTTTCCTTGCTTTGCCTTTTTTTCGGCAAGAATTTCATCGCCTGCAAGAACGCTTTTAAGTTTTTCCAGCGCGGTTTTGTTGTCTGCAAATTCGATTTTAAAAACATAATCGGAATATGCAATTTCGCTACAATCGCGAAAGTCATCGTAAACATCAACTATTCTTATATCAGGCGGCAAAGCATTGTTCATTCTTTGCTTTACTTCTTCATTTGAAATATCTTCAACAAGCCTTATATCAACGCTTTCACACAGGCTTTCAACGCCGAGCGAAAGCGGCAGCGAAAAGCTCATATACGCGTGCGGATTAAAGCCCTCGGTAAACCAAAGCGGAATTTCGGCACGCGAAAAAGCGCGGGACATACAGCGGTTTATGTCAAGATGACTGATATATTTGCATCTGCCCGTTTTTGAAAAGCGCAATCTAACCTCTCGCATCACAATGACCTCCGTTCAGCATATTGGCACCGCAGCCTGCGCATTTAATGCGACAATGTGGGGTTGTTATGCACTGATGCGCCTTCTTATTTTCGTTTTCAAGGAACTTTCTTGAAACTCCGTAATCAATATGGTCCCACGGCAAAACCTCATCAAACGGTCTTCTGCGCTTTGTGTAAAAGAAAGGATCGATACCGTTCTTTTCAAATGCAGCCATCCACGCATCAAACTTAAATTTATCATCCCACGAATCAAATTTGCAGCCAGATTTAAATGCATCAAAGATAATCTTGCCGAGGCGTCTATCCCCTCTCGCAAGAACTCCTTCAAGCAACGAAGTTGGCGTTTCGTGGTAAGATACCTTTACTTTTTTTGACGGAATCGATTCAAGCAAATGTACCTGCTTAGCTTTCAGGCTTTCCATTGAATCCTCCGGTTCCCATTGAAAAGGAGTAAAGGGCTTTGGTATGAATGAAGCGCAGCTTACGGAGACCTGAACGCCCATGCCCTTTTTCCTGTTCGGATTTTTATAAAAAGCATGCACAACATTCATCGCAAGATTTGCAATGCCCTCGATATCCTCCATGGTTTCCGTGGGAAGCCCCATCATAAAGTAAAGCTTAACGGATGTCCACCCGTTATCAAAAGCCTTTGTGCAGGTTTTAAGCACCTCTTCCTCGCTGATATTTTTATTTATAACATCTCGAAGCCTTTGTGTACCTGCCTCTGCGGCAAAGGTTAAACCGCTCTTGCGAACCTTGTTTAATTTTTCAACAAGCTCGTCCGAAAAATTATCAACACGAAGCGACGGAAGCGAAAGGCTGATTTTATCCTTAACCGTCCAATCGATAAGCGATGAAAGCATTTCATTTACGCAACTATGATCCGAGGTTGAAAGCGAACAAAGAGAAAGCTCGTCATACCCAGTCGATTTAATCAGTGCCTTTGCCTGTTCGTTTATCGTTTCAACGCTTTTTTCCCTGATTGGACGGTAAGTAAATCCTGCCTGACAAAAGCGGCAGCCGCGAATACAGCCGCGAAAAATTTCTTCAACCGCTCTGTCGTGCACGATACCGATATACGGCACAACGAATGAAGAAGGATAAAAGCACTTGTTCATATCGGAAACAACAGCTTTTTTAATTTTGGCAGGCGCACCGTATAAAGGCTTTATTTCCTTTAAAGTGCCGTCATTATTATAACTGTCTTCATAAAAAGACGGCACATAAACGCCTCTGATATCCTTGGCTTTTAATAAAAATTCGTGCTTTGTTTCACCTTTTTTCTTGCATTCTTTAAGCAAATCCAAAACCTGCATTGTGGATTCCTCGCCGTCGCCGAGGAAAACTATATCAACAAAATCACCAATAGGCTCAGGGTTACAGGCGCAGGGACCGCCGCAGCAAATAATCGGCGCGAGATCTTTTCTGTCTTTTGCAAGAAGCGGAATACCGGCAAGTTCAAGCATATTAAGCACATTGGTGTATGAAAGCTCATACATGAGTGTGAAACCGATAACATCGAATTCTTTAATATAATCTCCGCTTTCAAGAGCAAAAAGAGGTACATTGTTTTTGCGCATCTGCTCTTCCATATCGGTATCGGGCGCAAAAACGCGCTCACACCAGGAATCCTCCCTGCTGTTAACAAGCGAATAAAGTATTTTCATCCCGAGATGGCTCATGCCGATTTCATAAATATCTGGAAAACAAAAGGCATAACGCAAATCGATTTTTGATTTTTCCTTGATAACGCTGTTCAGTTCGCCGCCGGCATAGCGAGCAGGCTTTTGAACATATTGCAAAATTTTTTCAACATTCTTTTTCATAGCAACCTCAAATTAACCGACCATAAATATATCGAAACGGTAAGCAAGCCGAATATCTTAAATTTTATCACGGCATATACGCCGTATACCGTAAGAAACACCAAAACAATCAATCCCAAAACAGGCTGCGAATGCGGCAAAATCGCTTTAATCGCCCTGGATCCGTCAAGCGGAAAAACGGGCAGCATATTAAGCGAAAACAGAAACAAATTCACTTCGTCATTAAAGACTGCATAAAGTGCCAAATTGACAGCGGGACCGGCAAGAGCAGCAATTGCTTCGCGCCAATGCGGCAGGCAGTTTTTATATCTGAGAGCGGCTCCGCAGCATGAAAGAGTTAAGCGCTCGATTTTTGCACCGAGCAGATAAAAAGCAACAATATGCCCAAGCTCGTGCAATGCGGAAAACAGCAAAAACAGTAAAATGTTATCGGCGCCGAGCATAACAGCGGCGCAGAGAATAAGAACAAACGAAAATTCTATTTTAAGCTTAAATGATTTGATTGATATTTCCACAAAACCACCGTAAATATTTACGGCGAAAATTTATATTTTATTCTTATCGATATACGATTGCAAAATAACAACTGCCGAAACAGCGTCAACCGTTTCTTTCCTTTTTTTTCCGCGAACATTTGTGTCGTTCAAATACCCATGAGCGATAACAGTTGTCAGTCTTTCATCCTGATAATCAACAGGCAAGGCGGACAGTTCAGCCAATTTCTTACCGAGCAACCTGCATTCGTCACAGCGATAGCCGTAAGAGCCGTCCATATTAACCGGTAAACCGACCACTATTTTTTCCGCTTTTTTATCCGCAGCAATATCGCAAAGCTTTGTTACAAGCTTCGGAAGATATGTTTCTTTTATAACCGTGTACGGCGAAGCAAGAATTTCACTTTTATCGCAAAAAGCCACACCCGTGCGTGCATCGCCGTAATCAACAGACATAATCACCATAAATTTACAAATCCCTTTCATCAGAAAAAGAGGCGGCATCAAAAGATGCCGCCCGCGGATTATTCACCGCTTTCAGCAGATGTTGTTTGTTCTTCATTCTCGGCAGTGGTGTCTTCATCGTTATTCTTTGAGGAATCGGATGATTTACTCTTAGTTGTTTCACTACTGCTGCTGAAATGGCTTGAAGATGGCATATTGTTTTTATCGTACCAACCGTCGCCCTTTTTAACGATGCCGTCATATTCGGGGAAGGTTTTCTCTTCCGTGCCCTTGGCTTCGTAAATTTCCGTCATAACGGTTTTCCAAATAGTACCCGACGGATTGGGAGAAAGCTTATATGAAATTTCTTTCGGAGTGTCATAACCGTACCAAACAGCGGCAACATATTCAGGCGTGCCTCCGATAAACCAACGGTCCTTAGAACCCGTGGTTGTACCTGTTTTACCGAAACATTCCGTGTTTGAGAGTTTATATGAAGTACCCGTACCGGAAGTCATAACAGTTTGCAGAAGCTTATTCATAAGCCAAGCCGTACTTTCCGAAAGAGCCTGTTCTTTTGTGGCGTTTGGATCGGTTTCAATAAGAACATTGCCTTGGCTGTCCTCAATTTTATAATAGCAATATGGCTTGTAATAAACACCGCCGTTGCCGAAAGTTGCATAAGCCGCAGTCATCTCAAGCGTAGTAACACCGTTTGTAAGTGAACCTGTTGCAAGCGGAGCATAATCCTCATCTTGAACCTTAAGAGTGGAGATGTGGAACCTTTGCGTGATATAATCAAACGAATAATCAACACCGATTTTATCGAGCGTACGTGCAGAAACCGTATTAAGTGATTTTGAGAGACCGTATTGAATTGAAACGCTGTTGCCTGAATACGAACCGCCTTCATTTGTTGGCCACCATTTGCCGTTAACCTTTTTAAGCGGCTTATCCTCAATCATTGTTGACCAATAAATATCGACATTATTGTCCTGAAGGCTCTTTTCCAAAGCCGGTCCGTAAACCGAAAGCGGCTTGATAACCGAACCGGGCTGACGAACGGATTGCGAGGCTCTGTTAAGCCCGAGTTTGCCGGAATATTCGCCGGTGCCGCCCACAAGCCCTAAAATCCTGCCCTCATAGTCCATAACAACCATTGCGCCCTGAACCTTTTTGTCGGGCATTTTTTTGTAGTTTTCGTAAACATCCTCAAGGGCATTTTGAACATCGTAATCAACTGCGGTATAAATCTTTAAACCGCCGCCGTAAAGCATTGATTTTGCTTTCTTTTCGGTGTAGCCCATCTTTTGCAAATCGTCAATAACCGTTTTGATGACATAGTCAACATAATAAGAATCTATTTTATTTTCATTTGCCGAGCTTTCGGAATCGGAAACCTGACTGCCTTGATAATTTTCACTGTTTGTGAAAACCATTTCGTAATTAACGGCTTCGTTGTACTCTTCCTGAGTGAGAGCACCGTTTTCGAGCATTTTGTCAAGAACGCGAAGCTGGCGTTTTCTGTTGTTTTCGGGGTGCCTTAAGGGGTCGTATTTACTGGGATACTGAGTGATTGAAGCAATTGCCGCGCACTCTGCTGCATTAAGGTCGGAAACATCCTTTCCGAAGTATTTTTCGGAAGCCGTTTTAACACCGTAGCATCCCTCGGAAAGATAAATTGTGTTTAAATATGCCTCAATAATTTCATCTTTACTGTAATTCTTTTCAATATTTAAAGCAGAAAGAATTTCATTGAATTTTCTTACGATTGTTACTTCGTTTTCATCCGTAAGATTCTTAATGAGCTGTTGAGTAATTGTTGAACCGCCCTGACCGCTGTTTGATCTTTTGACGATGACGCCAACAAGTCTTATCCAGTCGACACCGTGATGTTTAGTAAATCGTTCGTCCTCAATCGAGATAAACGCATTCTTCATATATGGGCTCATATCCTCAAGATTAACCCAAATTCTGTTTTCCTCACCATGAAGCCTTGTCAGCTCAACTTGCTCGCCGTTTTCGTTTTCGCCGTAGATAAACGAGGTTTGGTTTTGAGAATATTTTTCTTCTGTAAGATTAAATACGGGGTCGCCGTGAACAACGCTGTAGCCGTAAATAGATATCACTGACGCGCAAACAATGCCCACAACAAGAATAACAAGCAATATTCCGAGAAAAATTCTGGCTGCAAGCGATGCGGGAGCCTTGCTTTTGGCTGTTGAGCCTCCCTTACCGTACTTGAAGGGCTTTTTGCCCCTTGAACGCCGAACGGATTGTTTAGATGCTTTATCGCTTTCGATGTATGCAGCAGGCTTTTTATCAGGCTTCGATTCAAGATTTTTCTTATCTTCATCATAAACCTTAGCTGAATTATTCATAAATGATTCAAGAAGATCATCATATTCATTAGCCATGTTCATACCTCCTTTATAAGCATTAAATAAAACATTTATCATGCGGTTAAACCGTGATGGAATTATTATACAATATAATCTAAATTAAATAAAGAATTTTTTTGTTAATATTTTTTTGCGCGGGATTTGTTCATCATAACGGCTCGTTTTGAAAGCGTAACGCCGTCATATGTTTTTCTTGCGCGAACGAACATCCAAAATTTCTTGTTGCATTTTTTGCAGCCGCAAACGAATTTAAATGCACTGTTCACAACCTGAGCGTCGCTAAGTCTAATCATACGTTCATTACAGACGGGGCAAAGAAATTCATCCTTATAGAGGTTGTAATACGATGAGACCGGAGCAGTCAGCAAATAAGGCTTATAAGCAAGGCGTGCAAAAAAATCATCGTCGCAAGCGGAAACCTGATCGGCAACCGTATTTTTGTTATACACCGCCTTAAAGCATTCGGCTTCAAGATAACAATCCTCGAGTGCTCGGTGAAGGCACAAATCATCAAGCGAAATATTAAGCATTTCGGCACAGTGAGAAAGACTCACCTGATCCTTGCCCGAGATTTTCATTTCGTTTTGGCAATATCTTTGCACATCCATATATTTTTTTATGAAGGCAACGGAAGTTGTGCCAAAAAAGCGCTGATAATTTGAAACCAACACATACAAATCGCTGTTTGACCAGCTCATAAACAAAACATCGTCCCCAGCCGACCATCTTGTAAAATCGGCAACGGCACGGTCAAAAGGAATTCCGTTTTCTGCAATTTCCTCCTGTGTTATGCCTGTAAGATCAACAAATCTTTTTGAAAGTTTTCTTGAAAGCCTCGGCTTAATAAGTTGCTTAAAGGTATCAACCACCTGTAAATGACGGTTAAGCTTCACCGCACCGATTTCAATAATCTCATTTATTCCTTTTTTTGTTTTATAATCGAATGCATTATTCCATTCTAAGTCAACAACAACATAATCCATAAATACACCAAAAAAAATAACCTTGCATAACGCAAGGTTATCAAAATTCCTCTTATCCCACAAACAGGAAAATAAGAAACGCCGCAAGCACGATAACAAAGAAAGCAATGATGAGCCATTTTGTTATTTTTTCAAGCTTAGCCTCGATTGTGCGACCCTTGGTTTTACCGAGAAATGTGTCGGCACCGCCTGCAATGGCACCGGAAAGATTTTGAGAACGACCTTCCTGAAGCAAAACTACAGCGATGATTATTATAGACAAAATTATCAAAATTGCACCGAATACATAATGATACCAAAGCATTGATAAATCCTCCGTAGATACTTAATACTACAGGATTATATCACAACAGCCGCGGCAATGCAAGTGTTTTTTAGCATTTAATAAGCGGAATTTTTTGCGTTATAAAAATAATTCAATATAAATCAATCGGCAGAACGCCGAATAAGAATGCAGAGCAGCTTCGAAAAATCAAAATGTGATTTGCTCGCCTATATCGCCGGCACTGGGAACGGCACCCGCCGCCGGCAGATTTTTAGGTCTGTAACGCCATTCTTTTTCAAATTCGCCCTCTTTATAAAAATGAACGGAAATAATTTTATCATTCTTCTTTTTAAGGGTCATAACCTGAATTCCCTGCGTGTTTTTAGTGGTTTTTGAAAGAAGCACGGCGGAATTAAACAAAAGCTTTCTCCCTCCCTGTGATTCCAAAACAATATCCTTATCCTCTTTCAGATATATTGCGGCAACAAGCGGAGATTTATCCGAATATGCGTTAATAAGCTTCTTTCTGTTTGTTTTTGTTTCATAGGCGGAAATTTCAACCTTGGCAACCTTGCCGTTTTCAAAAACAAAAAGCATATAGCCTTTATATTCGCCGACAACGCAAACATAGCTGACTTGCTCGGATTCGTCCATTTGCAACTTTGCCGGCAAATAGTCACCGAGAACAGAAGCCTTTGTATCGGCAAAATCATCAAGCTTTGCTTTATATACCTGGCAATTATTGCTGAAAGCAAGTAATTCATCGCGGTTTGAGCATTCGATTTGAGCTTTAATTTCGTCTCCCTCTTTAACCTTTTGCTCTCCGCTCATACGCAGATTGGCTGTTTTGATTTTTTTAAAATATCCCTCTGCGGAAACAAAAGCCGTAACAGGATAATCGGCAACCTCAGGTTCATCTTGTGAATCGTCGCAAACCGCATCGTAAAGTATTTCCGATTTTCTGCCTGTGTCATATTTTTTAACAACATTTTCAAGCTCGGAAATAATAATTTTCTTTTTACGCACTTCGCTTGAAAGAATTTTTTCAAGATCTTCGATTTCGTTTTCAAGCGCTTCGATATCGCTTATTCGCTTAAGAATATATTCTCTGTTCAAATGGCGAAGCTTGATTTCAGCCACATATTCCGCCTGAATTTCATCTATGCCGAAGCCTATCATAAGATTTGGAACAACATCCGCCTCGGACTCGGTTTCCCTTACTATTTTAACGGCTTTATCAATATCAAGAAGAATTTTTGAAAGTCCTTTAAGTAAATGAAGCTGATTTCTTTTTTTAGTAAGGCTGAAATTAACGCGCCTTGTGATGCAGCCGAGCCTAAATTTTATCCATTCACTAAGAAGCTCCTTAACGGATCTAACACCCGGCTTACCGTCAATAAGCACATTGAAATTGCACGAAAACGAATCCTCAAGAGGAGTCATTTTATATAGCCTTGTCATTAGCTTATCTGCGTCCACACCGCGCTTTAAATCGATTGTAATTTTAAGACCTTTAAGGTCTGTTTCATCTCGGATATCCGAGATGTCTTTTATTTTATTGCCTTTAACAAGTTCAATAACCTTATCGATAATTGCTTCGGAAGTTGTCGTGGGCGGTATTTGAGTTATGTCGATGCAATTTGCAGATTTGTCGTAGCTGTATTTTGAACGAACCTTAACGGAGCCTCTGCCCGTTTCATAAATTTTGTTAAGTTCGTTCTTATCATAAATAATATATCCGCCACCGACGAAATCAGGTGCGATTAAAGTGTCGGAAATAACATGCTCATCGTTTTTCATAAGAGCGATTGTTGTTTCACAAACTTCCCTAATGTTAAACGAAGCTATGGAGGACGCCATACCGACGGCAATACCTGTTGTTACATTGCAAAGAACCGATGGAAATGTTACAGGTAAAAGGCGCGGCTCTTTCATTGTATTGTCATAGTTATCAATAAAATCAACCGTATCCTTGTTTATATCACCGAAAAGTTCGTTGCATATCGGAGCAAGCTTTGCCTCAGTGTAACGCGAAGCGGCATACATCATATTTTTTGAATATGCCTTACCGAAATTACCCTTTGATTCAACATAGGGATAAAGCAGAGTTTCATTACCGCGCGAAAGTCGCACCATTGTGTCATAAATGGAAGCATCGCCGTGAGGATTAAGCTGCATTGTTCTGCCGACTATATTTGCACTTTTTATAGTGCCGCCGGTAAGCAAGCCCATATTATACATGGTATAAAGCAGCTTGCGGTGAGAAGGCTTAAGACCGTCTATTTCCGGAATGGCACGCGAAAGAATAACGCTCATTGCATAGGGCATATAGTTTGTTTTGAGGGTATCGGTTATAACCTCGCTCACAATAGTGCCGGCATTTTCGATATGAACATTTTCGCTTAAATTATTCAATTCTTTATTATCTGTTTTTCTTTTTTTAGCCATTTTATCTCCCAAATAATCAGCTTACATCTGCAGAATCAATGTAAAGATAGCCGTAATCGGTTATATATTGCTTTCTGCCGTCAAGATTATCACCGAGAAGCAAATCAAACATTTCAGAGGTTTTTTGCGCTTCATCGGGAGTTACGAGAATAAGCCTACGAGTTGCCGGATTCATGGTGGTGAGCGACATCATATCCGCTTCGTTTTCACCAAGTCCTTTTGAACGCTGAACGGTGTATTTTTGATCGCCGATTTGCTTTTTGATATCATCCATCTCAACTTCATTGTAGGCAAAATATGTTTGATCCTTGCAGGTTACCTCGTAAAGCGGAGATTCGTCTATATAAACCTTGCCCTGTTCAATTAGCTGAGGCATAAGTCTGTAAATCATGGTGAGCACAAGGGTTCTGATTTGAAATCCGTCAACATCGGCATCGGTACAAATCAATATCTTACTCCATCGCAGATTGTTTATATCAAAGGCGGAAAGGTCTTTTGCGGATTTGGAGCGCACTTCAACGCCGCAGCCGAGCACCTTAATCAAATCGGTAATAATATCGCTTTTAAATATTTTATCGTATTCGCATTTAAGGCAATTGAGTATTTTGCCGCGAATGGGCATTATTGCCTGAAAATCCGCATTTCTTGCCTGCTTACAGGCACCGAGAGCCGAATCACCCTCTACTATAAAGAGTTCTCTTTCACTCACATCTTTTGAACGGCAATCAACAAATTTTTGCACACGATTTGTCATATCAATCTTGCTTGCAAGCGTTGATTTAAGGCTTTTGCGCGTGTTTTCGGCTTTAACGCGTGCACGCATATTGATAAGCACCTGGTCGGCAATCTTGTCGGCATCCATTTTATTTTCGATGAAATAAACTTCAAGCTGCTTGCGGAAGAAATCCGTCATTGCTTCCTGGATAAATTTATTCGTTATCGCCTTTTTTGTTTGATTTTCATAAGATGTTTGCGTTGAAAACGAAGAAACAACAAAAATTATAATATCGTCAATATCCTGTATATTTATTTGACTGTCGGATTTATTATATTTATTATTTGCTTTGAGATATGCGTTTATTTGATTAACAAATGCGCTCTTAAATGCCTTATCCGGCGCACCGCCGTGCTCAAGATAGCTGGAGTTGTGATAATATTCCTTGCATTGCGTTTTAAGAGAAAAGCAAAGAGCGCATTTAATTTTAAGCTTGTAATCGCTTAAATCCTCTCTGTCACGCCCGATGCGTTCGCATTCCCAATACTGCGGTGAGGTAAAAGCAGTGTCGGAAGCAAGTTCTTCAACATAATCCTTAATACCGTTTTTATAACAAAATTCAGTTGTTTCAAATCTGGAACCGACTTGATTTTTGAAGATGAACGAAACGCCGTCATTAACTATTGCCTGGCGTTTCATCGTATCAAGATAAAACTCTACCGGCACATTTATATCGGTAAAAACCTTTAAATCCGGCTTCCATTTAATTCTGGTGCCGGTATCCCGTTTATCATACGGTTCTTTCTTTAAGCCGCCCACGTTTTCGCCTTGCTCAAAATGAAGTGTGTAGCAATAGCCGTCTCTGTGGATTTCAGCATCCATATATTCGGAAGCGTATTGAGTGGCGCAAAGACCGAGACCGTTTAAGCCGAGCGAATATTCGTAATTATCCGCGCCGTTATCATATTTGCCGCCGGCATACATCTCGCAAAACAGAAGCTTCCAATTTTCCTCATTTTCTGCTTTGTTGAAATCAACGGGAATACCTGCGCCGAAATCCTGAATTTCAACAGAGCAATCCTCAAAGCGTGTAACAACGATTTTGTTGCCTCTGCCTTCTCTTGCCTCGTCTATTGAGTTACTCATTATTTCAAAAACAGAATGCTGGCATCCTTCAATACCGTCAGAGCCGAAAATAACGGCAGGGCGTTTTCTTACACGGTCTGCGCCTTTTAATGAACGAATACTTTCGTTGCCGTATTCTTTTTTCTTAGCCATCGGAAGCCTCCTATTCTTACTTATCGGCGGCAAATGCAAATTGCCGCAACTTTACAGAATAATATTATACAAGATATTGTATAATTGTCAAGATTTTACTTCAAAATAAACAACATATGAATATATTAGGATGTAAAAGCGGACTTAGATACAAAAAAATAAGGTGTTGATTTACACCTTATTTTTTCTGAAAATATTTAAAATATTATCCTTTATCAAATTGTTTTTGTCGGAAAAATGATTAGCGTCAAATCTCTTTAGTTCAGATGAATATCCGAATCCGCAGCATTTTCGCCGGATAAATCATTTAACGTTTCATTGAGCTGAGCTTCGGAAGCCTCATTCGTTTCTTCAGCGGAAGCTTCTGCCGCGTTTGCACTTTTTTGAGCATCACCGTCGAAATTCAATTCATTCTCGAACAATTTGCCGTTTGTCATAAGTGCCTCAAACTGAGTGCCGTCAAGCTTTTCTTTTGCCAGCAATGTGTCGCCGACAAGTATCAGCTTATCGTAATGTTCTTTAAGAATATTCTCTGTTTTTGCATAAGCAGAGCGCATCATCTTTTCGATTTCCTCATCAATTCGAGCTGAGGTTACCTCGCTGTAGTTGTTAACATGACCGAAGTCCTTGCCGAGGAATACTTCGTTATTTTCATCGCTGAAAACAACGGGACCGATTTCATCGCTCATACCGTATTTTGCAACCATATCACGGCAAATTTGCGTTGCGCGCTGAAGGTCGCTTGAAGCGCCGGTTGAAATATCGTCAAGAGTGAGTGCTTCCGCAACACGACCGCCGAGCATTGAAACAAGAAGATCAAGCATTTCATTTTTGGATGTGTAATTTTCCTCCTGCGGCTGATACATCGTGTAGCCGCCTGCACCCATACCGCGCGGAATGATTGAAATTTCTTTAACGGGATCGTGATTTTCAAGATAATATGAAGCAACCGCGTGTCCGGCTTCATGATATGCCGTAAGCTTTTTTGCTTTTTCGGAATATTTGTGCGATTTCTTTTCCGTGCCCATTTCAACACGGGTGACCGCATCTTGAATTTCTTCGTTCGTAAGAGCCTTTTTATGCTTTCTTGCGGCAAGAAGCGCAGCTTCATTGAGCAGATTTTCAAGGTCTGCACCAGTGAAGCTGATTGTCATTTGCGCAAGGTCTTTAAGATTGACATCCGGTGCAAGCGGCTTATTCTTGGCGTGAACCTTAAGAATATCCTCTCTTCCCTGTGTGTCCGGGCGATTAACTGTGATTTGCCTGTCGAATCTGCCGGGGCGAAGCAAAGCCGGGTCAAGAACATCCGGGCGGTTTGTAGCCGCCATAACTATAACACCGGAATTCGAATCAAAGCCATCCATTTCAACAAGCAGCTGATTAAGAGTTTGCTCTCTTTCATCGTTGCCGCCGCCTGTGCCGGCACCTCTATGTCTGCCGACCGCGTCGATTTCATCAATAAATACAATTGCCGGAGCCTTTTTTATTGCCTGCGAAAATAAGTCCCTTACGCGGCTTGCACCGACACCGACATACATTTCAACGAAATCAGAACCGGAAATCGAAAGAAACGGCGCATTTGCCTCGCCGGCAACAGCTTTTGCAAGCAGAGTTTTACCTGTTCCCGGAGGACCGACAAGCAATACGCCCTTGGGAATACGGGCACCGAGCTCGGTAAATTTACCGGGATCCTTCAAAAATTCAACAATCTCTTCAAGCTCTGCCTTTTCCTCGTCGCATCCCGCAACATCGGCAAAGGTTTTCTTATTTTTATCCTCAACCGTTTTTGTTTTGACTCTGCCGAAACCAAGTGTTCTGTTAGTATCCGAATTCATGGTGTCGCCCATTTTTTTCATCATAAACCAGCAAAGAACGGCGCCGGAGGCAATTATCAAAACATAAGGCAGCAGCGAAGCAATCCAGTTTCTTGAATTACTCTTTTTATAGTTGTATTCAATGGTTGAATCGGGATTTTTTTCGTTATATTCTTCAACGCTTTCTCTTATGTCTTCAAGAAAATAAGTAACGCTGGGAACGCTGTATTTTTGAATCTTGTCCGGCTCATCAAATGTGGAATATGTGAGCGAACCCGAGGTTAAATCGATCTCAAAGCTTTTAACCTGGTCGGTTTTGAAAAGCTGAACAACCTGGCTGTATTTCAAATCCGTTTGATTTTGTCTGTTTGCAAAGCCAAGTGCAAGCGCAACAAGCAAAATCGGAATCAAAATATAAAAAACAGCTGATTTCCAATTTTTGGACATATTATTCATTCAATAAATCCTCCGTACGGATATTTAAAGTTAAAACATTTTGAGTTTTGTCATTCAAGGCAACGCGCCCGGAAACGGCATAGTTGCAAACGCCGATTACGCCCATATCATCTGCAATAACCGGAATTTCGGCTCTTATATCGGCAGGAATATGCAATTCATTATATAGCTTTTTCAGCGATTTTGTGCATCCGCGCCTATTTGGCGAGATGCTGTCGCCGGGCATACGGCTTCTGACTTTAACACTGCCAATTATTTTATCACAGTCACAAAAAAAGTCAAACCGTTTGCAATCAAATTCACATATAGTTAAGAATTCTTTAACAGGAATTATTTTTTTGTCAACATTAAATTCAAATTTCTCAACGGATTTTTTACGGAAAAGCCTCAACATTCCGCCTGCCGAAACAATATCCTGCCCCCCGCCCACTGAAAATGAAGAGCTTTTATAAAGCAATTCTTTCGTTTTTGAAACGGTAAAACTGCTGACCTGCAATTTGTTTTCATCAAGCCATTTTGCGATAACGCGATTTATAATTGCTTCATCGTATTGCTTTAGTTCGGCGCAATTTATTGTGTTTTTTTTGCATGCAAGGCGATATGACGAATTAACTTGCTTGTCAAGATAGGCTTCATCGGCGGACACCGATTCTATAAATTTAGACGCATTGCTTTCAAATTCCGGATTTATCTTTTTTAACTCCGGAATTATAACATTTCTGATACGGTTGCGTGAATAATCGTTTGAAAGATTAGTACTGTCAGTGCAATAAGGAATGCCGTGCATATTAAGATATTCTCTGATTTCGCCGGAAGCAGTAGTTATAAGCGGACGAATAATTTTGCCGCGAATCGGCGGAATTGCACAGGCTCCCCTAAGAGATGTTCCCCTTGCAAGGCGAAAAAGCAAGGTTTCGGCATTATCCGAAAGACTGTGTGCCGTTGCAATCTTATTGCACTCTATGGATTCAAAAAAATCATATCTTGCGCGGCGACTGTATTCTTCAACGCCGATACCGGCTTCTTTTGCCTCGCACAGCGCGTTAATATGCTTTGTATAAAGCGGAATATTCTTGTTTTTGCAATATTCTTCGCAAAACTTACAATCTTCAAGGCTTTCCCTGCCTCTTATACCGTGTTCAATGTGAGCGGCAATAAGCTTTAGATTATATTTTTCTTTGAGGGAAAGCAGGTATTCTGTTAAAAAAACAGAATCCGCGCCACCTGAAAGCGCAATCAGAACCGTGTCGCCGCTATTGAGCATATGATATTTTTCAACGGTTTGCGTGATTTTATCATTCATATTTTTTATCAACGCATCTGAAGCGTGTAAATTCCTTATCAAAGGTCATTTCGATTGAGCCCGTTGCGCCGTGCCTGTTTTTTGCAACTATAAGCTCAGTTGAAGATTCGTCAATATCCTCCTGTTTATCATCGGAAAGCTCGTTTTTGTAATATTCTTCGCGATAAAGGAACATAACGATATCTGCATCCTGCTCTATAGAGCCTGATTCACGCAAATCGGAAAGCTGCGGCTTATGGCTTTTGCCGCGACCTTCGGTGCCGCGCGAAAGCTGGGCGCAGCAGATAACGGGTATATTTAAATCTTTTGCCATCATTTTAAGGTTTCGCGTTATTTCGGAAACCTCTTGAACTCTGTTTTCTTTTCTTGTTGCAGATTGAATAAGCCCCAAATAGTCTATCAACACAACATCAACGTTTTTAAGGCGCCTTGTTTTTGATTTGATTTCAGGCACTGTAGTATTTGATACATCGTCAAGATACAGCTCCGCATCCTCAAAATCACCGGCCGCGTTGCCGAGCCTTACCCACTCATCATCGGTCAGTTCGCCTGTACGAAGTTTTTGGCTCGGAATACCGGCTCTTGCGGAAAGCAGTCTTTCGGCAAGCTGCTCTTTAGTCATTTCGAGGCTGAAAAAAATACATTTTTTCTTTGCAAGCATGGTTATATTTGTTGCAAGGTTAAGCGCAAACGAGGTTTTACCCATGGCAGGGCGCGCGCCGATAAGAATGAAATCAGATTTATTAAGACCTGTTATGTACTTATCGAGCATTCCGAAGCCCGAGGGAATAGCCTTAAATTGTTCCTTATCCTCTCCCGTTAATTTATGCAGGCGATCATAAACATCGTTTACGATAACATCGGATATTTTTTTAGGACCGTTAACATCCCTACCCTGCCTGATATCATATATTTTTTGCTCGGCAGAATCAAGCAAAGTATTTGCATTTGCTTCTCCTCCGGAGGCATTTTCTATTATTTCCTGAGAAATGGTGATTAGCGCACGAAGAAAATACTGTTCCTCAACAATATGTGCATATGTTTCAACATTAACGGTTGAGGGTACACTGTCTCTGAGTGCGATAAGATAATCCCTGCCGCCGGCAAGATCGTAATGTCCCTCTTTTGCAAGCACATCGGCAATAACAACCGGATCTATTTTTGCCTTAGAGCCGGAAAACATAGACATCATTGAGCCGAATATTGCCCTGTGCTGCGGCAAATAAAAATATTCCTGCTTAACGATGGTTACAATTTGCTCCATACATTCGGGATCAATCAAAACAGAACCGAGCACAGCCTGCTCGGCTTCCAGATTATAAGGCAATGTTGTTAAATTTAAGTTGTTTGTATCCGGCATTGTTCCATCATCCGTTTCTGAATCTGTTTCGGCTTTGACGCCGTTTTATTATACATTATGCTTCTGTAACCTGAACAGAAATTTTTGCGCCGATTCCCTGATAAACCTTAATTTCGGCTTCAAAGGTGCCGAATTGCTTAATATCGGCAACGGCGATTTTGCGCTTGTCTACATCAATTCCGAGTTGTTCTTTGATTGCCGTGGAAATATCCTTTCCTGTTACGGAACCGAAAAGCTTGCCGTTTGCGCCGGCTTTGGCTGTTACCTTAACCGTTTTGCCCTCAAGCTTTGCGGCGTCTTCCTTTGCAGCCTTGATTTCTTCGGATTTATGGAATTTTTTTGCACTTTCCTTATTATTAAAATCGTTCATTGCAGTTGCGTTTGCCTCAATTGCAAGCCCCTTGGGAAAAAGAAAATTTCTTGCATAACCGTCGGACGTGTTTACAAGTTCTCCTTTTTTACCGAGGTTTTTGACATCCGCTTTAAGAATAACTTTCATTGTTTTATCCTCCTGTATATACCCGTGCAGCACTTCAAAGCTGCACGGCGATTGTTCAAAATTAAATAACGATTAGGGTTATATTTCCATAATAATCGGCAAAATCATGGGGTTGCGCTTTGTTTTTTCGTACATCATATGCGAAATTTCATCACGCAGATTTGTTTTAATCGTATTCCAATCATGATATCTGCTGCTATAAGTTTCTTCAATAATTTTACAAGATAAATCCCTTGCGGCTGCAATAAGTTCCTCGCTTTCGCGAACATAAACAAAGCCCCGGCTCACGATATCGGGACCTGAAAGAACTTCGCCCGTTTGAGAATCGATGGTGGCAACGATAATTATAATACCGTCCGCAGAAAGATGCTTTCTGTCGTTAAGCACGATATTTCCAACATCGCCGACGCCTATACCGTCAACATATACATCGCCGCTCGGAACATCGTCAAGCGTTTTAATACCCTTTTCTGTAATTTCAACATGCTTTCCGATATCGCCTACAAAAATATTTTTCTTTGAAAAGCCCATGGCTTCGGCAAGTTTTGCGTGCTTTTTAAGATGCTTTTGCTCGCCGTGCACCGGGAAGAAAAACTTCGGCTTTATAACGCCCATCATAAGCTTTAATTCCTCTTGGCAGGCGTGACCGGAAACATGCACTTCATACATATTTTCATATATTACTTCAATGTCACGCTTCATAAGTTCATTAACGACATTGCTTACCATCTTTTCGTTGCCGGGAATAGGTGTTGCGGAAATAATGACATAATCGTTCGGCGAAGCGGTAACCTTTTTGTGCTCACCGTTTGCAATTTTTGTGAGTGCGCTCATTGGCTCGCCCTGAGAGCCGGTTGTGATTATAACAAGCTTATCGTCGGGATAATCCTTAATATTGTCTATGCTGATAAGAATATTATCGGGCACATTAAGATAACCGAGTTCCTCGCCTACCTGCACAAGATTTTCAAGGCTTCTGCCAACAACGGCAACTTTGCGCCTTAAGTGCTTTGCAACATCGATAATTTGCTGAACTCTGTGAATGTTTGAAGCAAATGTTGCGACAACAATTCTGCGCTTGCCGGCTTTTGTGAAAAGATTTAAGAATGATTCGCCGACTTTCTTTTCACTCATTGTATAACCGGGACGCTCGGCATTTGTAGAATCCTGAAACAGCGCTAAAACGCCCTTGGTGCCGTATTCCGCGAAACGAGGAATATTTATCATATCACCGTCAACCGGAGTGGTATCTATTTTAAAATCACCCGTGTGGATAATTACACCCACCGGTGAAGTAATTGCAAGACCGACGGCATCCGGAATCGAATGATTGACATGTATAAATTCAACCGAAAATTTGCCGAGTTTAACTTTATCCGAGGGATTGATTTCGTGAAGTTTTGCCTTGCTCAGCAAGCCGTGTTCTTTAAGCTTGCCTTTGATAAGACCGATTGTAAGCCTCGTTGAATAAATCGGAATATTGAATTTTTTTAAAAGATAAGGTATGCCGCCGATATGGTCCTCGTGACCGTGGGTAACAATAAGCCCTCTGACCTTATCGATATTTTGCTCGATATAAGTGAAATCGGGAATAACCGAATCAACGCCGAGCAGCTCCGTACCCGGGAATGCAAGTCCGCAATCAACAATAAAAATATCGTCGCCGTATTCATAAACCGTCATATTCTTACCGATTTCGTTCATACCGCCGAGAAATGCGACCTTAACGCCCTCCTGCTTTTTCTTGGTGCTTTTGCGTGCCTTGCTTTTAGCGGCAGCGGGAGCACTCTGGGGCTTTTTTGTGACCTTACCGTAAGCATAATAGCGCTTTGTGGAATTCCGTTTTCCTGCAGTGCTCTTATCGGCGGTCGTATTCTGTTTTACCATAAATATCTCCTTTACTATATAATTTTTTCCGAACCAAACAGTTAGATATATAATATATTAAGAGGCTTGAAATGTCAAGAAATAATTAACCTCTTTATATTGATTATTGGCACAAATAATGATAGAATATTCGCATATTGATTTTTGTAAATAAAAACTGCCATGAAAGGTAACGATAATGAAAAAACTTGATATATATACCGACGGTGCATGCAGCGGCAATCCCGGCAAAGGCGGTTGGGCAGCGGTGCTGGTTTACAATGGCAGGGAAAAAGAAATCAGCGGCGGCGAAAAGCAAACAACCAACAACAGAATGGAACTTACCGCCGTAATAAAAGCACTCCAGCTTCTTAAAGAACCCTGCGAAGTTGATATTATCACCGATTCAAAATATGTTTGCGACGCGGTAAACAAAGGCTGGGTATACGGTTGGAAAAAGAACAATTGGGTGAAATCCGATAAAAAGCCTGCATTAAACAGCGATTTGTGGAAACAGCTTCTTGAGCAGCTTGAAATTCACAAGGTGCAGTTTAATTGGATAAAAGGTCACAACGGTCACCAATACAACGAAAGATGCGATAAACTCGCAGTCAGCGAATATTACAAGCTTTAAAAAACGCACGGTTTGCGGAACATTCCGAAGCCGTGCGTTTTATCTTTTTATCCAGCATATCCCCTCTCCGAAATTGCCGCCGGAAAGCTTGAATTTCACGGCATGTTTTTGAAGCGAGGTATTTTGCGGCAATGAAGCGATTTTGCGTTTTGAGCGAATCGGTGAAGAAGCTCCGAAAATTCTTTCAAATGCCTGTGTTTCATCATAAACAGAATAACCGTATTCAAACAAATTCGCAAATTGCATAATGTTGGCTGATTTTTTCATAAATTTTGAATTATCGGCGAAAAGAAGCCAGCTTTCACAGATGAAATAATCATAATCGTAGTTAGGAAAAAATTCAGCGAAAAAGCGGCGTGCATAATCAAGCGATTTTTGGCATTCGCCAACATCAAGCTTTCCCGATTTCGGAATATGAACATAAATCAAATTATCGCCGCGTGAGAACGGCAGCTTTGAATAATCAAAAACGGCGCTTCGACTCGGAAAAAGCTGAAATTGGAGCCTGCCGAGTTTAAAAAGCTCAAAGCGCACGTGATTTTTCAGCCAAGAATAATTCTTTACACCCTTATTGCCGTTTTCATCGCACCATATTCCCACATCAGAAATTGTGTCAAAAAACACAGCGTCGGGTATTCCCTTAAGGACATAATCTTTATGAGTATATTCAAAGGCTTTTAATATGCAGGCAAGGCGCATCAAATCCGATTTGTTTTGCATGCAACGATTATTACCCGAGTAAAATTTTTCGGCGGTTTTATCAATTTTTGCACTGTATTTTTCATAACAGCGGCAAACATTGTTACACAAATCCCGATTTAATCCCGCCTTATCGGAATATAATAAACTCATTGACCGGCAACAGCGTCAGCGGTTTCTGCCGAGGTCGTTTCCTGCGCGGCGGTTGTGGTTTCGGATGCGGCAGTCAAACCGCTTGAAACAATGAATTTAACCTCATATTTAATATTGTAGCTGTCGAGCAAGGGCAAAATCTCCTCAGAAAGAAAAGTATCGTCCGCGTTCTCATTTTGAACTATAAAAGATGTGCCTTCGTCAAGATACTTGATTTCTCTTGTTAAGCCGTCTATGCCGTCAACTTCGGTGCCTTCAAAGAAAATCGCGGTGCCTTTAACGGTTATAATGCCGGCGTAGCGATTGCTTTCGGTGGTGAGCTCGGTTTCAGTTGGCGGCGCGGTGGTTTCATTATTGGAAAATTTTAAAAGCGTGCCGCTGAAATAAAGATAGCAAAAAACTGCGATTAGCACAACAAGAAATACTAAAACAACCGGCCATTTGCTGCTTTTTTTTTCTTTTTTGAAGCGATGACGTTCAAGAGTAGCTGTTTCTTCTTCAATATGGGTTTTGTTAAGATCCGCTTCTGGATTTATGTCTTGATACGAAGCGTCCGTTACCTTATGCACAACAAGAGGATTATCAAGCTTTTCCTCATCAAGTTCATTATTCACGGTAATTCCCCTCCCACTAAATAATTTAATAAATAATAGCACAATTCATTAAATTTTTCAATATATATTGAAATTAAAATACCTTGCTGATATAATCGAATATATAAGAAACGGAGATTATGCCATGAAAATTCTTGCATTTGACATAGGCGGTACAAATATTAAATATGCGGTCTGCAACGAGCGTTTTGAATTGGGTGAACTTCAATCAATACCCACCCAAGCGGCAGAGGGCGGTCAGCACATAATAAACACAATCATAGAAATAATCGCTTCCTGCGGCGATATAGACCGTGTAGCAATCAGCACTGCCGGTCAGGTTGATTCCGAAAACGGAATAGTTGTTTATTCAAGCGACAATATTCCCTACTACACCGGCATGCTTGTTAAAAAAATTGTTGAAACAAAAACAGGAATACCCGCTATTGTTGAAAACGATGTTAATGCGGCGGCTCTCGGCGAAGCGATTTTCGGTGCGGCAAAAGGATACAGCGATTTTGTTTGCCTCACTTTCGGCACGGGAATCGGCGGCGCAATTTATATCAACAACAGTTTGTATAAAGGTTGTAATTCATCCGCAGGTGAATTCGGGCATATAATCACCCATGCCGGCGGCAGACCGTGCCCTTGCGGCGGCGAAGGCTGCTACGAGCAATATGCCTCGGCAAAAGCACTTACGCAGGCGGTAGAAAAGGTTACGGGCGAAGAAATGAACGGCTTTCAGATTTTCAGCAAAAACAGTCTGCTCGACCCCGAAATACGCCATGTTGTGGATACTTGGATAGATGAAATCATAATCGGCTTAAAAAGCATTATATACACATTCAATCCCAAGCTTTTGGTGCTCGGCGGCGGAATTATGAGCGAGGAATACATCATTGAGCTTATAGACAGAAAAATCTATAAAGAGCTGATGGAAACATTCAGAAGCGTTAAAATAGTAAACACCGAACTTGGCAACAACGCCGCATTGCTCGGCGCAGCATATAAAGCTGCCATAATCAAATAAAATATCAAGTAGAATTTAAGCCCCGAAATTTCGGGGCTTTTTACATGCAGACTGTTATTTATATATTTTATATATTTTTTCGGTTTTTTCTTTGATTAAATCAACAAGTCTTTGAGGTTCTTCCACCTTAATTTGATCTCCGAACTGCATAATCCAAGAAACAAGTCCGTCACTGACCGCAACATCAACCGTGGTGCGAAAATGATATATATCAACGCCGTCAAGCTTGATTTTTTCGCCGAAACGGTCGAGAATCTGCTCTCTTAAATCAAGATTGCAAACGATTGTTACCGGCATAATATTGCCGCCGAACATATTGAACATTTTTGATGTGTAATCGGCAATATCAAATCCGTCTTTATAATCGCAGCATTCCCACACGGGGCGAGACGGAGTTTGCAAAACTATAATATTTCTGATTCTGTCGAGCCTCACACTCATTAAATTATCGTGGCTTTCTTTGTTGCAGATAAGATAATAATTATCATTTTTCCACACAAGTCCATAAGGAGAAACAACAAAGGTTTTAACAGTGTATGATTTTTTCTTTTCTTTATCGATTTTTCTCGTTCTATATTGAAACTTAACCTTTTCACAGTTTTTAATTGCTACATCAAGCATATTTATGGTGCGATAAATTTCTTCATTGTTGCACTTATTAGCCACCTCACAATAAACCTGCGAGATAAGGTCGTTAGCCTGATTAACGGAAAGCAAATTTTTGAGTTTATCGGTTAAATCAGCAGTTTTTTTCGGGGTGATAAATCCGGCAGAATTAACGGCATCAATTAAAAGCTTGATTTCAGCCGGTTCGAATGTTCGTTCCTTAAGATAAAACCCTTTTTTCGGTCCGCTTGAGCTCACAACGGGCACATTTATGCTGTTAAGCGCCTTGATATCGGCATATATGCTTTTTCTTTCGCATGTTATTCCGTGCTCGTCAAGAAGCTCGATAAGCTTTGTTGTGGAAACAGGATTATCGGCATCGGAATATTTTTTTAAAAAATTATATATCAACAGTGTTTTAACTTTTGAAGATTGCACAAAACTCACCTCACCTGCAGTTTATCATAATTTTTACAGTTTTTCAACTATATCTCTGAATACCGGGCAGCAATCGCTTGCGCCGCTTTTTCCGCCTTCCGTCATAACCACTATTGCATATTCGGGATTGTCATAAGGATAAACTCCGGCAAACCAAGTATTTAAAATCTCTGTGCCGTTTTCGTATCTGCCGCTTTGAGCGGTTGAAGTTTTGCCTGCAGAAAGTTTTTTATAATCCGCAGCTTTTCCCGTGCCGTTTTCAACAACATAACGCATATAACTCAAAACCGTTTCAGATGTGCTTTCCGAAATAATTTGCTTATGACTGTCGATTTGTAAGGAGGCATAATTGCCGTCGCAGTCAATTTCACCGAGAACAAACTGAGGCTGTTTAAACATTCCGCCGTTTGCAACGGCACACAAAGCAGCGCAAAATGACAGAGGCGATGCAGTGAGCTTTCCCTGACCGAAGCCGAAAAGCGCAAGCTGACCGTTTGATTTTAAATCGTTTTCCCCGGGCAAATTACCCGAAAGCAAATCGTAATTTTTCATAAGCGAATACTTAACGCCGAACCCAAAATCATGCGCGGTGCTAAGCAATTTATCCGCGCCGAGCGTTAGAGCAAGCTTTATAAAATAGCAATTGCAGGAATTTGCAAGAGCTGTTTTTATACTTTGCCTGCCGTGTGCTTTTTCGTTTTGGCAGGCAAATTCCGTATCGCCAACGGTGATTTTTCCGGTGCAGTAATAATCGACCGAAATACCGTTTTCCACGGCGCATGATGCAACAATTATTTTAAAAGCCGAACCTACGGAATATTGCATCAATGCCCTGTTTAGCCCGTCTTCACCGGCAGAATAAAGTGCTAATATTTCTGAAGTAGATGGTTTCATAACAACAACCGCGCCTTTATTCATATTTTGTGCCGCTTCCTCAGTGATTTTTTGAATGTGGGAATCGATTGAAACAATCACGCCATCAGCGGCATCGGGGTCAATATAATCGTTTATTGTTTCATTATTGCCGTCAAGCAGCCTGCCTTTTGCGTCAACGGCAAAATTGATTTTCTTTTCCTCAACCGTGTCATTATAAGACTTAGCAACCAAATCGGCAATTTGGTTTTTATTCGACGAAACTGTGTCAATAAGCTTAATATAATCACAATCGGCATAAACATTTGTTTGGCGCAGCACGGGATATCCTTTTTCCAGTTCTTTTTTTATGGTGCGTATTTCGTCTTTGTCAAAAAGCAATTCAAGCTCGGCAAGGCATTTTTCGTTCGGCTTAATTACGGCAACAAGAGTGTTTTTATTATTATTTAACTTTTTCTTATTTCTGTCGTAAACCGTTTGCGCAATTCTGCTCACAGTAAGCGAGTAACTGTTGTAGCCCGATGAAACCGTGTAACTGTTGCTGAAAATTATATAACCTATTCTGCCGGCGGCTGTTGCCAATAAAAGCGAAACGGCACAGGCAACACAAATAATGCGCTTAAACATAAAAAGCACCTCCGTGATATTATTCACGAAAGTGCCTTTTTTAATCTCTTTTTCTTCTGAAAACGGTGTCTGGAGAAATTTTATAATCAACAAAAAAAGAATAAACATCCGTTGCCTTGTTTGCGACAGAAACAAATTCTTCGTCCTTTTCGTTAAAAAGATTTTTCACTTTAATTTTATACGGCTTTTTAAACGGCTGAACGGCTTCAAGCTCTTCACCGTCAAAAAATCTGTTTCGCTGCTCAACAGTGAGTCTGCCGTTTTCATATGATTTATAAACCGCACAAACATCCCAAGCGCGTTCGTAGCCACCGTTATCGGTAACCTGACCGTTTTGAATCGGTCCGAAATAAAATCCCGTTGTATATTTTCTGTGGCTTATTTTATCTGTTTCGCCTTTAATCCAATCGGGAAGCACAAAATCTGCGGAAGGATTTTTTAGATATTCGTCTATCGCAGCACGGTAAGCATAAGTAACCATGGCGGTGTAATATTCGCTTTTGGCCCGACCTTCAATTTTGAATGAATCAATACCGGCGTCAACAAGCTCGGGAATATGCTCTATCATACAAAGATCGCGCGAGTTAAAAATATATGCGCCCTCTTTCTCCTCGTTTATCGGGAAATATTCGCCGGGGCGTTTTTCCTCCATAAGATAATATTTCCAACGGCAGGGCTGTGCGCAATCTCCCCTGTTGGCATCTCTGCCGGTCAGATAATTTGAAAGAGTGCATCTGCCGCTGAAACTCATACACATTGCGCCGTGAACAAATGCCTCTATTTCAAGCTTTGGATTGCATTTATCGCGAATTGTTTTAATTTCGTCAAGCGAAAGCTCGCGTGCCGTAACAATTCGGGTTGCGCCCATATCGTAAAACGCATTGGCAGAAGCATAATTCACTATGCCTGCCTGAGTTGATATATGAACATCAACATCGGGAGCATATTTTTTCGCTGCGGCAAAAACACCCATATCCGCAATGATAAATGCGTCCACACCGATATCCTGCGCATATTTTAAAAATTCGGGCAGAAACGGTATTTCGTCGTTTCGCGGCAAGGTGTTGCAGGTTATATAAATTTTTTTATTTTGACTGTGAACAAGGTTGACAGCCTCTTTTAATTCATCGCCGTCAAAATTAGACGGGTTAGTGCGCATGCCGAACATATTGCCTGCGCAATAAACGGCATCCGCACCGAATTTAACCGCAAGGCGAAGCCTTTTGAGATCGCCTGCGGGTGAAAGCAATTCAATATTTCTCATTTAATTATCAATAGCTGAGATAAGGCGCATATTTTTGAATCAGCGTCTTAAACTCGGAATAAGTTTTTGCAGTGTATAATTTACCGTTATTATCGTGGAAGAAAAAGTAGTCGTCATTATCTTCAGGGTAAAGCGCAGCTTCTATTGCCGCCTTACCCGGGTTGCATATCGGACCTTCCGGCAGACCTTTAACAGTTGAAGTTGAAGCGGTGCTGTAATAAGTTAGATAATAATCGGCTGTGTGCGCCGACGTTGACGACAGCGCAGGCGAAACCTTATTGTTTATATAATCCGTTGTCGATTGGCAGCCGAGCGACGGATAATTTGTGGTGTCGTTAAGCCTGTTTTCGATAACGGCGGCAATAGTTTTCATTTGATCGTTTGAGCCTGCCTCTGCCTGAACAATAGACGCAATTGTTATGATTTCGTTCATTGAATAACCCATTTCTTGAGCTCTTTTGCGATATTCCTCGGGAATTTGCTTTTCGGTTTGCTCGAGGAATTTTTCCACAACGCTTGACGCACTTTGACCGACATAAAATTCATAGGTGTCGGGGAAAAGATATCCCTCAAGCCTGTAGGGAACGGTTTCCTTGGCTTTAAGACCGGAAACAAGCGAATACGAAAATTCCGTTGAATCGATAACGGAAAGAAGAGCAGCCTTGTCGCAAACTTCATTTTCAACAAGTTTATCTATGATTTCGGGCACTGTGTAGCCCTCCGGAATCATTACTTTAACCGTTTCCGTTGTTTCGGGAGTGCCCATCATGCTTGTGAGCATACCTTCAAGACCCATTTTTCCGTTAAGATAATACACCCCGGCTTCAAAAGGCGCTTCAATATCGTAAGAACCTACCACCTTTGAGGCGAGTTTAATATAAAACTTGCAAAAGTTCTTGCATTTAATCAAATGATTTTCGGCAAGCACGTCAACAGCATCTGAAGCGGTTTCGATTTGCTGAGCATAGCTAACGGTTACGGAATCCTTTGATTTTGTAATTCCGAAAATATCGTTTAAGCAGAAAATCGCATAAACGGACAGCACCATCGAAACAGCAATAACAATAATAAAAAACCAATAAGTTGAAGCAACACTGCCTTTTTTTCCTTTTGTTTTTGCAGCAGCTTTTGCGGCAGGTTTCTTGTCTGTTTTAACGCCTGAATAATCCTGATTCGTGAAATATATATCTTTTTTCGGCGAATCGGCATTGCCGATATTTACGCCGTTCTCTTCAAGCTTGAAATCATCGGGCATAAATACAGCCTCCTTTACAAAGTTATAATTCCAGTTTGAGTAATTATGTAATCAACCGATTTATCGTGCTTATCAATAGGCAGTGAATCCTGTACCAGCTCATTATAGCACAAACCTACGGTTTTAATTGTAAATTTTTCTAAAAATCTGTCATAATACCCCCCACCGTAGCCGAGTCTGTAGCCTTTTAAATCAAAGCAAAGACCCGGTACGAGACAGAGAGCTGAGGCAAAATCTGTGATTTTTGAACATTTGTCTGTATCCGGTTCAAGAATGCCGAACATTCCGCGCTTTAAATTTTCGGGCGCATTAACAAGATAAAATTCCATATTTCCGCAACCGTCAAGGCAAAGCGGAAACGCAACTGATTTACCATTTGCAAAAGCGGTTTTTATAATACGGTTTGTAGATATTTCTGTGCCGTATGAAGAATAGCAAAGCAACAGTTGAAAAGTTTTATACAAATCGGAATTTAAAAAGATATCGGAAATACGCTCGTCTTTTTCGATTTTATTGTCGACCGCGGCGCGACGGGCTTTCATTTCTTTTCTTAGTTGTGATTTTATTTGCATTGTATCGAATTAAAAATTCTTTCAGCTTCTGCCTTGCCGCAAATCTTTTCAACGATTTTGAGCCCGAATTCAACAGAAACGCCTGCACCCTTTGCGGTTATGACATTGCTGTCTGCCGCAACAAATTCATCTGTTTCAACACGGTCAATAAGATACTCCTCAAAGCCGGGATAACAAACGGCTTTTTTGCCTGCAAGCACCCCGAGCTTACCGGGGACAGACGGACCTGCGCAGATGGCGCAAACAAGCTTTCCGGCATCATCTGCCGCACGAACGCAGTTTTTAACAAAATCGGATGAATCAAGATTCGTTACACCCGGCATACCGCCTGGCACAACAACCGCTTCGGCGTTACTCATATCAACATCCTTTTCCCTTATATCGGCAACAACCTTAACACCGCAGGAGGATTCAACAACATCACTGCCGATGCCGACGGTTTTTACATCAAGCTTTGCACGGCGCATCATATCAACCGGAGCCATAGCCTCGGTAATTTCAAATCCGTTTGCAAGAAAAACATAAATCATATCAATATCTCCGTAAATTCATTAACTTTATCAATAATTATCTAATCCTGTGCCGCCGACCGGTAGGCAGAGCAAGGAGTAAATCATTCCTTTGGGATATTCAAAATCACTACCATTAAACAAAAAGTCAAAAACAATTTCATTGCTTTCGTAAAACAATACTTTGTTTTTTTGCTTTTCGCCGGAATAAAGCTTTGTTTCAAATCCGAAGCGCGAATAAAATTCAAACAGCGATTTGCTTGCCGGAATAAGCCACAAAAAATCAAAGCCGAGCGATTTTGAATATTCAATCAGGCTGCAGGAAATCCCCCTGCCTCTGTATTCGGGCAAAGTGCAGACGGCATAAACATAAGCACCGCTTTTATTGCAATAGGAGCAATCGACAAGAAAGAGCATTGAAACAAGCTTGCCATCGCAAAAAGCACCGAGGCATTTTTTATGCAAACAGTTGTTATAAAAGTATTCTACAACATTATCGTCGTCATCGGTAAAAACACTCAGCCACAGAGATTTGATTTGTGCTAAATCATCGGTAAAAGCAATATCAATCATCATAAACCGCCACTCCTTTTTGAAGCCACACGGCCGGCTTATATGATTGCTTTGCTTTCCTGAGTCCCTCAATTCCGAGATCCTCTTCCCTGTTTACAAACTTATACCCTTGACCAAGAAGCAGTTTTGCAAATTCTTGGTTTATAACGGCATATGCGCCCTGAATATCGGCAGGTGCCTTTTCAAAATGAGTAACAAAGCAATGGGGGCTGAGAGCTTCTCCGTATGTGTAAGCAATCGGCTTGCCGCCGACCCTTATCAAACCGCCCAAAAAGCCGATTTTTTCATAATTTTCAAATCCGCTTAAAACTGCCTCAAATTCAAGCGAATAATCCTCTTCGCTTGATTTGTTATCTTTGTTATAAATCCACTCTGTGTGAAGCTTTATGCATTCATCAATATTTTGCGAATTTATAATTTCAAAGTTCCAATCGGGATTGTTCTTTTTAAAATTTGTTATGTGATTTCTTTTTGAATGATATTTTTTGCCGGAAAGATTTGCAAGATCCTCAACATTATAAATATAATCGTAGTTGCCCGAATCATAGCGATAAGTGAATTTATCTTCAAAATCCGAATCAAGAACCGCCTTATAGCTTTCTGTAACGCCGTAAATTTGAGGAGTGCAGCCGAGTGATTTTGCATCTGCTATAATTTCGTTTACCGCTTTTTTAAAATCACCCTCGCCGAGAGGCAGCGAATAGCTGTAACTGCCGCCGATAAGCCAACGGCAAATCAAGAAGCCTCCAAGCCTTGCAACATTAACTTTATATGCGGTACGCCAAAGAAACAGATTGCCGAAAGTGTATTCGCAATTCATACTGTGCACATGGGTAAGGCACTCGCAAATCCATTCTTTGTCTTCTATTTCTGGGACTTTAAAATTCAGCATAATTCCTCATCAACAATTTTCATTATATCATTATGAATTTTTTCGATTGAGTACGGCTCTTCGCCGTTTGAGCATTGAACGATATGCCAACCTTGCCTTGAAGCGGCATACAGAGCCGATTTTCGGCATTTTTCAAGGAATACAACATCCGCCTCATGCACATCTTTTTTGCTTTCGTTGCCGCCGTAGCGACCCGTCATAAGCTTTTGGGAAATATCAACCGGCATATCAAGATAAATAACGGCGTCAGGCTTGGGAATACCGAGCTTTGCGTATTCAAAATCCGCGCTCCAATCAAGATATGAATCCCAATCGGAGGACGGGATTTTTTCCATCTGATAAATCGAATTCGAAGTTGCGTATCTGTCGGCAACAATGATTTTACCGCTTTCGTAATCAGATTTCCAGTTAAGCGTGAACGAAGCATATCTGTCTACGGCATAAAATGCGCCTGCTGCATAAGCGTTTACGGCGTTTGGACTTTTGCCGAATTCACCGCCGAGATACATTTTTACCAATGTGCTCGACGGACTGTCATAATCGGGAAGCTTAATTTTGCGAACGCTTTTTCCGCTGCTTTCAAGCGCGGAAATAAGCAATTCAAGCTGGGTTGATTTCCCACTTCCGTCAAGCCCCTCGATAACTATCAATTTGCTCATTTCTTTTTCTTTTCAACTTTCTTTTTATTGCCCTTTTCGTCAACGATATATGTGTTGTTGAGCTGGGCTATAAGATTTTCTTTAAAACTGCTCACATAAAGTTCGCGAAGCTTTGCCTGCTCTTTTTTCTCGCCCTCGGTAAGTCCCTCGGCTTTCGATTTATGTGAAAGCTCGTTAATTCTTTTTATTTGTTCCTGTGTTATCATCAGTCTAAAAAGTCCTTTAATTTTTTACTTCTGCTCGGGTGGCGAAGCTTGCGAAGTGCTTTTGCCTCAATCTGGCGAATGCGCTCTCTCGTTACATTAAATTCTTTTCCGACTTCTTCAAGGGTTTTAGGATTGCCGTCTTCAAGACCGAAGCGAAGCGAAAGCACCTTTGCCTCACGCGGTGTAAGTGTTTGAAGCACCTCGGCAAGTTGTTCCTTAAGCAAGCTCATCGAAGCTGCGTCTGCGGGAGCAAGTGCGTCGTCATCCGGAATAAAGTCGCCGAGATGTGAATCCTCCTCCTCACCAATGGGTGTTTCGAGTGAAACGGGTTCCTGCGCAACTCTTAAAATTTCGCGCACCTTTTCCTCAGGCATATCAAGAAAATCGGCAATTTCCTCAGGTGTGGGTTCTTTGCCGTTTTGATGAAGAAGCTGGCTGTTTGCCTTTTTAACTTTATTTATGGTTTCAACCATATGAACAGGAATTCTTATTGTTCTTGCCTGGTCGGCAATGGCTCTTGTGATTGCCTGACGTATCCACCAAGTTGCATAGGTTGAAAATTTAAATCCCTTTGTGTAATCGAATTTATCAACGGCTTTAATAAGACCCATATTTCCCTCTTGTATAAGGTCAAGAAATTGCATTCCCCTGCCGACATATCTTTTTGCGATGCTTACAACAAGGCGCAAATTGGCTTCGGCAAGCCTTTTTTTGGCAACAGGGTCATTATCCGCTATTCTCATTGCATATTCGATTTCTTCCTCGGCGGAAAGAAGCGGAACCCTGCCTATTTCTTTAAGATAGACCTTAACCGGGTCGTCCATTGCAGCATTGTCGTTTGTAGCAACGGTGTCTGCAGCGTCGGTTTCCTTGGGCAAATCAACCTCAAGTGTAATGCCGTCAAGTGCTTCGGATGAGAAATCGTCAATAATATTTATATTTGCGCTGTCTATCATATCGTTGAGCTTTTCAAGCTCGTCAACATCAAGGTCAAGTTCAACTATAAGATTATCGATTTCCTGAGCGGTAAGATGACCGGCAGCCTTGCCTTTTTCAACAAGCTTTTTAAAGGCGACGGTTTTTTTATCGTCTGCCTGAGTAACAACGGCTTCTTTATTTTCTTTAATTTCTTTATTTTCCATATTATTCTCCTCCGATGAATAAATTATTTAATTATGTACTCCGAAAAGCTTTCTGAATTCGTCATCGCTCATATCGTTTGTACTTTTTTTGTTTTTCGAGGCATTCTCCGTGCTGATTGTTTTAAGGCAATCGGAAAATTCTTTTTTCGGTTCAACGCTCGGCTCGCCCTTTGCAATTATGCCAGCCAATTTACTGAGCTCTTCATTTGAAAGTTTTTCCGAAAAGCCAATCAAATCATTATCATATCCGTTTTCAATATGCTCAATAGCCATATTGAAAACCTTTTGATAAAACCCCTGCGGAAGCTCGTTTAAATCGAAATTGCCGAGATGCTTTGCACAATCGGGATATTTGATAAGCAAATAAACAAGCCTGTCCGCCGCTTTAACGGATTTTGAGGAAGTGCCAAAATCACTGCCAAGCCTATGGTTTTCGCGAAGCGAATCGCTTATGGCTTTTTTGTAGGAAGCGCGTTTTTCACGCGAATGAAGCTGTTTTGAATAATCGCTCATCTGCGTTTTCGCGGCTTCCTTATCTATTCCGAGTTCCTCCGAAAGGCGTGATAAATAAATATCCTGCTCAATCGGTGCGCAGAATGCCAAAATTTTTACAGCGTCGTTCATAAAATCGATTTTGCCCTGCGAAGTATCAAGCCGATATTTACTTCTGAGGCTGAGGAGCCTGTACTCAGTTTCGTTTGTTGCACCGTCTATCATTGCGGCAAATTTTTCGGCACCCGCATTTTTAATTATTTCATCAGGGTCTTTACCGTATAGCAAATGCGGCACACGCACCTTTATATCAACGTTTTCAAACATAAGCATCGCCTTCTGCACGGCTTTCTGACCTGCCTCATCGGCGTCATATGCAAGCACAACCTCGTCGGCATATCTGCTGATAAGCTGTACCTGCTCGCTTGTTAAAGCCGTTCCGCATCCTGCCACGGAATTTGTAAAGCCCGCCTGATTCATTGCGATAACATCCATATAGCCTTCGCACAAAATCAAGGTGTTTTTACCGCTGTCTTTTGCGAAATTGAGAGAAAACAGTTCGTTTGTTTTTTTATAAACGATTGTGTCGCCGGTATTTATATATTTAGGCTTACTGTCGTCAAGCACTCTACCGCCGAAAGCAATAACATTTCCGCGAACATCTATTATCGGCGTCATAACACGATTTCTGAAAATATCGTAATAGCTTGCAGATTTGTCGCTTTGCCTTACTAAGCCCGCGGCAAGCATATCCGTTGTGCTGAAACCGAGCGAATGCAGGTGCGTAAGCAGCCCGTCCCACTTATCGGGAGCAAAGCCGAGACCGAATTTTTTAATTGTGCGATCGGTCAATCCCCTGTTTTTGTAATATTGCAAGGCGACGGCACCCTCGGGCGAATTTAAAACGGCATTAAAATATTTTGCCGCGGCTCTGTTTGCCTCATAAATTGTGCGCCGTTTTTTCGATAAACTGTCGTCATATCCGTCCTGCGGCATTTGAAGACTGCAGCGATCGCACAATATTTTAAGCGCATCGATGAAATCAACATTTTCTATTCGCTTAATAAAATTTATCACATCGCCACCTGCACCGCAGCCGAAGCAATAAAATGACTGTGTTTCGGGATAAACAGTGAAAGACGGCGTTTTTTCGTTGTGAAACGGGCAAAGTCCTTTTAAAGTAGAACCGTGCCGCCTGAGTGACACATAAGACGAGACAATATCTTCAATGTCCGTTTTATATCGCAATTCCTGCAAGAATGCGTCGTTCACAGGCATTTTATCAATCTCCTTTCCGTCAGTCAAGCATAAATTTGGGAATAAACAGTTCGTTATATTTTTTTAACGCATAAGTGTCGCTCATACCGGCAATATAATCGCAAACCGCTCTGTTTGCGCCCTCGCCTTTTGCAACAGACACAAATATTTCCGGCATCTCACAAACATTTTTAGCATAATAAAGATAAAGCCTTTCTATAATCGAGCAGGCTTTGTCGTCCTCCGTTTTGCAAACGCTGCCGTTATATATAAAATCATGCATAAAATCGCATAACCCCGAAAAGCTTTTTTCCGTTTCTTCGCTCATTGCGATTTGATTGCCGCTGTTTGAAACAACATCGAGCACAAGCTTGTTTATTCTTTCCGATTTGCGAAAACCGAGTGCCTTGCGAAATTCAAACGGAATATCCTCCTCGGTCATAAGACCTGCTGCCTGAGCGTCATCAATATCATGATTTATATAGGCTATTTTATCGGCATATCTTATAATTTGCCCTTCAAGAGTAAAGGCTTTTTCACCGTTGGTGTGGCAAAGAATTGCATTTTTGACCTCTGCCGTAAGATTTAAGCCTTTGCCGTGCTTTTCGATTTTTTCGGCAACACGCACGCTCTGCTCGTAATGCTTAAAATCAATGCCCGAAAGTTCCCTGAGCGCGCGCTCGCCTGCGTGCCCAAACGGAGTGTGACCCAAATCGTGACCGAGTGCAGCGGCTTCCGTTAAATCTTCATTAAGTGCCAAGGCGCGGGCAATTGTGCGTGCAATTTGCGAAACTTCCAATGTATGTGTAAGCCTAGTTCTGTAATGATCGCCGCCGGGAGACAAAAACACCTGCGTTTTATGCTTAAGCCTGCGAAATGCTTCGGAGTGAATAATTCTGTCCCTATCCCGCTGAAAGCAGGTGCGTATGGGGCACTGCTCTTCGGGGTGTGTTCTGCCGAGCGATTCATCGGCAAACGCCGCGTTCGGTGAAAGAAAAAGATGCTCGTTTTGCTCAGCTCTTTCTCTGATAATTTTATCCAAAAAATCACCTTTATGTAATATTCCGATAAATAATACGCGATATAGACTTTAAATCCTTTTTTATTTAAAATATTATTCTTGACTAAATATATTTTTGCGTTTATTATCAAAATGAGGTTAAAGATATGATATATTTAATTGTTATGGCGATTGCAGTCGCATTTATTGCTTTTTGTTATTATGAGAATAATAAGATTGATATAACAAAATATAATATATACGATGAGAAAATAAACGGCGATATTGTAATAGCCCATTTATCGGATTTACACTCGAAGCCGTTTAAAGCCGTGCTCAAAAAGCTTGATATCGAAAAGCCTGACATAATTATGATTACCGGCGATTATATAAACGATAAAGGCAAAAGAAAAGACAAAATGCTTGAATTTGCCAAAGAGCTTTTAAAGCGCGCTCCGGTTTATTACATTACCGGAAATCACGAGCACAGACTTGATTATTTTGATTTGCTTATGAATGAACTGCGTTCTGCGGGCTTTACCGTTTTACTTGACGATATCGCAACAACAAATATTAACGGCACCGAGCTTTTTATTTTGGGGCTTGACGAAAATCAGGCAAGCTTTGAAGATTATAAAGCAAGGCGAAACGGAACATTTAAATATCGCGATATGAAGCCGGTTTTTAACAAATTAACCGACCGCGACGGATATAAAATAGTGCTCAGCCATTATCCTGAAAATTTCGAGGGAATAAAAGAGCTTAATTACAGCCGATATAATTTTGACTTGCAACTTTCCGGTCACGCGCACGGCGGGCAATTCATTTTGCCGTTTATCGGTCCCGTTTTCAGCCCGGGTCAAGGGCTTTTTCCTAAATATGCACGCGGCAGTTTCGGCGAAAAGCCAAAGTTGATAGTAAGTCGCGGATTGGGAAATGCGGAATTTCCGCTCAGGATTTTTAATCACCCCGAGATAAATATAATAAATCTTAAATCAAACAAAAAAACCGAATAGGCGCACACTCGGCGGCGCGCCCGATGATTCGGGTTTCTTTTTTAATTTACTGCGGCAAATTCGGAGCCGATTTTGGCAAGTGAATATTTGCCGTTGCAAAGCTCACCGAAAGAAACTGCAAGTTTTTCGCTTTCGTTTTCACGCACGGCAAAGAAAATTGTGATTTTATCGGTAAATTCGGTGCTTTTGATATCAGCGCCGAATTGAGCCAAAAGCAAATTAAAACGCTCATAAAGCGCATAATCGACCGAAACGGAATAAATATCACAAGGTGCCATTGTAATTATTTCGCCGGCGTCAAGTGCAATTTTAGCTGTGTGCGAATATGCACGCACAAGACCGCCTGCACCGAGCAATATACCGCCGAAATACCTTGTGCCGACAACACAGGCATCAACAACACCACTTTTTTCAAGCACATCAAGCATGGACATTCCCGCCGTGCCTGAAGGCTCGCCGTCGTCACTGAAGCGTTTAATCATTCCCGAGCGTAAAATATAAGCGGAAACATTATGAGTGGCGTCCCAATGCTTTGATTTAATTTGATTTATAAAATCAACAGCCTGCTCCTGCGTTTCAACCGGCTTGACATAGCCAATGAAGTGAGATTTTTTTTCATTAAATTCATCGCTGTTTTGCAGGCGAACCGTTTTATATTCCTTCATAACAAATATCACCAAGAAAAAAGGCAACGAATAAATCGCTGCCTTTTAAATACTTACGCTTTTTTACCGTATCTCTTATTGAATCTGTCAACGCGACCGCCGGTATCAACAAGTTTTTGTTTACCTGTGTAGAAGGGGTGGCACTTTGAACAAATATCTACTTTGAGCTCGCTTTTGGTGCTCTCTGTTTCATAAGTTGCACCGCATGCACACTTTACTATACATTTACCATAGTTAGGATGAATTCCGTCTTTCATTCTTTTCACCTCTTTATACCAAAGTCAACTAACAGCTGAAATAATAACATAAGAAAGCCAAAAAAGCAAGTGTTTTTTTTAAAATTCTTAATATTTACAAACTTTTCCCAAATAAAAAGAATAAAGCCCGGCTTCTTTAACCTCTTTTTCCAATGATTTTGACGCAACCGTGCGATAAAAATCAATTTGATTTTTGTATCTTTCCAAAAGCTCGGATTCGTTTTTGACCTTATCGGTTTTATAATCTATTAGCACAAGCTTGCCGTTTTCCTCTAAAATGCAATCGGCAATTCCGCGCACAAGCACTTTTTCGTCGGCTTCGCAATCAGCAAAATGCGAAAGCGGCATAAACGAGGATAAATTAAGTTCTCTGTAAACCCTGTCGGCGCATAGCAAACGTCGACCGAGCTCGCCGCCGAACAATGCCGCCAGTGCATTTTTATCGAGAGCCGCAGCCTGTTCCTCGGTTAAATAATTTTGACATGCAAGCCGTGTAATTTCACTTTCCAAATCGCCGGCAGCCGATTTAAAATCGCAAAATTGCATAAATGCATGCATTGCGGTGCCGCGTTGAGCGGCATCAAGCCCGGTGCCGTCCATAAATGCAGGTTTGCCGAGAATAAAGCGGGACTCCGGCAAATTATTTTCGTCATCAAGTGCCGATGCGTTTCTTTTTGCAGGTTCGTTGCAATATTCAAGCCCTTTGTATTTAAAACGGACGGATTTTTCGATTTTCGCAATAATATCTTCGTTCGGCTCCGCTTTGATGATTTTCGGAACGGAGTCACGAGTTTCGGCAGTTTGCAGCAGTTCAATATCAAAATCAAAATCGGAATTGCAAGCCTTAATTTCAATCGGGCTGAGTGCGCGCAGCACCGCCCCGTTTTTATGCATCAAAGCGGCTGAAATAATGAAATCGCCATCGCTCAAATATCTGCGGCATAGCACCGGATCGATTTTGCCGGCGGCAATACCGGGAGCGAATTTTGCGATTTTATTTTCAAGATTTTCTACGCTTGCAAATGCTATAAACTGCTCTTTTGCCCTGGTAACCGCAACATACAGTACCCTCAGGCATTCGCTGAGTGCGGAAATACGGTTTGTTTTTTTAATAAGCGTAAACGGTATATCCGGCAAGTTACACATTAAATCGTCATCGTGCACTTTGGCAGCAATTCCGTTTTTTGCATTGAAAATCAAGCCGTCTGTTTCGCGAAACACATAGTCTCGCCCGCATTCAGCAAGAATAACAACCGGGAATTCAAGCCCTTTTGAATGATGCACCGTCATGATCGTTACGGCATTTTCCGTGTTGCTTCCGACAGGTTTTGCATCTATAACATCGTCGCTTTCATCGATCTTATCCACAAGGCGCATAAACGATGTGAGCCCTACGCTTTTTGAGCAATCAAACTGCTCTGCAAAATCAATAAATGAATTTATATTTGCAATTCGCTGAGCGGCATTGCCGAGCGCGGCGGCAAACGCAAAAATGCTTTTATCCTCGCACACAAGCCTGATAAATTCTGCAACGGGCATTGTTACAGCCGTTTGCGAAAGCATGTGCAAATCATTTAAAAAGCTTTTTACTTTTTCGGAATTTGAATTAACAACAGCCGTGTAGAGCGAACTTTTTGTTTTTTTATCCGCGATTTTAATTGCGGCAAGTTCATCTGCCGTAAAGCCGTAAATCGGTGACATCATCACGGCAAGAAGCGGTATATCCTGCATCGGGTTATCCACAACGCGCAGCAGAGATATAATCATTTTAACCTCACTGCACTGAAAAAGATCGCCTGAATTTTCGCTTACGCTCGGTATGCCGTAATCGGAAAATGCCTTTGCAAACTCGGGAATACTACCCTTTCCCCTGCGCATAAGCACGGCAAAATCCGAAAATCTTATATCACGCGTGCATTTTGCCTTTGCGTCATAAACCTGTTCTTTTGAATTTATTTTATCAAGAATGAGCTTTGCTATTTGAGGTGCTTCCGTTTCCGATATTTTGGATTTTTTAATACCGTCCGTAATTTTAAGTGAAACGCAGGGCAAAGAACGATTCGGATATTCCGCACCGCAATTAAGATATTCGGATTCATTATAATCAAGTTCACCCGTAGCGGCAGACATAAATTTTGAGAATAAAAAATTTGTGAAGCTGCAAATTTCATTGCGTGAACGGAAATTTTTGTCAAGAATTATCTTTGTGCTTTCTCCGTCGGCGGAATTTTTATAATCCTTGTATTTTTCCTTTTTTTGCGTAAATATAAACGGCATTGCCAGCCTGAAGCGGTAAATACTTTGCTTAACATCACCCACCATAAAACGATTGGAGCCGTTTGAAAGCAGCCTGAACAGTGTGTCCTGCACATCGTTTGTATCCTGATATTCATCAACAAGAATTTCATAATACTTATTTTTAAGCTGATTGGCAAGTTCGGATCTTACGATATTTCCGTTTTCGTCCTTTTCCATTAAAAGACCGAGCGCAAAATGCTCACCGTCCGAAAAAGTGTAAGCATTGCGTTCGTCTTTAAGCTTTTTAAATTCTTCATCGTATCTGCAAACAACTTTTAAAAGCGCATTAAAGCAGGGATAAAGCTTTTCGCAGTCTTTGTTGTAATCCTCCGCATTTGAAACAAAAAGCGACTGAACGGAACCGATAAGTTCTTTAAAAACATTACGCCTTTCGCCGACTTCATGTTTAAACGGAGCCGAATATTTATTTTTGCCCGTTCGGTCCACTCTGAATTGCACAAATGATATTTTTTTCGAAAGATAATCATAAGCGGCATCCAAACCCGAGTCCACAGCCAGCCTGATTTCGGAAAGAATCCTTTTATCGTCATTAAGGCATTTAAAATACTTATCGGCAACCTCATCGTCGGGATCGACAAAATTAAAGCATTCACAAAGCAATTTATCGGCAGAATTAATTATTTCGTTGGCATATGCGAATATAATTTCACTCCATACCGTTTCATCAAAAGAAATTTCAGGATTATACCGTTCTGCAGCGTTTTTAAGCCAATCAATCGGATATGCCTGAGCGTTTATATATGTATACAGTGCCTTAATCGCGGCAATGAGTGCTTTATCGTTTTTCGGAGGGCACAACATTTGCACAAGCGAAATAAAATCAGGATCCGAGTCCTCAAAAAACTCATCAAGCACTGTATTAAGAGCAGATTCGGAAAGTATGTTTTCCTCCGAATTTTGTAATATTGTAAAATCGCGGCTGATTCCTATGCTGAAAAAATTTTCCCTGACAAGATCAAGGCAAAACGAATCTATTGTGCAAATTTGCGCGCCGGGCAAAAGCGAAAGCTGCCTCATAATCAAAGTATCGCCGGGGTGAGTACGCAGTTTTTCCTGCAAGCCCGTTGCAATTCTTGATTTCATTTCAGCAGCGGCGGCATTTGTGAAGGTTACGATTAAAAATTTATCGATATCAACCGGATTTTCCCTGTCTGTAATCAGTTTGATAACTCTTGCAACCAAAACGGCAGTTTTTCCGGAACCTGCGGCAGCCGAAACAAGAATATTTCTTCCGCGTGCATCAATTGCATTTTGTTGCGCTTCGGTCCAGCCCATTATGCCTGTTCCTCCTCAAGTTTAGTTACCACCTGCTCGTCGGCAAGTTTTTCGATTTCGCGCTTTTTAATATTTTTTTTTGCACTGCAAACATCAAAATAATCACAATATTCGCAGGTGTTTTCGTGCCCTGCACCGTCAATCGGATTTTGTTCGATTTTGCCATTATGCAGATCATTGCCCATTTGCGCGATAAGGCTGTTTATCTTTTTTGCAATTTTTCCGAGCTCTTCATAGCTTGCAAAGCAGCCCTTCGGATTATTTGAACTATCGAATTTAAACGGTATGTATTTGCCCTGCAAGTCCTTTTCCATTGAAGAAACGATATCGTGCTCATCGTCATAAAGCACAACTCCCTTCATTTTAAACTCGCTTTTGCTTTTTTCGACATCCGCCTCAACCGTTTTTTTTCCGGCATCAACATTCTTTTTTGAGACATGCATATAAAGAACGCCGGCGGGAATACCGTTTACCTTGCAATCCTTATCGCTGCAAATGGCAAAAAGATAAACAAACATTTGCAGATTTAATCCGTAAAGAACATCGCTGAGATTAAATTCCTTTGTGCCGGACTTATAATCTATTACGCGCACATATTTTTCGCCGTTTTTTTCAAGCGTATCGACCCTATCTATTGAACCGCGAATGCTGACGCTGCCGTTTTCGAGCGGAATAACATATGGCTTTGCTTCGCCATCCTTGTCAATTTTAAGTTCAAATGCCGCGGCTTCAAAATCAGTTTGACTGAATTCGACGGCAAGCCTTTCAACAACAAAATTAAGCATTTTTGAAAGGCGCATAAATTGATATTTAAATCTTTTGGAAAGCTCGGTGGAATCGCCGAACTTGGTTTCAAGATAGCCACGCAGATATTTATCCACAAGAATACGAATTTGCATTTTTGGCATTTCGGCAAGTTTTTTTGAGCCCACATCTTTGATTATACCCTCAAGCACGGCATGAATGGCGGTACCGGTTTCCATGGCATTGAGCTGAGCTTTCATGCGCGGTTTCGCCATTAAGCCGAATTTGCAAAAATACCTGAATTTACAGTTAAAGAAATCCTCCACCCTTGAAGCGGAAAGAAACATATCCTTGCCGAAAAGCTTTTCAGCGGCATCGGTGTCAGAAAGCTTCTCATCATTATTAAGCGAAATATTTTCAACAGCATTAAAACGCGGATCGTTTCTGAAATAGTATTTCAGCGATTCAGAAAATTCCGAGTTTTCGTCAAATTTCTTTGCCATCAGTTCAAACGCGTTTTGGCGGCTGCCGATTAGCATATCCTGCGGAATATCGCAACGGCGAAAAATCTTGTAATCATCGCCGAGCATTCCCAAAACAGAAGTGACAAGCGAAGACGGTGCATCGTTTTTACCTGCGCTCTCGTATGATATATAGAGCTTTTCTGAGGCAACGCTCGCCGCCATATATGCAAAATATTTTTCCTGAATGTCAAGAATATCGCCGTATGAATAAAGTTCAAAATCATTTTCGCTTAAAACTGCTCTATCGTTTTCATTAAGCAAACTTGTGCCTTTGATATTTTGAGGGAATTCGCCCTCATTGGCACCGAGAATGAAAACAATTTTCGGATTATCGGCGCGAAAGCGGTCTGCCTGACCGAATTGAACATTATCTATTCCCTGCGGCAAAACGCCTAAATCCTCGCTTTGAGCCATTATGCAAAAGAGTTCACAGTAATCCGAAAGGCTCATTTTATCATCACCGCAAACGCGGGTGATGTCATTCAATATGCCCATTGTAAGTTCCCAAACGCGTTGTTGCTCGTTTGCAAGTTCGTTTTTATTTAGGCTTTTAATTTCGTTTGCAAGCTTAACAAGCTTTTTATCCGCACCGAAAGAAATAAGCGCGTTATAGATTTCCGTTCCGATTTCTTTGGCATTACCGCCCTTAACCGCAAATTTGAATTTGTTTATGTTTGAAACAAGGTAATCGCGACTTTTGTTAAGTGCTTCAACAGCAGCTTTATCGTGCTCGGAAAGTTCGGCGGCAAAACCTTTCGGCGAATTTGTGAATTCAGCGTTCCATTTACCTACTCCGCTTATGCTCCACACATAAATATAATTTTCAAGCAAATTTATTTGCTTTTGAGTAAGCGTAGTAAGCCCCGTTTTTGCAAGGCTCAAAATATCGTCCGAGCGAAAAGAATAAATTACGCTTCTTAAAAGATACATCACAAAAACGATAATCGGCTGAGCGTTTATATTCTGCCTTTCATCGTCAAAATACGGGATTTCATACTTTCTGAAGGCATAGGAAAGCCTGCTGCGATATTTATTCATATCGCGGCAAATAACGGCAATATCGCTTGCTTTAGTGCCGGCTTCAAGTTCGTGCCTAATCATCAAAGCGGTGTAATCGCATTCATCATTAACATCGTCGGCACAATAAACAATTGCATCCGCGCCGCAATCAATTTTTTCGGATGAAGCAGAATATAGTCCCGCTTCGCATAAGCGCATAAAATCACTTTCGGCTCTGAAATTTTTCTTTAAAAAAACGGTATTTACCTGCTTATTGCTCTGCGCGGCGGCATTTTTAAGCGTCCGCGCCGTGTTGTTTACATAGGCAAAAAGATTATACTTATCGGCACTTTCGGGTGAATCGGTGCAAAGAGTGATTGTTACGCTCTCTGCCTTTTGAATCATTAGCCTGATAATGCGATACTCGTCTGCCACAAATCCGTTAAAGCCGTCTATAAACAGGTTTTTACCCTTTAAATATTCACTTTTTTCCAACATATCATACAGGCGCGAAAGATTACCTGCAGGGTCCAAAAAGCGTTTTTCAAGCAAAGCGTTATACGCGTTCAAAATAAGACTCATATCAGAAAGCTTATCCGCCAAAAGCTTTTTATCGCCGAGCCGCTGTGCAAGTGCGCTCATTTCATTCGGCGCAACACAGCATGATATCATTTCATCGTGAATGGCAAGCATTGATGTTATAAATGCGGGTCTGCCTGTTTTTTTGCCGAAAAGCAAAAACTCGTCGGTTACGGAATCAATTGCCTTTTTCATCAAAGCTGCTTTTGCGCCTGCGGAAAGCACGGGATACGGTGTGCCGCCGCAATGCTTTGCAACCTCGTTTACAAGCCTTGTAAACGAAAGATTGCGCACATTTTTTATTCCGCTTTCACCGAGCATATTAAGTAATTTTTTTTCAGCCGTGAAATTATACTGCTCGGGCGTTATCAAAACAATATTGTTTTTACCCGAGTTAATAAGCTTTTTTATCTCACCGAAGCAATATTCTGTTTTACCGAAGCCGGAACGACCGAAAACAAAATTTAACATTAAAACACCTTATCAAAATCTGAAACATCAAGTTTATCATAGCCCGAAAGAAATTCTTTTATATCTGCAGCAACGGGATTAACCCTGCCAAAGTCATCATTTTCTATATTGAGCGGCAAAATGGGATCGTGCACGGAAAGCCTGAGCAGGAACCAGCCGCCCGGAATATTAAATCTTACGCCCTCGTAATTTACGGGTTCGTACGAATAACCGGGCGTTTCAGAAAAATGCTCTTTTAAATCAGCTATAACCTTTTCACCGTATTCCCTGAAATCATCAAGCAATATCGGTATACGAACTTCAACACTTTCGGCAGGTTCTTTTAATTCGCTGATAAGATCATCAATCTTTTTGCCGCTTTTATGAAGCTTTGCAAGCAAAATAACGATTTTTGTGGCAAGATAAGCACCGTCATCAAGGAAGTAGTTTTCCTTTAGCGCCGCGTGACCGCTTGTTTCTATAGCAAGCGGAGAATTTATACCTTCGTTATTGAGTTCGATTGATTTATCGATAACATTTTTGTAGCCGCGTTTAAATCTGATTTGCTTTCCGCCGAGAGTTTTTTCGATAAATTCGCGTAAGCCGTCCGATGTTAAGCTGTCAGTAACAACTGTGCCGCCGGGGTTGCCATCAAGTGCAATGACGGAAGCCAGTGCAACAAGGCGGTTTCTGTTTATCTCGCGTCCGCTTGAATCAACGCAGCCCATTCTGTCGGCATCGGTATCGAATATAAGCCCGAAATCCGAATTGCTTTTTTTAACCATTTCGCATGCGGAGGCGATTGCAACGGTATTTTCGGGATTCGGAATATGATTAGGAAACATACCGTCAGGATCCGTAAATTGACTGCCCGAAACATCCGCTCCGAGCGGTTCCAACACATCATAAGCATAAAAACCCGCAGTGCCGTTTCCGGCATCCACGCAAATTTTAAGTCCGGAAAGCGGCTTGTCACCGCTTGCGACCTCTTTGATAATCGTGTTTCTGAGGTGCTCGGCATAAACAGTCATTAAATCGCATTTTTCAACGGTTCCGCTAAGGTCTGCAGATTTAATATCATAAGAAAGATTTAAAATATCGGAAACATCGCCGCCCTCAAGCCCGCCGTTCGGCGTAAAGAATTTAAGCCCGTTGCGCTGATACGGATGGTGGGAAGCCGTGATTTCAAGCGAAGCATCCGCCTTAACGCCCGTAACGATGGACATAAACATTGACGGCGTTGTGGCAAGACCGCAATCGTAAACATGCACGCCTTCGCCGACGAATGCTTTGATTGCCGCATTTTTAATTCTGCCTGCCGAAATTCTGGAATCGTGACCGACGGCAATCTTTAAATCATCCTTGCCGAATTTTTTGTGATACCAACGAACAAATCCTGTGCATATGGCAGCAACAACTTCATCGGTGAGTTCGATTTTTTCCGTTTTTGTTTCAACCGCAACACCTCTTACATCGGTGCCGCTTTTCAACTTTAAAAATTTATCTTTTGTAATAGTCTGCATCAATAAGTCCCTCATTAAAAGCGTTATCATAAGCTTCAATCAAAAATTCATACATCGGCGATGAAGCCGTAATTGCAAATCGCAAATCATCAATAATATCCGTGCCGGCAATTCTTTGCATATCGTGCTTCCACACGGAAAATTCCATATTTTTGGCATTTAAATACATTTTTAAATCAACGGGTGCATCTGGTATTCTGTCTTTTTTATAAAAATCTCGTGAGTTATAATGCAAGCCTGCCGTTTCAGCAGCTTTAACGGCGTTTCGCCAACGCTCCGGCTCATTTAAAATCAGTTTCCTGACTTCATCAAACTGAATCGGTCTGCCGACCCACATTCCGAGACCGTAGGCATAACCCTGCGGCATAAATTCAAACCAATAAAACGGCGCGAAAGGATATTGAAATTTATTTCTGCGAAGCATAACCCACAGATTTTCGCGATACATAAGCTTGCTTTTGCTTCGTCGCGTGTCTCGCCTGATACGGGAAACAATGTATGTGGGGTCGGTATCCATAAGCGGATCAAGGTCGGAAAGCAAATCGGATAAATCAAGCACCATCTGCCTCATCGGCACGGTTGCACCCTGCTTTAATTCTTCCTTATGCTCTTCGTAAAAGGCTTTTGAATCGTTAAATCTATTAAGTGAAAGCAATTCTATTGTTTCCGGCTTAATACCACTGTAATTATACATTACCCAAAAGGCCCCTTTCAAGCATTTTTTGAGCGGCAAGAAGCGCGCATATTTTGGCACTGTGGAAAGTTAAACCGCCCTGAATCCAAGCATAATACGGCTCACGGATGGGTGCGTCTGCCGAAAGTTCAATTGATGAGCCCATAGTAAACGCGCCCGCAGCCATAACAACCTTACTGTCATACCCCGGCATATCCCATGGCTCGGGCAATAAATGGCTGTCTATCGGGCTGCCGCTTTGCACGCCTTGGCAAAACGCAACAAGCCTTTCCTCATTTTCAAGCCCGAGTGACTGAACAATATCGCCCCTTTCGGCATTAAAAGCCGGGGTGGTTTTAAAGCCGAGTGTGTCAAACAATGCGGAAATATAGACCGCACTTTTTAGTGCTTCGCCAACCGTATGAGGAGCATAAAACAAGCCCATATAAAGCTCACGGTTCATACCGAGTGTTGCACCCACTTCGGTTCCGAGACCCGGCGTTGTAAGCCTGTAAGCGCATTTTTTAACCAAATCGGCTCTGCCGGCAATATATCCGCCCGTGCGAGCCATACCGCCGCCGGCATTTTTAATAAGAGATCCTGCAATTAAATCGGCGCCGACCTGCGTGGGTTCAGTTGTTTGCACGAATTCGCCGTAACAGTTATCTACCATAACGATAACATTTGGATTTTTCTTTTTTGCAATCTTAACTATTTCGCCGATTTCATCAACAAGCAGACTCGGGCGAAGCTCGTATCCCCTGCTGCGCTGAATGTAAACCATTGTCGTGTCGAGATCAACTGCACTTTCGATTGCTTTTAAATCCGGCTTTTCGTTTTTGAGCGGAACTTCATCATATATAATTCCGAAATCCTTTAAAGAGCCCATACCGCTGCCGGAAATACCGATAACATCGTGAATTGTATCATAAGGCGTGCCGGTAACGGCAAGCATTTTGTTACCCGGGCGAAGAACGCCGAAAAGTGCGGTTGCAAGCGTATGTGTGCCGCAAGTGAAATTATGACGCACCAAAGCAGCCTCTGCGCCAAAAACCTGCGCCCAAATTTTATCGAGCGTTTCTCGACCGCGATCGCCATAACCGTAACCCGAAGTGGAGGCAAAATGGCTTTCGGAAACTCCGTTTTCAATAAAAGCCTTAATCACCTTAAGCTGATTATATTCGGTAATTTTATCTATTTTATCAAATTGAAGCCTTGCTTTTTCAAGCGCAGCATTCGATGCATTTTCAATTTTTTCGTCTATTTCAAAAAAAGGTGTCATTTATACATTCTCCAATAACCGATATTTTCAAAGCCGAGTCTTTTATAAAAGCTTTCGTTTTTATCAGCTTCTCTCATCAAATAAACAGTACCGCCGACAGAGCCGCACATTGAGGAAACAAGCGAACCGCCGCAGCCCTTTCGGCGCATTTGCGGATCTGTGCGAACGGCGGTGAGTATCGCGTTGCCGTTATAAACTGAGGCAAAAACGGCTGATGAAACTATTTCGCCGCTTTCGTCAACTATTGCAGCCGCCTTGGCGGCATTATGGCGTATTCTGTGACTGATATCAACATACCAAGAGTTAAAATCAACGCCTCCGTAATCGACAAAATTATAAAGTTCGGAAAGCCTAGGATAATCGTTTATATCCGTGTAATCGCAATCAAGTTGAAACTTTTTATCGCTTGCCATCACAACACCTTGTGAAAAGTCAGAACTCAAGGCAAACTTTTCATTGGAAAGCAAGGTTAAATAACCGCAAAAAGAAAAGAAATCGGCAAGTTCTTCATTATCAAATTCCGGCAAATGCGAAACCGTCGTGTCTCCGTCAAGCACGGATATGATTGCCGTAACGATCATATCATCGTTAATCTGCCTGTAAAACTTTGCAAAAGGATAATCAAATCCGTATGCCAGCGCCAAAGAAAGCACACGCACAGAAAATATATCCTTACCGCCGTAGCATGAAAGCCCGCCGAGTGAATCAACTGCCTCAATCATAAAGTTTTCTTAAAAAGAGCGGCAAAAAGCGGCGGGTTTCCTCAATATCGCCGATTTTAACCACGCTTGAACCTGAATGGATATATCTGCACGGCAGCGAAACGGCGGCAACACGGCAGCCTGCTCCGCTTTTTTGAATTGCACCGGCGTCATTACCGCCTGCGATTTTTGTTTTTGTTTGTATTTGTATATCATTTTCTTCGGCAACTTCAAATGCCAAATCGTATATTTGCTTATCATAAATCGTTCTTCCGTCCATAAACGAAACAACGGGTCCGTTACCGAGAACACAGCATTTATCGCCGCCGGTAACACCGTCAATATCCGCAGCGGTTGTGGATTCGAGTATCACGGCAACATCGGGTTTAACGGAATATGCAGAGCAGCCCGAACCGCGAAGCCCAACCTCTTCCTGCACATTAAAGCAAAAATAAGTGTCAAACTCCAAATCGGAATTTATCAATTCAATCATAAGCATACAGCCGATTCTGTCGTCAAGTGCTTTTGATTTAATAAATCCGTCGCCGAACTCGCAACAGTCGGAAGCAAAATAGGCACAATCGCCGAGAGAAACATATTTTTCGGCTTCGGCTTTATCGGCAGCGCCGATATCTATTGCGAGCTTATCAAATGACGGCTCGCTATTTTTTTCATCATCGGAAAGCAGATGAACCGCTTTTGCGCCGACAACGCCCTTAATGCCGTTGATATCAATGCGCCTGCCTAGCACAACGGCAGCATCTATTCCGCCGACCGGTGCAAAGTGCAAATAACCGTCTTCCGTAATATGAGTAATTATAAAGCCGACTTCATCGGTATGCGCGGCAACGAGCACTTTTTTATTCGGCTTTTTTTTACCCTTTTTATATACGATAAGCGAGCCGAGCGCATCAACACGGTATTCGCATTTATCCTTAATTTTTTCGATAATATAATTTCTTACCGCTTCTTCCCTGCCCGAAGTTCCGTTGAGCATGCATAAACCCTTAAGCATTTAACGCCACCGCCTTTTCTTTGGCATATTCGGCAATCAGAGCCGCCGTGCATTCCACATCGTAAACATCAATTACCTCGCAGGGAGAATGCATATAGCGAAGCGGAATTGAAATCAGACCGCACTTTATGCCGGACTCTGTAAGCTGAATGACATCGGCGTTTGTGCCCGTTCTGCCGTTCATAACTTCTATTTGGTAAGTAAGCCCTGCATTTTGAGCACTTCTCTTTAAAGCGTTGAAAATATCATAATCCAAAATAGGAGAGCAACCGATCATCGCGCCTTTTGAAATTTCGCCGCAATCCTTTTTATTACATCCGGGAGACATTCCGAACGAAACATCAACGGCAATTGCCTCATTTGCATTTTTGGAAAAAGCACCGCTTGCCGCTCCGCGTGTGCCGACCTCTTCCTGTGAAGAAAACATCAGCGTAAATTTAAGCGGCAATTCTTTAAGCTTCGGAACGGCGGCAACCAAAGCGGCTGCGCCGCATCTGTCGTCTAGGCAATTTGAGCAAATTCTTCCGCCCAAAAGCTCATCATATTTATGAAGAAAATAAATTCTGCTGCCCAACGGAACAAGTTCTTTAGCTTTCATTACATCAAAACCGATATCAACGGCAAAATCGGAAATTTCGCCGATCTTTTTATCTTTTCCTTGCAAATGCGGCGGCAAGGTTGAAATAACTCCGCGAAGCATTTCTTTGCCGACTACAACAACTTCCGTTGCGGGAAGCATTCGTTTGTCTATCCCTCCTGTGGCGGAAAACTTTAAAAATCCGTCATCTGTTACGGAGGTTACGATAAATCCGATTTCGTCAAGATGAGCGTCAAGCAAAATATGATATCCGTTGCCGAAGGTGCAAAAAAGATTATTCATATTATCGGAATAAGCTTCGCCGTACGGCTCAAGCATTTCTTTAAGCACGGAAAATACATTTTTTTCACACCCCGAAGCCGCATAAGGCTCAGTAAGGCGTTTAATTATTTCCTTAGTATCCATATTTACATCAATCCTTAAAATCATTTACAAGCTGTTTGAAAGCGCGACCTCTGTATTCAAAGGTTTTAAACTGGTCAAACGCAGGGCACGCTGGGCAAAGCGACACAATATCACCCGCCACGGCACCGCGTTTGGCAATTTCAAGCGCATGCTGCATAGTGTCTGTTTTTTCAATTTTCAAACCGCTTGCAGCATAATTTTCGTTTGAAATAACCGCATCATTGATTTTATCTGCAGTTGCACCGTTTAAAACAAGCAATTTAACCTTTTCCAAAATCAGCGGCACCATTTGGCTCATATCATTGCCCTTATCAGAGCCGCCGCAAATCATTATGATTTTTTGATTAAATGCTTTGAGACCGCTTATAACGCGTGACGGCGATGTTGCGATTGAATCGTTATAGTATTTTACACCGTTAAATTCGCGCACAAATTCGATTCTGTGCTCCACGCCGCCGAAAGTTTTGGCAATTTTTTTCATCACGCCGACCGGCACAAGTCCCCAAACCGCCGAAATTGCCGTGCAATAGTTTTCAACATTGTGCATTCCGGGAATTATAATATCGCTTTTGTTCATAACAACGGATTCACTACCGTTTTCGGCATGGATAATATCGCCGTTTTCCGCCATATAAGTGCCGTTTTCAACCGAGTGTTTAATTGAAAATTCATAAAGCCTACCCCTGACATCAAAGCGCATATCGTGGTAAACTCTGCCGCCGATTGAATAATCGCAGTCTGCATTCAAAACAGTTCTTGAATCGGAGCTTTGATAAATAAGAATATTACGCTTTGCGTCAACATATTCATCAAGGCTTATGTGATGATCCTGATGAGTTATTTCAATATTCGTAACAACGGCGATATCGGGTTTTTTAACCATATTACCCATTGTTAAAAGCTGAAAAGACGAAAGCTCAACAACGGCAAAATCCGATTCGCAGATTGTTTCAAGTTCCGGCATAAGTGCTTTGCCGATATTTCCGCCGAGGTAAACTTTTTTACCTGCGGCTTTAAGCATTTCCGAAATTATCGTTGTTGTGGTGGTTTTACCGTTTGAACCCGTTACGCCGATAATTTTTGCCGGGCAAAGAGAAAAGAAAACTTCCATTTCGCTGGTAACCTTTTGCCCTCTTTCAACGCACTCGCCGATCCACGGATTTTGAAACGGCAATATCCCGTGCGAGCGAAAAACAACATCCATTTGCGGCAATATATCAAGATAACCGTCGCCGAGGCTGAAATGAACGCCGAGTGCCTCCATTTCGCTGCAAGCGTCGATGCCGATATAATCTTTATTTCTCTTATCGCAGGCATAAACCTCTGCGCCGTGCTTTGCAAGCCATTTTGCGCAGGGTACATTTGCAACGCCCATACCAACGAATGCAACTTTTTTGCCTTTCATATTTTCCAAATATTTTTGAACTTCAGCCGTCATATTATATTACCTTTCCGACAGTGTATTTGCTGCCATAATATCAAAATCAATGAGCATAAAAAGTGCCATCATTATAAGATTTAAGCGTAAATTCCTCCATATGCGTTTCAAGTTCATCCTGAAACGGCAAGCGTTCTTTGTGCATAAGCGAATCAGGAATCGGAGTCGGCGAACGCATAATGTAGTCTGCCACAAGCCTTTTACATTTAGTTTGCATATTCCCGAGGAAAAAGCATTTTGAATTATCCGGTTCAACAACGGCAAGAGCAATTTTAAGCTGCTCTTTTTTTCCGAAGGTGCACACCATTTTTGAAAGCGCAACGGCACCATTTTCAGCCTTGTCGGTAACAAAACAAATAATGCAATTACCGGAGCGTTTTAAATTGCGCACCGTTAAATCATTCACAACAACATCAAGATAAGCCAAAACATCCTCTCGAGAAAGAGAATCAACATCAACAACATAAAAGAATTCTTTTCTTTTTATTGCGGTGTAATCAAATTCAAGTTCATCAAATTCAACATTGCTATTTACCGCAAAGCCATTGTTTTTTAAAGAGCCGACAAGCTCGTTTATAAACTCGGCGCGGTCTTTCGGTGTGTTTTGCGTGTAATAATAACCGCAATCCTTGATTTCATATTCAATTCGCGTTAAGAATGCATTTGATTTGCCGTATTTGGAGTAATAAACAAGCACCAAGATAAGACACGCGATCACAAGAGCATCGTTTATATAGCTGCAAACGACCGCAGCCACTGCGCCTGCGCTTTCGATATAAGGTCTTGCGCCGATATATACCGCAAAATAAATCAAAGCAAGCACAACGGCAAATTTCATCATTTTAAACAGTTTCTTTTGCTTTTTTCTTATTTTTTTCATTTTATCAAATCCGTAAATTCTTCTTCACTTAATATTTCGATTCCCAGGGCATTTGCCTTATCAAGCTTACTGCCGGCTTCCGAGCCTGCGAGCACATAGCTTGTTTTTTTCGAAACGCTTGACGATGTTTTGCCGCCGAAGCTTTCAATAATATCACCGGCTTCTTTACGTGTGTAATTTTGCAATGTACCCGTCAGCACAAAGGTTTTGCCTGCAAAGCGTTCATCCTTAACAACGGATTTTGAATTCATATTCACTCCTGCCTCGGCAAGGCGTGCAACAAGCTGCCTCGATTTGGGATTTTCAAAAAATTCGCAAACGCTTTCAGCCATAATGTCGCCGAAGCCGTCAATTTCCAAAATACTCTCCTTATCGGCGGCGATAATATTATCCATCGTTTTGAAATGATCCGAAAGCAACTTTGCGGCTTTTGCGCCTATATGCCTGATACCGAGTGCGAAAACAAGCTTTGCCAAATCGTTATTCTTCGATCTTTCAACGGATGAAACAATGTTATTTATGCTTTTATCTTTAAAGCCCTCAAGTTGCATATCGTTTATTTTGCCGAATGTGAGCGAATAGATATCTTCTGTTTTAGTAATAAGACCGCATTTAACAAAATTTTCTATTATAGTCGGACCAAGGCCCTCGATATCCATGGCGTCTCTCGAACAAAAATGAATAAGATTTCTGAGAAGCTGTGCGGGGCAATCCGGGTTAATACACCTAATTGCCGCCTCACCCTCCTCGCGAATTACACGGCTGCCGCAACTTGGGCAGATTTCAGGGAATTTATAAATGCTTTTTGCGGTATGCTTGTTAACGCAAAGCACTTCGGGAATAATATCGCCTGCTTTGCGAACTGTTACGACATCGCCAATTCCTATTCCTTTTTCGGATATAAAATCCTGATTATGAAGCGTTGCGCGTGAAACGGTTGTGCCGGCAAGATGCACGGGTTCAAGGACAGCTGTGGGAGTTAAAACACCTGTTCTGCCGACAGCAATTTCAATATCCGTAAGTTTTGTTTGCTTTTCTTCCGGCGGATATTTAAACGCCACCGCCCATTTCGGGAATTTAGCCGTTGAGCCGAGCTTGCGGCGCATTACAAAATCGTCAACCTTCACAACAGCACCGTCAATATCGTATTCAAGGCTGCCCCTCGCTTCGCCGATTTCGTTTATGCGCTTTAAAGCATCATCGATATTATCAACAAGCTTATAACCCGGAACTGTGTTGAAACCGAGGTTTTTAAGATAATCAAGGCTTTCTTTATGCGAACCGAGCGTTACGCCGTCAACACGCTGAACATTGAAAACAAATATATCAAGTCCTCTTGAAGCAGCAACCTTACTGTCTTTCTGCCTGAGAGAGCCCGCCGCTGCATTGCGCGGATTTTTAAACGGTGTTTCGCCGTTTATAAGCTGCCTGTCCACAACCTTTTCAAAGCTTTTTTTCGGCATATAAACCTCGCCGCGAACCTCAATATAAGGCACGGGCTCATTAAGTTTCAGCGGAATATTGTGAATGACCCTCAAATTTCCGCTTACATCCTCGCCTACATTGCCATCGCCCCTTGTGGAGCCGCGCAAAAAAAAGCCGTTTTTATATTCGAGCGAAACAGAAAGACCGTCTATCTTAGGTTCAACGCAGTATTTCGGCGTTCCGACAACATCGCACACCCTTTTATCAAAGTCGCAAATTTCGCCGCTTGAAAACGCATCCTGAAGCGATTCCATACGAACCGCATGTTCAACGCTTTCAAAGCTGTTATCCGCATTGCCGCCGACTTTTTTTGTCGGTGAATCCGGAGCGTCATATTCGGGATGTTTTTCCTCAAGTTCCTGCAGACTGCGCATCATCATATCATATTCGTAGTCCTCGATTTCAGGGGCATCGTCATTATAATATCTGTCGCTGTGATAGCGGAGATTTTTTCGCAGATTTTCGATTTTTTCTTTAATATCTTCCATAAATTTCACCTAAAATATTATATCAAAACAGCTAACTTACTTCAACAATTATTATAAATAAATTTAAATACATTATTAGCACTTATTTTGGGACACAAAAAAAACAGAGCTTACACGAAGCAAGCTCTGCAGCATGTTATAAAGTGAATTTACGGAAAACCTTTTTGCCTTTTTTGATGATAATATCATTACTGAAATCCGCTTTTGTAAGAAAAGCATAAACATCGGTAATTTTTTCATCGTTGAGCGTAATTCCGCCCTGCTGAACAAGGCGTCTGCCCTCGCCCTTTGATTTAATCATACCTGCTTTGACCATCATATCAAGCACGGAAACACTGCCGTCAACAAAATCGGAATCCTCGATAACAGTGCAAGGCATATTTGATTTATCGGCACCGCCGGCAAAAAGTGCGAGCGAAGCTTCCCTTGCCTTTTGTGCTTCCTCCTCGCCGTGAACAAGCTTTGTAAGCTCAAAAGCAAGCACGTCCTTTGCCTTATTAAGCTCTGCGCCCTCAAGTTTTTCGTATTCGGCAATTTCTTCAAGAGGCAAGAATGTGAGCAACTTCATGCATTTGATAACATCACTGTCACCCACGTTTCTCCAATACTGATAAAATTCATAAGGCGAAGTTTTTTCAGGGTCAAGCCAAACTGCGCCCTTTTGTGTTTTACCCATTTTTTTGCCCTCGGAATTGAGAAGCAAGGTAATGGTCATTGCATTTGCATTGCCGTTGAGCTTTCTTCTGATAAGCTCCATACCGCCAATCATATTCGACCATTGATCGTCACCGCCGAACTGAAGATTGCAGCCGTATTTTTGATAAAGAGCATAGAAATCGTAGCTCTGCATTATCATATAGTTAAATTCAAGGAAAGAAAGCCCTCTTTCCATTCTTTGCTTATAACATTCAAAAGAAAGCATTCTGTTTACGGAAAAGCATGCGCCGACCTCGCGAAGAAGCTCAACATAATTTAAATCAAGAAGCCAATCGGCGTTGTTTACCATAAGTGCTTTGCCGTCCGAAAAATCAATAAATTTAGACATTTGCTTTTTAAAGCAATCGCAATTGTGCTTTATTGTTTCTTTTGTAAGCATTTGGCGCATATCTGTTCTTCCGCTCGGATCGCCGATCATGCCCGTGCCTCCGCCGATAAGTGCAATCGGCTTATTTCCCGCTTCCTGAAGCCTTTTCATAAGCGTAAGTGCCATAAAGTGACCTACATGTAAGCTATCTGCCGTGGGGTCAAAACCTATATAGAAAATCGCTTTACCGGAATTCACAAGTTCTCTGACCTGTTCCTCATCGGTGACCTGGGCAATTAGTCCGCGTGCTTTTAAATCTTCATATACTCCCATTGTTATATATCCTCCGTGTTTTAATTTATTTTAAACGATAAGAATTTACCGGCAAGTGCCGTTTTTTACTTTCTGTTCAATATTAACACCCATTTAACTGCCGCCTTTATTTTATCTGCCGTAATTAGTGAGCAGCAATTCCTCCGCACCGTTCAGAATGGCATCGGTTATTTCAAGCCCGCCCATTATTCTTGCAAGCTCGTTTATGCGTTCTGCGCGGTTAAGCTTATTAACACTTGTGAAAGTGCGTTCGCCCGAAATATCCTTACTGATAAGGAAATGACTGTCTGCATTTGAAGCTATTTGTGCCGAATGGGTTACGCATATAACCTGCGTACTTTCAGAAACCTCTTTAAGCTTTAAGCCGATTTTTTGGCTTGCTCTGCCACTGACACCCGTATCGATTTCATCAAAAATCAAGGTGTCAACCGTATCATTATACGCCAAAATGCTCTTAATTCCAAGCATTATTCTGGAAAGCTCGCCGCCCGATGCAATTTTAGCAAGCGGTTTGGGATCCTCACCGGGATTTGCCGATATCAAAAATTCGATTTTATCAATTCCTGAGGAAGACATTATACTCTTTTTGAAATCAACGGTAAAGTTGATTTTCGGCATATCAAGATAAGCAAGCTGGTTTTTAACATCATCGGCAAATTTTTCAGCCGTTTTTTTTCGTAAAGCAGTCAAATTATCAGCTGCTGCAAGCACATCTGCATATGCCTTATCGTATTTGTCATTGAGTTTTTCAAGTTCTTCTTCATTGCTTACTATTGAATTCCGCTCTTTCTTGGCATTTTCAAGGTAGGCAAGCATTTTTTCTTCGCCGTCACCGTACTTTTTGCCAAGCCTAAATAATTCATCGAGCCTTTCTTCGATTTCTTCACGCTCCTTCGGGTCAAAATCAAGAACCGAAAGCTCACCGTCAACAGCGGCTTTTGCATCAGCAATTTCGTCCAAAGCGGTTTCAATCAACGATGCAGCCTTTTTTATGCCCGGCGAAAGCTCGGAAAATCGCGCAACAGATTCCAAAGCCGTTTGCAGCAGTACTTCAGCTCCGGGATTTTCGTCATCGCCGTTTACGGCTTCAAGCGCGGAAGAATACGCCTTGGCGGCTTCTTCGGCACTGTTTATCACACTTTTACGGACATTAAGCGCATCGGTTTCGCCGATCTTTATGTCGGCGTCCTCAAGTTCTTTGATTTGATATTCAAGCAATTCCGTATTTTTATCGGCTGAATCCGCAGCGGCAGTCAAATTTTTTAATTCCCTGCGAACAGTCAAAAAGTGCGAGAAAAATGATTTATAATTTGAAAGCACGGTTGAATCACCCGCAAGCATATCAATAAATTTATAATGCTGCTCGGGGTCAAGCAACGACTGACTGTCGTGCTGACCGTGGATATTCACAAGCGTTTTGCCGAGTGTATGCAAAACGGAAACCGTAGCAGGCATACCGTTTATGCGGCACGATGATCTGCCGTCCTTACTGATTTTTCTTGTTATCAGCAAAGTGCCGTCTTTCTCGGGCGTATAGCCGAGTTTTTCAAGCTCGCCGCAAACAGATGCGTTTATATTTTCAAAAAAAGCGGAAACGAAAGCATATTCCGAGCCGGTACGGACAATTTCCTTTGATGTTCGCTCGCCAAGAACGGCGTTGATCGAATCAACAACTATTGATTTACCTGCGCCGGTTTCGCCGGTGAGAACATTCAACCCGCCCGTGAAATCGATTTTTGCTTTTTCAATAACCGCGATATTTTCAATACTAAGAGTTCTTAACATTGAGTATCTTCTCCAGATTAGAAGTGAATGTGCCTGCGGCTTTTTCATTTCTGCAAAGCACAAAAATAGTGTCGTCGCCGGCAACGGTGCCGACAACGCCTGCCCAGTGCATTTTATCTATTGCGGCACAGGCTGCGTTTGCCATACCGACGGCGCACTTTATGCACACAATATTCATTGCGCTGTCAATTCCGATAACGGATTCTCTGAAAATTCTGTTTGAGCTTAAACTGACATCATCGGAATTGCTTCTCACACCTGTGGTGTAAACATATTTTCCGTTTTCGGAAAGTTCTTTAACAAGCCTAAGTTCTTTGATATCGCGGGAAACAGTGGCTTGAGTAACTTCAAAACCGCAGTCGCGAAGGTGTGCCTGAAGCTCTTCCTGTGTTTCTATGTTGCCGGAACTTATAATATCGAGTATTTTGGCAAGTCTCCTTTTTTTCAATTTAAGCACCCCTTTCGATAATCTTCTTCTTGACGGTTTCATAAAAATTATCAGGCTTGATTTTAATAAGCCGAGCAGTATACGGCGAAAGCGAAATTGATATCCTCGATTTGCCGCTGATAACTATAGGTTCTTCGCCGTCACAAGTTAACATTGCGTTGTTTTGAACATCACTTACAACCGTGATATCAAGTGTGTTTTTGGAATTTACGACCAAGCTTCTGTCCATCAAAGAATGAGGGCAAATCGATGTAACCACAAAGCAATTGAGATCCGGGCTTAAAATCGGTCCGCCGGCCGCAAGCGAATAAGCGGTTGAGCCGGTCGGGGTTGAAACGATAATACCGTCAGCCCTGACTGTGAGCATTTCTCTGCCTGACGAACAAACATTAACATCTATAAGCCTTGCAAAATCGCCTCTTGAAACTACTGCGTCGTTAAGACAATGCCTTTCCTCGCGAAGCATACCGTTTTCACTGACAGCTGCTTTGAGCAAAATCCTTTCCTCAACACTGTAATCACCGTCAAGCACGCGCCTGATAAGAGATAATTCATTTCGCTCTGCCGCGCTCAAAAAGCCGAGTCTGCCACCGTTTATGCCAAGTGCAGGCTTGCCGTTTACGGCGGCATGCTTGGCGGTTTTAACGGTTGTGCCGTCTCCGCCGACGGCAACAGCTATATCGCAGGTTTTATACATTTCATCATACGGCAAGAAACTGCAATCGCAGCCCTCCAGCGCATTTTTATATCTTCCGTCAAAACAAGCCTTACAGTTTGTGCCCTCAAGCACACGAAGCAGTTCCTTTGCAACAGCCAATTTATCGGGATTGTTTAAATCAGAAAAAACCGAAAAAATCATTCTAATTCCTCGTGAGATTTTTGAACAGTAAATTCAGCGTCTATTCCGGGTTCAATCTGCGGATTTTCGCTTTTTTTCAAATAAATCAAATATTCAATATTGCCCTCGGGTCCTTTAACAGGCGAAAAATCAAGACCGCAAACAGAAAATCCGTTTTCGCAGGCAAGACCGATAACCTTTTGAACCACTTCGGCATGAACGGCTTTATCGCGCACAACGCCTTTTTTGCCCACCTTTTCCTTGCCGGCTTCAAACTGTGGCTTGATTAGACAAACCGCCTCGCCGTTGTTCCCTAAAAATTTATTGAGATTAGGCAATATATGACTTAAAGAAATAAACGAAACATCAACCGACGCAAAATCAATTTCTTCCTTAATCTGCCCGTTTGTAACATATCTGAAATTGGTGCGTTCAAGATTAACCACTCTTTCATCGCACCTGAGTTTCCAAGCAAGCTGACCGTAGCCCACATCAATCGAATATACCTTAACAGCGCCGTTCATAAGCATACAATCGGTGAAGCCGCCTGTTGACGCACCCACATCCATGCAGATTTTGCCCGAAAGTGAAATTGGAAAACACTGCATGGCTTTCTCAAGTTTTAAACCGCCGCGGCTGACATATTTAAGCGTGCTGCCGCGCACCTCAAGCACATCATCGGGCTTAATCTCGGTGCCGGCTTTATCAACCTTTTGATTATTTACATAAACCTGACCTGCCATTATGATTGCCTTGGCTTTTTCCCTGCTCGGGGCATAGCCAGCCTCAAAAACGGCAACATCAAGCCTTATTTTATTACTCATTATTTACCTCATTTAAAACCGAATCGCAATCGAGCTGATATTTTTTCAGCTGAGAATCAACCGAAGCCTGCTTAACAAATTCATCTTCAACGGCAATCAGTCTGTAATTTACATCTGCGCCGAGCATTTCAAGCGCACAGCCAAAAATTTCGCCGATACCGCCGGTTTTCACGCTTTCCTCAAAGAAATAAACATTTTTCGATTCGGCAGCCGCGACAACCGCCTCATTCGGAAGCGGCTTGATTTTGTTGATTTTTATCAGGCAGGTATCTTCAAGCTTTTCATATGCCCGAAAGCACTGTGAAAATTCCCTGCCGTATGTTACTATACAGTTTTTACTGCCTTCATCGCCGAAAACGGAATAATCGGTTTTATCATAGCTGTAATTCTTGGGCATAACACCTGCCTGTCCGCGCGGATATCTTACGGCAACGGCACCTTTATCATTATAAATTGCACGCACAAACATGACTGCCGTTTCTTTATAATCGGCAGGAGCGTAAACCGTAAGCCCCGGCACGGAATTGAGAAACGAAACATCAAAAACGCCCTGGTGGGATTCGCCGTCCTCACCTACAAAGCCGGCGCGGTCAATGCCGAAAATAACTTTAAGATTCTGCATTGCAACATCGTGAATAAGCTGATCGTAGGACCTTTGCAAAAATGTGGAATACACGGCAAAAACGGGAATCATTCCGTTTTTTGCGAGTCCGCTTGCGAATGTGACGGCATGCTGTTCTGCTATGCCGACATCAAAAAAGCGTTTGGGGTATTTTTTTGCGAATTCGGAAAGACCCGTTCCGGGAGTCATTGCGGCGGTTATACAGCAAATGCGAGCATCACGCTCGGCGAAATCGCACATAATTCTGCCGAAAACCGAGGAAAAGTTTTCCCCTCCTGAAAGCGGCTCGCCCGTATTGATATCAAATTTGCCGATACCGTGAAACTGGGTGGGATTTTTTTCCGCAGGATTATATCCCTTGCCCTTAACGGTGTTAATGTGCACAAGCACGGAATGATTATGCGCCTTTGCCGTTTCAAGAACGGAAATAAGCTCGTTCATATCGTGCCCGTCAATCGGACCGTAATATCTGAGACCGAGATCTTCAAAAAAGGTTGCGCTGTGATATATTTTTCGCCTTAACTGACCGTTAATATTGGTTAAAGCCCTGTTGATTTGACCGCCTATTTCAGGTATTCTTGCAATCAGATGGCGGATTCTTGATTTAAAAGTAAAATATCGCTTAGAGGTGCGCACATGTGTTAAGTGCTTTGACATACTGCCAACATTTTCACTGATGGACATTTTATTGTCGTTAAGAATAACAATCAGATTACTGTGGTTGTCGCCCGCGCAGTTATTAAGTGCTTCATATGCAAGACCGCCTGTTAAAGCACCGTCACCTATTACGGCAATTACCTTGCCTTTCTCGCCTTTTATTTGCTTAGCCTTTGCAAGACCGACGGCTTCTGAAATCGAAACGCTTGAGTGACCGCTTGAAAAAATATCGTGCACACTCTCAACGGGGCGTGTAAAGCCGCTTATTCCGCCCTCGGTGCGCAATGTTTTAAATTCATCCTTACGGCCGGTAAGGATTTTATGCGTGTAGCACTGATGACCGACATCGAAAACAATTTGATCGGTTGGGCTGTTAAAAACCTTATGAAGAGCAACGGTAAGCTCAACAACGCCAAGATTTGACGCCAAATGACCGCCGGTTTGTGAAACGGTTTTAATCATATATTCTCTGATTTCGGCGCACAATTGATTTAGCTGCGCTTCATCGAGTTTTTTTAAATCCTTGGGAGAATTAACATTCTCAAGAACAGACAAATTTATCAACTCTTTTCAAAAAAGTTGCCGCAAATTATTTATTCCGATTAACAAGCTTATCGGCAAGCTGCTGTAAAAATTCCGTATTGTCAAACACACCGAGGCATTTAACGGCATTATCTGTTAATGTTTGCACATCCTGCTGTGCTTTTTCGAGTCCGGCAAGCGAAACATATGTTACTTTTTCGTTTGCTTCGTCCGAACCTGTGGGCTTACCGAGTACGGTGCTCTCGCCCACAACATCGAGAATATCGTCCTTAATTTGGAATGCAATGCCCAGATTATAAGCAAAGCGTGACGCGGCTGAGATTTTTAAATCCGAAGCGCCTGCGGCAATGCAGCCGAGCAGGCAGGCAGCCGAAATCAGAGCACCGGTTTTAAGCCTGTGAACGGAAAGTAATTGCTTAAATGTGGGTGATTGGCTTTCGTATTTTAAATCTATAACCTGACCGCCAAGCATTCCCTCAACGCCGCTGTTTTGGGAAAGAAGCTGAACGGCAAGTGCTTTTTTATCATCGTCAATATTTGAAACAGCAATGATTTGAAATGCATGAGTCAGCAAGGCGTCGCCTGCCAAAAGAGCGGTTGCTTCGTTAAACTTCTTGTGGCAACTGGGTTTGCCCCTGCGCATATCGTCATTATCCATACATGGCAAATCATCGTGAATAAGGCTGTATGTATGCACATATTCAATGGCACAGGCAAGTTCAAGAGCAATATATCTGTCTGCCCCGCAGGCTTTTGCAAATTCAAGGCAAAGCACCGGGCGAAGCCTTTTGCCGCCGTTTGAAAGGCTGTATTTCATGGCTTCAACAACTTCGTCTTGCCCGTCCTTGCAATCGGGAAGCAAATCAATCAGCCGCCTTTCGACTATTGCAATGTCATTTTCAAGAATATTATTAAATTCCAATTCCGTCATCAAATCACTCCTTATCAAGCACTGTCACCTTTTGTTTTGCTTTTTTTAATTTATCGTTGCAAAACGCGGCAAGCTTTGTTCCCTCTTCAAAAAGCTTAACGCTTTCATCAAGCGGAGTTTCTTTGTTTTCAAGCGCCGCAACGATTTCCTCAAGCTTTTTTACGGCACTTTCATATGTTAATTCTTTATCGCTCAATTTTATTAACCTCGCATACCCTGCAAACGGCATTGCCGTCTGCAAATTCAATTTTAACATTATCTTCCGCAGATATCTGCGAAACGGATTTTATTATTTTTCCGTTTTTTTCTTTTGCAACGGAATATCCGCGCTGCATAACAGCAAGCGGACTTAGAGCATTCAACTTGCCGAGAAGCAAAGCAAATTTATTGTCTCTGTCGCCGAGCATAAAATCAAACGCGCTGCCGAGACGCGATGCAAGCTCTGCAACATAATCGCAGTGTTCCTTTAAAAAGTTTTCTGAACTTGCAAGCACACTCGTTTCGGTTAAATCCGAAAGATATTGCATTTCACCGTCTATCTTCTCATTTTCAAAGCGTGAAAGCATATTTTTCAAGTTGTCGCATCGGGCGATTTCCGTTCCGATATCGGGGCAAACAATCTCCGCCGCCGCACTCGGTGTAGGCGCACGCAAATCGGCAACGAAATCGCAAATCGTAAAATCCGTTTCGTGACCTACTGCCGAAACAATCGGAGTTTTACAATTGATAACTGCCCGTGCAACGCTTTCGGTATTAAACGCCCAAAGGTCTTCAACCGAGCCGCCGCCTCTGCCGACAATAATAACATCAATATCACCTGCGTTATCAAGGCGAATAATGGATTTTATTATATCGGGTGCGGCATTTGCGCCCTGAACAAGTGTGGGTGCAATCACAACCTCCGCAAGCGGCCATCTGCGTGCGGTAATATTTTTTATATCCTCAACTGCAGCACCGATATCTGATGTTACAACGCCGATTTTACGCGGATAACGCGGAAGCGGCTTTTTTACATCATCGCTGCAAACGCCCTCAGCAAAAAGCTTTGCTTTAAGCTGCTCATAAGCCAAATTAAGTGCGCCGAGACCGTCCGGCTGCATATCATCAACATAAAGCTGATATTCGCCGCTTTTTTCATAAACAGTAATATAGCCTCTGCAAATGACTTTCATGCCGCTTTCCGGCTGAAATTTGAGGCGTGAGGCATAAGAGGAAAACATAACCGCTTTAATTTGGGCATTTTCGTCTTTCAAGGTGAAATACATATGCCCCGAGCGGTAATAATGTGTGAAATTGGAAATCTCGCCGCTAACGTAAATATTTCGCAGTTCCTGCCTTTCATCAAAAACTGCTTTTATAAAGGTGTTAATTTGTGAAACTGTTAAAACATTCATATCATTGCATAATAGATTTAAGATAAGCATAAATTGCAATGCCTGCGGCATTGTCGGAGCTGAACTTCGGCTGCGCAAAATATGCGCCGAACCTGCTGCCAAGCATATCGGCAATCATTTTATTACCCGAAACTCCGCCGGCAAAAACTATCGGCACTGAGCCGTATTTTTCAACAACCGCACCTACCATTGAGGATAGTGCTTCGGCAACGCTGCAAAGCGCAAACTTTGCAGCATCCTGCGGCAAACAGTTATCGCTTATCATTTTTTTAACTTTATTTTCAATACCGGAAAGAGAGCAATTCATTCCAAGCATTGTTGGCTTTATTTTAAAGTTTTGATTGCTTTCGTACGAAAGCCTTTCAAGAGCCGGTCCGCACGGAAAATCAAGACCGAGCAAAACGCCTGTTCTGTCTATCGCCTGACCAGCTTTAAGATCCGTGCTTTCGGAAACAATTTGCGCTTTGATAATTTCATCGTCATCCGGCGTAACAAGCACGGCTTCCGTTGTGCCGCCGGAAACATGAAATGCTATAAAACGGTCGTTTATAAGTTCGAGCTTGTCTGCGGAATAAAGGGCAGCCAGGATGTGCCCAACCTGATGAGATGTTTTGAAAAGCGGTGCGTTGCAAAAAGCCGCAGCGGATTCCGCCGCCGATTCACCTGCCAAAAAGCACGGCATATAGCTGCCGCTAATATTTCTGGGGCGACTGCTTACACCGAATGCTTCGATATTCATATCACCGATTTTGGATTTAAGTTCGCTGATAAGAACGGGCAGATTAACCGTGTGCTGAAACAAAGCATCGCTTTGCCGCAGCCCGCGCTCGCCTTTTTTTACCGTTAAAAGCTTTTTCTTTTGGATTATCTTTTCGCCGTCAAACACGGCAACGGAGGTTGTGTAATTACTTGTGTCAATCCCCGCAAACATTGGTTTCATCCCTCAAAAAGCTGCCGAGAACACCGTTAATAAAACTGTAATCATCATCGCCGGAATATTTTTTTGCAAGTTCAACGGCTTCGTTTACCGCAGCACTGTTCGGTACGCTTTCCTCAAACATAATCTCATAAACGGCAAGGCGCAAAATCGCAAGATTAACCTTGGGCAATCTGCCGATTTTCCAACCCTTAAGATATTTTTCGATAACAGCATCGATGCTTTCTTTTTTTTCGTATGTATTTTCAAATGCGTTTTTTGCATAATCCGAAAGCGGAGCGTAATTTTCGGCAAAAGATTCCTCAACATCGGTGCAGGATTGATCTGCAAAAAATTCTTTTTCAAAAAGCAGGATAAAAGCCTGCTCTCTCATTTCACTGCGATTCATATATTAACCTTTCAAATCCGCCGAGGCGGAATAATTATAAAAAAACAAGGCTGAAAATACATTTATACTTTCAGCCGAATTTTAATTACTCTTCAGTTTCACAAGGTGCATCGGAGCTTTCCGGCTCATCATCCTCAACAGAGGCAATAATAACATTAACTTTGGAAACGAGCTTGCCCGTCATATTTTGAACTGCTTCCTTAACAACACGCTGAACATCCTCGGCAACCGGCTGAATTTTAATTCCGCTTGCAATGTTAACGTAAACGCTGATATCAAGATCGTCCCCGTCCTGAAAGACGCGAACGGGACTCATAACCTTTAAACTTCCTTTTTTTATGGTGGAAACAACATCATCGGGCTTGTTTGAAAATCCCGTCACGCCGTTAACATCCTTGGCGGCATTGGTTACGATTGAGGATACCGCTTCCTCAGATATAATTACCCCGCCCTGGGGAGTTTGCTTAGATATTTCCATAATCTGAGCCTCCTTGCTTTTAGTATTTTAACATACGTAGCTAATTTATACAAGACTTAATTTATAAAAACAAAGAGCCCGGCGAAAATCTACACCGAGCCCTTTACAAAAGGCAACGCCTAAAGCGAATGCCGCATTTCAGTTTTTTGATTGAATGATTGTAACGTTTTCAAAGCCGCATTTTAACTGCGCAACCGCTATTTCCTTAATTTGAAGTGCCAAATCGTCCGAAAGTTCTTCGGAGTCTATTATCACATCAACCCTGCTGCCGTCCTCATTCACGACGGCAAGACAATTTGAAACGCCTTTCGCCTGCACAAGAGTTTCGATTTTGTTTTCAATCTCGATATATGATGATATGTCGGCGATTTTTTCAGCCGCAGTGTTCTTGGCGTCGGAGCTTTCATCCGCAGAATTTACAACGCTTTGAAGCTGTGAAAGCGACGAATCCCTTGCATTCTGTCTATCCACCCTTGCAGATGAAAAATATTCGTTTTCACTCATTGACTGCTCAGTCACGGCATCAACAAACGTTGCCTCGCCGAGTGTTTTGGTGCTTGAAGCAACGCTTTTGATTTTTGCCGAAACATCACTGTTTTCAAGCATCCAATTGCCGCCTATTCCGACGGCAAGCAGCAGCACGAAAACAGACGCGGCAATTTTTTTGCGTTTTGATTTTTTCCTGTTGATTTTATCATCGGGCATAAGTCCGTTGATTTGCGGCTGCTCGGCAATTTCGCCGAATTCGTTTAATTCGTGTTTTTCTTCCATCAGTTACCACCCTCAGAATTTAATTTTGAAACGGAAACACGGCTTGACGGAATATTAAACAAAGCACAAACGCAACTTATTATTTTTTCGCGTACAAGCACATTATCCCCGCCGCTGCAAACAACGGCAACGCCGGCAACACCGGGCATTTTTTCGTTTATAAGCAAAGGCGAATCGCCGTTTTCCCCGTCATATATAACATATTCGCTGCTTTCGGAAACAGAACCTCCGTTTTGGGAATTTTCTTTATTTTTTGCATAAACGCTTTCCTGCGTGCTTTGCATTGTTATCATAACGCTGCATTCGCCCACGCCGTCTATTTTGCCGATAATATCGGAAAGCCTGTCATTTAAATCGGCAACATATTCGGCATAATCCAATGTTGACGACTTGGTTGACGGTGAATTATCGGAGTTGCTTTTCCGCGCACCGACTTCGGAAAGAAATATCAGTGCAATACCGATTATCGCCAATGCGGCAATAAGCTTCCTTTTTGAATTTTTATCTTTGAAAAGGTCAAGCAAATTATCTTTTGATAAAATCTTTTTCATTTGTTTTCCTCTAAATCCGAGATTTCAACATTAGCGGCAATACCGAGGGAATCTGTTATTTCAGATTTGATTTTTGCGCCGTCACTGCCCGAAGGAGCATAAACGGTTACATTTTCAATTTCGATTTCGTTGCCAATTTGAGAAGCGAGACATTGCACCGTACAGCCGCCGAAACCTGCCGAATCAAGCTGTGCTTTAACTGCTGTTTCCACTTGGTTTTGCGCGGAATTTAAAATATTGTTTTGATATTCGTTTTCAAAATTAAAATTCGTTTTAAAGTCTGAAGCGTCAAATTCGGTGAAAGGAAAAATAAAAGAAAAAAACACAAAAACCGAAATAATAATTCTATAAAATTTGCCAATACCGCCGCGCGGCGAAACGAGCGATAAAACCGAGGCAAGCAGCAAGGTTGCGCACACGGAAAAAGTCCAGCCTTTTATGAAACTCATTACACACATCCTTTTGCAGCAATCAAAATCCCGATTGAAATAACCGTTGTTACCGTGCAAAGCACAAGGATAACATTCATAATCAAAAAAGCATCCGCAAATGCACTCAAAACAGATGAAACGGATTTATCGCCGAAAATATCGGAAACGGAAGCACAAAGAGTTAAAAACAGCCTCCAAAACATCACTTGCAATATCGGCGGCAAAAACAAAACAGCCACAGCAGCGATGCCGGCAACACCCACGCTGCTGCGAATCAGCGAAGAATACGCCTGAATGGACAGCAACCCTTCGCTGACGGCACTTCCGATAACGGGCACAACTGAATTTATGGCAAAACGCACGGAGCGCAACCCGATCGCGTCTGCTCTTGAGGAAACAGCGGTTTTAATTGAAAGCACAGAAACAAACGCGCCGGAGCAAACGGAAACAGCCGTAATCAAATATTTTTTCAAATTTGAAATAAGCGCGCCGAGATTTAATTCATTTCTGATACCCGAGCAGATACCGAGTGCCAAAAAGCAGTTTGAAAGCGGCATAAAAACGTTTTGAGAAATAAAATTCAATATCTGCGCCATTGAAAGAAGCAAGGTGTTTGTTGAAAACGCGGTAACAGTACTGCCCGAGGCGGCAACAATTATGCAAAACACAGGGAAAAACGCATATATAAAATTTGCACACACCTCAATTGCCGCGCATCCGGCAGAAACCGTAAATTTGATTTCAGAAACGAGTATCAGTGAAACAGCGATTGCGCCGACCGTTGATACAACACTTGCCGTTTCACCGCTTTCAACGGTTTGCCTAAAGCTTTGAAAAAACGCGGAAAGCATTATTATAACCAGTACTGCTGTACAGCCGTGAAGCGGTGCTTTTATTGAATCCCCCACCATGCTTTTAAGCACGGCGATTATATCGGAAAACGAAAAATCCAAAAGGTTTTTATAATTAAAATCAAGCAGACCGAGATCTTTTAAAAACGCAACACTGTCTCCGTCCAGCTCATCAAAAGCGGTTAAATCATAGTCGGAAAGCACTTTATCATATTCCGATTGGGTGAGTTCTTCCTCGGCGAGCACCGCAAAAGGAATATTCAACATCACAAACAATGCGCACAACGCACAAAGGGCGCAAATAAATTTTTTTCTTATCATACTACAAGTCCCGAAATCACCTTTAAAACAGCTTGAACAAGCGGCAACACAACGGCAACAATCACGATTTTTGCAGCCGTTTCGGTTTGCACCGCAAGTGCCGATTCGCCGGAATCGCGGCACATATCGGCAACTACCTGGGTTACGAGCGCAATACCGAGCACTTTGAACATAATTTTTATGTATGCCGCTGACTCCGAAATACCTGCCGTTATGCTTTTCAGCTCGCCCATAATGTCAGCAAGCAAAGAAGCAGCCTGCAAAAAAATCAATGCGGACGAAACAACGGTAAGCAGTAAAGCCGCCGTTTTATTATATTGCTTTAAAAATATACCGAAAACAAGCGCAACAAGCGCAATACCTATTATGCGGCTCATAAATCAAACAACGATTTAACCGTTGAAAAAAGCTCGCTTATTTGCGGAATTATCATCATCAGCACCACAACTATTCCGGCAAGCGTGGTCAGCATAGCCTGATCCTCGCGACCGCTTCGCACCAAAACGGTGTTAAGCACCGAAATAATAATACCGATTGCAGCAATCTTAAATATAAAATTAACATCCATAATTAAACATAGCCTTTCGGGCATTTTACCGAATTATATACGGGGTGAAATATGCAAAAAACGTTTTAGGCAACCGATTTATATAACAAGCACGGTCAAGAACAAACCGCCGAGCACACCGAAAGCAACAAATAGCTTTGCATGGCTTTTGCAATATTCGTCATATTTTCGTGCGCTGAGTTCCATTCCGGCTTTGTACGCCTCAAGATTTTTTATCATAGACTGCACATCCGTGCTGCCGAGCATTTTAAACAAAAGTGCCGTTCTTTCGTTATCGCTTTCATCAAGGCAGGTTAAAACAGTAATATTTTCAAAATCCATATTCTTCAAAAAATAAAGTTCGGAAAGAGTGCGTTCTTTCGAAAGAGCACGAACGATTTTAACGGAATCCTCGGCTGAAAAAGAAAGCATTGCTTCAATCATATCCGCCATTTCGATAAGCAGGCGCGATATGCGGCTTTTTTCACGAAGCCGCAGTGCGGCAAAAACACCCGTAAACGCACAAGCCGCATTCACAAACAACAAACCTGCATATTTCATTGCGCGCCGATCTGAGTTATCTCAACCTCATCCGTATAATTTTTCAGAAAAACAATATACTCAAATTCGCCCGTGTCAATCAAATCTTGCACAATCCGCTTATTCATAAGCTGCTGCAAGCTGCCGGCATGCACGGAAACGGCACACGCCGCACCGCACAAAAAACCGCTTTGCATTGCTTCAATTTCTTTTTCCGACGATATTTCATCGCACACAATCATTTCCGGTGAAAGCGAACGAACGGCATTTTCAATACCGATTGCCTTTGGGAAGCCACAAATCACATCCGTGTTAAAACCGATATCAGCAAAGCTTCCCGAGGAATCACAGCATGCAATTTCATTTCGCTCGTCAACAATGCAAACCTTGCGGTATTTATTGTTGAAGCCGCTTGAAAGGAGCCTTGCAAAATCACGCAAAAAGGTGGTTTTTCCTCCTCCCGGCGGAGCGGCAACTATTATGCTCGGCAGCTTGTTTACATAAAGTGTGTTAAGCACTGATTTAGCGCAATTTTTGATTTCCTTGGCAATTCTAATATTAAGAGATGTCGGATTTTTAACGGCAGTTACTCTACCGCCGTTTGTAACGGCTGATGAGCAAACGCCCACCCTGTTTCCCCCGCTCACTGTAATAAAGCCGTTTATCATATTATCGATTTCGCAGTGAACGGAATAATTGCACAGCCGCCTGAAAATCAAATCAAATTCATCCTCACTCACCGTATAAACATATTCAGAGATATGATTCATCAATTTTCCCTGCGGTGTTATAAAGCAAACGCGATTGCCGAATACTGTAACCAAAGGCAGATTTTTTCTTATTCTGAGCTCCGTTATGCTTTTGAGCACCTCACCCGGAAGCAGAGCCAAAGAATTATTTATACCGTCCGACAGGCACGGGATAATCGAATTTAATGCCAATCATCTCACCTCAATGAAAATATATGAACAAGCTTTTTTCAATATTACACATTATTCGGTTGAAGATTTTTTCGGCGTGTGTTAATATTAAATTATAAATTGATACGGAGATTTTTATGGATATTACACAATGCAAAAAAAACCGATACACAAATTCGTTTATGAACGGCGAAACGGTTAATTATGTTATCTCGATAATTCTTTCATTCTTGGTTTTAATCGCTTCAAAGCAGGTGTTGAAGTTCTTTGGCACCGGCACGGAAATCGCCTGTTGGGCTGCGTTTGCAATCGGCGAAATTTCGCTGCTTTTACTTGAAAAATTTTTTGTTTACCGCGACAACGCGCTTAACGGTAATTTAAAACAAATAATTTTTTCAGTTATAAGTGCCGCGCTTCATCTCGGAATATACGGCGCGCTTTCATCGCTCGGCAAAATGCTGGGGCGCGAAAGCTTTCTTTCATGGCTTTTCTCATTCATCATTGTTGCAGTTATAAATTACCCTGTTTCAAGAATTCTTATGTTTGACTGCATGCAGCCGGCTCGGAATTTCAAAAACGGCAGAGTCTACAAAAAATTCTTTTCAAACAGATTTGTTTTTCTTTCAATGGGTATTTCGCTGCTGCTGATGCTTTTCATACTTGCCGTTTTCAACGCTTTTCCGTTTGGTGATGTTACTGTGCTTCGCATGGATTTATACCACCAATACGGACCGCTTTTTGTTGAACTTTATGACAGGGTAACGGATTTTAAATCCTTTGCATACAGCTGGACCTCCGGCGGCGGTTCAAGTTTTTTGGGGAATTTTTTCAATTATCTTGCCAGCCCTTTCAGTGCAATTTTATTTTTGTTTAACCGCAAAGACATGGCTTATGCAATCACTACAATGATGATTGCAAAATGCATTTGCTCGGCAGGCACTTTCACATTTTATTTAAGAAAGAGCCTTAAAAGGCATTCGCCGACTTCGGCTGTTTTCGGTGTTTTTTATGCGTTTTCCGCATATTTCCTTGCATATTTTTGGAATATTATGTGGCTTGACGGTATGATTATCCTGCCGTTCATTGCGCTCGGAATCGAAAATTTGATAAATAAAGGCAGCGGAAAGCTTTATTTTCTTTCTCTTGTTTACATTCTTTATTCAAGTTATTATATGGGATATATGTGCTGCGTTTTTTCGGTTATATATTTCATTGCATACTGTTTCCTTACCAAAAACAATTCAAAACTTTTAAACGAAAACAAGATATTCACAAAAAAATTCTCGGTTAAAAAACTTCTTAATTACAGATTTGTTGACCGCACGCTCAGATTTGCCGCCTTTTCACTGCTTGCAGGAATGATTTGCGCGGTGGTTTTGCTGCCCGTATATTTCATTCTTAAAAGTTGCAGTGCAACTTCGGACAATAATCCAACAACAGTACAAACATACTTTACCCTGTTTGATTTTATTGAAACGCACTTTGCCGCGCTTGAAACAACAATAAGATCAAGCGGCGACGATGTGCTGCCGAATGTTTACACATCGGTACTCACCATTATACTTTTACCTTTATACTTTGCAAACGGCAAAATCAGATTTAAAGAAAAAGCCGTTTACGGGCTGCTTATAGCACTGTTTTTCATTTCGTTTAACAACAATTACGCAAATTTCTTTTGGCACGCACTTCATTTTCCGAATGATTTGCCGTTCAGATTTTCTTATATGTATTGCTTTGTTTTGCTTGTTGTTGCATTCAAGGCACTTATGCATATCAAGGAAATCAAAATCAGTGAAATCGTGCTTTGCGGCTTGTTTTGGGCAGGAATGATTGCAGTCGCAAGCGAACTGCCCACCGAAAAAATCAGCGAAATCTCAATTTATGTTACCGCTGCATTTTTGATTGTTTACACCGGCTTTTTGGTTCTTATCCGACAAAATTCAATTTCAAAATTCATAGCCGGAGTGCTTATAACCGCAATGGCATTTTGCGAGGTTGTTATTGCCGACCCTGCTGCTTTCGGATTTAATCAGCAGCAATCAAATTATGTTTCAAATTACGACACTTATCGCGAGGCGGTCAAGTATATTGCCGAAAATGATAAATCGGATTACCGCACAGAGCTTTGCAGCCTTAACACAAGAATGGACAATTGCCTTTACGGCTACAACGGCATGAGCATATTCTCTTCAATGGCTTACGAGGATTATTCGGGCTCGCAATACAGCCTCGGTATGTACGGCAACAGAATAAACAGCTACACTTACAACACACAAACACCGGTTTACAATATGATGTACAACATCAAATATTTAATTCACAGAGCGGAGGAAATTACGCCCTCAAACGAGTTATACGCCGAATACTACGAAACGGAAAATTCCGAAGCAACCGTTTACGAAAACAGATATTTCCTGCCCAAAGTATTTTGTGTTAACGAAGCCGTGAGCACTTGGAGCACCGCTGAGGGAAATCCTTTTGAGGTTCAATCGGATTTCTTTACGCTTGCAACAGGTTATTCAAATGTGTTTATTCCGGTAAACTACACAGGCACAACGTACACCGGCATGAGCGGTGAGGAGGTCACCCAAGAGGGCACCCAGTGGATAGACAAAACAACGGATGCTTCATACGCACAAACTGATGTTACGATACAAGCTGCGGAGAACGGCAATCTCTATCTTTATGTTGCCTCGAGCAAAATAACCAATTTAAGCGTAATCAGTGGCGAAAGTTCACAAACATACAGCATTGAAACGCCGTATATTATTGATTTGGGATATCATCAAAAGGGCGATTTGCTAACGGTTTCTCTCGACTGTGCTTCAATGCCTCAGGGCGAATCAAGCTATGAAATTTATGCATACAGCATTAACCAAAATGCATTAACATTAGGCTACAACAAATTGAGAAAGGAGGCTATGGAGGTTTCCGAGCATACCGACACAGTGCTTTCGGGAACGGTTACGGCAAGCGAAAACAGCATACTTTATTCGTCTGTTCCCTACGACGAAGGTTGGTCTGTTTATATTGACGGCGAAAAAACGGAAACATTTAAAATCGGTTCAAGCCAACTCGGCGTTATGATTAAGCCGGGCAAGCACACGGTTAAATATGTTTACAGACCAAGAGGCATTTATCTCGGAGGCGGCATCAGTGCATGCGCAGTTATTTGCTCTGCGTCAATTTACGCTGTTAAACGCCGCAAAAAAACAAATAATGACAAATTAGTAAAAAGTTAAAAATAAGGTTTACAACATATTATAAATGTTGTAAAATACCACCGTAAAAGCAATTGGGCGGGTTTTTAACGATTTGCCCTTTTGTTTCAACAGAAATAAGGAGAAATAAAATGGCAAGATTAACAGCACAAAATGTAGAAACAATTCCTTACGGTCCTCTCGGCATTATCGCAATGCCCGGCTGCGAAGCCTTCGCAGACAAGGTTGATCAATACCTTGTTCAGTGGAGAAAGAATCAGGCGATCGAGCACCAAGGCTCAATTGCTTTCTACGGCTATCAAAGAGAAACCTACAAAATAGCAATTTCCAATCCCCGCTTCGGAAGCGGCGAAAGCAAAGCTGTAATCAATGAAACCGTAAGAGGCTATGATCTTTATATCGTTACCGATTGCTTTAATTACAGTGTAACCTATAAAATGTACGGCATGACAGTTCCGAAATCTCCTGACGATCATTATGCGGATCTTAAAAGAGTTATTTCAGCCGCTTCATCAAAGGCAAAAAGAATTTCCGTTATTATGCCGATGCTTTATGAGGGCAGGCAGCACAAAAGATCCAGCCGCGAATCACTTGACTGTGCAATGGCGTTACAGGAGCTTGTTGATCTCGGCGTAGAAAACATCATCACATTTGACGCACATGACCAAAGAGTTCAAAACGCAATTCCGCACAAATCATTTGAAAATGTTATGCCTACATATCAGATGATTAAAGCCATTGTAAACAGCATTGACGATCTTAAGGTTGATAAGGACCACCTTATGGTTATCTCCCCCGACGAGGGTGCAATGCAAAGATGCATCTATTTTGCAACCCAACTCGGCGTTAATCTCGGCATGTTTTATAAAAGAAGAGACTTCACAAAGGTTGTTGACGGCAGAAACCCGATTGTTGAGCATCAATATTTGGGCGAGCCCATCAACGGCAAGGATATAATCATTGTTGACGATATGATTTCATCGGGCGAATCAATGTTAGAGGTTGCCAAAAAGCTTAAAGGTCTCGGAGCAAACAGAATTTTCGTTTGCACAACATTCGGTCTTTTTGCAAACGGTCTCGGCGTGTTTGACGAGGCATACAAAAACGGCGTATTTGAAAAGGTGTTCACCACAAACGGCGTGTATCAAACTCCCGAATTACTTTCCAGAGAATGGTATCAATCAGTTGATCTTTCCAAATATGTAGCATACTTCCTCGACACACTCAATCACGATATGTCTGTTTCCTCCCTGCTTGATTCATCCGATAAAATCGATTCGATTTTAAGAAGAAAAGGACTGAAATAATCTATGAGCGATCCTAAAGAAACAAAAGACGCTGAAGAAGCTTCTGCGCCGGCAAAATCAAAAAAGCCGAAGCACATATTCACAACAAAGCAACTTATAATTTCAATAATTATTGCCGTTGTTGCTGCATGTGTGGTTGTTGGCACGATTGCATGCGCGGTAAACGATGTTAATCCCATTGCATACGTAGCCGGCGAAGCAAGCAAGGGCAAGCTTGTCGGCAAATGGCAAAGCGAAACCGCTCCCGGTCTTTCGGCATACGAATTTTTTGAAGACGGCACTTATTCATCATATATATCCACATATTCGTTTGACGGCGAATACAGCGTTAAAGGCGATAAGCTGATTTTGAAAAACACAAAATCAAATCAAGAAGCCACTTACAAATTCACTGTTACAGGCAGCACTCTTTCGCTGACGCTTGTTAACACAAACGGTTCGGATTTTGACGATAAGGACGCAACAAAATACGATAAGGTTGATTCATTAAATCAAAAATCGATTTCGCAAATGCTTGAATCTTACAAAGAAAAAGCATCCGAAACCACAACATCAAAAGCAAAATAAAATTTTAATCCCGAAGCATTTTTTGTGCTTCGGGATTTTTTATTATAAAGCGCGCCGATTGCGGCAATAATAATTGTGTACATAAACGATTAACGGTGGTTGATGTATGCAATACGGCAAGGTTGAAATCTGCGGAATAAACACAAGCGAAATAAGAGTGCTTAAGGAAAACGAAAAAAACGAACTTCTGAAAAAAGCACGCGCCGGCGATTGCAAAGCGCGCGATGAGCTTATTAAGGGCAATCTGCGCCTTGTGCTTTCAGTTGTGCAGCGTTTTCAAAACCGCGGCGAGAGTATGGACGATTTGTTTCAAGTCGGCGTTATAGGTCTTATTAAGGCGATTGATAATTTTAATCTTGATCTTGATGTGCGTTTTTCAACATACGCTGTGCCGATGTGCATAGGAGAAATCAGGCGTTATCTAAGGGACGACAATCCCGTGAGGGTCAGCCGCTCAATGCGCGACACCGCCTATAAGGCAATGCAGGTTAAGGAGCAGCTTATAAACAAAAACGGCAAAGAACCGACGATTGAGGAAATTGCCGAAAAACTTGAAATGAAAAAAAGCGAGGTTGTTCTTGCACTTGAAGCAATTGTTGACCCGGTTTCGCTGTATGAACCCGTTTATAACGACGGCGGCGACACCATTTACATTATGGACCAGGTGGGTGACAATTCAACCGACAAAGATTGGGTGGACGAAATTTCCATCAGGGATGAGCTGAAAAAGCTTGACCCGCGCGAACGAACGATAATGTATTTGCGATTTATGAAAGGTAAAACGCAAACAGAGGTTGCCAAGGAAGTCGGAATTTCACAGGCACAGGTAAGCAGGCTTGAAAAAACGGCATTAAAACGCATTAAGGGCGAATAAAAAAACGGGAAGCATTGAGCACTTGAACAAGTCCGTAAAAAATGGACAATAGAAAAAAGGGACCTCCTATGGTAGAATAAAAACTATCATAGGAGGTTTTGTTATGCCAAGAGAATATAGACATATTAAACAATATGAAAATGAATTGTTAGATTTGAGAAATCAAGGTCAAACATATAAAGAAATAGCAGATAGGATGGGCTTTAGCAAAAAACAGATAGAAAAGTTTTTTGAAAGGTATCGAATTAATCAACGAAAAATAAAATCAGGTAAAGCGATACATAAGAGAGGCAGACCCTGCAAGAAGACAGATAACGGAATACCGCCGTCAATTCAAAAGTTAGATAAGCTTGCACAAATGCGATATGTAATGGCAAGCAAAGACAGATATATTCAGCAATTGGAAATGGAAAATGAGTTAATGCGGGATTTTCTCTCGCACACAGAAAGGAAGTGAAGCCGTCGGTTAAGTATCAGGTAATCTTTAAGCACAAGGACAAGTACAGTATAAGTTCAATGTGTAAATTCTTTGAGGTATCAAGAAGCGGATATTATGCGTTCTTAAAACGAATGAATATACCGGACAGAGATTTGCCTTTAGCCGAAAAGATAAGAGAATGTCAGGAAGAAAGCCACAGAACATACGGCTATCGCAGAGTACATATATGGCTTGAAAGACAAGGAATATACCGCAATCCTAAAACTGTGCTTCGTGTAATGCAGAAATACAACTTACTGTCGGTTGTACGCAGAAAGAAATTTCATTATTGCAGTCAACACTTACACAGATACCCTAACATATTGAACAGGAATTTCACAGCCGAAAGACCGAATCAAAAGTGGGTAACGGATATATCATACATCAAAACTGCTCAAGGCTTTCTGTACTTATCAATCATCAGAGATTTGTATGATAACAGCATTGTTGCATACAAAACAGATAAAGAACAAAGTATTAAATTGGTGCTTGATACAGTTAAAGCTGCAAAGAGGAAAGAAAAAATCACTGCAGAGGTGCAACTCCACAGTGACCAAGGATTTCAGTACACATCACAAGCATACTTTAATCTAACACAATCATACGGCATAACGCCGTCCATGTCAAGACGTGGTAATCCGTATGACAACGCTTTAGCCGAAAATTTCTTTTCAATACTCAAAACCGAGTGTATCCACAGAGTAAAACTTTCCGGATATGATGAGGCGAGCCTCATCATATCCGCATACATCAGCTTCTACAACAACTACCGTATTCAAACAAATCATAACCACCAGTTGAACTGGTGGTTTGCACAGGCCCTAAAAGGGCCGCCTA
>CAVJZG010000006.1:0-92739 GCA_963654285.1 bacterium
ACGCCGGATAGCATGATAAGGAAATTGATCCATGCATGGCTGCTGTATACATGGCAGTCCGCGAACAGATCCACGCAGACGCTGTATATGATCTGATAGAGCACGGTTCCTATGCGTATCTGCGATCTGTCATAGATCAGCACGAATAAAATCATGCCAAGCGCCACAACAAAGGAAGCCGTTCCTATGCTGATATGAAATGTTTCAGAGAGCCCCTGCCACAGAATCGCCAGCGTTGCGCCGCCGAATCCTGCATACAGAGCGAGCGTGATGCCATAAGCGGCCACAAAGGAGCCCACCGATATGATCATAATCTTTTTCGACAAATCCTTCATATGCCTTGTTTCCCTTGAAAGCCGAGAATCTTTGCCGTCACGGTTTCCGCCAGTGCTGCCGGAATAAAGTCGATTGCCTTTTTGCTCATAACCGTCTCCTCCAATCACACCCGAACGATGTAATCATCCTTTCGCTTCGCCGCTTCGACCGGCGCACCGTCAGGGTATCCGAGTGCAATACTTCCAATGCCGCGCAGTGTTTCAGAAAGACCCCATGCGCGCAGAAGAGCCTTGCCCTTTTCGCTGTCGAATATCTCTCGCTCTCTGTGTACCCACACAGAGCCAAGCCCCAGCGATGCAGCGGCGAGCATCATGTTTTCCAGCACACAGCTCCCGTCCTCAACGAAGGTGCTTGCAGTTCCGTCTGCCAACACGAGAACGATTACCGGAGCACCGTAATACGGATCTCCGGTGCTGCCCATCACACCGGCGTTCAGTCGGGCAATCTCTTTACGGTACTCATCCGAAGTGACCGCTATGATTACGGGTGATTGATGTCCGCCGCCGGTCGGAGCATAGGTTCCTGCCTCAAGGACTGCATCGAGCAGCTCTGCCGGAACGGCGTCAGGCTTATATGCTCGGACAGCTCTGCGTGCTTTGATCGTGTTTAATACTTCGTTTGACATAGTAATCTCCATAGCCTTTCAGGTAACAAATAGTTTATTAAAAATCACCGAGTTAACCTGCGTTACCTGAACAGGCGTGATGGTGATTTCTGCCATCTCAAAATTATGCCAAAGGCAAATTTTGAGGGCTATATAATTATGATTAGTGTGATTTTCATACTAATGCCTCCTTAAAATATAAAAATCGCCACACACTCACAAGGAGTGTATGGCGAAAAATGAGCTTGGTGTCTCAGAAAAATCCATACTGATTTTGGAATTACAGTATAGCACACAAAAACACAAAAGTCAACCTCTCGACTCGGTTTTTGCTTGGAAACGGTTGGCTTTTTTTTCGTGCAGTTGCGCCCCCCCTGTATAGGAGAAGACTGCAGGCGGTTTTTGTTTGGTGTGAAAAACAAACGCAGCCCGAGTGGGCTGCGCAGCTTGTCGAAAAAGGTTCGAAAAATCGAGCCTTTTTGTTGTTTAACGGGACAAAAAATGGTAAAACAGAGGTAGAAAAAATGAAGCGGTGATAAAGTGATAAGTAAAGAAAACGAAATCAAAAGAGGCGTAGTCGAAATAGTCGACACGGAATCATTAGTGCCGGAAAATCATTTGTTAAGAAAGATAGATAAAGCAGTAGATTTCAGTAAAATCTATGAATTTGTAGAAGATTTTCCTGAAGCAGAAACAATCGTGGCAGACAGCGCATACAAAACACCACATATAGCAAAGAAAATATTTGATGATGGCAGAGTATTATCAACAGCGTACAAAAGACCAATGTCAAAGCAAGGCTTTTTCAAACCATATGAATATGTATATGACAAATATTTTGATTGCTACATTTGCCCAAACAACGCACCGCTTAAATACAGCACAACAAACAGAGACGGATACAGAGAATACAAAAGTGACCCAAACATTTGCAAGAATTGCAAATTCAGAGATAAATGCACTAATTCAAAAAATATGACCAAAGTTGTAACAAGACACCTGTGGGCAGAGTATATAGACAAGTGCGAAGATATCAGGCATACAGACAAATACATAGAACTGTATCGACTGAGAAAAGAGAAAATTGAACGAGTATTTGCAGACGCAAAAGAAAAACATGCAATCCGTATCGAGGCTTATCCCAAGTTACAAAATGGGTTAGGCTTAAATTCGCCTGCATGAATTTAAAAAAGCTGGCAATATGGAAGTCAAAGGACAACCATATTCTCGCATATTTACTCAACATTTTCACATTATATTACAAAACCCTGCTTCAGCTTTCGCCGAAACAGGGTTTTTCTACAGGCTGAAGGCAGGGATTAACCCTGCCTTGTGTCTATATAAACAGAAAATCCGAAACTGTTACCAATGATAACAAGTTTCGGATTATTCTTTGCTGGTGGAGCATAGGGGGTTCGAACCCCTGACCTCCACACTGCCAGTGTGGCGCGCTCCCAACTGCGCTAATGCCCCGCTTGATTAGGTTGTAAGGCTATTTTACTATATTGCGGCGGCAAAATCAAGAAAAATTTATCGGCGGCTCGCTCTTATTTTTTTATTGCCGTTTTTATTGCGCCGTACCGTAATATTTAGGGCGTTTTCGGAAAAGCTTTGCATAAAAAGTTTTTTATTTGGCAAATATCGTGCCGTGCGTATTGTTTTTATTGTTGTGTTGTGTTAGAATATTTAATCGTAGTAATATACATATATTTGAATTTATCAAAATTCGGTAAAATTTGCACAGAGGTTCAAAATGAAATTATCACTTGTTGTTCCTTGTTATAACGAAGAGGGAAATGTTGAAAAGTTTTATGGGGAAGTAAAAAAAGCCTTCGCCGGCAAGGTGGAGGATTATGAATTTGTGTTTGTGAACGACGGAAGTAAGGATAACACCTATCCGCTTCTTAAAAAGCTCTACGAGCAGCATAAAGAATCGCAAATTCAGGTGCTTTCCTTCAGCCGCAATTTCGGCAAGGAGGCTGCAATTTATGCCGGGCTTAACAGTGTTAAGGGTGATGTCGTGTGCCTTATTGACGCCGACTTGCAGCAAAGACCCGAGGTTGTGCTAGAAATGCTTGATGTTATGAAGGCAGATGAGGATATCGATTGCGTAACGGCTTATCAGGAGGAGCGCAAAGAGGGCAAGCTTATGAGCGGAATGAAGTCAGCGTTTTATAAGCTTATAAATAAGGTTGCGGATGTGCCTTTTGTGAACGGCGCTTCGGATTTTCGTCTTATGAAAAGAAAAATGGTGGACGCCGTTATTCAAATGAGCGAGTATCACAGATTTTCAAAGGGCATTTTCAGCTTTGTGGGCTTTAACACAAAATATATTCCCTACACGGTTTGCGAAAGGGAAAGCGGGGAATCGAAATGGGGCTTTAAAAAGTTGCTTAAATATGCTGTGGAGGGCATCGTTTCGTTTACCACATTTCCGCTCACGCTTTCGGCATATATCGGCTTTTTCGCTTCGCTTGCCTCAATAATCTATCTTATTGTTGTTATCATTCAAAAGCTTGCGTTCGGCATAAATGTGCCCGGCTATGCCACAATCGTGGTGCTTGTGCTGCTGCTCGGCGGGCTGGAGCTTTTTTGCTTCGGAATTTTGGGCGAATATGTTTCAAAAATTTATGTTCAGGTTAAGGACAGACCCATTTATATTCTTAAAGATCATCTCGGCGCCGATAAGCCGGAAAACAGAGAAAAGGCTGAGTGATTTTGCATGAAAAAGTTTTGGAATAAATATAAGGAAATCATCACATATATTATTTTCGGCGTGCTCACAACTCTTGTTAGCTGGGGCACTTACAATGTGTTCGTAGGCGTTGTTAAAATGCCCGTTTGGCTCGGCAATGCACTGAGCTGGATTTGTGCCGTAACCTTTGCCTATGTCACGAATAAGCTGTGGGTTTTTGAATCAAAAAGCTGGAATATCAAACTTGTGGTTAAGGAGGTTATCGGTTTTTTCGGTTCCAGGGCAATCACGGGCGTGCTGTTTGAAATTCTCGGCCCCACGTTGCTTGCAAAGGTGGGCTTCGATAATCTGTTTTATCCGCTGTTTGAAAAAATGCACCTCAACTGGAGCTTTCTTTACACCGAGGGTTTCTGCTCAAAGGTTGTGCTCAGCGTAATTGTTGTTATCGTAAATTATTTCTTCGGTAAATTTCTTGTTTTTTCAAAGAAAAAGAAAGGCACCGAGTCGAATTCGCAAAGCGCAGCAGCCGAAGGCGAAATCTCCGCCGAACAATAATGACAAAAAATCGCCGCAGTGTTTTTGATATGCACTGCGGTCTTTTTGCGCTTTGTTTTGTTTTTGCAGCCGTAAAAGCTTTGCCGATTGCTCAGGCGCAGGCTTTTTCGACTTCTTCTTTTTTTCCGATTTTTTCAAATGCCGAAAAAATTCCTCTCACAACTGGACCGGCAAAAAATGTTTGAAAAAGCATTGCCATCGGGAAGTTAAGCACCCATTTTTGCAGCCAAGCGGCAATTATTTCCTTGCCCGGGCGAGCAAAAAGATAGGTCGCGATAAAACTCATTGTGGGGCACATTATGCACACAATCATTGCCGATATTGTAAAGGTTATGATTGCGGGGTTTGTTTTCGGCGTCACGATTTTAAAGGCAAGCTTGATTGCAAGCCTTTCGGCAACAAGCATTTCAAGGATTATCGCAATCGGCCACATAATCGGGATTTCCTTAAAGGCAAGGGCAAATATTTCGTTGCTCATATTGCCTTTGTCGATCGCAATGTTGTAGCACACCATGGCGTAAACCATCACAAATGCCATAACGAGGGTGAAAATAAAGTTTCCGATTTTTGATCTTTTTTGCATAAAAAAAGCACTCCTTTTAATGATAACAAAATCTATAAATCGTGTTGTTCGTTATCAGCAAAGGCTGTGCGTTTCCAATAAAACCGTATTTATTTTTTATGGATTATATCACGCTGCCGGGCAAAAAGTCAAGCCCGAAATTTTAAAGTGCGTATTTAAGCCGCTGTTGCCTGCTTTTAAGTGCAAGTTGCCGCGGCACTTTTGCACCGCGGCTTGTGTTTTTTTAATTATCCCACGGCCAGGGGTCTTTCAGCCATTCGTCGCTGTTGCCGTCGCCGAGGGTAACGGGACCGAAGCTTTTTTCGTATTCGGCTTTTAAAGCCTCAAACTGCGTGCGGTATTTTTTGTAAAGCCCCTGCGCTTCTTCGTTGCCGGGGTGGGTGTCCAAATAAATTCGCATTTCCCACATCGCGAATTGAGCCGCAGAAAGCTTTAAAAGCATTTGTTCCTCAGTCATTTCAGTTCTCCTTTCCCGGTAAACGGCTTATCAAGTTCGGGAAAAGCCGTGCCTTGCATAAGTGCTTTTTCCTCGGTGTCGTATAAAACGGGCTCCTGCTGAAACGGTATATATGCCATGGCAACCGCCGCGTTGCTCGGCAGGGGCTTCAAAATCCCTTTTTTGTTTAAAAACGATGGGTTAAACAAATCTTCGTATTTATCCATAATTATCTCCTTTTTCGTGCCGCTTTTGCGGCTTTTTATAAAGGTGTTTTATGTTTTACCTCAATCCATAATATGCTGCCGTGCGAAAAAAGTTTTTGTGCATATAATGAAATGGGATGTTTAAATCGCCCGAATAAAGGCAATAATATAAACGGATGAAAAATAAATTAAAAAGGTGATAATTATGACGGTTAAACGAGGCGATATTTATTATGCGGATTTAAGCCCCGTTGTCGGCTCGGAACAGGGCGGCGTCAGACCGGTGCTTATCGTTCAAAACGATGTCGGAAACAAGTTTTCGCCAACGGTTATCGCCGCCGCAATAACAAGCCAAAGGGATAAAACGAATTTGCCAACCCATATTGAAGTGGATGCCGGGCATTGCGGCCTTGCCAAGGACAGTATCGTGCTGCTTGAGCAGGTGCGAACTATTGATAAACGTCGCCTGCGTGAAAAAATGGGCGCGCTGGACGGCGGCGATATGGGCAAGGTAAATGAGGCTCTTTCCGTTTCGTTCGGGCTTTAGAAAATCGCCCGGCAAAAAAAGCATTCGTTTAAAAAAATAAGAATTATGCCCGGTTTCGCGCCGCGGCATTTTTTATTTGCTTTTCGGTTGCAAGCGAGGCGTTTAAATGTTAAAATATATCTGTTATATTTTTTAGAAAACGGAGATTTGTTTTATGGAAAGAATCGCAGCATTTGAAAAGGTAAGCTTTGAGCAGTTTGAAAAGGATTTTTCAAAGAATTTTCCGCAGGTAAGCGATGTTAAGGCGGTTTATGATTCGATAAAGCTGCCAAAAAGAGCCACCTCCGGCTCGGCGGGCTATGATTTTTACGCTCCCGCGGAACTGAATGTCAAAACGGGTGAATCCCTGCTTGTTCCCACGGGTATCCGCTCCAAAATAAACGACGGCTGGGTGCTCAAAATCTATCCCCGCTCGGGGCTCGGCTTTAAGCACAGAGTGCAGCTCGATAACACTGTTGGCATTATTGACGCGGATTATTACAATTCCTCAAACGAGGGGCATATTATGATTAAGCTTTCGTGCGATGCGCACGACGATTGCCACAGCGTTTCTGTTAATGCCGGCGACGGCTTTGCCCAGGGTATATTCGTGCAGTTTGGCATAACGGTTGACGATGATGCAAGCGGTGTGCGCAACGGCGGCTTCGGCTCAACTACAAAATAAAACTTATTTGATTTATTTAGCAATTATTCTTTGCGGAGTGCGCTCCACATCGGCAATTCTTTTCTGCAATTGCGCCTCTTGAACCTCTTTTTTTGATAAAATTCGCATTATTCTTAATTCTTTTATACATTATTTGATAAAATACTTGACAATTTCGCTGCGTTTGATTATAATTTTGCTCGGATATTTAAAAGATATCAAATATATGGCTACCTTTGACAGCAGGTCGGAGGGAGGGAATTCAGTGAGCCAGGTAAGAATTAAAGATAATGAGTCTCTTGACAGCGCAATTCGTCGCTTCAAGCGCCAAACATCTCGTGACGGTATCATTCAGGAAGTGCGCAAAAGAGAGCATTATGAAAAGCCTTCGGTTGCTCGTAAAAAGAAGAGCGAAGCCGCTCGTAAAAGAAAGTATAAGTAATATACATACGAACTGCGTAAAAGGGAAACGATGCCGTTTCCCTTTATTTTCTTTGAAAGGCATTTTTATGAAAAAAATTCTTGTTTTAAACGGTCCTAATCTTAATATGACGGGCATCAGAAAAAAGGATGTTTACGGCAGTGAAACCTTGGCGGATATAAATGCCGAGCTTGCCGCATATGCAGCCGAAAGGGGTTGCGAGCTTTCGTTTTTTCAATCAAATCACGAGGGCGCGATTATCGATAAAATCCAGCAAAGCAGGAATGAGGTTGACGGCGTTGTAATAAATGCCGGGGCTTACACCCATTATTCCTATGCCATTCGTGATGCAATCGAATCGGTGGAGGATTATCTGCCGTTTGTTGAGGTGCATATGAGCGATATTCATTCGCGCGAGGCGTTTCGCAACATCTCCGTTATAACGGAGGTTTGCAAAAAGCAAATTTGCGGCTTCGGCAAGGGCAGCTATAAAAAGGGTATTGATTTATTATTGGAAATATTATAAAATAATAATGTATTAAATTATAAGTATAACTTTGGAGGTACAAATTATGGTATCAGCAGGCGATTTCAGAAACGGCGTTACTTTTGAAATGGACGGTCAGGTTTATCAAATCGTTGAATTTCAGCATGTAAAGCCGGGTAAAGGCGCTGCTTTTGTTAGGGCTAAAATCAAAAATGTTATTCAAGGCTCTGTTGTTGAAAGAACCTTTAACCCAACCGAAAAATTCCCCACGGCATTTATCGAAAGAAAAGATATGGTTTATTCATACAACGATTCCGGTCTTTATTATTTTATGGATCAGGAAACATTTGATATGATTCCTGTTGCAGAGGCAGATTTGAGCGACAATTTTAAGTTCGTTAAGGAAAATGATATTTGCCGCGTTCTTTCTTATAAGGGCAATGTTTTCGGCGTTGAGCCCCCCACCTTCGTTACTCTTGAGGTAACTCAAACCGATCCAGGTTTCAAGGGCAACACCGCCACAAACACTCTTAAGCCCGCCACTCTTGAAACAGGCGCGGAAATCCGCGTTCCGCTTTTCATTAACGAGGGCGATAAGATTCGCGTGGACACAAGAACATGCGAATATATGGAAAGAGCATAAGCGGATTATTACGGTAAAACTATAATATTGGGCGCGCCGCAAAAATGCCGCAGGCGGCGCATTGCCTGTTGCTTTGCGGCGGAAAGGCTGTATTTTTATGAATACTGTTGAAAAACTCGGCTATCTCAAGGGCTTGCTTGACGGGCTTGATTTTGACGAAAATAAAAAAGAAACCAAAATGTTTAAAGCAGTTATCGATGTGCTCGACGGCATTATGCAGGATTTGGACGGTCTCGGCGAGGATGTTGATATTCTTGCAGAGCAAGTTGATGAAATCGATCAGGATCTTGCCGATGTTGAAGAGTATCTCGAGGATGAGGATTTTTGCGATTGCTGCGATGATGAGGAAGATGACGAATATTGCATCTCCTGCCCGAATTGCGGTGAGGAATTCGTTGTAGACGCCGACACGGTTGAAGAGGGTGGCGTTGAGTGCCCCTCATGCGGCGAATATCTTGAGCTTGGCTTCGTTCCCGATGATGAGGACGGGGAAACTCCTGCAGAGGAATAATCCCGAATAATATGTAAATTAAATGCCGCAGGTGCTTTGTGCCTGCGGCATTTTTTGCGAATGGCAGCTTTCGGCTTGTTATTGAACGCCGTCTTTAACGGCGTCGCCGGCTTTTGAAACGGCGTTGCCTGCTCCGCTTGCGGCTTCTCCCACGGCGTCGCCTGCGTCCGATAATGCTTCGCTTGCGTTTTCCGCGCCTTTTGTAAGTGCTTCTTCAACCTTGTTGGTTGTTGCGGTTGTGCTTTCCGTTGTTTCGGTGGTCAGCGTGGTTGTGGTCGGCGTGTCGCTGCTTTTGCCCGAACAGCCGGCAAAAACAGCTGCTGCGCAAACCGCAATAAGCGAAATTATGATTATACTCTTTTTCATATGAATTTCCTTTCTTTTTTTGTGCCGTGCGGTTGCTTTTTGCGATTTTGCACGGCATTTTTGATTTGTGATAATAAAACGGTGCTATTTGGTCAGCGTGCCGCTGTCGGAATAAAGCAACAGCAAAATATCCTCCTCCTTGCCGGTTTCTGCATTTGTGTAAATCAGCACCTCCTGCCCGGTGCTTTTGTTTTTGCAGCGGTTTTCAATGCAAAAAACCTCTTTTCCGTCCTTTTTCGGAATAAGGCAGGCTTTGGTGGAAATCGGCTCAGCGGCAGGGCTGAGGGTTGCCGCCGCGGCATTGCTTAAATCCGGCGAGCTTCGCTCGGTGTGGTTTGTTAAATATCCGCCTGCTTCAAGGGAATAAATACTGCCGTCCGAAAGCGAAACGCCCACCTTGATTAAATCGGGGTAGTAGGTTACGCCGCCGCTTTCATAGGCAAAATTTATTGTGCACACATTGTCATAAACGGCGTAATATGTGCTTTCCATATCCGAATAACCTATTTTATCCAAAAAATCACGAGCAATGTTTATTGCGTTTTCCTCGGTAATCGTGCTTGTTTTTACATTTCCTTCGTTTAGAATATAAACAATATATCCGCCGTTTTTGGAAACGGAAACAGTGCACAGCTTGTAGGAAAAAACGTATGCGGAAATCGTGCCGCTTTCTTCGCCTTTGTAAACAACGCCGCCGTCCTCAACCCCAAGGGCGCGCGCGACGATTTTGCGGCATTCGTCGCGGCTTCGGCGCGAGGCGGTCTTCATCATCTGCGATTCCTTGTTCAAAACGGCGTCTGCAAAAGGTCCGTCGTAAAGCAGGGTGGGGTAATTTTCAAATGTGTTTTCCGCTGTGGTAAAATCAAGCGAAAAAGATGAAACCTTTGCCTGAGTTTCGCTCTGCGGCAGCACCTCGTTTTCCGTTATCTTGCCGCCTGCCGCGCATTTTTGAACGATTTGCTCGGTGTAGTCGGCGTATTTTTGCGCATAGGTCATCAGCAGTGTCAAATTATCGTAATCGGATTGCAAAATCTCGTCTTTGGCGGAAATGTATTTGGCATAATCAGCCGCCTGGCTCAAAAATTTGTATGCGCCGTCAAGGTCAAGCTGGCTCACAGGCAGGGAAGAAAGCGCGTTTTTGGCAGTGGTACATTCGGCGTAAAGGTCGCTTGAAAGCGTACCCATCATCTCGCCCGAGGTGGCATATTGGCTTTTTTCCAAATTTGTTTCTATTGAATCAAGGCACTCGGAAAGCTGAGTCAAATTGCGCTGATACGCAGCCTCAAGCCTTAATTGGTATTTGTTGCTTGCGGCACTTTGGATCGCCGCCGCGGCGGTGAGCACTGCGGCAAAGCAAATCGCAAAGGAACACAGCCGCACAATGTTTCGCCTTTTCATTAAATCAATTCCTTTCGCAAAATTCTTGTTGCGTCTATACGCATTGTGCCCGAAAAGGAAAATTTTATTCGTATTTATGTTTTTTGCCGTTTCTTTGATTTTTAAGTGCAAAGCAGTTTTGGCGAACCGATTTTGTTCGCGGTGCACTAACAAAAATCTGCCAATACTTGCGTATAGGCGAATTTTTTAATAGTGCAACGGGTAAAACGCAGAAAGCCTAAATCGCATTTTTCTTTACGAAGTGTGCCCCAAAGCCTTGCTTTATTGATTTACTGTGTGCTATAATATTCTAACTAAAATGGAATAATAGGTTTAAATTTTTATTATAAAAGAGTGGGTATTTGCAATGGCGTTGAAAACAGGTAAAAAAAGAATAGTTGTTAAAGTGGGCACCTCCACCTTAACTCACGAAACGGGCAAGGCGAATATTGCACTTATGGCAAAACTTGCCTCCGTGCTCTCGGATCTAAAAAATGCCGGCAATCAAATCATTCTCGTTTCGTCCGGCGCAATTTCTGTGGGCACAAGCAGACTGCGCTTGCCGGAAAGACCGAAATCAACCCGTGGGCTTCAGGCCGCTGCGGCTGTCGGTCAAAGCGAAATGATGTTTCTTTACGATAAGCTTTTTTCGGAATATGGCGTAATAGTGAGCCAGCTGCTTATAACTTACGGCGAATTGCAAAATCCCGAAAGCAAAAGGCACCTGGTAAACACAATCAATCAATTGCTTGAATATGATTGCCTGCCGATTGTAAACGAAAACGATTCTGTTTCGGTTGAGGAACTTGTAAACGGCGACAATGATTGCCTTTCGGCAAGCGTGGCGGTTTTCAGCAGCGCGGATCTTTTGATTTTGCTTACGGACACGGATGGGCTTTATGACGGCAATCCTGCCGAGAATCCCGACGCAAAGCTGATAAGGCGCGTAGATTTGATAGACGACGGTATCCGTGCCATTACAGGCTCTGCCGGCGCAAGGGGCACGGGCGGCTTTGTAACCAAAATAAACGCAGCCGAAATTGCGGTAACGGAGGGCGTGCCCGTTGTTATCACAAATGGCAAAAAGCCTACGGATATTTATAAAATTTTAAACGGCGACTCCGTGGGCACATATTTTAAGGCGGTGGAAAAATGATAAGGCTCGGCGAAAACGCGCTTGCGGCAAAGGATTCTCTTGCAACGGTAACAACAGAGCAAAAAAACAATGCTCTTCTTGCGATTGCCGCCGCCCTGCGCGAAAACAGCGAAACTATAATTTTTGAAAATAAAAAAGACCTTGAAAACGGCAAAGCCGCAGGTCTTAACAGCGGCTTGCTCGACAGGCTTATGCTTAACGAAACCAGAATAAACGATATTGCCGCGGCGGCGGAAAAAGTGGCGTCTTTGCCAGATCCCTGCGGTAGACTGCTTGATGAAATCAAAAGACCTAACGGGCTTGATATCAAAAAGGTTTCCGTTCCCATCGGCGTTATCGGCATAATTTATGAGGCTCGCCCCAATGTTACGGTGGATGCCGCCGGGCTTTGCCTTAAAAGTTCCAATGCCGTTATTCTGCGCGGCGGAAAGGAAGCCATAAATTCAAATATGGCTCTTGCCTCCGTTATGCGCAGCGCAATTGAGGCTTGCGGCTTTGATAAAAACTGCATTCAGCTTGTAACGGATACTTCGCGCGAATCCGCAAATCAAATGATGACGATGAACGGCTATATAGATTGCCTTATTCCGCGCGGCGGCAAGGGACTTATCAGAAGCGTTGTGCGCAATTCCACAGTGCCCGTTATCGAAACCGGCTCGGGGAATTGCCATATTTATGTTGACGAAAGCGCGGATATTGAAATGGCGGCGAATATCATATTTAATGCCAAAACGCAGCGCATCGGTGTTTGCAACGCATGTGAAAGCCTTGTTATCCATTCGGGCATAATAAATAAGGCTTTGCCGGTTATTAAGGCAAGGCTTGATACAAAAAATGTTGAAATGCGCGGCGACGAACGCGCAATGCTTGCGGCAGACGGTGTTTTGCCGGCAAGCGACGGAGATTTTGCAGAGGAATATCTTGATTATATTATCAGCGTCAAAACCGTTGATAGCCTTGATGAAGCTATCAGGCATATAAATAAGTATTCCACAAAGCACAGCGAGGCGATAATCACTCAAAGCAAAGCAAATGCGGATGAATTTCTTGCAAGAATTGATTCTTCGTCGGTTTATGTGAATGCTTCCACCAGGTTTACGGACGGCGGCGAATTCGGTCTCGGCGCGGAAATCGGCATTTCCACCCAAAAACTGCATGCAAGGGGTCCGATGGGCTTGCGAGAACTCACCACCTCTAAATATTTAATTTACGGCAACGGCCAAGTTCGTTAAGGCTAAAGGATTTTTTAATGGATAAGTATAAGAAGCTGGCTTCAAATACGATAGTTTTTGCAATCGGCACATTTTCTTCAAAGCTGCTGACCCTGATACTCACTTTCTTTTACACCCGTGTTATGGCAACCGGGGATTTCGGCGGCGCAACCTTAATTCAAAATGCGGTAAATATTCTTGTGCCGATAGTCACCTTGGCTGTTAATTCCGCGGCACTCCGCTTTGCGCTTGATAAGCAGAGCGATAAAAAGTGCGTTTTCAGCACGGGCATAGCCACCACTCTTATCGGCTTCGCCGTTTTTTGCCTGTTCGCTCCGCTTGTGGTTAATATCACAATCAATGATTTCAATTTCGGGCAATACACGATTTTGCTTTATCTTATGTTGCTCGGTTCGTCACTCAGACAGCTTTGCCAGCAGTTTGTGCGCGGCTCGGGGCATGTTAAGCTTTATGCTGCAGACGGCGTTATAGCCACCGCCACTTCGGCAGGTTTCACCTTCCTTTATCTCGGCGCGTTTCATTGGGGGATTTACGGCTATATTTTGGCTATATTCACAAGCGATATGCTCTCTGTGCTGTTTATGTTTGTTTGTGCCAAGCTTTGGCGTTTTGTGGGAATTCGCGCCGGGCTTAAAAAGGCAACCGTTGTGCCGATGCTCAAATATTGCATTCCGCTTATTCCCACAATTATTCTTTGGTGGATAATAAATGTTTCGGATCAATATATGGTCACCTATTTTAACGGCGTTTCGCAAAGCGGCATTTACACCGCCGCCTATAAAATTCCGAATTTTGTTGTTATATTCGCCTCTATTTTTATAGATGCCTGGCAGCTTTCTGCCGTTGATGAATATGATAACGAAGGTAAATCGCGCTTTTTCTCGCAGGTTTTCAGGGTTTACAGCGGTGCGCTGATCTCCGTGGGTGCGGTGCTTATCGCAGGCTCGCGCATAATCACGCAAATTTATCTCGGCAAGGATTATTACGATTCGTGGCATTATGTTCCCATTCTTGTTATTGCCACCACTTTTTCGTGCCTTGTTAATTTTTATGCTTCTGTTTATATGGCGGAAAAGAAAAGTATGCTCTCAATGCTAACGGCAGGCACGGGCGCAATAGTTAATATAGTTCTTAATTTTGTTCTTATCCCAAAGCTCGGACCTTACGGTGCGGCAATCGCAACGGCAATTTCGTTTGTTTGTGTGTTCGTTATCCGCATGTTCAACACAAAGCAGTTTGTAGATATAAGAATAAATTCGGCGTCGTTTTTTCCGTCCGTTGCTCTTATGCTTGCCGAATGTGTTGTTATGATTGCTTCGCCCTTCGGCGAATGGGGCACCTTCGGCGTTTGCGCGGCGATTATGCTTGTTATTGCGCTTGTTAATTACAAAGCGATAAAGGATATAATCGTTTTGTTGCTCGGCAAGTTTTTGAAAAAGAAAAAGCAGTAATGCCCTTGGGTATTGAATAATAGGCGATTTTAGTGTATAATTAACAATATAACGGCTTTGAACAGCTGTTCTTTTGTGTTATTTTGGAGGTTTTGCATATGAATTCTGCGATTTCGGTTGAAAGCGCAAAACAAATGATAAACGATAAGCTCAGCCATTTCTTCGGAGTAACTCCGCAAGACGCCACGGAGGAGCAATATTATAAAGCGGTTGCAATGATAGTGCGTGATGACCTTGCTGCCAAAAACAGCGAATTTCGCCATATTGCAAACGGTCAGGATTCCAAAAAGGTCTATTATCTTTGCATGGAATTTCTTATGGGTCGCTCGCTTAAAAACAATCTTTATAATCTTAATCTTACAGATGTTTTCGATAAAGCTCTCGGCAGCTTCGGCGTAAGTCTTAACAGGCTTTATGAACTCGAGCCGGATGCAGGACTCGGAAACGGCGGTCTCGGCAGACTTGCTGCCTGCTATCTTGACGGCCTTGCTACGGACGGTTATCAGTCCATGGGCTATTCAATTCGCTACGAGGCAGGCATATTCAAACAAAAGCTTGTGGACGGTTGGCAAACCGAATTGCCCGATTTCTGGCTTCCCGGCGGAGATGTTTGGCTTGTTCCGCGCGAGGAAAGAAGCGTTGAAGTTAAATTTGAAGGTCATGTTGAGGAAAGTTGGGACGGCGATTTTCACCGTGTTGAGCAAAAGGATTGCAACACCGTAACCGCCGTGCCTTACGATATGTATGTTTCCGGCAAAGGTCGCGGCGTTTCAAGGCTTCGCCTTTGGGCTTCCGTTAAGCCTGCGCTTGATATGAGCCTTTTTAATCAGGGCGAGTATATGCGCGCTATGGAGCAATCCGCAATGGCGGAGGCTATTTCAAAAATTCTTTACCCCGCCGATAATTCACCGGAGGGCAAATCCTTGCGCCTGCGCCAGCAATATTTCCTTGTTTCTGCTTCGATTCAGGATATCATTCGCCGTCATCTTACGGAATACAGCACGCTTGATAATCTTCCCGAAAAAATCGCTATTCATATTAACGACACTCATCCCACAATGGCTATACCGGAGCTTATGCGCATTATGCTTGATGAATGCGGCTACGGATGGGACGACGCTTGGAATATCGTAACCAAAACGGTGGCTTACACAAACCATACCGTTATGAAAGAGGCGCTTGAATGCTGGAGCGAGGAGCTTTATAAAAGGCTTCTTCCCCGCCTTTACGAAATCACAAAGGAAATCGATAACCGCTTCCGCGCTTATATTTGGTGCACCACTCACGATGCCGATAAGGTTGAAAGAATGGCAATCATCTCCGGCGGTGCGGTAAGAATGGCAAATCTTTGCGTGGCAGGCTCTCATTCCGTAAACGGCGTTTCCGCGCTTCATTCCGAAATACTTAAGGAAACTGTTTTCAGCGATTTCTATTCAATCACTCCCGATAAATTTAAAAATGTTACAAACGGCATTGCGTTCAGAAGGTGGATTTGCCAGTCGAATCCGCTGCTCACGGATTATATCACAAAGCTTATCGGAAGCGATTTCATCACAAAGAGCGACGAACTTTTGAAGCTTCGCGAATATAAAGACGATAAAAAAGTGCTTGCCGATCTTATGGCAATTAAACGCCAAAACAAAGAGCGCTTTGCAAAAATCGTTAAAAAGAGAAACGGCATCGATATCAATCCCGATTCGATTTTCGATGTTCAGGTTAAAAGGCTTCACGAATACAAAAGGCAAAGCCTCAATATTCTTAACATCATTGCCGAATATCAAATGCTTAAGGCAAATCCGAATGCCGATTTTGTGCCCAGAACATATATTTTCGCTTCAAAGGCGGCTCCGGGCTACTTTATGGCAAAAAAAACCATTCAGCTTATAGACGCAATCTCAAATGTTATCAACAACGATAAGGATGTTAACGATAAACTCAAGGTTGTGTTTATGGAGGAATATAATGTAAGCCTTGCAGAAGTGCTTATGCCTGCCGCGGATATTTCCGAGCAAATTTCGCTTGCCGGCACGGAGGCTTCAGGCACAGGCAATATGAAACTTATGCTCAACGGTGCGGTAACCCTCGGCACGCTTGACGGCGCAAATGTTGAAATCGCCGAGGCGGTCGGCGAGGATAATATTCTTATCTTCGGTCTTAAAACTCCGGAGGTTGAGCAGCTTAAGCAGCGCGGCTATCACCCTATGGATTATATCAACAATAACCGTGTGCTCAAGGATGTTATCGATTTCATCAATGCCGGAATAGACGGTAAATCCTTCGGCGAATTCACCTCAAGCCTTATGAATGCGGATCCCTATATGGCGCTTGCCGATTTTGCGGATTATCAAAAGGCTCAGCAGCTTTCTGCCGAAATTTATAAGGATAAAGAGCGTTTTGCAAAAATGTCGCTCATGAACATCAGCGGCGCAGGCATCTTCAGTGCAGACAGGGCAATCACGGAATATGCCGAAAACATTTGGCACACAAAGCCCGTCGTTTTTCCGCAAAAGGCGGAAACTCCCAAAAAGGAAACCCTTGCCAAAAAGCCGGCTGCAAAGAAATCTGCGGCAAAAAAGCCCGCAAAGGCTGAAAAATAATATTTGATTTTAATTTATGCAAGCAAGGGCTGTGCGCTCTTGCTTGTTTTTTGAAGGATTTTTATGGATACAACCTGCTTTAACTCCCGAAAAAAAGAATATAAATCCATAATTTCCGCCATTGCAACGGATGAAAAGGTTATGCTGCGCATTGTTGTGCCTCGCTCAATGGGCTGCAGTTGCGCAAAGCTTGCCGTTTATAAGGATGGGGAAAGCACGGTTTATTATAATATGTTTTGGGCGGGTATGTGCGGCAACGACCATGAATATTGGGAATTGCATTTTTTCGCCACCACAAGCGGGCTCTATTTTTATCATTTTGAGCTTGAAACTCCGTGGGGAATAACGTATATCAAAAATATCGGAAACGGCATTGGCGATTTTAATGCTTCTGCCGCCGAATTTCAGCAAACGGTTTATGATAAATGCTTTAAAACGCCTGATTTTTTAAAGGGCGGAATAATTTATCAAGTTTTTCCGGACAGATTTTATTCAAGCGGCAAGCCCAAGCAAAATGTGCCTGCCGGCAGGGTAATGCGCAAGTGGGGCGAGGAACCGTATTGGAACGAATCGCAATTCGGCTCCGTGTGGAACAATGATTATTTCGGCGGAGATTTAAAGGGAATCGAGGAAAAGCTGCCCTATATCAAATCTCTCGGTGTAAGCTGCATTTATCTTAATCCTATATTCGAAGCCAATTCAAACCACAGGTATGACACGGCGGATTACGAAAAAATCGATTCATTGCTCGGCTCGGAGGATGATTTGAAATCGCTTTGCGCCGCCGCGGATAAGCTCGGAATTGCAATAGTGCTGGACGGCGTTTTCAGCCACACGGGCTGCGATTCAAAATATTTTAATCTATTCGGCAATTATCCGCCGAACGGTGCGTGCGACAGCGTAAACAGCCCATATTACAACTGGTATAAATTTAAACATTATCCGGATGATTATGAAAGCTGGTGGGGGATTAAGCTTTTGCCCGAGGTGCACGAGGAAAATCCCTCTTACCGCGAATATATTTGCGGCAAAAACGGCGTTTTGCGCAAGTGGCTTCGCTGCGGCGTAAGCGGCTGGCGGCTTGATGTTGCCGACGAGTTGCCGGATGTGTTTCTTGATGATTTGCGCAGTGCCGTTAAGGCGGAAAATCCCAATGCCGTTATAATCGGCGAGGTGTGGGAGGATGCCACAAATAAATTTGCCTATGGGCAAAGGCGGCGCTATCTGCTCGGCGCGCAACTGGATTCCGTTATGAACTATCCATTTGCCGAGGCAGTGCTTAATTTCGTTAAATACGGCGCGGCAGAGGCGTTTGTGAACTCCGTAATGTCGATTGCGGAAAATTATCCCCCCTGCGTTTTGCACGAACTTATGAATCATATCGGTACTCACGACACAATGCGCGCAATCACCTTCCTTGCCGGTGAAAATGCCGAGGGCAGGGATCGCTCATGGCAGCATCAAAATAATATTTTGCCTGCCGATAAATATAAAAAAGGCATTCAAATGCTTAAGCTTGCAAGCTTTTTGCAGTTCACTCTGCCGGGTGTGCCGAGCATTTATTACGGCGATGAAGTCGGCATGCAGGGCATGAAGGATCCGTTTAACCGCGCCTGCTATCCGTGGGGAAATGAAAACAAAGAGTTATACTCTTGGTATAAAAGACTTGGTGAAATCCGCCGTGGCTGTTCGGCGTTTGTGCAGGGCGAATTTGTGCCCGTTTATGCCGCCTCGGGTGCGGTTGCGTATGAAAGGCGCGGCGATAGAAACGCCGTTTTGGCTGCTGTTAACAATTCCGATTTGCCGGTTGAAATTTTCGTCGGCGGCGAATGGGATAATTCTTATTCGTTTTTTGATAACGCGGCGATCGGCGGAAAGCTTTCGCTTGAGCCGAACAGTGTTGCTTTGCTCAGCAGGCTTTATTAAAAGCACCGCTTTGCCTGCCTTGCGAAAAACAAAGCATATTTAAAATCGGGTCGGTGCGTTACCGCGGCGACTCGATTTTCACGTTTTTTTGAGCCTTTTAATAATTTTATTATTGTATATTTTAATATTATATGATATACTATTACGGAATTACCGTGGGTAGGTGCGTTTGCGCCCTGCTTGCACATTTTAAAAAAATCGGCGTTGCAAATTTGTTTCGCCTCGATTATATCGGGCTCGGTGCCGCCTTTTGCGGCGAGCCGCATTTTTGCCGGTGTCTTGTTCGGCTACAGTAAGGCATGCGGAATTTATATAAATGTAGCCGGAAAGGCTGTGGCAGTTTTATGGCATACAGAACTCATAACTGTAATGAATTAACTTTTGATAATCTTAACGAAAGAGTAACTCTTGCCGGCTGGGTTGATACAATCAGGGATCACGGCGGCGTTGCTTTTATCGATTTGCGCGATGAACACGGCGTAACTCAGGTTGTTGTTAACGACGATACTTTGATTTACCACCTTAAAAAAGAAAGCGTTATCTCCGTTGAGGGCGTTGTTGTTAAGCGTGATCCCGAAACGGTTAATAAAAAAATCGCCACCGGCGAGCTTGAGGTTAAGGTGGATAGGCTCACCGTTCTCGGCGCGTGCACGGAAAATCTGCCGTTTGAGGTTTCCGAATCAAAGGAAACAAGGGAGGATGTGCGCCTCACTTACCGTTTTCTTGATTTGCGCAACAAGGCTGTGCACGATAATATTATTTTCAGAAGCAATGTTATCTCGTTCCTGCGCCAAAAGATGACCTCGCTCGGCTTCACCGAAATCACAACCCCGATTTTAACCTGTTCCTCTCCCGAGGGTGCAAGGGATTATATTATTCCCTCAAGAAAGCACGAGGGCAAATTCTATGCTCTGCCGCAGGCACCTCAGCAGTTTAAGCAGTTGCTTATGGTTTCCGGCTTTGATAAGTATTTCCAAATCGCTCCTTGCTTCCGCGATGAGGACGCAAGGGCAGATCGCTCACCCGGCGAATTTTATCAGCTCGATTTTGAAATGGCTTTTGCTACTCAGGAGGATGTTTTTGCGGTTGCCGAAGATGTGCTTTATGACACCTTCACAAAATTCGGCGGCGGGAAAAAGGTTTCGCCCGCTCCTTTCGTAAGAATTCCTTATGAAGAGGCAATGATTAAATACGGCACCGATAAGCCGGATCTTCGCAATCCGCTCGAAATCGTGGATTTAACCGATTTCTTTGCCGATGTTGAATTTAAGGCGTTTCAGGGCAGGCCGGTCAGGGGTATAAATGTTGCCGGTTGCGCAAAGCAATCTAAGGGCTGGTTTGAAAAAATGCTTAAATTTGCTCTTGAAATCGGAATGAAGGGTCTCGGCTACATCGAAGTGCTGGAGGACGGCTCTTATAAAGGTCCCATCGACAAATTCCTGCCCCCCGAAAAGAAAGAGGAACTTCGCAACATCTTTAATTTCAAAACAGATGATACTCTGTTTTTCATTTGCGACACACCCAAGCATGTAAACGATTTTGCCGGTCAAATCCGCACTGAACTTGCAAACAGGCTTGATCTTATCGATAAAAACCGCTTTGAGCTTTGCTACATCACCGATTTCCCGATGTTTGAACTTGATGAAAACGATAAATTGGCGTTTACCCACAATCCGTTTTCGATGCCGCAGGGCGAAATGGACGCGTTGCTTAATGAGGATCCGCTCAAAATCAAGGCTTATCAGTACGATATCGTTTGCAACGGCGTTGAGCTTTCTTCCGGTGCGGTAAGAAACCACAGACCGGATGTTATGGTTAAAGCCTTTGAAATGGCAGGCTACAGCGAGGAAACCGTTAAGGAAAAATTCGGTGCCCTCTATAATGCGTTCCATTACGGCGCACCGCCGCATGCCGGCATGGCTCCCGGGGTAGACAGAATGATAATGCTCCTTAAAGACGAAGAAAATATCAGGGAAGTTATCGCATTCCCGATGAATTCAAATGCACAGGATATGCTGCTCGGCGCACCGAACACCGTCACCGAAATGCAGCTTCGCGAAACTCATATCAAGCTTCGTCGCCCCGTGCCCGAAAAATAACAAAAAACAGGGTGCGCGGTTTTGCCGTGCACCCGATTGTGTTTTATATCAATTGATTTTGGAGGATAAGCAATGCAAATCACACCGGATTTAATTAAATATCTGGAATCGCTTGCGCGCATCACCCTAACCGAAAAGGAAGAGGAAAAAGTGGGTGCAGAGCTTCAGGATATTCTTACCTATATTGATATGCTCAATGAGCTTGACACGGATAATGTGGAGGCTATGAGCCATTCTTTCCCAATCACAAATGTGTTCAGGGAGGATGAGGTTAAGCCCTCGCTGTCCGCAGAAGAAATTGTTGCCAATGCACCTGAAAGCCAGGACGGAGCTTTTGTTGTGCCTAAAACAGTTAATGAATAAGGAGGGCTCACAATGGAAATATATCAAATGACTGCCCTTGAAACGGCTGAAAAAATCAAAAGCGGCGAAATTTCGTGCCGCGATGCCGTTGAATCCGTTGCAAAAAGCATTAAGGCAAGGGATGAAAAATTTAATTGCTACACGCATTTTGATTTGGAGCTTGCGCTTGCCAAGGCGGATGAGGCGCAAAAGTTTATCGCTTCCGGCTCGGCAACTTCTCCGCTTGCCGGCGTGCCGGTTGCAATAAAGGATAATATCTGCACGAAGGGCGATATTACATCCTGCGCCTCCAAAATTCTTTATAATTTTAAGCCGCCTTATGACGCCACCGTTGTTAAAAAGCTCACGGCGGCAGGTATGGTGCCGTGCGGCAAGGTTAATATGGATGAATTTGCCATGGGCTCCACAACTGAAACCTCTTATTACGGTGCCACCAAAAACCCATGGAATGTTAGCAGGGTTCCCGGCGGTTCTTCGGGCGGTGCGGCGGCTTCCGTTGCAGCCGACGAAAGCATTATCGCTCTCGGCTCCGATACCGGCGGCTCAATCCGCCAGCCATGCTCTTTCTGCGGCGTAACGGGTCTTAAACCCACTTACGGCGCCGTTTCAAGATACGGGCTTATCGCTTATGCTTCGTCGCTTGACCAAATCGGTCCCATTGCCAAAAACGCGCTTGACGCCGCGGCAATGTTTTCCGTTATAAGCGGCAGGGATGAAAAGGACGGCACTTCCTGCAATCCCAATCCTTTCACGCTTGACGATATTAAAAACGCCAAAGACCTTAAAGACAAAAAGATAGGCATTCCATCCGATTATTTCGGCGAGGGTATCGATTCTTCGGTTGCTGCAAGGGTTAAAGAGGCGGCAGAGGTTATGAAATCCCTCGGCGCAGAGGTTGAGGAGTTTTCAATGCCAGTTGTCAAATATGCAATCCCCACCTATTATATAATCGCCTGTGCAGAGGCATGCTCAAACCTTTCCAGGTTTGACGGCATTAAATACGGCTATAAATCCCCGGAAGCTCATAATCTGCGCGATGTTTATTTCAAATCACGCTCCGAAGGCTTCGGCATGGAGGTTAAAAAGCGCATAATGCTCGGCAACTTCGTGCTTTCCAGCGGTTATTTTGACGCTTATTATAATAAAGCACTTAAAGCAAAGGGGCTTATCGTTAAGGCATTTAACGAGGCTTTTGAAAAATACGATTTTCTGCTCGGTCCTGTTGCTCCCACAACCGCGCTTGAAATCGGCAAGGGTCTCAGCGATCCGCTTGCAATGTATCTCGGCGATATTTACACCGTTATGATAAATATTGCCGGTTTGCCCTCTCTTGCGCTTCCGTGCGGCTTCGGCAGTGATAATATGCCCGTGGGAATGCAGCTTATCGGCAGACCGTTTGATGAAAAAACAATTCTTGCCGCAGGCAACGCTTATCAAAGCACAACGGCTTATCACCTTGAAAAGCCGCAATTGGATTAAGGAGGCAGCTTTATGGAATATTCAACAGTCTGCGGGCTTGAGGTGCATACCGAACTTGCCACAAAAACCAAAATTTTCTGCTCCTGCTCCACGGAATTCGGCGGCGAGCCAAACACGCATGTGTGCGAAATCTGCTCGGGTATGCCCGGCACACTTCCCGTTTTAAATAAAAAGGTGCTCGAATTTGCGGTAAGAACGGGTCTTGCCACAAATTGCGAAATCACCATGTATAATAAGTTTGACAGAAAAAATTATTTCTACCCCGATTTGCCGAAGGCTTATCAAATCAGCCAGCTCTATCTGCCTATTTGCAGAAACGGCTGGATTGAGATTAACGACAGTATTAACGGCGGCAAAAAAAAGGTGCGCATTCACGAAATCCATATGGAAGAGGATGCAGGCAAGCTGATTCACGATGAGTGGTCGGATTGCACGCTTGTAAACTATAATCGCTGCGGTGTGCCGCTGCTTGAAATCGTTTCGGAGCCGGATATCGCTTCCGCCGATGAAGCTGTGGAATATGTTGAAAAGCTGCGCGCAATATTGCAATTTTGCGGCGTTTCAGATTGCAAAATGCAGGAGGGCTCGCTTCGAGCCGATGTTAATGTTTCCGTTATGGAAAAAGGCTCCGATAAGCTCGGCACTCGCACGGAGATGAAAAACATAAATTCATTCAAGGCAATTCACAATGCTGTTGAATCGGAGGCACAACGCCAAATCGAATTGATTGAGGACGGCGAAAGGGTTGTTCAGGAAACACGCCGCTGGGATGATTCCAAGGGCGCGTCCTATTCAATGAGAAGTAAGGAAGATGCGCAGGATTATAAATATTTCCCCGATCCCGATTTGCCGCCGGTTAAGCTTTCGGATGAATATGTTGCTTCAATCAGGGAAAATCTGCCTGAACTTCCCGATGCAAAAAAAGCCCGCTATATGAACGAACTCGGTCTTTCGGAATACGACACGGCAATGATTTGCTCCGATATGGCATATGTTCGCCTTTTTGAGCGCACGGTTGAAATCACAAACAGTCCTAAGGACAGCGCAAACTGGATAATGGGCGAACTTATGAAAATGCTTAACGATTCTCAAACCCTGCCGGAGAATATGAACTTCAGGCAGGATTCGCTCGGCGAAATCATAAATCTGCTTGCGGCAAACAAAATCAGCCGTGATTCCGCCAAAAAGGTGTTTAAGGCAGTGTTTGAGCAGGATGTTGTGCCTGCCGATTATGTTAAGGCAAATAATATGGAATCCGTTTCGGACACGGGCGCCATTAAAGCCGTGGTTGAAGAAGTTATCGCCGCAAACGAAAAGGCTGTTTCCGAATATAAAGAGGGCAAGGATAAATCCTTTAATTTCCTTATCGGTCAGTGCATGCGTGCGCTGAAGGGCAAGGCTCCCGCAGCCACGGTCACCCAGGTGCTTAAAGAAATCCTCGGCTAAAATATAATATGATATAAAAAAAGGCTTGAACCGTTTGAATTTTTCCAAACGGTTCAAGCCTTTTTTGTTTTTTCGGTTCGGTAAGATTTGTTTGCTTTGCTGTTTTGCATCTGCTCAAAATGCGGCGTTATATTATTGTGTGTAATATTTTGCCTGTGCATTCCAAAGTTCGGCATATTTGCCGCCCGCGCTCAGCAAATCACCGTGCGTGCCTGTTTCGGTAAGTTTTGCTTTGTCGAAAACTGCGATTTTGTCGCAAAAAGCGCAGCTTGAAAGCCTGTGTGAAATATAAATTGCCGTTTTGCCCTGCACAAAGGTGTTGAAGCGGGTGTAAATTTCATTTTCGGCAATCGGGTCGAGTGCGGCTGTCGGCTCATCGAGAATGACAATGGGTGCGTCCTTATAAAGTGCCCTCGCAAGCGCGATTTTCTGCGCTTCGCCGCCCGAAATTTCAACTCCGTTTTCATCCAAATCCTTGTAAAGATAAGTGCTTTCCTTTTGCGGCAGGCGCTCGGCGCGCTCCTTTATATCTGCGTTTTCAAGGCAAGCGTAAAATCTGCCCTCGTCAAAATCGGAGCAAGCGCAAACATTATCCTTGAGCGAAACGGAGAATATTTTGAAATCCTGAAAAACGACGGAATAGAGCTTTATGATACTGTCCTTTGTGTACTCCTTAATATTCGCACCGTTTAGCAAAATCTCGCCGTCGGTTACATCGTAAAGGCGGCACATCAATTTAATAAATGTTGTTTTGCCGCTTCCGTTTCTGCCCACCACAGCCAAATGCTCGCCGTTTTTGATTTTGAGATTAACATTTTGGAGAGCGTAATTTTTCGCACCCGGATACTTAAACGAAACATTCTTGAACTCAATCTCGAATCCGCCCGACAAATCAAGCGTTCTTTCGCCGTAAGTCATTTCGTCCTCAGTGTTCACAATTTCAAAATAATAATTAACAAGCGGCACCATTTCTGCGGTTTTGCCGAAGGTGACAGCCATTTTCATAATGCCTGCTATGATCTGCATAAATGCACCGCAGTAAAGCACGAGCGAGCCGATACCGAAAAGACCGTACAAACCCTTAACGCCGATGAAAAGATAAATACCGAAACCGACGAGCGCACCCAAAATCGCAACAAACGAGCTTTGCCTTGCCGTGTTCATCGAGGCTTTTTTCAAAATTCGCTCGCCGTCGGTCAAGAGCCTGTCCGTGGCGGTGTGCTCAATTAGAGCCTGTTCCTTATAAACGCGGATTTCCTTGCCCGTATTATAATCGGAGAACATATTGAGGAAGTAGTAAAAAATTCGATCAAGGCGTGAATACTCGTCGCTCGCCTTAAACCAAGCCTTGTTCATTCTGACGGCTACAATAAGAATAATGACAGCCATAACGGCGATTGCGCCGAAAATCGTGAGCAAAAACGCAGGGCGTTCAAAGAAAGAGTCGCCCGTTTTCTTAAACCCGATTTTAAACAGAGGAGCAACAATGACGATGGATATAATCAGCGTGAGCGCGCCCGATATAAAATCGCGCATCATCCAGGTAAGCTGAACGAACGAGGAGAAAACTCTGTCCTGTGCTTCGGAATGCTTATGCACAAGTTCCTTGAACTCACTGCTTTCGAGCTTTTGATATTCTATACCGAAGAGTCTTGACGAAATTCGCTGAAGCTCCTTGTTATACATCAGCGAGCGATAGACAAACTGAATATCGCCGAGGTAATAGTTGATAAAAAACAACAAAGCGTTGATACCGACAGCAGAGCCGATATAAAGGGCAAGGCTTTTCATACCTGCACCGCCCTCCAGCAAATCTATAATTTTTGATGTAAACCAAATGTTGACAAAAGGTATAACCGCCGTAACGAGCGCAACGGTGACAGCGGTGGGGATAAGTCGCTTTTCGAGGCGGTGCATTTCGCGAAACGCCGCAAATACAGTCTTTAGATTTTTCATACAGCCTCGCCTCCGTTCTCCTTATAATAACAACTTTGGACTTGGTACATTCTGTAGTACGAGCCTTTGAGCGCCATCAGCTCCTCGTGAGTTCCGCTTTCGGCAATTCTGCCGTCCTTAATAAATAAAATTCTGTTGCAGAATCTTGTTGAGGAAAGCCTGTGAGAAATGAAAAACGAAATCTTGTTTTCCGTTAATTCATTATATTTCAGATAAAGCTCATTTTCGGAAATCGGATCAAGCGCCGCAGTAGGCTCATCAAGAATCAAAACAGGGGCATTCTTGTAAACAGCCTTTGCAAGAAGCAGCTTTTGCTTTTCACCGCCAGAAAAATCAACCGCGTCTTTATATACATCCTTTATCATATGGGATTTTTCTTTATCGGGCAAAGTATTTATTTTGTCCGAAATACCTGCCTTTTCAAATGCGGCAAAGAGCTTTTCTTTATCATAATTTGAAGTCGTGCAGACATTTTCCGCAATGGTCATTGGCATAAAATAATAGTCCTGGAACACGGCGGAGAACAGATTAAAATAGCTGTCGGAAGAAAAGTCACGATTGCTTTTTCCGTTAACGAGAATGTCGCCCGAGATAGGATAATACAGACCGCAAAGCAGTTTAACGGCGGTGGTTTTGCCTGCTCCGTTTTCGCCGACAATGGCTATATTCTCGCCCTTACTCACCGTAAAAGACATATTATTGATTGTGCTTTTTTCCGCCGACGGATAGGTGAACGAAACATTCTTAAATTCGATTGAATCAATGCCGTCAAAACCGACATTGGGTTTGTTTTCACTTTCGTCCTTGCTCTCGACAAATTCACGAAAAGCGGCGCAGTCGTTACAGCAACGCTCAAGATTTGAATACTGATACACTGCGTTTAATATCCAATTTGAAAAGCCCGTTATAATACCGAAATAGAAAATAAAATCGGAAACGGAGAGCTTTCCTCTGCACACAAGATATGTAAGATAAGCATAGGCAACAAGCTCGCGCACGAGATTAAGCAATGCCCTTGTGCCGCCCACCTTGAGATTTTGGCGCATAAATTTTTGATTGATTTGCTCTAAATCATAAATTATTTTCGCAACGGCATGCATAAAATAATCTGTGAAACCGTAGAGTCTAATATCCTTTGCGGCGGAAAAATCGCGGCACAAATTATAGTAATAATCAAAGCGGACAAATATAGAGCTACGCTCGTCCTTTGTTTTCTTTTCCCTGCCGTTTAAAAATTTGAGAAGAAAAAACTCGCAAACGCAGGTGGCAAGAACAATCAAAATCATTATGATATTGATTTTATAAATCAGCGCAAGCGAGGTGACAACGCCGACGATACAAACGCAAAACTGATTGATTGAATCGAGAAAATCCGACGAGCCGGAATAATAACTGCGATAAAATTCCATAGCTCTCTTATTTTTCTCTCTGCCCTTAGGGCTTTCGATGTTTGTGTAATCTGTGTTTAGATTTTTCCGAAAGGCAAGCACGGCATAGCGCATACGGATAATGCGTGCACTTCCGTTAAGAAGTTCCTGCATAAAAGGTGCGAGCCAAGTGGTCAGTACAACAAGCACACTCAGCAGACCTACAACGAGCGTGAGTCTGCCGACTGTTGCACCCTCGTTTATGCAATCAATCATCGCCTTCGGGATATATGCAGTGACTATCGGTTGAAAAACAAGCGCCGGCACGCGGATAAAAAAATAAATCAGGCTTTTTTTATCCCATGCGATCCAGTTTTTCAGCATGTATTTTAAGTTTGATTTCATGTTTTCTCCCTTTAAAATTCGGTTTAATATATTGTGAACGGTGCCGCGGCTGTTTTTGGGTAAGATAGCCTATGTTTACATTATATAATGCAATAATCTATATGTCAAGAACGCCGATGATTTATTATCTAATTGTAACATTAGATAATGCAGGGGTGATATAGTGATTAGGCTTAATGCGCTTGAATTGCTTAAAAAGCAGGGCAAAACCAAATATTGGCTCTATAAGCAGCTTGATATGAGCTACCAAAATTTTAATAAAATGATAAATAACGAAACCAAATCGATTAAGTATGAAAATATAGAGACAATGTGCCAACTGCTTTGCTGCACGCCGAATGATTTGCTTAAAATAACAGATGATTAAGCATGTGGGAATTCACTTTCTTAAATGAATAATATACGTCAAAACCGCAGTCACACGGCTGCGGTTTTTATATTTTAATCACTTTTGGGCAAAATGATTTTGAGGTGTTTTGTGTGAAAATAAAAGGAAAAACGGTTTTTTTCGATAATCCGCCCGTTATAGCCGGCTCTGCCGGTGTTTGCGGCAAAAAAGAGGGCGAGGGTCCGCTTGCCGGCGATTTTGACGCCGTGTTTGAAGATACCGCTATGGGTATGGATTCTTTTGAGTTTGCCGAATCCGCCTTGCTTCGCGATGCCGCCGTAAGAGCTCTTGCAAATTCAGACACGGTTGTCGGAGACGTTGATTTTATTTTGTGCGGCGATTTGCTCAATCAGTGCATCGGCAGTGCTTTTGCGGTTAAGGATTTGCAAATTCCCTGCATCGGAATGTACGGCGCGTGCTCCACGATGGCACTTTCGCTTGCCGTCGGCTCAATGCTGGTTGATTGCGGTGCATCGTGTGCGCTTGCAGGCACTTCAAGCCATTTTTGCTCCAGCGAGCGGCAGTTTCGCTATCCGCTCGAATACGGCGGTCAGCGTTCTCCTACGGCTCAGTGGACCGTTACGGGCGCAGGCTGCGCCGTGATAAAAAGCAAAGGAGCCGGCATAAAAATCACTGCGGCTTCAATCGGCACAATTTGCGATCTCGGCATAAGGGATGCCAATAATATGGGAGCGGCAATGGCTCCTGCGGCGGAGAAAACAATTTTTGATTTTTTATGTGATTCCGGCACAACGCCATCGGATTACGATTTGATTTTAACCGGCGATTTGGGCTTTACCGGCTCACGGCTTCTTTATGAGTTGTTGGAAAAAGAGCATGGCATTGATTTACGCCCTTATCACAACGATTGCGGGCTTATGATTTATGATTTGAAAGAGCAGGATGTAAACAGCGGCGGTTCCGGCTGCGGATGCTCAGCCTCGGTGCTTTGCTCGCATATTATAAAAGGAATGCGCCGCGGTGCGCTTAAAAAGGTGCTTTTCGTTGCCACGGGTGCGCTTATGTCTGCCACATCAAGCAAGCAGGGCAGCACAATTCCCTCGGTGGCTCATGCCGTGGCTTTGGAGGTGTGATTGATGGATTTTAAGAATAATATTAAGGTTATCGGCAGTTTTCAAAAGGCGGTTAACGCGCTTTACGCTGCAATCACGGTAATCAAAATTGCCGCCGTTGCATTTTTGGTTTTGCAAACCGCGGTGCTCATTTGCTCAAACCGCCCAAACGGTAAAATGTGATTTTTTGAAATATTGCTCGTTTAAATTTCGCTCTGTGCAAACGGTCGGTTGCTTTTTTGCCGGAGCGATATTTTTTTAGGCCGTTTTAATAAAAATGAAATTATTATTGAATATTCGTTACGAATGAGTTTTAACAGGGAAATCAAAACCGTGCGCTTGCTTTACGGCACCGTGTTGAAAATTCCGAAATTTGCGAAAAAAGAAATTGAGGATATTGTAAATCCGTATCTTGAATTTTATCCGCAGTGCGACAGAGCTCTTATAAAAGAAAGAGCGGTTCGCTGCATTATACAGCGGCATAAGTTGATTTGAATACATAAATGAAAAGTTTAAATGAATTGTTTTCAAGAAAAAAAGCTGCCTCACATTTGCGCGAGGCAGCTTTTGCTGAATGTAAATCATTAAAAAATCGTTAAATGCTGATAACTCCGAAGGAATTAAGAACGGAGCTGACAAGGATTGCAAAGATAAACACGGGTGCAACCCATTTTATCATAACATTATAAAATTTCTTTTCCCTGAATTTGCCGTTGATTTCGATTTCTTCCGTAATCGTTTTCGGCTTGATTGCAAAGCCAACCATAATGCAGGTAAAAAGACCCACAACGGGAAGCAGTATGCTGTTTGAAACGAAATCCAGAAAATCAAGAATGCCCATTTGCATAATGGTGAAATTCTGCCAAATGCTGAAGCCGAATGCGCAGCACATGCCAAGCAACAGGGTGTAAGCATAAACCGTAAGCGTGGCTTTGTTTCTGCTCATTTTGTATTTATCCGTAATGCTTGCAACAATGGCTTCCATAATGGAAACAGAGCTTGTGAGTGCGGCGAAAAGCACCAAAAGGAAGAATGCCGCGCCGATAAGATTGCCGAATTCCATGCCGTCAAAAACCTTCGGCAGTGTGTCAAACATAAGGCTGGGACCCTGACCGAGCGCGTCCTCGTCGCCGTTTGAATAAACGAAAACGGAGGGCACAATCATAAGCCCTGCAAGAAATGCCACGGCAGTGTCAAACACTTCTATCTGGCGTGTGGATTTAACAATGCTTTCTTCCTTGCTGAAATAAGAACCGTAGGTTACCATAATGCCCATCGCAAGCGACATTGAATAAAAAAGCTGCCCGAGCGCGGCAATAAATGTCATAACATTAAGCTTTGAAAAATCAGGCTCAAGGTAATATTTGATGCCTGCTTTTGCGCCGGGGCGCGTAACAACGAAAATCGAAAGCGCAACGGTTAAAATAATAAGCGCAGGCATCAAAAATTTGCTCATTTTTTCTATGCCCTTATCAACGCCCAAAAAGATGATAACCGCTGTTGCCGTTGCAAAAATGAAAAACCAAATCAGCGGCTCAATCGGCTTTGCCACAAATGCGGCAAAAAATCCGCTTCCTGCTGCCTCTGCCGCTTTGCCGGAAATCATTTGCGCTGCATATTTCGTTACCCATCCGCCGATAACGCAGTAATAAGGCAAAATCAAAACGGGCACCAGTGTTGCAAGCCCGCCGAGCCAGCTCCATTTTTTGTGAAGCGCGCCGAATGCGCTCATTGGGCTGAGCTTCGTTTTGCGACCGATTGCAATTTCGGTTAGCATAAGCGTGAAGCCGAATGTAACGGCAAAAACAATGTAAACAAGCAAAAATATGCCGCCGCCGTATTTTGCCGCCAAATAAGGAAATCGCCAAATGTTTCCAAGCCCGACGGCAGAGCCTGAGGCAGCCAAAACAAATCCGAGCCTGCCGGAAAAGCTGCTTCGTTTAGAGTCGCTCATAAAAAAGTTCCCCTCTCTGAAAAAAGAATATTTAGCTCATTATATCATTTTTACATGTCTTTGGCAACATATCTTTTGCGTATATATGCCGAAAAGCGCGCTGAAAATACGCCGATTGGTTATACTGTATGCATATATCTTGCAAAAAATCGTCAAAATCCGCCGCTTGCAACCATATCTGCCCTCTGCGATTGACAAGAAACGCGCCATTTGGTAAGATTATATTGGATTTATTTTATCAAAAGGGGGAATTGGGTGCGTGAGTAATCATATGAGCGGTCACAGGCAGCGGCTGAAAGACAAATATTCGGCAGGAAGCGATAATTTAACATATGATTATGAAGCTCTTGAATTGCTGCTCACATATTCGATTCCGCGAATGGATGTTAAGCCGGCGGCAAAAGCTCTGATTGAAAAATTCGGCAGCCTCGACAATGTGTTTTCGGCAGATGTTGCTCAGCTTGAAACTGTGCCGGGAATCGGCAAAAATTCCGCAATTTTGATTTCGCTTGTTCGTGATTTGCAAAAACGCTGTGCAAAATCCAGAAATTCAAGAATAACCCGCCTCGGCAATGCCGATGATTCGGAAGAGTATTTTATGAATTTGCTCGGTAACGAGGAACTTGAAAAGTTTGTGATGGTAACTCTTGATAATTCAAACCGTATTGTTTCAAGCAGAATTTTGGCAGCCGGCAGCACAAAGCATTTAAAGGTGTATTCGCGCGATGTTGTGCAATATGCGCTGCTTGATAAGGCAAGCAGAGTGCTGATTTCGCACAATCACCCTGGCGGCGGCACGATGCCGTCTGCTGCGGATATTGATTTTACTCTTGATTTAAGAAACACTTTAAACGCAGTCGATATTGAACTTGCCGATCATATAATCGTCGGCGGCGATGGGGCAAAATCAATGCGCTCCTGTTCCACATTCAGAAACTTTTTCACCAAATAATAAAACAGCTTGAAAACAATAAAAAGGAAGTGATTTTGTGCCTTATTCGGAATTAAAATACAATAAGCTCAGCCCCGAAACCGAACGGCGAATTTTGATCGACAGGGAAAACGGCGTTCAAAATCCTTTTCGCTGCAATGACAGTGCTGTGCTGCGCAGAAACGAAAATGCCGATCGAGCCAGCATTTGGCGACCTGCTTTTGTGCGCGATATCGAAAAAATAATTCATCTTCCTTATTATAACCGCTATGCGGATAAAACTCAGGTTTTTTCGTTTTATAATAACGACGATATCACGCGACGTGCACTTCATGTGCAGCTTGTTTCGCGCATTGCGCGCAACATAGGCAGCGTGCTCGGGCTTAATCTTGATTTGATAGAGGCGATTTCTCTCGGTCATGATATCGGTCACACTCCGTTCGGTCATGCCGGCGAAAGATTTTTAAGCGAAATTTTGCACGCTGAAACGGGCAGATATTTCAATCACAATGTGCAAAGTGTGCGCGTGCTTGATAATTTGTTTGAGCGCAATATCAGCCTGCAAACATTGGACGGCGTTTTGTGCCACAATGGCGAATTTGAGCAGCAGGAATACCGCCCGGCTTACGGCAAAGGCTTTGCCGAATTTGATAAAAGCGTGCTTGATTGCTGCGAATGCGGCGGAGCGGCAATATTAAAGCTTGTGCCTGCCACGCTGGAGGGCTGTGTAGTTCGTGTTTGCGATATGATTGCCTATCTCGGAAAGGACAGACAGGACGCACGCGTTGCAAAAATCATTCCGCGCGATTATGAATTTCAAAGCGGCGTTATCGGTGTTGAAAATGCCGCAATTATAAATAATTTAACCGTTGATATTATCGAAAACAGCTACGGTAAGGATTATATTTTGCTGAGCCCCGACGCATACGGCGATTTAAAGCGCGCCAAGGAGGAAAATTATTTTGTTATTTATAAAAACGAGCAGATAAACAGGCAATATAACGAAATAATAAAGCCCATGTTTGCCGAACTTTATTACAAGCTTTTGGCAGATGTTAAAAGCGGCAGCGAGGGCAGCATAATTTATCGCCACCATATCAAATTTATTGTGGAGGCGCAAAAGTATTATAAACACAGGGATTATCTTGCCGACGACCCGAATCTGATTGTTGCCGATTTTATTGCCAGCATGACGGATGATTATTTCATTGCCCTGCACGAAAAGCTTTTCCCCGGCAGCAAATATAAAATCAAGTATAAATCGTATTTCAGCGAGGATAATGTCTGAGCCGTGTGCAAGTGCGCGGATTTGCGCATAAAATCAAAAATAAATAAATTAAAGCGTTTCGCAATGTTCGGTTTTGGCGAAACGCTTTTTTGTTTGCTTTTTGCAACGGGAGATGCACTTTTGCACGCATGCAAAAGTATGGGATTTTGCAAAATGCGAAGCGAATATTTGCTTTTCAAAAATAAATTTATGAAAAATGATAAAAAATTATTGACAAACGATAATTTTTGGATATAATGAGGTTGTAAATTAACCCGAGCATATGAGGGTAAACGGAGGACTTTTTATGTGGAACAGCGATAAATCAATTTGTCTTACTCATTTTTTGGTGCGAGTGTTTTATGCGGTGCTTGCCGCAGTGGCAATTGCGGCACCCTTTCTTATGGAAAACGAAGCGGTATATCGCGTTGTCGATATGGCGCGCTATTTGCCGAAAAACTATTTAATTCCTTTTTATATCACGGTGCCGTCGGGCTTTGTCGCGCTTTTTTGCCTTGATCGGCTGCTGTCGAATTTAAAAAATGAAATCATTTTTGAAGCCGCAAATGTGCGTCTGCTGAGAATTTTAGGATGGTGCTGTGTGTTTGCCGCCGGTGTAACGCTTGCTGCCGCAATCGTGCTCAGCGCAAAGCAGCATCACGAAATATTTATTTATGTTTCGGCGGTTGCGGAATTTTTTGTGGGCGTGATAGTACGCGTGGTTAAAAGCTGCTTTGAAAAGGCGGTTGAAATTAAAACCGAAAACGATTTAACGATATAGGAGGGCACCATGCAAATTATAGTTAATCTTGATGTTATGCTAGCAAAGCGCAAAATGTCCTCCGGTGAACTGGCGGCAAAAATCGGAATCACACCGGCAAATCTTTCTATTTTGAAAACAGGCAAGGCAAAGGCAATCCGCTTCTCAACGCTTGAGGCAATTTGCAATGTGCTCGATTGCCAGCCCGGGGATATTCTTGAATTTAAAAGGTGAATTATATGAATAATATAAATGCAAATAAAAACACGCAAAATGCGTCTTGCGATATGAATAACGTGAATAATAATGAAAATAAAATAAACAACAATAAAAATAACATAAATTATTCGCAGTCTATTTCAGGCTCACCGATGCAAGCTTATCCGAATTTCGGTCAATATTATCCGGTGCAGTCTGTGCCTGAAAAAAGAAAAATCACGGTTTCTAAGCACGATGTTGTTTTTGCATTGCTCTTTTTCGGCGTGGCAATTGTTATCACGGATTTTGTTTTTTGGCACGGGCTTTCGCTCGGCTTTTCGCTTGCGTTTTTGCTGCTTTTTGCAGTTTCTACCGCCTATTACGCGGATAAAATCAAAAAAGTGCCGGCGTTTGCCGTTTGCTGCGGTGTGCTTTCGCTTGCAAGTGCAGGTTCTTTTGCCGTTGGCAACGATGAATTTTTAAAGCTGTTTATGCTTATACCCACCGCAATTCTTTTTGCCGTTTATGTGTGCGGAATTTCGGGCGGACTTCGCCGCCGCTGCGGCAGCATTAAAATTCTTGGCGATGTTGCGCAAAGTCTTTTTAAAACTCCGCTTGAAAATGGCGGTGCGGTTGTGGGCGGGTATTGCGGCTTTTCCTCAAAAAACAAGACCAATAAAAATGTTGTTATCGGCATTTTGTTGGCACTGCCAGTTTTGGCGGCGGTTATTCCGCTTCTCGCTTCAAGCGACGCCGCATTTGAAAACCTTGTTAAAACGGCGTTTAAGAATATCGGCACGGGAGTAGGGAAAATAATCGTTGCCGCCGTGATTGCATTTTTGCTTACCGTGTATGCCGTTTCAAATAAATATTCTGCACAGGCGGCAAAAGCACCGTCTGTTTCGCGCAGATTAAGCCCCACCGTTTCCGTTTCGTTTTTAAGCGTTATTTCGTGCGTGTATCTTGTGTTTCTCTTTTCTCAGCTGGCGTATTTTTTCAGTGCGTTTTCGGGCGTGCTTCCGCAGGGATATACTTACAGTGCCAGCGAATTTGCAAGGCGCGGCTTTTATGAAATGGCAGTCGTTTGCATAATAAACACAGCGTTGATTTCAGTCGTTGCCGTGCTCACGAAAAAATCGCCGCAAAAGCCTTGGCGCGCGGTTAAGGCACTTTCTTTTTTCATAACGGTTTTCAGTGCGCTGCTGCTTGCAACTGCAGCGGCTAAAATGGGGCTTAATATCAATATTTTCGGCCTCACGAAAAACAGGCTTTTCGTTTGCCTGCTTATGGCGGCATTCGGCGTGGCTTTAAGCTTTTTTGCAATTCATATTTTTGCGCCGAAAATGCCCTATATGCAGCCCGTAATCGTAATTTGCAGCGCTGTTTTTATTGCTTTTGCATATTTCAACTCCGATAACGCAATTGTTAAATACAATGTTGCAAGGTGTGAAAACGGCAAAATTTCCTCGGTGGATTGCGATTATATTTCAACTTTAAAAGGCGCATATGCGTCAGATTTTGCCGAAATTGAAAAAAGCGGCGATAATTCGGCTGCAAATGTTGCGCGCAGTGCTGTAATCGGCAGAATATGTGAGGGCTATCCGGAATTTTTCGGCGGCGGATTTGCAACAGAAAACGATATCGAATATAAAAAATCCGATTTTCGCGAATTTAATATAATCGGCAACAAGGTTAAAAGGGACGCTGCCGGATATTATAATTCGCTTTCGGAAAAGGAACGCCGCACGCTTTATTCGCAGTATTTGCTTGAAGAACGCGGCGGGGTTTACACTCCGAATTCAAACAGCTACACCGTTTGTGAGGATGACGGAGCCGAAGCCGTTTATTCTTATAATTCGGCAACGGGGGAGTATGCAAAATCGCAATACACACCTGCCTCAAACGGCGGCACGGATAATTAAATTGCAATGATTAAATGAACGGCGGCTCATATTTCATGCTTTAAAAGCAGAATAAAAAGGCGCGGCAGTCATCAACTTCAGGTCGGTGAGTTGCCGCGCTTTTTGTGTTTTTTATTATTTGTTTTGCGGAAAAACAACCACAAGCATCCATTTAAAGGCTTCGTTGCCGCGAACGGAATGCGGCTTTTTTGCCGGCATAAGCAGCGATTGCCCTGCCGAGACGGTGTGCGCCGCGCCGTCAACGGTGAAAATCCCGGTGCCTTCAAGCACGGTAACGAATGCGTCGCCGGTGGATTCGTGTGTGGAAATTTCTTCACCTGCGTCAAATGCAAAGAGGGTAACGCTTACGGCGTCGTTTTGCGCCAGCGTTTTGCTCACAACCTCGCCCTGCCTGCAGGTGATTTGGTCTTTAAGCACAACTGCCTCCTCGGCAGGAAAATTTTTAATGTATTTTTCCATATGAATATGCTCCTTAATATATATAATGTTTATAATATATTATATCCGGCTTTTTTGCATAGGTCAATATCGACGGAGTGATTTTAAAAGCTGACCAAAAATAAAGCAAAACAGGGTGCCAATATTATTAAATAAGGCAATTGTCTACCGCTGCGAGCAGTGATATAATCTATTAAAAATTCAGGCAAAAGGAGTAATCGCTTTGCAAAATCGGGCAACGGAAAATTCGGCGGAAAAGCCCATTTTTTCAAAAAAAGCTTTGGTGCGGCTGATTGTGCCGCTTATAATAGAGCAATTTTTGCTTTTAAGCGTGGGTATGGCAGATACGCTTATGGTAACAACCGCCGGCGAGGCGGCGGTTTCGGGTGTTTCGCTTGTTGATAATATAAATATGCTTTTAATTCAAATATTTGCGGCTCTTTCAACCGGCGGCGCAGTTGTGGTTTCGCAATATCTCGGCAGCGGCAAAAAGGAGTCGGCGCAAAGATCCGCCAAACAGCTTATGTATACCACCACGGTGTTTTCCACGGTAATAATGATTTTGGCACTTGCTTTTCGCCGCGGGGTTCTTTCGCTTGTTTTCGGCAATATTGAGGCGGATGTTATGGAAAATGCGCTTGTTTATTTCTTGACCACTGCGCTTGCTTATCCCTTTATGGCAATTTATAATGCCGGAGCGGCACTTTTCAGGTCTGTGGGAAACAGCAAAATTTCCATGCTCAATTCTCTTATCGTAAATATAGTTAATATCACGGTAAATGCCGTGTTGATTTACGGCTTTGATATGGGTGCGCTCGGCGCAGGTATAGGCACCTTAACCTCACGCATTGTAGCAGCTGTATTTATTCTTCTGCTTTGGCAACGGCGCAGCAATGAATTGCGCATAATTAAGCTCTTTAAGCCCGAATTTCACGGCAGAATCGTTAAGCAAATTTTATCCGTCGGTATTCCGAACGGGCTTGAAAACGGTATGTTCCAAATCGGCAGGCTGCTTGTGCTCAGCCTTATAACCACTTTTGGCACCAATGTGGTGGCTGCAAACGCAATCGGCAACAGCATTGCCGGCGTTATCAATGTGCCGGGGCAGGCAATCGGGCTTGCAATGGTGGTTGTTATCGGGCAATGCATGGGTGCGGGAAACACAAAGCAGGCGGTCGGCTACACAAAAAAGCTTATGCTTGCCGTTTATGTGCTTATGGGTGCGCTGTGCGTAATTCAGTTTGTTATCACGGATTCGCTCGTCGGCATTTTTAATCTTACTCCGCGCGCGGCGGCTATCGCTTCGCAGGTGCTCAGATACAGTGCCGTTTTTACCGCCCTTATTTGGCCGCTTTCGTTTGATTTGCCGAATTCGCTTCGCGCTTCGGGCGATGTTGTGTTCCCGATGGTGATTTCGCTTGTTTCCATGTTTGTGTGCCGTGTGGGATTAAGCTATGTTCTTGCATGCGATTGGGGGCTTAATCTCGGATTGCTCGGCGTTTGGCTTGCAATGTTTGCCGATTGGGTTGTAAGAAGCATTTTCTTCATAATCCGCTTTGCAAGAGGCAAATGGAAGCATAAAAAGGTTATCGGTTGATAATTCAAATGTTGCTCTGCCGCAATGCTGCGAAAATCGCAGCGAATGCATTTGGAATTTTTAAGTGAATATTTTGTTGCAAAATAAAAAGCCGGAGATGTTTTAGAACACCTCCGGCTTTGCCGTGTGTGTATGCAATATTAAAATGCAAAACGGTTTATTTTGATTTTTTGTGCTCTGCCGCCGCGGTAACGAAGCCGCGGAAAAGCGGATGCGGCTTGTTTGGTCTGCTCTTGAATTCCGGGTGGAATTGGCAAGCCACATACCACGGGTGCTCGGGAATTTCCATCATTTCAACAATGTGGTTGTCCGGCGATGTGCCGGCAAAAAGCATGCCGTGATTAAGCAAATCCTCGCGGTAATCGTTGTTTACCTCATAGCGGTGGCGGTGGCGTTCATAAATCATTGAGGAGCCGTAAAGCCTGTATGATTTTGATTCGGGGCTGAGCACGCAGGGGTATTGACCGAGGCGCATTGTGCCGCCCATTTCCTCCACATTCTTTTGCTCGGGCATAATGTCGATAACCGGGTGAGTGGTTTCAGGGTTGATTTCCGCGGAATTGGCGTCTGCATAGCCAAGCACGTTTCTTGCAAATTCAATAATCGCAATCTGCATGCCAAGGCAAATTCCGAGATAGGGAATGTTGTGTGTTCTGGCGTAATTTGCCGCTTTGATTTTGCCCTCAATTCCTCTGCTGCCGAAGCCGCCGGGAACAAGAATGCCGTCCATATCGCCCAAAACAGAGTCCAAATCAACGCCGTCGCCTTCAAGGCTTTCGGAATCAATCCAATGAATGTCAACAGCGGATCTTGTTTCGATTCCGCCGTGCTTTAACGCTTCGTTTACGGAAATATAGCTGTCGTGCAGCTCCACATATTTGCCGACCATGCCGATTTTAACGGTTTGCACGGGGTTACGAAGTGCGTCAAGCATTTCCTGCCAGCCGGAAAGTTCCGGCTCGCCGCATTCAAGCCCAAGCTTTTTAACGGCAACCGTGTCAAGCCCTTCTTTGCGCAACATCATCGGAACAGCATAAAGAATATCGCAGTTGTTGTTTTCGATAACGCATTCCTTTTCCACATTGCAGAAAAGTGCGATTTTGTTTCTTATGTCGTCGGTAAGAGGGTGCTCGGTACGGCACACGATAACATCGGGATGAATGCCGAGCGCAAGCATCTCTTTAACACTGTGTTGCGTGGGCTTTGATTTAAGCTCGTCCGAAGCCGCAAGATAGGGAACAAGCGTAACATGAATGAAAAGGCAGTTTTCTCTGCCGTATTCAACGGAAAATTGGCGGATTGCCTCCAAAAACGGCTGGCTTTCAATATCGCCTATTGTGCCGCCGATTTCAACAAAGCACACATCTGCGCCCGTTTCGGCATTTCTGTAAATGGATTTTTTGATTTCGTTTGTAACATGCGGAATAATCTGAATGGTTTGACCGCCGTAAACGCCTTTTCTTTCGTCTGTTATAACCTTCCAATAAACTCTGCCCGAGGTTAAATTTGAATTTTGGGAAAGCGATTCGTCAATAAATCTTTCGTAGTGACCGAGGTCAAGGTCTGTTTCTGCTCCGTCGTCCGTAACGAAAACCTCGCCGTGCTGAACGGGGTTCATCGTGCCGGGGTCAACATTAAGATAAGGGTCAAGTTTTTGCGCGGTAACTTTTAAACCACGCGATTTTAAAAGTCTACCCAGCGATGCCGCGGTTATGCCTTTGCCGAGTCCGCTCACAACGCCGCCGGTAACGAATATGTACTTTGGCTTTTTCATTATATAGCCCTCCTAAAATGATTTTTTTGTTATATGTTTTCAATCAAAAGCCCGCCGCGCCGCCGTGAGGCACCGCTTAAGGAATGTTACTTACTTATTTGTTTGCCGGCTCGCTCGTCAGGCGTACGCCGAGCTTTTTAAGCACATTTTCATCCACCTGCGCCAGCAAAACGGAGGAATGCATTTCGCAGTTTTTAAGTTCGCAAAGCTTTTGCATTGCCGCTGCTGCATTTTCATTCGTCGTGGCGGAAATCGCAAGCGCAATCAGTACTTCGTCTGTGTGAAGCCTTGGGTTTTTGTTGCCGAGGTGGTTTGTTTTAAGCTTTTGAATCGGCTTGATAACATCGGGACCGATTAAAAGCACACCGTTGTCAATCCCGGCAAGGTGCTTGAGTGCATTTAAAAGAGTTGCCGATGCGCAGCCCAGCAGGGCTGAGGTTTTGCCGGTAATTATTGTGCCGTCCTTAAGCTCTGCGGCAGCCGCCGGTTTATCCGTTTTCGCCGCAAGCTCGTGCGACGCTGCGGCGCATGCTCTGCTTTCGGAGCTTATTCCTGCTTGGTTCATCAAAAGCTCAAGTTTGTAAATTTCTTCTTTGTTTCCTGCGCCCTTTGCCGCATTTTTAACCGCATTGTAATATCTGCGCACGATTTCCTGAAGCGATGCCTGTGAAACGGCGTCATTGTCAAAAATGCAGTTGCCTGCCATGTTCACGCCCATATCCGTGGGCGATTTGTATGGGCAGGTGCCGTATATTTTTTCAAATGTGGCTTTAAGCACCGGGAAAATTTCAACATCGCGGTTGTAGTTCACAGCTGTTTTGCCGTATGCCTCCAGGTGCCATGGGTCTATCATATTTATATCGTTAAGATCCGCCGTTGCGGCTTCATATGCCATATTTACGGGGTGGCGAAGCGGAATGTTCCAAATCGGAAATGTTTCAAATTTTGCATATCCTGCTTTAACACCGAGCTTGTTTTCGTGGTAAAGCTGTGAAAGGCAAACAGCCATTTTTCCGCTCCCGGGACCGGGCGCCGTAACAACCACAAGTTGCCTTTCCGTGCGGATGAAATCGTTTTTGCCGTATCCGTTATCGCTTACTATGTTTGAAATGTTTGAGGGATAGCCGTCTATCAAATAATGGTGGTAAACGGGAATGCCTGCGTCTGCAAGTCTTTCCTCGAATCTGAGCACCTTGGGGTGCGGAGCGTATTTTGTGAGTACCACGCTGCCCACCATTAAGCCGCATTTTGTGAATGCCTTTGCAAGGCGCAGTGCATCCACATCATATGTTATGCCCAAATCGCTGCGCACTTTGTTTTTTTCAATATCCTCCGCACTCACAACTATCACTATTTCGGCTTCGTCCTTAAGCTGCAGCAGCATTTGCAATTTACTGTCCGGTTCAAAGCCCGGAAGCACTCTTGAAGCGTGATAATCGTCAAAAAGCTTTCCGCCGAATTCCAAATAAAGCTTTCCGCCGAATTCGCAAATGCGCTCGCGTATGCGTGCGGATTGCATTTTTAAATATTTATCGTTGTCAAATCCAAGCTTATACATATTCCCTCTCCGTAATTGCCGATAAAAACAATAAGACGGCTGCACAAGTGTACAACCGTCTGTACTTACATATTATAAAGCAAAGAAACAGTAAAATCAATATGCGCAATAAAAAAATAAGCAAAATTTCAATCCGTTTTAAATCATTGCCGCTTTGCGTTGAATATCCACCGCCGTGTGATAAGATTTTTACGGATTTCACATATTATTGAAAATAATTTAAACATTATCAAAGAGGAATTTTAACGGCTCAGGATAATTCGATTTTTGGCACGGAAAAAATCGGCAAATTGTTGCTTAAATTGGCGCCGCCCGTAATGTTCGCTCAGCTTATTCCGGCACTTTATAATATTGTGGACAGATGTTTTGTGGGTAAATATTCCGTTGCCGGATTAGCTGCACTTTCGGTTGTAGCGCACTTGTAATCGGCACGGGCGTCGGCATAAACACGCTTATGTCGCTTGCATATATGCTTTCCTTGGGCTGACCTGTGTTTGGTTTGTGTTTCCGATAACGGAATTTACAACTGCGGCAGTCGCCTTTTTGCTTTATAAAAAGTATCCTCCCGAAAGGTATGCGGCTTCGGCAAAAAAAGAAACCGCAAATAATTAAAATTATCTGTTTGTTCTTGCTCAATCATGCTTTGAATCTTGCAATAATGATATTGAACACAGCGTAAAAAAGGCGTTCATAAGAAAAGCTCTTATGAACGCCCAAGTGGTCGAGGTGACAGGATTTGAACCTGCGATCCCCTGCTCCCAAAGCAGGTGCGATAGCCAAACTTCGCTACACCTCGATAAATATTAAATTTGCTGTGAACAAAGGCAGTTTAAGTGCTTTGCCCGCCCTCTTGCAAAATCGTCGCACTGCTTGCCTACGTTCGCATTGCTCGTTTTACCACCATGTTATTTTAATATAAGTGGGGAATTTTGTCAAGCCAAAGATGATGCACGGTGTTTTGATGCGGCTTTTGGACGTTTCGATTGGTAAAAATAAACAATCCGCGCGGCATTCGTTTGTTTAAAAAGCAGAAATTTTCGCGTTTTATTGACAAAATGCACCATATGAATATAAACTTGTTTTGTATAGGATTTCGGCATATTTAATCAACTTCGTTTGCGGAGGTGCGGAAAATGAAAAGGACGATTGCCGCGATTTACATAGCTTGTTTTATCGCCGCTTTTTTATGCCCTTTTCATGCCTTTGCCTACGATGTGCAATATGTTAACGAACTTGAAAAATGGAGCGCGAACGAATCCGTTGAATGGCTTGAGCTCTCCGGCGAAAATGCCACGGGGTATATGCAGTATTTTTACGGCGATAATTGCGCATATTTTCATTTTTTCGTGCAAAGCCGCGAATTTGCGGAGAATGATGCTTCGCTGTATGTCACTGTCGATGTTAAAAATATGAATCGCGCTTATTCGCTGAGTTTTTCTGCGGAAAGTGACGATTCTGACCTGCCATGCAAAATTTATAAGAATTTCGGCACTTCTCCGGCAGGGCTGCGCAATATTTTGTTTGCGTTTGAATTTGACAGCAAGTCTGATAAAAACTGTAAAAACATAATTGACATATCCGTTTGCACGGGAGGAAGCTGCCTTGCGCAGGTTGGCAATTTGGCTTTCGGTTCCGATCCCGAGCCGAAAACAACAAAGGCTTCAACAACAAAGCAAACAACGGTTAAAACAAAGGCAACAACCGCAAAATCATCAAAAACCACCACCCAAAAATCCGCAAATGCCGCAGCCGTAAGGTCTGCAACTCAGAAAACCACAAAATTCAAGTATGTTGAGGATGTAAAAGCGGCGGCTGAAAATGAAACTTCTCAAGCCGATACGGCGGCACAGGCGGAAACTGCAGGCGAAAACGGCACCGAGAACGGCTCCGGAAACGCTGAATCACTGTCCTCGACCGCCAAGGCACTCATTGCCGTTGCCGCAGGCACGGCTGCGTTCGGCACGGCGTTTCTCATCAAGGGCATAGGTGCCAAAAAAGCCGAGAACTTGAGTGAAAAATCGAATGATCACGATTCGGAAAATTAAAATCAAAGTGATGACAAGGCATAAATATTGTGTCGGTAGAAAAAACTCTTTCGACTCAGATATCCCTGTAAAACATCGGATGCCGCACACCGAACGAGCATATCGCATTGGTATTTGAAATTTTTTAAAACAAATGTTGACAAATGCTTTTCTCTGTGATATATTGTACTTGGTTAGTCGAGGCTAACTAATTATTTTTTAACGATTAGTTAGTTCTTGCTAACTGCGCAGCCGAAATTTCGGCTCAAAGCTCAGGGCGCAGGGAATGCTCCTTCATAAAATTTGTACCAAAATGCAAAATTACACTCTCCCTCAAATTTTGCCTTTTAATTCCCGCGCCCATTAGAAATTGGAAACGGTGATCGCTTGAGTATTGAAAACTATTTGATAGAGCATTGCTCGCCCACATTGGCGTCGCTCAAAACGGCGAATTTGTTTAATTGCCGAATGCCGTGCGGCGTGCTTTATTCCCAGCTTGAAGAATGGCGCGCGTGCCTTGAGTCTAAGGGTATCGGCATATTTGTGCTTCGCGAGTGCGAAAGCGGCTCGCTTGTGTATGTGGCAAGGCTTTCAATGCTGCAAAGGGATTTGAATTTGCCGGGCGTTGCCGAATTTTTAAAGCAGTACGGATATGAAAGCATGGATGTAAAATCGGTAATAACGCGCCTTAAAAGCAGGCTCGCCGTCGGTGGCGGTTTTCCGCACGAAATCGGCGTTTTTCTCGGCTATCCGCTGGAGGATGTTAAGGGCTTTATAGAGCATGGCGGCAGAAATTGCAAGTGCACGGGCTGTTGGCAGGTTTATTGCAACGAATGCGAAGCAGTGCGCACCTTTAATAAATTTAAAAAATGCAGCGCTGTTTATAAAAAAATGTGGCTTCAGGGCAGAACGGTGGCGCAGCTCACCGTTGCGGCATGAAATATAATAATGTATAATGGAAATGAGGAAATATTATGAGCAAAGCGGCAGTTGTTTATTGGAGCGGCACAGGAAACACGGAGGCTATGGCGCAAGCTGTTGAAAGCGGTGCAAGGTCTGTCGGTGCGGATGTGGCTGTTTTCACGGCGGCGGAATTTACTCCGCAGCTTTTGCAGGAATACGAAAGCATTGCCTTCGGCTGCCCGGCAATGGGCGCCGAGGAACTTGAAGAAACCGAGTTTGAGCCTATGTTTGCAGAATGCGAAGCGGGCTTAAACGGAAAAAAGATTGCTCTTTTCGGCTCCTACGGCTGGGGCGACGGCGAATGGATGCGCGCTTGGGAGGAAAGATGCTCCTCCTGCGGTGCGGTGCTTGCGGCAGACAGTGTTATCTGCAATGCGTATCCCGATGAAGCAGCAGTTGAAGAATGCGAGACACTCGGCAGAGCACTTGTATAAATTATTGAAAGGAAGCGTAATTTTCAATGGTTAAAATCACTTTGGGAATAGACGGAATGGCATGCGGTATGTGCGAGGCACATATAAACGACACCGTGCGTGCTTCATTCAAGGTTAAAAAGGTGACCTCTTCACATTCCAAAGGGGAAACCGTTATTGTGGCAGAAAACGAAATCGCTGAATCGGCGCTTAAAGCCGCAATCGATAAAACGGGCTATAAGATGGTTTCTTATAAATCTGAGCCTTATGAGAAAAAAGGTCTTTTTTCCGCGTTTCACAAATAATTTGCGAAAAATAAATCAAATAAAAAGCTGTCGGTGTTTGGTGCACATTCAATAAAGCCCTTATATCGGCAGCTTTTTTGTGCCTTTTTCGCTTTGGGAGGTACCCGAAACTGCGGAATTTGTGATTTAATACAAAAATTTCTTAGCTTTTTTGTGCAATCATATAAACAAGGCGAATTGACAATCGCCGAATCGGTGATATACTATCAACTGTTTTTGCAAAACCAAAAACGGCGAAAGGCTGAGTTAATTTGAAATATATAAAGCAATTTTTGATTATTCTTTTAATCTCTTTTATCGGAGAACTGATGAATTATTATATTCCTTTGCCCGTGCCGGCGAGTATTTACGGCATGATAATCCTTTTTTTGTGCCTTTGCACGGGAATTGTTAAGCTTGCGGATGTTAAGGACACCGGCAAATTTTTAATAGAAATTATGCCGCTTATGTTTATCCCGGCAGGCGTTGGGCTGATCGATTCATGGGGCGTATTAAAGCCGCTTTTGCTGCCGGTAACGGTTATAACGGCAGTGTCGCTTGTTTTGGTGTTCGGCGTAAGCGGCAGGGTGTCGCAGCGCGTAATCAGGCACGACGAAAAGAAAAAGGCAGGTGCCGAGGATGAATGAATTTTTGCAAAATTCAGCGTTTATGGGCGTTGCAATCAGCCTTGCGGCATACGGCGCGGGTGCGTTTCTAAAGCGCAAACTCAAAAGCGATGTTTTTAATCCGCTTTTGATAGCGATTGCCGCTACAATGGTGTTTTTGCTGGCGTCGAAAACGGATTATGAAACATATAACAACGGCGCAAAATTCCTTTCGTGGCTTCTTACTCCGGCAACGGTTGCTCTTGCTATTCCGCTTTATGAGCAAACGGAGCTTTTGAAAAAGAATTACAAAGCAGTTCTTGCCGGTATAATCTCCGGCGTGCTCACAAGCCTTGCAAGCATTCTCGCAATGGCTGCGCTGTTTAAGCTTTCGCACAGGGAATATGTTACACTTCTGCCGAAATCAATCACCACCGCCATAGGTATGGGAATCAGTGAGGAACTCGGCGGTTATGTTACCGTCACGGTGGCGGTTATAGTTATCACGGGCGTGCTCGGCAATATCTTTGCAAAGGTGCTTTGCAAAATTTTTCATATAACCCATCCGATTGCAAAGGGTATCGCAATCGGCACATCGTCACATGCCGTCGGCACGGCAAAGGCAATGGAAATGGGTGAAGCAGAGGGCGCAATGAGCAGCCTTTCAATAGCCGTTTCGGGAATTTTAACCGTTTGCGGCGCAATAATCTTTTCAAAAATCATGTGATCTTGTTGCCGGAATCAAATCAAAATTACGCTGTCTGTTGAGATTGACTTTAAATTATTAATATGTTACAATCTCATTGCTAACTCGGAGGGCGAATTGTTCGCTGGAAGCAATAAGCCGGATAAGGTGGCAGGCTGAAACGCCTGTTGTCTTATCCGTTTTTTATTATGCGGCGCAATGCTCGTTAAATGGTTTCGGCTTTGCGTAATTGTTTTGTTGGGAGTGTGGATTATGGCTGCAAAATTATCCGATCATTTCGGAATTAAAAAATTGCTTGTGTTTGTGCTGCCGTCTGTTTGCATGATGGTGTTTACTTCGATTTACGGCGTTGTGGACGGATTTTTTGTTTCAAATTATGCCGGCAAAACCGCTTTTGCCGCCGTAAATTTAATTATTCCGTTTACGATGATTTTGGGCTCCGTCGGCTTTATGATAGGCACCGGGGCAACTGCGCTCGTTTCAAAAATTATGGGCGAGGGCAACGAAGAAAAAGCAAACCGCATTTTTTCAATGATGGTTTATTTAACGGTTTTGTTCGGCATTGTTTTCTCGGTAATCGGTGTTGCGCTTGTTCCAAAGGTTGCTGTTTTGCTGGGTGCCACGGATGAAATGCTGCCCGATTGCGTGCTTTACGGCAGAATTATAATTTGCTTCACAACAATGTTTATGCTGCAAAATGTTTTTCAAAGCCTTTTTGTGGCGGCGGAAAAGCCCAAGCTCGGGCTGCTTGCCACCGTCGGCGCGGGCGTAACGAATATGGTGCTTGATTTTCTGTTTGTCGGTGTTTTCGGCAAAGGCGTTGCCGGCGCGGCTCTTGCCACGGGAATAAGCCAGTGCGTGGGCGGCATTTTGCCACTGGTGTATTTTGCGCTTCCCAATAAAAGCAGGCTGCGCCTTCGCCCGGCAAAGCTTGAGATCAAGCCGATTTTAAAGGTGTGCGCAAACGGCTCTTCGGAGCTTATGACCAATGTGTCGCTCTCGCTTGTAAGTATGATATATAATGCTCAGCTTATGAAATATATCGGCGAAAACGGCGTTTCGGCATACGGTGTTTTGATGTATGCCCAAATGATTTTTATTTCGATTTATATTGGCTATTCGATAGGTTCCGCACCGATTGTTTCTTATAATTACGGCGCAAAAAACCGTGCGGAGCTTAAAAGCATGCTCAAAAAAAGCCTGTCAATCATCTCTGTAACAGGCGTTTTGCTCACCGCGTTTGCAATTCTTCTTTCCGGCACGGTTGCAAAAATATTCGTCGGTTATGACGCCGAACTTTATGAGCTTACGGTGCGCGCGTTTAAAATTTTTTCTTTATCGTTTTTGCTTGCCGGGTTTAATGTTTTTGCTTCGGCGTTCTTCACTGCACTCAACAACGGTGCTGTTTCCGCACTTATATCTTTTTTGCGTACGCTGTTTTTTCAAAGCATTTCCGTTTTGGTGCTGCCGGCGATTTTCGGCATAAACGGTATTTGGTGGGCAATGGGTGTTGCGGAGGTTTCGGCTCTTGTTGTTTCTGCCGCATTCATAATCGGCAAACGCAAAAAATATCATTATATGTAATATCGTCTGCGGCGCGAATAGTGCTTTTCGGAATGTTCCAGAGGTGCGCCTTTTTGCATGGCGCGCCCGTCGGAACGATCTTTTTCGTGTTGCGCGGCGGCAAAAATTATTGTATAATTATCTCGGCAAATGCCAAAACGGAGTTGATTCAGTGAAATATATTATTATTGCAGCTGCCGTAATCGTGCTTATTGCGATTGCTGCCGCTTTGGCAGCAAAAAGCGGCTCGCGCACCGGCAGTATTAACGGCGGCATTTTTACCTCGCCGGAAAAAAGAGCCGGCATAAACGGCGAAAAATATGCCACCTATGAAATAAAAAAATGCCTTGATTCGGATGATTTGTTGCTCACAAATGTTTGTGTGGAGTTCAACGGCAAGCGCGCGGAGCTTGATAATTTGATAATCAACAGAAGCGGAGTTTATATTATTGAGGTTAAATCGTATCGCGGCAGGCTTTTCGGCGGCGCGGATGATTACGAATGGGAAAAATATAAGGTTACGGACGCCGGTAATGTGTACGAGCAAACGGTGAAAAATCCCATAAAGCAGGTTAACCGCCAGGTTTATGTGCTTGCAAATTATTTAAAAAGCCGCGGAATAAGAGTGTGGGTCAGCGGTTATGCTTATTTGGTTTATAACAACAGTCCGGTTGAAAGCGACACGGTGCTTGAAAGCCTCGGCGATATTTATTCTGCTCTGCACCCCGTGGGAAAAAGCTGCCTCAGTTCTGCCCAAATCAAAAGGATTAAGGATTTGTTTGATTAAAAGTGCAAAGTAGGATTTTGCACGCTGAAATATGCTGAAATATAATATGTATATGCAAGGTGATGAATATGGCGAAAGAAAATGCAAAATTTGAATGGAATGCAAATCAATATTCAAAGTTTGAGAAAGACCGCACTTTGCCCTCAATCGATTTGGCAAGGGCAATTGATTTGACCGGCGCGAAAACCGCGCTTGATATTGGCTGCGGAATAGGAAACAGTACCGCCGTGCTCGCAAAAGCGTTTCCCGGCGCAAAAATAATCGGCGCGGATAATTCGGCGGATATGCTTGAGTCGGCAAAGAAAAACCACCCCGATTTGGAATTTATAAAACTTGATGCGCAAAACGAAATTGAAAATATCAATATGTGCTTTGATGTAGTTTTTTCAAATGCATGCATTCAGTGGATTCCGAATCATCACACGCTTTTGAAAAATATGTTTTCACTGCTTAATCCCGGCGGCGTGCTTGCCGTTCAAATTCCGCAGCAGGGCAAGCACCCGGTGCATGCAATAATGCGCTCGCTTGCCGAAACGGAAAAATGGCGCGATAAAATCAAATCAAAACGAATTTTTTATATTCTTTCCGAGGATGAATATTTTGACGAACTTTCCCGTTTAACGGATGATTTCAGAATGTGGGAGGTTGTTTATTTCCACGCAATGCCCTCTCACGAAAGCATTGTTGAATGGTATAAGGGCACGGGGCTCCGACCGTATCTGAGCCAACTCAATGAAACGGAGCAAGCCGAATTTTTAAAAGATTTTACAGCGCTTCTTAAAGAAAAATATTCCGTTCGGGAAAACGGCGAAATAATTTTCAGGTTTCCGAGGCTGTTTTTCACGGCAAAAAAGAAATAATGCACAAATAACAAAAGCTCATTTTTGCACGCATTGTGTAAGAATGAGCTTTTGTTATTTGTTTTCAATTTTTGAAAAAATGCCGTTGATCATCTCGTATGCCAATTTGTTGTAAAGCGCCAAAAGATCGCCCGCCACATATTGCGAAATCGCACATTCCGTTATGTGTGCCGTGCTCTCTCTTCCTGCTTCGTGCTATTTGCCGCCTATAATTCGTTCTATTCTGGCATAATCAAGCGCAAAATGCCTCTGGCTTATCATGATTATCAGTTCGTCGCCGGCTTTAAGCTCGGTGTTGCCCTTCGGGGTTATGGGGGTGTCGTCCCTCTCCACGGAAACTATCAGGCAGTGCTTGCCCCATTTGATTTGCGAAATTGTTTTGCCGCAAAGCGGGCTGCCCTGCGGAATGATGAACGATTCAAGAACCTTTTCCGCCGCTTTTGATTCTTTAACACCCTCGTGCTTGACAATTCTGTCAAGCAGGGAGGCATAAAACGGTGAGTTGCCCGTCATGTTTGCAAGCGCATATGATATCAGACTCACAACAACAAGCGGCAGCAGGCTGCTTGCATTGCCCGTGATTTCAAACACCAAAATAACACCCGTTATCGGTGCGCGCACTATGGAGGCAAAAAGCCCTGCCATGCCGAGCACCACAAATTCCTGCCAAAGATTTTGGTTAAGCCCGAAAATGTTTATTGCCCCCGTGCCGAAAATCGCGCCGAGATATGCGCCCAAAACGCAAAGGGGGTAAAGTGTGCCTCCCGGTGCGCCGGTGGCAAAGCTGAAAATGCCGAAAACAAATTTTGCCAGCAGCAAAATAAGCATCATGCCTATTTCGGGGTGTTCGTTTATCAGCAATTCGCTCATTCTGTGGCCGCCGCAAAGAATCTGCGGCATAAATAAACCAACAATGCCGCTTATTGCAAATCCGCCTGCCATTTTAACCGCGCTTGGAATTTTTGTTATTTTTGCGGCAATGTCTCTGCAGCCTATCATCAAGATATTGCTTGCTATGCCGAAAAGCCCGCATATTGCACCCATTATTATCAAAAGCCAATACCAGCGAAGAGGAATGGTTACGGAATCGTAGCTGAAAACCGTGTCCTGACCGAAAAACAGTTTTGAAATAAAATCCGCCGTAACGGCAGCCACTATTCCCATGCAAAGAATTGCCTTGTCAAAGGTTTTATAAATCTCCTCAAGCACAAAAACTATGCCTGCAAGCGGAGCATTAAAAGCAGCTGCCAGCCCGGCGCCTGCGCCGCAGCTTATCATTCGCAGTTCTGTTGTTTTGTCTGCCTTTGTGATTTTTGCTGCGCCTTTTGCAGCCATTGCACCGAATTGAATGCTGGGGCCTTCTCTGCCGAGCGCAAGCCCGCTGAATACGGAAACGGTGCTGCCGACAAGCTTTGCCGCAATCACTTTCCACCAACAGGGGGAAAGATATCCTTTGATTTCGCCCGTAACCTGCGGAATGCCCGAGCCGCCCGAATCCGGCACGGCTTTTATCAAAAGTGCCACCAGTGCGCCGAGTATTGCCAACACGGCAATCCAGGCAATGCATTTTGCGGGGTTGCCCTTAACAAAATCAATCACCCTGTAAAGCAGACTTTCTGCCTGCGAAAGCAAAAATCTGTAAAGCACGCACACAAGCCCTGCGGCTATGCCCACTTCAATGCCCCTTATTATAAGAAAAAAGCTTTCCGCTTTTTCACGGCGCAGCTTTCTTAATGTTGTTTTTTCCTGTTCTTTCATAAATTCGCCCGAAAAACCTTTCGTTTTTATCGCTTGATATAATAATTTTAACACACGATTTTAGGAATGCAATAAAAATCGCCGATAAATGTTGCACAAAAAGAACCGCGCTTATATAAATGTTATAATATATATTTAATAATTTTATAAAAAAATCAAAATGGTAAAATATTTTACAAAAATTGTTGAAATATTTTTTAGAATAGGTTATTATTATAGGGCAAGGGGGAATTTCTATATGAAAGCTAAAACCGGACTCGATGTGTTCAATAAAATATTAGCGGTAATTCTTGTTATAAGTATTATTGCGTTGGTTGTAGTATGCGGCGTTGTTAAAAAAGGCGGCGCAACGGCTACCCCGGTTAATGCAGACACTGCATCAACCGAAGATGTTGCAACTATCGATGAATTTAAAGCCGGCACTTACGGCGGCAAAGAATTTAAAACCGTTGAAGATGTTGTAAATTATTATGTAGAATGCTATAACTACACAAAAACATTGGGCGCAAGCTACACTTATGAAGGCAGCCCCACAACTATGTATAAGCTCGTAGGCTCTGAAAATATTGAGGTTAAGAATCTTCTTGTTGAGGGCAAATCTATCAGCATGATCGATCAACTTATTCCCGGTATTCTCGGCAGCGTATTCACCGGCGGCATCAAGGGTCTTCCGCCCAGCGGCAGTCTTGTTCCCGGAAACGATACCGTAACGGATCAAAAAATCGATGTATCCAAATCTCTCCTTACTGCGGATGATGTTCTTGCAGCCAATGTTAAGGATAACGGCGACGGCACTATTTCTCTCACAATTCAGCCCAAAGCCGTAACTCTTTCTATGCCTGCATCGGATGCACAGGGTCATTTCTTCAACACACTCGGCGATATCAGTTCGGTTGTTGAATCCATCAGTGTGCTTTCCTTCTCGTCCGGCACAATCAACGAAAACTTCGTTGTTGATTATAAGGGCGGTTCGGGCACGGTAACGATCAACACAGCCACAAATGAAATCACCGCAGGCGAATATACTATGAATGTTCACATCAATGTTCAGCATGCAAATGTGCTTTCATTCAAGGACAAGAGCGCGTCTCTTGATATTGTTTACACAAACTCATTCCCTGCAACGGATGAGTATCTCACATCTCACAATTGCATAAAGGGTTAATCAAATTTAACAGTCAATTAAGCCCGCAGGATTTCCTGCGGGCTTTTCTTTGCCCAAATCAAACAATGACGGCAAAAAATAACGGCGAATATATATCTGTCACATCGCCGAAAGTGTAATTCTTTGCTCCTGCTTAAACAAAAATAAGAACGCCGTGTGTTAAAAACATCAAAAAGAATGACAATTGTTGCACAATCTCGTAAATTCGCTTAACAAAACGGTTTTTTGGCAATCTTACGCCCTCAAATCTGCACTAAAAACACAGATTTTAACAAAGTCTTTTGTTATACTTGCCGAAAATTTGTTAAAATATTGACAATCATTAGAATCTATATTATTATATAGGCGTTGAAAAAAATAAGCCCCGTGTATTCAGGGCAATAAAATTATGTGAGGTAATAAATATGTCAAGAAAAGTTGTTCTTGCCGGTGCCTGCCGCACCGCTATCGGCACAATGGGCGGCACACTCAGCACCACCCCCGCCGTTGATTTAGGCGCAATTGTAATTAAAAATGCTCTTGAAAGAGCCGGTGTTCCCGCTTCCGAGGTTGAGCATGTGTATATGGGCTGCGTTATTCAGGCAGGTCAGGGTCAAAATGTTGCCCGCCAGGCTGCTCTTAAAGCAGGTCTTCCGATTGAAGCTCCCGCAGTAACAATCAATGTTGTTTGCGGTTCAGGTCTTAACTGCGTAAACCTTGCCGCTCAGATGGTTAAATCGGGCGAGGCAGATATCGTTGTTGCAGGCGGCATGGAAAATATGAGCATGGCTCCCTATGCACTGAAGCAGGCTCGCTACGGCTACAGAATGGGCAATGCCCCGATGGTAGACACAATGGTAAACGACGCTCTTTGGGATGCTTTCAATGACTATCATATGGGTATCACGGCTGAAAATGTTTGCGAAAAATACGGTATCACCCGTGAAGAGCTTGATGAATTTGCTGCAACCAGCCAGCAAAAATGCGAAAAGGCAAGAGCAGAGGGTAAGTTTAAGGACGAAATCGTTCCCGTTGAAGTTAAAAAGAAAAAAGAAACAATCGTTTTCGACACAGATGAAGGTCCCCGTGCAGGCACAACGGCAGAAAGTCTTGCAAGGCTTCGCCCCGCATTTAAGAAAGACGGTATCGTAACCGCAGGTAACTCCTCGGGCATTAACGACGGCGCAGCAGCGGTTATCGTTATGAGTGAGGAAAAGGCTAAAGAACTCGGTGTTAAACCCATGGCAACTTGGGTAGGCGGCGCACTTGCAGGCGTAGATCCCGCAATTATGGGTATCGGTCCCGTTGCCGCAACACAAAAGCTTATGAATAAGCTTGACCTCACTGTTGACGATATGGATCTTATCGAGGCAAACGAGGCATTTGCCGCTCAGTCAATCGCGGTTGCAAGGGATCTCGGTCTTGATGCTTCCAAGCTTAATGTAAACGGCGGCGCAATCGCACTCGGTCACCCGGTAGGCGCGTCAGGTTGCCGTATCCTTGTTACTCTTCTTCATGAAATGGAAAAGAGAGACGCCAAGAAAGGTCTTGCAACTCTTTGCATAGGCGGCGGTATGGGCTGTGCAACGGTTGTTGAAAGAGATTAATTTATTCCTTTAGAGTTTGGAGAAAATAATGGAGTTTGTAAATTATGAAGCAGACGGCGCAGTTGCCGTTTTAACGATAAACAGACCGAAAGCTCTTAACGCGCTCAACAGCGCAGTGCTTGATGAAATCAATGAAACGGTTGATTCAATCGATCTTGATTCGGTTCGCGCGCTTATCATCACCGGCGCTGGCGAAAAATCCTTCGTTGCCGGCGCGGATATCGGCGAAATGAGCGCACTCACAAAAGCGGAGGGCGAGGCTTTCGGAAAAAAAGGAAATGATGTTTTCCGCAAAATCGAAACTCTGCCGATTCCGGTAATTGCTGCGGTAAACGGATTTGCACTCGGCGGCGGCTGCGAAATCTCAATGGCATGCGATATCAGAATTTGCTCCGAAAATGCCGTTTTCGGTCAGCCCGAGGTCGGTCTCGGAATTACTCCCGGTTTCGGCGGCACGCAACGCCTTGCAAGAACGGTCGGCGTAGGTATGGCTAAGCAGCTTATCTACACCGCAAGAAACATCAAGGCTCCCGAGGCGCTTCGCATCGGTCTTGTTAATGCGGTTTATCCGATTGAAGAGCTTATGCCGGCAGCCAAGAAAATGGCTTCAATCATTGCGGCAAATGCTCCGATAGCGGTTCGCAACTGCAAAAAAGCCATCAATGAGGGCTTGCAAACGGATATCGCAAGCGCGATTGAAATTGAAGAAAAGCTTTTCGGCGATTGTTTTGAAACAGAAGATCAAAAATACGGTATGGCATTTTTCCTTGATCGCAATAAGGATAAGGTTAAAAAGCCTTTTATCAATAAATAATTATTCAGGAGGAATTGAATATGAAAGTCGGAATTATAGGCGCAGGCACAATGGGATCCGGCATTGCCCAGGCATTTGCACAGGTAGACGGTTATGAAGTTGCTCTTTGCGATATTAACGAAGAATTTGCCGCAAACGGCAAAAACAAAATCGCCAAGGGCTTTGAAAAAAGAATAGCAAAGGGCAAAATGGATCAGGCAGCTGCAGATGCCGTTCTTGCTAAAATCACCACGGGCACAAAGGAAATCTGCACGGATTGCGATCTTATCGTTGAAGCTGCTCTTGAGGTTATGGATGTTAAAAAGCAAACCTTTAAGGAACTTCAGAATATCGTTAAGCCCGATTGCATGTTTGCCACAAACACATCTTCGCTTTCCATCACGGAAATCGGCGCAGGTCTTGACAGACCGCTTATCGGCATGCATTTCTTCAATCCCGCTCCCGTTATGAAGCTTATTGAGGTTATCGCAGGCGCAAACACACCTGCCGATATGGTTGCAAAAATCAAAGAAATCGCAGTTGAAATCGGCAAAACTCCCGTTGAGGTAAATGAGGCTCCCGGCTTTGTTGTAAACAGAATTCTTATTCCGCTTATCAACGAGGGCATCACCGTTTATGAAATGGGCATTGCAAGTGTTGAGGATATCGATACTGCCATGAAGCTCGGTGCAAATCACCCGATGGGTCCGCTCGAACTCGGCGACTATGTGGGTCTTGATATTGTGCTTGCTATTATGGAAACAATTTATTCCGAAACCGGCGATCCCAAATATCGCCCGGCAACCCTTCTTAAAAAGATGGTTCGCGCAGGTAAGCTCGGTCGCAAAACAGGCGTGGGCTTCTATGACTATCGTAAATAATAACTAAATTCACGGCGGCGTGCATTTTTTTGTGCACGCCGCCGAGGCGGTAAATTTAATCGAAATTTATTGCAAATCGGTTATTTTCGCTGCGCTTTGCAGCATAATGCGCCTGTCCGCGGCGCGCTTAAAATATTTACAAGCGGGCAGAAAGGCTAAGGAAATCAATATGGATTTTACTTTCGGCAAAGAACATGAAATGGCAAGAAAGCTGTTTGCTGATTTTACTGAAAATGAAGTAAAACCGCTTGCCGTTGAAACAGACGAAACTGAAAAATTCCCCAGGGAAACCGTAACAAAAATGCAAAAGCTCGGCTTCCTCGGAATACCCGTTCCCAAGGAATACGGCGGTCAGGGCTGCGATCCGCTCACATATGTTATGTGCGTTGAGGAGCTTGCAAAGGCTTGCGCCACCACCAGCGTTATCGTTTCCGCTCACACTTCGCTTTGCTGCGACCCGATTCTTACGTACGGCACGGAAGAGCAAAAGCAAAAATTCTTAAAGCCGCTTGCTTCGGGCGAATTGCTCGGCGCATTCGCTCTTACAGAGCCCGGCGCAGGTACGGACGCACAGGGTGCGCAAACCAAAGCCGTTCTTGACGGCGACGAATGGGTGCTCAACGGCTCCAAGTGCTTCATCACAAACGGTAAAGAGGCGGATATTTATATCGTTATCGCCGTAACGGATATTGTTGAAGATAAAAGAGGCAGAAAGAAAAAGCTTTTCTCTGCATTCATCGTTCCAAAAACCGCTCCCGGCTTCCTTTTCGGCACAAAAGAAAAGAAAATGGGTATTCGCGGTTCATCCACATATGAGCTTATTTTCCAGGATTGCAGAATTCCCAAGGAAAATATTCTCGGAGCCAGGGGCAAGGGCTTCGGCATCGCCATGCACACTCTTGACGGCGGTCGTATAGGTATTGCCGCTCAGGCACTCGGCATTGCAGAGGGTGCGCTTGATCGTACCGTTGCTTATGTTAAGGAAAGACAGCAGTTTGGCAGGGCCATCGGTGCATTCCAAAACACTCAATTCCAGCTTGCGGATATGGCTGCTCAGGTTGAGGCTGCGAAAATGCTTGTTTATAAAGCCGCAATGGCAAAGGCAACTCAAAAGAATTATTCGCTTGAAGCGGCAGAGGCAAAGCTTTTCGCTGCCGAAACTGCAATGAATGTAACCACAAAGGCTGTTCAGCTCTTCGGCGGCTACGGATATATCCGTGAATATGAAGTAGAGCGTATGATGCGTGACGCTAAGATAACAGAAATTTACGAGGGCACTTCCGAGGTTCAGCGTATGGTTATCAGCGGCAATTTGCTGAAGTAAGGAGGAGCAGAATATGAAAATAGCAGTTTGCATTAAGCAGGTTCCGGATACAAAAGGCGGCGTTCAGTTTAATCCGGACGGCACTTTAAACAGAGCGGCAATGCTCACAATTATGAATCCGGATGATAAAGCGGGTCTTGAAGCCGCACTCAGAATTAAAGATGAATTCGGCGCAGAGGTAACGGCTCTTACAATGGGTCTTCCCAAGGCTGAAGAGGTTTTGCGCGAGGCTATGGCTATGGGCGCGGACAACGGTGTTCTTGTTACGGACAGAGTTCTCGGCGGTGCAGACACTTGGGCAACCTCCACCACAATTGCCGGCGCACTTCGCAATATCGATTATGATATCATCATCACCGGTCGCCAGGCAATAGACGGCGATACAGCCCAGGTCGGTCCTCAAATCGCAGAGCACCTCGGCATCCCGGTTATCTCCTATGCAGAGGATATTAAGGTAGAGGGCGACAGCGTTGTTGTTAAACGCCAGTTTGACGACAGATATCATATGCTCAAGGCTAAAATGCCCGTGCTTATCACGGCTCTTTCAGAGCTTAACGAACCCCGTTATATGACTCCCGGCGGCATTTTTGACGCCTATAAAAAAGATATCACCGTTTGGGGCAGAGCGGATCTTAAGGATGTTGACGATTCCGATCTCGGTCTTTCCGGCTCACCCACAAAAATCGCCAAGGCTTCCGATAAGGTAAGAAAAGGCGCAGGCGAAAAGGTTGCGCTCGATACTCCGCAGGAGTCCGCGGATTATATCGTTGCAAAGCTTGAAGAAAAGCATATTATCTGAGGAGGGCTGAATAATGATTACAGAAAATATAGAACAGTATAAGGGCGTTTTCATTTACGCTCAGCAGGTGGATAACGAAATCAGCCCCATCGCTTTTGAATTGCTCGGCAAGGCAAAGGATCTTGCCGCAAAGCTTGAAACAGAGGTAACGGCTGTGCTTATCGGTTACAATGTTGCAAATCTTGCCGATGAGCTTGCAAAATACGGCGCAGATAAGGTTGTTGTTATTGACGATCCCACTCTTGAAATCTACAGAACAGAGCCTTACACTCAGGCTCTTGCAACCGCAATCAAGGAATATAAGCCCGAAATTATGCTCGTCGGCGCAACGGCAATCGGTCGCGATCTCGGTCCCCGCGTTTCCGCAAGAGTAGGCACGGGCTTAACGGCAGACTGCACAGTGCTTGAAATCGGCGATTTCCCGCTTAATCCTCTCCCGAACAGAGAACAAAAGCACAATCAGTTGCTTATGACCCGCCCTGCATTCGGCGGCAACACAATCGCCACAATCGCTTGCCCGGATAACCGTCCGCAAATGGCAACGGTTCGCCCCGGCGTTATGCAAAAGATTGAGCCGATTGAAAATGCCAAGGCTCAGGTTATTGAATTTAAGCCTCAGCTTGAAGAAAATAACTGCTATGTTGAAATTCTTGATGTTGTTAAATCCGTTGAATCCGTTGTTGATATTCAGCAGGCAAAAATTCTTGTTTCCGGCGGTCGCGGTGTAGGCAGTAAGGAAAACTTTAAGCTTCTTGAGGATCTTGCAGAGGCTCTCGGCGGCACTGTTTCGTGCTCCAGAGCAGTTGTTGATAACGGTTGGCTGCCGAAGAACCTTCAGGTCGGTCAAACAGGCAAAACCGTTCGTCCGAATGTTTATTTTGCAATCGGTATCAGCGGTGCAATTCAGCACACCGCAGGTATGGAGGAATCCGATATCATCATCGCAATAAATAAGGATGAAACTGCTCCTGTTTTTGATGTTGCCGATTACGGCATCGTGGGCGATTTAAATAAAATCGTTCCCCTTATCACAGAGGCTGTTAAGGCAAGAAAAGCAGCAAAATAATTTGATTTGATTAAAGCGGCAACCGTGCAAACGGCGCGTTCTGCAACGGAATGTGCCTCAATCGGTGCCGCTTTTTCGGTGGTTTATGGATATTTTTGAAAAAAGGCTTTCGGAGCTTGCCGAAAGAGCAAATGAGCGATGCTATGTAACCTTTTCCGATTTTTTAAATATGGAGGAACAAAGTGAACTCGCCGCACTTCGTCTTCCGTGCAATTATTATTCTTTCGGCGGTTACGACGGTGCGGAAAGAATTGTTGCGGCGTTCGGAAACGGTTGTGAATATGCCGAACTTCCGATTAAAATCGTGAAGGCAGAGCCGCTTTCGCAAAAATTTGCGGATAAGCTTTCGCATCGCGATTTCCTCGGCTCGCTTATGGGACTCGGAATAAAACGCAATGTGCTTGGTGATATAGTTATTAAAGAAAACACGGGCTATATTTTTTGTCTTGCTTCGATTGCGGATTATATTGTGCAAAATCTTGATAAGGTGCGCCGCACAAGCGTTAAATGCTCGGTTGTGCCGAATCTTCCGGAAGGTGCCGTTGCAGAGCCGTCCGAAAAGCAAATCATCGTTGCCTCGCTCAGGCTGGATGTGCTTGCCGCAGCAGTTTATAAACTTTCGCGCAGCGGCGTCAAAGAACTTTTTACGCAGCGCAGAGTTTTTGTAAACAGTGCGCTTTGCGAAAATTTTTCGTATAACGCAAAGCCCGGCGATATGATTTCGGTTCGCGGCAGCGGCAGGTTTAAATGCGGCAATGTGCTCGGTTCCACCAAAAAAGGGCGCACGGTGTTGCAAATATATGTTTATGAATAAAAAAACGCCCGGATTGTGCTTCGTTAATTCGGGCGTTTTGCTCACAAAAAACCGCCACGGTGATTTCCTGCCGCGGCGGTTGATTTTTATTAAATTTTTTCCACATCGATTTGCGCGATTTTATCCATAAATTCCTTTGGCGTTATAACCGTGCCTATGCCGAAAAAATCATCCATATCAAGGTTGAAATTATTTATGAAAATCGGCGTGTTTTCGTATTCTATGTCAATGTGAAGCCTTTTTGCGTCTTCGGATATCATCGGGGCAACATATGTGTTTCTGTCGTAATATCGCGAAGCTTTGATTTCGCCGTTTCTGATATATTGCAGCACAACATTTCGCGAGGATTTCGAAATTGAAATGTATTGTGAATGCTCCTTTGAAAGTGCCTGCGCCATCGTCATTTGCGCCACTGCCTTGCAAGTGCCCGAATTAACGAAAAATTCGTTAATGAAAATGCTTTCAAGCGGGCTTGTATCGTCCGGCACGATAATTGCCAAAATGTTTTTGTTTCCTTTTTTTGGATAATATTGTTTTAAAAATTCCTTGAAATAATGCTGGCTTTCGGCAATTTTTTTTGCAAAGGAATGGTAAAACGGAATATTCGGGCGCGTTGTAACGCCTTGCAGTGAAAAAGGCTTAAATTCTTCGCTTGCTTTGTCGAAAAGCAAAATGTTTGTGTTTGTTATGATTATCGGAATTGCCTTTGCCATTTTAACCGTCCTTTCAAGGTAAGCAAGAATAAGCCGAAAAGACTCCCGTCTGCTTAAGTTTAACATAATTTTACTATATATTGTTTGCAAAATCAATAAAATGATAAAAAGATAGTGCATTTTGTGTGCATATATGGTATTATATATACAATATTTTGAAAAAGGAGGCCTTACATGGGAAATAAAGACGATGAGGTTGAAAAAATCCTTAATGAATTTAAATTCGCAAGCGGCAACGAACCGCAGCCGAAAAGCGACGAGGAAAAAAACGCAAGCTTTAAATTAAACGAAGAAGTGTTAACTTTTTCGGAGGCGCAGGAAAAAAACGAGCCTGAGCCTCACCGGGAAAAAGCCGAAGCGGCAAAATCGCCCGAAACGAGCGAAGCGGCGAAAACCGACGGCGATATCGGCAATGTTGAGGCCATTGAAAAAGATTTGATAAAGGCGCGTGAGGACGATGATAAATTGCAAAAGCCGTCGCTTCCGTTTGCGCCGGAGGAAATAAATCCGCAAAACGGAAATTACACAGATGAATACCCTGAGGAAGATGGATATATGAAAAATTCAAAAAATAAAAAAATAATAATCGCCGTTGTGGCTGTAATAGTTGTTGTGGCAATTGCCGTGGGCGTTTATTTCGGCGCTGTTCGCAATAAAAAAGAGCCGGAAACCACCACAACCACCACAACAACAACCACCACGCAGGCACCGGTTATTATTAAAAATCCGCTCACCGGCGAGTCGGAATACAATGAATCGGCAGTCGGCAAAAGACCGATTGCGGTTGTTGTTGAAAATTCACCGCAGGCACGCCCGCAATATAATATGGACACTCCTGATATCATTGTTGAGGGCGAGGTTGAAGGCGGAATAACCCGTATGCTTTGGCTTTATGCGGATATGACTGATTTACCGGAACAGGTCGGGCCCACCCGTTCCGCAAGACCCAGCTTTGTGCAGTTTTCGCAATATTTTGATTGCATTTACATTCACTTCGGTCAAAGTCACAGCAAGGGCGATTACGAGGGCGCAGACGATTATATCACCAATAATAACATCGATAATATAGACGGCATGAGCACATCCTCATGCTTCAAGCGCACAAGCGATAAGGTAAGCCCCCACAATGCGGTGCTGCTCGGAAACGAACTTGTTGCGGCAATCGATAAAAAAGGTTATCGCACCGATCTTGATTCCTCACGCTTCACTCAGTTTGCGTTTAACGACAAGGCAACCGCCCTTTCGCAAACCGCTTGCAACAGCATCACAACCAAATTTTCAAAAAGAGCTTCGTCCGCTTACAGCCACACATTTACATATGATTCGGCAGACGGTAAATATAAAAACGAATCCGATTATAAGCAGGAAGTAAGCTTTGAAAATGTTGTTGCCCTTTTCACCGAAAGCGAATATGTTGATAAACAGGATTATAAGGGTTCGGGCAAAACGGAAACATATTGCAATTATAAATTCACAAGCGGCACCGGCAAGCTTGCTTCCGCCGGCACTGTTGTTGATTTTAATTGGAAAGAGGAAAACGGCAAACTCGTGTTTACGGACGCTTCCGGCAAGGAAATTAAGCTCAATCCCGGCAAAACATGGATCGGCTTTATTTCTTCAAACAACGGCGGCGAAGTTGAAATAGGATAGAAACAGTAAAAGCCGCTGCGCATTTTAAGCTGCGCGGCGGTTTTTCTGCGCTTTTTAATGTCTTTTGCGTCAAATTAAGGTTCGGATACGGTAAATATTTTGTAAAGCGTGCAATGTGATTATTGACTTTTTTATTTCTATATGCTAATCTAAAATAGTCAAGGAGGACACAGCAATTGAATTTTGCCGTGCCCTTCTTTTTGTCTTTTAAGGAGAGGGCGTTTTATGAGATTTACAAAAGATAAAAAATTTAAAATAATGCAAATCACGGACATGCAGGAAATTCCTGCCGTTTCGCCCGACACGATTGCCCTTTTGGAGGCTGCGGTTGATGCGGAAAAGCCAGATTTGGTGGTGTATACAGGCGATCAGATTAAGGGCTACGGTGTAACCTACAAAGGCAAGGGCAAGGAACTTGAAAACGCCGTTGCCCAAACGATTTATAAATTGCTTGAGCCGGTAACAAAAAGAAATATTCCCTTTGCCGTAACCTTCGGCAATCACGACAGGCAGGTCGGCATTTCAAACAAAGATCAGTTTGAGGATATATATAAGTCGCTTCCGAATTGCGTGGGCGAGCAGCCCGCAGAGCTTTCGGATGACGGCGGCACCTGTTTTATCCCTATTAAGGCTTCAGACGGGTCGGACAGGGATGTTTTCAATCTTTATCTGTTTGACAGCGGCACGGATGCTAAAGGCGGCGGTTACGAGCCGTTTGATGTTAAAATCATTGATTGGTATAAAAAAACAAGGGAAGAACTTAAGGCGAAAAACGGAGCATATGTGCCCTCGATAGTTTTTCAGCATATTCCGATGTGTGAATATTACAATGCACTCAAGCGCGTGAAAAAAGGCACCAAGGGCGCAATCAGGGCGTTCAGAACGCACAAAAATGAATATTATGTTCTCGGCGATTCCTGCCGCAAGGGCGATATGTTGCTTGAACCGCCCTCAATTCCGAACGAAAACACGGGCGAGTTTGACGCTGTTTCCGAAAAAGGCGATGTTGTGGCTGTTTTCGTGGGTCACGATCATAAAAACAGCTTTGTGGGCAGATATAAAAATGTTGATCTCGGTTTCACTCAGTCAAGCGGTTTCAATGTTTACGGCAACAGAACAAAGCGCGGCGTACGTATTATCGAGCTTGATGAAAATAAGCCCGGTGAATACGAAACATACACACGCACTTTTGACGAACTTGTGGGCACGAAAGTGCAAAAGCCGCTTTATGATTATTTTTCCAGCAAGGCACCGGAAACTGTTGACGCGGCAATTCCGATGATTGAAAAAGCACTTGCGATTATCGCCGCAACAGTTGCGGTCATAATCTTGCTTGCAAAGTTTTTGTAAAATAAAGGAGCAGTTATGAGCAAAAATAATACGGATAAAAAGAATAATCCCTTTGTGAAGTGGACGGAAAAACATGCCGAAATATGGAAATTTATAAAGTTTTCAATTGCAGGCGGCGGTTCTTCGGCGGTGGAACTCGTGGTGCATATGGTGCTGCTGAATACGGCGTTTGCCGCGCTCACAAGCGTTGCAATCACAAATCCCACACTTAATATGATAGGTATTGAATCAAAAGGCTATCTTTACACCTATTTGATTTCAACAACCGTCGGCTATTTAATTGCATTTATTTTAAACCGCAAAATCACCTTTAAGGCGGATGCAAATCCCACCCTCAGCATAATTTTGTATTTCATAATGGTGGTTTTCACCATTTTTGCAAACGGCTGGATAGGCTCGGCAATGCAAACATTTGCCGCAAGCCATAACTTAACCGGTAATTTTGCGGATCTTGTTATAAAGCTTATCGGCATGGCTATTCCCACTTTGTGGACTTATCCCTGCAATCGCTTTATTATTCACAGAAAAAAGAAATCCACACGCGAAGCGGAAAAAGCCGCCAAGGCTGCCAAAGCGGCAGACGGCACACAGAAATAAACCGAAAAACAACGATGTTTGCCGGCTTGCTTAATGCAGGTCGGCTTTTTCAGTAAAAAGGAAGCTTTATGGAAAATCAAATCCTTTTAAGTGCGGGCATTGATATCGGCACCACCACAACGCACTTGATAGTAAGCCGAATAGGCATTGCCGTTGAAGGAGGCTTCGGCACGGTTCCTCATGCCGTTATAACAAAAAAAGAAATCATTTATGAAAGCCCCGTTTATTTTACGCCGCTGGATGAAAACGGAAACATAAACGGCACCGCGGTGGCGGAAATCATAAAAAAGGAATATGCGGCTGCAGGCTTTAAAAAGGAAAATTTCGATTCGGGCGCGGTTATCATAACGGGCGAATCCTCAAAAAAGGAAAATGCAAAGCAGGTGCTTGCGGATATTGCCGAATATTCGGGTAATTTTATAGCGGCTCAGGCAGGCTCACGCCTTGAATCGTATCTTTCCGGCAAGGGCGCCGGCGCGGATAAATTCAGCGATCAAAGCGGCGGTATAACCGCAAATGCCGATATCGGCGGCGGCACAACCAATATTTCTTTTTTTAAGGACGGCGAATGCGTGGATGATTGCTGTCTTAATATCGGAGGCAGGCTTGTGCGTTTTGATGAGGGAGGCAATGTTGTTTTAACTCCCGAAATAAGCCGCCTGTGCGCCGAACACGGTATCGTTATTAAATCAAACCGTGATGTTTCGGAAATAAGCAAACTTTGTGCCGTTGCGGCGGATATTATTAAAAATGCAATTTTTTGTTGCGGCGGCGTGCCTGATTATTGCATAACGGATTCTTTGCCGAGCGGCAAATATGTTCCCGAAGCGGTGTCGTTTTCGGGCGGTGTTGCTGAATGCTTTGCCGATTGCGGTGCGTGTCGCGCGGGCTTCGGCGATATCGGCTATGAACTTGCGGCAGCTGTCAGGGAAAGCAGCCGCTCGTATCCCGCCAAAATAATAAATTCCGCTTCAAGCCCAATCAGGGCAACGGTTATCGGCGCAGGCAATTTCAGCATGGAAATCTCGGGCAGCACGATTGAATATTCAAATGTTTCGCTTCCTCTTAAAAATCTTGAATGTGTTTCGGATTTTTCAAGAATAGGCTCGGATTTGTGCGCAGTTTCGCTTCCCGGCGACGGTGTGCCCGGGTTTGAGGAACTTGTGAATATTGCAAAGGATATTGCAAAAAACTGCGCCGAATTAACGGCAAAGGGCTTGCCGATAGTGGTTGTAACAAAGGCGGATTTTTCAAAAGCACTCGGAATTTGCCTGCGCCGCGCGCTTCCGTCGGGCTATCCCTTTATTTGTTTTGACGGCATTGATTGCAGACGCGGAAATTATATTGATATCGGTGTACCTGTTGCGGGCGGCAAAGCTGTTCCCGTTGTTGTGAAAACTCTTGTGTTCGGAGGAAAAGATAATCTTGAAAATGAATAAAGTGCTGTTTGGTCATAATTATGAATTTAAAAGTGTTAAAGAGGTGCTTGCAAAGGCAAACGAGCAAAAAAGCGGCGACACACTTGCCGGAATAGGTGCGGAAAATGCCAAGGAACGCGTGGCGGCAAAATATGTGCTTTCCGATTTAACCGTGGAGGATATCACAAATTCTCCGGCAGTTGAATATGAAAAAGACAGCGTTACACGCATTATCCTTGATGATTTGGACATGGCTCAATATGAAAAAATAAAAAAGCTCACCGTCGGCGAACTGCGTGAAAAGGTGCTCGATAATATGATGACGGGCAATGAAATTTCGGCACTTGCGCGCGGTATGAGCTCGGAAGTTATTGCTGCCTTGGCAAAGCTTATGGGTAATCTTGATTTGATGTATGTTTCGCGCAAATTGCAAATAACCGCCCATTGCAACACCACAATCGGCTTGCCCGGCACCTTTGCCGTGCGTCTTCAACCGAATCACCCCACGGATGATGTTAAGGGCGTAACCGCGTCTCTTTTGGAGGGGCTTTCTTACGGTGCGGGAGATGCTGTTTTGGGTCTTAATCCTGCCGTGGACACCGTTAAAAGCACGGGCGATATTTTAAATCTTTTTAACGATGTTAAAACAAGGTTGCAAATCCCAACGCAAATCTGCGTACTTTCGCATATAACAACGCAAATTCAGGCTCTTAAGCAGGGTGTGCCGATGGATTTGTGCTTTCAGTCAATTGCCGGCAGCGAAGCGGCACTTTCATCGTTCGGCACGGATGTTGATATGCTTGAAAACGCAAACGAGCTTATGGCAAAATATTCAACGGCTGAGGGTCCGAATTATATGTATTTTGAAACGGGGCAGGGCAGTGAGCTTTCGTCCTCGGCTCACAACGGCGCGGATCAGCTTGTTATGGAATCGCGCTGCTACGGGCTTGCAAGGCATTATTCGCCGTTTCTTGTGAACACGGTTGTGGGTTTTATCGGTCCTGAATATATTTATGACACAAAGGAACTGATAAGAGCCGCGCTTGAGGATAATTTTTGCGGTCATATGCACGGCTTGCCGATGGGGTGCGATATTTGCTACACAAATCATATGAAAGCGGATCAAAACGACAGCGACAGCCTGCTTGTTATGCTCGCCTCTGCCGGGTGCCATTATGTTATGGCAGTGCCGCAAAGCGATGATGTTATGCTTATGTATCAATCAACCTCTTATCACGATATAGCGGCAATTCGCGAAATGCTTAATCTTTCGCCGATTGAACCATTCAGGCAGTGGCTTGAGGAATACGGAATTTGGGAAAACGGCAGGCTCGGCAAAAATGCCGGCAATCCGCGTGTTTTTCTGTAAAGGAGGGGATATTTTATGTCGGATTATTTTGATTCGCTTGCCGCGCGCACTCCGGCAAGGTTGCAAATCGGCAGGGCGGGCAGCAGATATAAAACGCAGAAATATCTTGATTTTCGTGCGGCACATGCCGCGGCAAACGATGCGGTTATGACGGAGGTTTCGCACGAAACCCTCGAAAAACTCGGGCTTTTTGAGGTGCGCACAAGGTGCAAAAATAAATATGATATGATTACGCGCCCGGATTGGGGCAGGTATTTTGACGAATCGCAAAAAGAAATATTAAGGCAAAATGCCACGCTCGGTGCGGATGTGCAAATCTATTGCGGCGACGGGCTTTCCTCTCCGGCAATCGGGGCGAATTGCGGTGATATGCTGCCGCTTTTGAAAATGGCTCTGGAGGATGACGGAATTTCCGTCGGCAAGCCTTTTTTCGTGCGCTATTGCAGGGTGAACACGGCGCGCGAAATCGGGCCGCTTCTTAATGCAAAGGTAGTGTGCGTGCTGATAGGCGAGCGACCCGGTCTTATAACGGATGAAAGCATGAGCGCATATCTGGCATATAAGCCGCATCCGGATATGAGCGAGAGCGATTACACGGTTGTTTCAAACATAAGCAAAATCGGTATGCCTCCAGTTGAGGCGGCGGCGTATATTTCCGAGGTTATCAAAAAAATGCTTGCACAAAAAGCTGGCGGTCTCGGGCTGAAATTATAAAAAACGGGCGGAAAGCATTAAATGGGCGTAACCCAAGCTTTCCGTCCGTTTTTTGTGTGTTTGGATTTTGCGCAGCGCGCCGTTTGTTGATTTGGCGTCGGTTGCGCAAAATGTGCACATGCGGCGTTATTTCATTTTTCTTATGTATATAAAGGTTTCTTTTTCGCCCTTTTCTTTCAGCATCACAAGCAATTCTTCAAGCTTTTGCGCCGTTTTCGGGTGCATTATAATTCTTGATTTTGCACGTGAAAAATATTCGAGCGGGTGAGCCTCGGTGTAGTTTTTGCCTTGGTAAATTTTGCTTGCGGCAACTCTGTCGCAAAACATTTCTTTTAAATATTTTGTGGGCATTTCAATCGGCTCAAGCCGCTTTGTTTTTGTGCTGTAATCCATCCAATATTCATAATGGTGGCGGTTTCTGCCCTTGTGGTGAAGCCATGCGGCTGAATATCCCTTCGCCAGCCTTTCCGCTTCATTCGGCGAGCGGTTGCCGAGGTAGTATTTTGCGCCCGGTATAAATTCCGTGGGCGAATATTTTGAAAGATCGTGTCCAAGTCCCTGCAGCGGAATGCCTGCCTTAAAGCAATGCAGCATAACTCTGTGACGGTGCTTGGTGATTGTTATAAAATGCTTTATCGGGTGTGCCATAAAAAACTTCCGTTTGTGTTATTTGCCTGTCGGCAAATTTATATTAACACTTATTTGCGCGCTTGTAAAGCATAATCGGGCGGCGGTATAAGCGCACATTTATAAAAATTCTTTATAAAAACAAAATAAAAGCTCCGGCATGCAAAAACGAAATGTGCGCCGAAGCTTTTGCTTATTTCTTTTTGAATTTATCGAAAAAGCCTTCCTTGGCAGTGGTTTTCGGGGCAGTGTAGGTTTTGTCGAACTGCATAAGCAGATTTTTTTGCTCTGTTGAAACATTCTTGGGAATATCCACAACTATGCGAACAAATTGGTCGCCCTTTCCGACGGAATTAAGTCTTTGAATGCCCTTGCCCTTAAGTTTAAAAACATCACCGGGCTGTGTGCCTGCCGGCATATTGTATTTAACATTGCCGTCAAGCGTGGGCACTTCAAGCTCTGCGCCAAGTGTTGCCTCAACTATCGAAACATGCTTGTCAAACCAAACATTGTAGCCCTCTCGCGTGAAGTAAGGATGCTTTTTGATGTTTACGATAATTTTAAGATCGCCTGCAGGACCGCCGTTAAAGCCGCTGTCGCCGAGACCGCGCATGGTTAAAATTCTGTCCTCGCTGATGCCTGCCGGCACAGAAACTTCAATTTTCTTTTTGCGCCTTACCTTGCCCTTGCCGCCGCATTTGGAGCAGGGATTATCAATAATCTTGCCGCGACCGCCGCACTTTGTGCACTGGCGTTGCGATGAAACCACGGTGAATCCCATTCTGTTTTGCACATTAACATAGCCCTTGCCGCCGCAGTCGGGGCAGGTTTGGGCTTGAGAGCCTTTTGCCGCGCCGCTTCCGCCGCATTCGCTGCAATCCTCAACCCTGGGCACTTCCACGGCTTTTTTGCAGCCTTTTGCAGCCTCTTCAAAGGTGATGTTGATGGAAATCTGTATGTCTCTGCCTCGCTGCGGTGCATTTGGGTTTCTGCCGCCAAAGCCACCGAAACCGCCGCTTCCGCCGAAGAAGGAAGAGAATATATCGCCCAAATCGATATCGCCGTCAAATCCGAAACCGCTGCCGCCGTATCCGCCGGCACCTGCACCGTAATTCGGGTCAACTCCGGCAAAGCCAAATTGGTCGTATCTTGCTTTTTTATCCGGGTCGGAAAGCACTTCGTATGCTTCGTTACATTCCTTGAATTTTTCTTCTGCTGCTTTATCGTCCGGGTGCAAATCGGGGTGATATTTTTTAGCCGTTTTTCTGTATGCTTTTTTTATTTCGTCTTCGGTAGCACCTTTTTGAACTCCGAGCACCTCATAATAATCTCGTTTTTCTTCAGGCATATTTTCCTCCTGTGTGTGATAGCGATAATCGCGTTAATCGGCGTTGCGCCGATGATATAAACAAAACACGCCTTTGGCGGGAACGACCGTTTTGATCGTTCCCGCCGTGTGTTTGAAAGGGGAGAAAAGGTTTGAAAGCCTTTTATCAGTTATCGTCAACCTCTGTGTAGTCGGCGTCGGTGTAGCCCTGGTCAGCGCCGCCCTGTGTGCCCTGATCTGCGCCGGGAGCACCTTGGGCACCCTGAGCCGCCTGCGCAGCCTGGTAAAGCTTTTGGGAAACCTCATAGAACTTATTCTGTAAATCGTCCTGTGCGGTCTTTATGGCATCAAGATCGTCGCCTTTAAGAGCTTCTTTAAGAGCTGCAGATTTTGTTTCAAGAGTGGCTTTGTCGTCTGCGCTGAATTTGTCGCCGTTTTCGGAGATAAGTTGGTCTGTTTGGTAAGAAAGCTGCTCCGCACCGTTTTTAAGGTCAACAGCCTCTCTCTTTTTCTTATCCTCTTCGGCAAATTTTTCTGCGTCCTGAACAGCCTTTTCAATGTCTTCCTTGCTCATATTGGAGGAAGCCGTAATGCTGATGTGCTGCTCTTTTCCGGTGCCGAGGTCTTTTGCGGAAACATGAACAATGCCGTTTGCGTCAATATCAAAGGTTACTTCGATTTGCGGCACACCGCGGCGAGCCGGCATAATGCCGTCAAGGTGGAACATACCGAGGGTTTTATTATCCTTGGCGAATTGTCTTTCGCCCTGAAGAACATGAACCTCAACGGAAGTTTGATTATCTGCCGCTGTGGAGAAAATTTGTGATTTCTTTGTGGGAATTGTGGTGTTTCTTTCAATTATGACGGTGTTTACGCCGCCCATTGTTTCAATGCCGAGTGAAAGGGGAGTAACATCAAGAAGAAGAAGTCCCTTAACATCGCCGCCGAGAACGCCGCCCTGAAGTGCGGCACCCATTGCAACGCATTCATCGGGGTTGATGCCCTTAAACGGCTTTTTGCCGCTGAATTTTTCAATTGCTTCCTGAACTGCGGGAATACGGGTTGAACCGCCTACAAGCAAAATCTTGTCAATCTCGTTCATTGAAAGTCCGCTGTCGGTCATTGCCTGGCGAACGGGACCCATTGTTTTTTCAACAAGATCTGCCGTCATCTGGTTAAACTGTGCTCTTGTAAGAGTAAGATCCAAGTGCTTCGGACCTGTTGCATCCTGAGTGATGAAAGGAAGCGAAATCTGAGCGGTTGTCATGCCGGAAAGGTCAATCTTTGCTTTTTCGGCAGCTTCTTTAACACGCTGCATTGCCATTTTGTCGCCGGAAAGATCTATGCCGTTTGTTTTCTTGAATTCGGCAACAATCCAGTCCATAACCTTTTTATCAAAGTCGTCGCCGCCGAGGTGGTTGTTACCTGCGGTTGCAAGAACCTCTTGAACGCCGTCGCCCATTTCAATGATGGAAACATCGAATGTGCCGCCGCCAAGGTCGTAAACCATAACCTTTTGGTCATCTTCCTTATCGATGCCGAATGCAAGTGCGGCAGCCGTGGGCTCGTTGATGATTCTTTTAACATCAAGACCTGCGATTTTGCCTGCGTCCTTTGTTGCCTGGCGTTGAGAGTCGGTGAAGTATGCGGGCACGGTGATAACCGCTTCCGTAACCTTTTCGCCGAGGTAGCTTTCCGCATCGGATTTAAGCTTTTGAAGAATGATTGCGGAAATTTCCTGCGGTGTGTATGCCTTGCCGTCTATATTAACTTTATAGTCGGAGCCCATATGCCTTTTGATGGAGCTGATGGTTCTGTCCGGGTTGGTGATAGCCTGGCGTTTTGCAACATTGCCCACCATTCTTTCGCCGTCTTTGCTGAATGCAACTACGGACGGTGTTGTTCTTGCGCCTTCTGCGTTAGGGATAACAACGGCTTCGCCGCCCTCGATAACGCTTACGCAGCTGTTTGTTGTACCTAAGTCAATACCAATAATCTTAGCCATAATATTATATCCTCCGTTAAATAGTTTTTAATTTAGTTTGCCGAGCGAACCATGGCGGGGCGAATAACCTTTTCGCCCGTTTTATAGCCTTTTTGGTAAACATCCACGATTTCGCCGTCTTTATATTTATCGTCCTCAATATGCATTACTGCATTGTGAAGATTCGGATCAAAGGTTTCTCCGGCTTCGCCGAAAACCTCAATTCCCAATTTTGAAAGGCTTGCCATTAGGCTGTCATATGTCATCTCAACACCTTTTTTCAAGCCTTCGTAATCGCCGGAGCCGTCGCTTGCAAGTGCTCTTTCCAAATTATCGATAACAGGTAAAAGCTCTTTAATCGTTTCGGCTTTTGAGAAATTATATGCTTCCTGTTTTTCTTTTTCGCTTCGTCTTTTAAAGTTCTGGTACTCTGCGTTCAGCCTCAGGAATTTATCGTTAGCTTCCTCAAGCTGCTGCTTTGCTTTTTCCGCTTCGCTTTCTTTTTTGCTTTCTTTTTTTTCGGAAGCCTTTGTTTCTTTTTCGGTCTTTTTCTGCGGCTCTTTTTCCTCTTGAGTTACCTTTTCTTTCTTACTCAAATTCCGCGCCTCCCTTTTGAAGATATTTTTTAACTGTGTTCATTATATATTCTGCTCTCGGCAAAACCGAAGCATAATCGATTCTGGTGGAGCCTATAATGCCTATTAAAGCGGATTGGCTGTTGTTGTAGCCCACCCGTGTAAGCACCGTTGCCGTGTTTTTCAGCAGCGGGTGCATATTTTCGCGTCCTATGAAAAGGCTCGGTCTGTTTTCGCTTGCCGGGTATTTTTCAAATGTTGCCGCGGCGTTTTCACGGTCTGCCAAAAATGAAAGAATTCTGTAAACCTCGTTCCCGAACTCCTCGTGACTCAGCAAATTTGTTTCGCCGTCGAAATAAACTGTTCCCTGTGCGGCTTCGGCGCATAAAGCGCAAAGGCTCGTGAGTGCCGGCAGCATATCAAACAGCCTTGTGCCGAGCACCGTAACCGTTTTTTGCAGCAATGCCGGAGTAACCTCCGAAAGCGGAACACCGATGAAATATTCGCGCATTGCGTAATAGAACAACGCTTTAAAATCGTCGTCAATCGGGCAATCGATTTTGCAAACGGATGATTTGATTTTTCCACCCACGGAAAGCATCACAATCATTGCCTTGCCGTTGCCTGCCGGAATGATATCCGCACCCTGAATGCAATCGAGTGAATCCTCAATCGCATCGTAAAACGCCGTGCAATGCGTTTCCTGCTGAAGCAGTGAAACTGCGTCTTTAAGCAATCTTTCAGGGTCGCTTGCATTAACGGAAAGCCTCTCGGCTGCCGCCTGCTTTTCAAATGCCGTAGGCGGCTTTGAAATCATCAGATTGTCAACATAATATCTGTATGAAGCATTGCTCGGTATTCTGCCGCCGCTTGTGTGCATCTGCTTTAAAAAGCCAAGCTCGGAAAGCCGCGCCATTTCGTTTCTTATTGTGGCGCTGGATATTTTATACGGTAAAAGGTCTGCAAGGGTTTTTGAGCCGATAGGCTCGCCGCTTTTGATATAGCTGTCTATTATCAAAGATAATATTGCGCCTTGCCGTTCGCCGATCATCCTTTCCACCGCCTTTGGATTTTGATTTTGTTAAATTAGCACTCTTAGCACCTGAGTGCTAACTACAATATTTATATTATATCCATCCGACTGATTTGTCAACACTTTTTTTGAAAATAAATTGTGAACGCCGAAAATATTTAAAAATCGGCAACAATATCGGCTCATTATATAATGTTATAATATATAAATATATAATAAAGGCATATCACTGCCGTGCGATATGCCTTCGTTAAAATTATGTTATTTAAATCAATGCAAATTTGCATTTTGCCCGGCAAGTGTTTTTTTCAGCACAATGCTGTTTAAAACAACTTTCGGCTCATCGCCGGTTAAATTTGCGCTTACGGATGGCGTTGTGTTCGTTTCCGGCACAATGTATTCGGGCTGCTGCTCTGGAATTGCGGTGTGGCTTCGCTTTGCGTCCTCCGCAGCTTTTTCCTCTGCGGCAATTCTTGCCGCTTCTTCCGCCTTTTCCTGCTCAATCTGTTCATTTATTTCTTCACAGGCATAAATATAGCCGTAAAATTTTTGACCGAAGCGGTTTGTTCCGCTTTTAAAAGTGGTGGTGTCAAAATAATTGCCGCCCCAGTGCGATTGGGAAGCGGTAACGGTGTCGCCGTCTATTTCTTCAACTATTGCCACATGGTTACTCCAGCAGGCAATTGCGCCGATTTGCGGTTCCTGACCGTAATTGTAGTATCCGTTTTTCTTATTCATGCTCCACCATTCGCTTGCGCTGCCTCTTTTGATAAGCGGCTGTTCGCCGGTGATTTCGTAAATTCTGCCGTAGGCATATGCCACGCAGTTCGGCATTCCGTAGCCGGTTTGCGAATAGTAATTAAGCTGCTTGTTGTAGTAGGCGTTTGATCTGCTCGGTGCGCTGAGCCTCGGCTCAAACACGCTTTCCGCCGCAACCGCAGTGGAGGGGAACACCGTTAATATTATGCTCAGTGATAATATAAGCAGGGTAAACGCTCTGCAAATTTTTTTCATAAGAAAGTCCTGTTAACCTTTCCGACCGCATTAAAATTTATCGCTCGCCCCATTACGATCGACAGAACGGCGCTTTGCGGCATTCGGCAGTTTCGCGGGTTTATCTATGCTGCCGCCGCAAGTGGAAATAATGCAAATGTGCTTTTGCATATCAATTTCCCGTTTGTTTTGAATGAGCCCGTGTTCGCAAGACTCAAGACGATATAAATTGTAACACATTTGTAACCTGTTAATCTATGTGAATTCATCACAAGCATATTGTAACCATTTTGTAATATTTATGCATTTTTAACAAAATCAGCTTAAAAGACTTGACAATATGCTTTACATAATCGCAAATGTGTAAAATGACATAATAATCAAAATAAGCTTTTTACAATATTTTTCAGCAGGTTGCACTATTTATTTTAACCTTTTGCGGGAATAATGATAATAATCACTAAATCGGCTGAAAATGTGCTCTGCTTTTTGCTTGCAGAAATACGTTTTACACAGTGCTTTTTGCCGCACCGTGATTATAAAATTTTGTAAATAGGGAGACTTAAATATGGCAGATGTTTTTAATTCACCGCTCGATATGCGCACTTATTTTGACTCGCTTCCGAAAAGCGTTCAATCCGCAATCGTGCACAGCAATGCAAACGCAAATAATTTGGAGCAGCTTAAAAGGCTTGCCGAGGGATATGCCGGGGGATTTTATGCAGTCGAGAAAAAAATCGTTTCAGCCCCTCACGGGTCATACAAAAAGAAATATCGCCTTGAAAAAGCGATTTCAAATAAATACGGCGTAAACATAAGCAATCCCACAGTGCAGCCGGATGCACGTACGGCGCAGGGCGTGCCTGTGCCGGATATGCAAAATGTGGAATATTCAAAAGAATATCAGGAGGAAAATCGCCTTTAGTGCTCAATTAAGCAACCGGGCGCAAAAAGAGCACCGCTTCATCCGAAGCGGTGCTCTTCTGATATTGATTGTATTAAAGATGGAAAATTAAATCATCACTCTTTTTGTTGAATATGAATACGCCAAGCCCAAGCGTTGCAAATGCCCATGCAAGCGCATAAAGCAGCAGTTTCCAACTCATCGGCTGGCAATAAAGCACACATTGCCTAAAGAGCTCAAGCATTGAATAAAGCGGATTTACTTTAATAACAATCTCTATCCAATGTGTTTTAATCTGCTGAAGGGGATAGATTATCGGCACGCAATAGAAAAGCAGTGTGCAGAAAACATCCCAAATATATTCGATATCTCTGAAATAAACCTGAAGCACGGAAAGGATAAGCCCCACTCCGATAACGAATATCAAAAGTATCGCCATGGGCACCACAAATAGCAAGGCATAGAAATTGACTGTCAGCCCCGAGCCGCCGAGCAGCCCCGTTGCCTTAAAGAATATCCAAACGCAGATGTAGCACAAAATTGAAATTGAAAATGTTACAAAGTTTGAAAGAATGCCCGAAAGGGGATACATATATTTGGGCACATAAACCTTTTTAATGATCGGAGCATTGGATCTGAAAGAAGTGAGTGCCCTTTTTGAGGATGATGTGAAAAATTCAAATAAAAGTCTGCCGGTGAAAAGATAAACCGGGTAGCAAACTATGTGCGCTCTGTTTGCACCGAATATGTTGCCGAAAACAACCGTAAGCACAATCATCGTCATCAGCGGCTGCAAAAAGCTCCAAAAAATGCCGAGCCATGAATCTCTGTATTTAAGCTTAACATTTTTTCTTGTGAGTTCGCGAAGCAAGTTCTTATATTTGTCAAACATTGTGAAGAAATGCTTAACCTCTGCTTTATTATCCTTCATATTAAAACTCCGAATTTATTAAATAAAATGTATCCGTAAAGAGGAAATGTGCAAAATCTATTGTAAAAACGTTGTCATTATAGCACAACACTTCCTGATTTTCAACAATAGTTACGATTATTTAACAATTCTGTAGTTTTGTTTATTATTTCGTTTGCCGTTTCAGCAGGGGTGAAATCGCCGTTAATTGCAATATCGCAGGCGGATGAATATTTGCTTTTTCGCTCTGCATAAAGCTTTTCGGCGTTCTTTTTGTTCTTAAAAAGCGGGCGTGAGCTTGCGTCGCCCACGCGCTTAACTATTTCGGAAAAAGAAGTGTCAATAAAAACCACAATGCCGCTTTCTTTTAAAATCCTTGTATTTTGCTCAAAGGTTACCGCGCCGCCGCCTGTGGATATAATGGCGTTTTCGTGCGCCGCCGCGGCTTTGCACGCCTGTGTTTCTAATTTTCTGAATTCCGCTTCGCCGCTTTCGGCAAAGATATCGGCAATGCTTTTGCCGGCAATTTTTTCGGCAATATCGTCCGTATCAATAAATTCACGCCCGGTCAGCTTTGAAATTTCTTTGCCTATTCTTGTTTTTCCGGCACCCATAAAGCCGCATAAAACTATATTCATCTTTTTTTCAGCTCGCTCTCGGTTAATTTTAAAACCTTTTCAATGTCTTCGTTTGTAAATTTAACGCCGTTCCAAATTTCCTGTGCGGCAGCAGCCTGCCACACAAGCATTGAAAGCCCGTTTTCGCATTTTATGCCTGCCTCGCGAGCATATTTTAGCAGCAGCGTTTCGGCAGGGTTGTAAATAACATCGTAAACCGCTTTCGCGCTTTGCACGGTGTCCTTATCAAGCACGCAGGCGTTTGTGTTAGGCAGCATGCCCACGGAAGTGCCGTTTATTATTAAATCCCAGTCCCTTTCAAGCCTCGAATATTCACAAACGCAAACGGATTTTCTTGTTTTTTCTTTAATTTCCGCCTGTAATGCCCGTGCTTTTTCAAGCCCGCTTTCGCGGCAGGCTATTGTGAGATCGCAGCTTGCGAGTGCGGCTTCAAAGGCAATCGTTCTTGCCACGCCGCCGTTTCCGCACAAAAGCACTTTGCCGCCGAGTTTTATTCCTGCGCCCTCAAGCGCACGTAAAAAGCCGAGGCAGTCTGTGTTGAAGCCCGTATTCTTATCGCCTGTTTTAACGGTGTTTACGGAGCCGAAAAGCGCGGCTTTTTCGTCAAGCCCGTCAAGCAGCGGAATTATGCCTATTTTGTGCGGCACCGTTATGTTAAATCCGGAAAGCTCAAAAAGCCGCGGTGCTTCTTCGTTAAGCCGGGCAGGCTCAATTTCATAAAGCCTGTATTCGCCGGGTGTGTTTGAAATTTTAAAAAGTTCCCTGTGAATAACCGGGGAAAGCGAATGACCGAGCGGCCAGCCCAAAAGACCGTAATTTTTCATATCGTGCTCACCTTTCGATTGTAAAAATAAAAACGCGGCAAAATCCGCCGCTCAAAGTATTGACAACTTTAAATAAATTTTATAATATGATAATAACATAATTTCTGCGGATTAACAACCGCTTAAGGAGGGTTAATTGTGGTTCTTGATAAAATCAAAGAAATTCTTGCCGAGCAGCTCAGTGTTGATCCCGATAAAATCACCGTGAACAGCCTTTTGGAGGAAGACCTTGATGCCGATAGCCTTGATGCTATCGATATCGTTATGAGCATTGAGGATGAATTCCAGGTAGAGGTGCCCGACGAGGTTATTGCGGATATGAAATCTGTGGGCGATATTGTTAATTTTATTGAAAACAATCAGTAATCGCCGCTCCGGCTTTTGGCGCATTTTTGTGTCATAAGCCCGATTGTGTAACGAAAAATCGCAATTGTTAATTTATATTTTATAAGTATTAAATTGACTTTGCGCGAATAAAATATTAAAATATAAGAGTAAGTATTATATAATGCTTGCTCTTTTTTGTTTTTTTATTAAAAAATATATAAAGAGGGCGGCGGTGTTTCAATCGCACTGCCGAAAGGGGAAAATTTATGGGTAAAAAATATGTTATGGCGCTTGATCAGGGCACAACAAGCTCGCGTGTTATTGTTTTTAACAAGCAGGGCGAAATTGTTGCCAAAGCGCAAAAGGAATTCACGCAATACTATCCTCAAAACGGATGGGTGGAGCACAATCCGAATGAAATTCTTTTTTCGGAGCTGGAAGCCATTTTGGAGGTGCTTAGGGACGACAGAGTAAGCCCGGAGGACATCGCTTCGATAGGCATCACAAACCAGCGTGAAACCACAATCGTGTGGGATAAGGAAACGGGTCAACCAGTTTACAACGCAATCGTGTGGCAATGCCGCCGCACTGCGGATTATTGCGAAAAATTAAAGGCGGAGGGGCTCGGCGATTATATTAAAAACACCACCGGGCTTTTGATAGACGCATATTTTTCGGGCACAAAAATCAAGTGGATTCTTGATAATGTTCCCGGCGCAAGAGAGCGCGCCGAAAAAGGCGAGCTCCTTTTCGGCACGGTTGATACATGGCTGATTTGGAATTTAACCTGCGGCGCCGTGCATGTTACGGATTATTCAAATGCCTGCCGCACAATGCTTTTTGATATTGATAAGCTTCAGTGGGATCCGTTTCTTTGCGAAAAGCTTGGCATTCCCATGAGTATGCTGCCGGAGGTTAAGCCTTCAAGCTGCATTTACGGCGAGGTTGCCAAGTTCCCCGGTATGGATCAAATTGCGGGCATTCCGATTGCAAGCTCAATCGGTGATCAACCTGGGGCGCTTTTCGGTCAGGGCTGCTTTAATGCCGGCCAGGCAAAGAATACATACGGTACAGGCTGCTTCTTGCTTATGAACACCGGCGATAAAAGAATTGAATCGCGTTCAAACCTGCTCACGGGCATTGCCTGGGGGCTAAACGGCGAAATTACTTACGACCTTGAGGGCTCTGCATTTAACGCCGGCTCGGTTATCAAATGGCTTCGGGATGAGATGGAACTTATTAAATCCGCGCCCGAATGCGATGTGCTTGCCGCTCAGGTTGAGGATTCAAACGGGCTTTATTTCGTGCCCGCATTTACGGGGCTCGGTGCGCCGTATTGGGATATGTATGCACGCGGCTGTATGATAGGTCTTACGCGAAGCGTAAACAGAAAGCATGTTTGTCGCGCTGTGCTTGAAAGCATCACTTATCAAATGACTGATTTGCTTGAGGCTATGGTTAAGGACAGCGGTATTCTGCTTAAGGATTTGCGCGTGGACGGCGGTGCGTCCGTTTCCGATATTATGATGCAAATTCAGGCGGATATGACGGGTGTTAATGTTAACAGACCGAAAAACAGGGAAGCCACTGCTCTCGGCGCGGCTTATCTTGCCGGTCTTGCAACGGGCGTTTGGAAAGACACTGCGGAAATAGAGGCAAACAGGCAGGTTGATAAGGTGTTTGTGCCCTCTATGGAAATCGAAAAGCGCAATAAGCTTTATGATAATTGGAAGCGCGCCGTTGAACGCTCCAGAAATTGGGAAAGATAATATAAATTATATACCGCAGGCGTATTTTACACACCTGCGGCTTATAATATAATATATATGCTGCTAAGGCGAATTGCTTTGGCGGATAGCCGATTTATGCGGCAGAAGGGGTTTGGTGATTATATGGCAAAGGTTGTTTGCCCTTGGGATTTAATTTCGGATTTTGTAACGGATGCATTTGTGGGATACGGCGTTCCGCGCGAGGACGCTTTGATTTGCACTGATGTGCTTCTTGAATCGGATAAAAGAGGCATAGAAAGCCACGGATGTAACAGATTTAAACCTATTTATATAGACAGAATTAAGGCGGGAATACAAAATCCCGTAACGGAATATGAGGTGATTCGCGAAACAGCCACCACCGCTGTTGTTGACGGGCACGACGGTATGGGTCAGTTTATCGGCGTTCGTGCAATGCAAACGGCTATCGACAAGGCAAAAAAATACGGCATGGGCATGGTTGCGGTGCGAAACAGCTGCCATTACGGCATTGCCGGCTATTATGTTACAATGGCAACGCAGGCAGGTATGATCGGAATGACGGGCACAAATGCCCGCCCCTCAATCGCACCCACTCACGGCGTTGAAAATATGCTCGGCACAAATCCTTTCACAATCGGTATGCCCACTGATGAAAAATTCCCGTTTGTGTTTGATGCTGCCACTTCAATAATTCAAAGGGGCAGAATCGAATATTATGCCAGAATCGGCAAGGATTGTCCCGTCGGCACAGTTGTCGGCAGAGACGGTTCTGCCTTAACAAACAGCGAGGAAATTTTAACTCAGCTTAACACGCACGAGGCTGCGCTTGCTCCGCTTGGCGGAATAGGTGAGGAACTTGGCGGCTACAAGGGCTACGATTTCGCCACGGCGGTTGAATTGCTTTCAGCTGCGCTTCAGCAGGGTCAATTTCTTTCGGCTCTTTCGGGCATCGGTGAAAATGGCGAGAAAAAGAAATATCATCTCGGTCATTGGTTTATCGCTATAGACACGGAAGCGTTTCTCGGTCTTGATTCCTTTAAAAAGACGGCAGGCGATATTCTGCGCGAATTGCGCGCCAGCCAAAAGGCACCCGGCGAAAAAAGAATTTACACGGCGGGCGAAAAGGAGTATGATATATGGAAGGAAAGGGAAAACAGCGGCGTGCCGATAAACGATGCCGTGCAAAAAGAGCTCAGCACCGTGCGTGATGAACTCGGGCTTGATTATGTGTTCCCTTGGGAAAGCGGTTATAAGCCGTATCCGTGCAAAACAAAGCCGTTTTCGCATATAGAAAACAAACAGTGAGGTAAAAAATGGATTACAGAAAAGAATCGTTAAAGCTCCACGAGCAATGGAAAGGTAAGTTGGAGGTAACTGCAAGGGCAAAGGTGAATGATAAGGATTCTCTTTCGCTGGCATACACACCCGGCGTTGCGCAGCCCTGCCTTGAAATTCAAAAGGATTATGATAAAAGTTGGCAACTTACCCGCCGCTGGAATATGGTTGCCGTTATAACGGACGGCTCTGCCGTTCTCGGCCTCGGCGATATCGGTCCCGAAGCAGGCATGCCGGTTATGGAGGGCAAATGCGTGCTCTTTAAAGAATTCGGCGATGTTGATGCTTTTCCGCTTTGCGTGCGCACAAAGGATGTTGATGAATTTGTGCAAACAGTTTATAATATCAGCGGTTCGTTCGGCGGTATAAATCTTGAGGACATTGCTGCTCCGCGCTGCTTTGAAATTGAAAACAAACTTAAAGAAATGTGCGATATTCCGATTTTCCACGATGATCAGCACGGCACGGCGGTTGTTGTTTCAGCCGCACTCATAAATGCAACAAAGCTCACGGGTAAACCGCTTTCGCAGTGCAAGGCTGTTATAAACGGCTCGGGCGCGGCAGGCATAGCAATCGCCAAGCTGCTTAAAACCCTCGGGCTTAACGATGTTATTTTGTGCGACAGAACAGGTGCTATTTATGACGGCAGAGAAAATCTTAACGCCTCAAAGCTTGAAATCGCAAAAATTTCAAACCGCGAAAAGGTTGCCGGCGGTCTTGCGGATGCCGTTAGGGGCGCAGATATTTTTATAGGCGTTTCCGCACCCGGCGTGCTCACCGCGGATATGATAAAAACAATGAACCCAAATCCCATCGTGCTTGCAATGGCAAATCCCGTGCCGGAAATTATGCCCGATGAGGCAGCCGCGGCAGGTGCTGCCATAATCGGCACCGGGCGTTCCGATTTTCCGAATCAAATCAATAATGTTGTGGCGTTCCCCGGAATTTTCAGGGGTGCGCTTGATGTGCGCGCAAGCAGCATAACGGAAAATATGAAGCTTGCAGCTGCATATGCCATCGCTTCGCTTGTTGATGACAGCGAACTCAGACCTGATTATATTTTGCCTTATGCTTTCGACAGCCGTATAAAAGACACGGTTGCAAAAGCAGTTGCTGACGCCGCTGTAAAGGATGGCGTGGCAAGAATTTAAATATCTTTGCAAAACAAAATATTAAAAACGGGGCACCGATTAGCTTAATCGGTGCCCCGTTTGCTGATTGTGCTTATATATTATAATGTAATATAAAGTGCGATATCGCGCTTGAAACCTTTAAATAAGTTCGGAAATTATTGCGTTTGAAACAAGAAAGCCCTTTGCTGTAAAGCCTATTTTGCCGCCCCTGCGCTCCATAAAGCCTGCGGATATATACGGCTCGGTATTTGCTTTTATCAGTGCTTCGTTAACTCCGCTTTTCATTCGCAGCCCAAGCATTATTTTTTCTTCATCATCTCCGCCGATGCCGTCGGAATTTATCTTCCATTCACTGTCATAATAAAACCTTTTGCCGTGCCAAAAGCTGTGCGCGCTTTTTCCTATTCCGAGATACGGCACAAGCCGCCAATATTTTGTGTTGTGCCTGCTTTCAAAGCCGGGCTTGGCAAAATTGCTGATTTCATATTGCATTATGCCCGCCTTTTCAAGGCGGTCAACCGTTTTTAAATACATCTGTGCGGTTTCGTCCTCATCCGGAAGCGCAAGCTTGCTTTTTAGCCTGTAAAACGGCGTATCCTCTTCAATTTTCAGCATATATGCCGAAATGTGCGGCACACCGGATACTTCGATAAAATCAAGGCTTTCATCAAGGCTCTCAAGTGTTTGCCTCGGCACGCCAAGCATTAAATCAAGGCTTATGTTTGTTATGCCGCATCGCTTTGCGTAATTCAGCGTACGCTCGATTTCGGCTTTGCCGGCAATTCTGCCCAGTGCCTGCCGCTCTGCCTTAACTGCGCTTTGCATGCCGAGCGAAATTCTGTTTATTCCGCTTGCTGCATAAATTTCAATATCCTCTTTTAAATCCTTTGAGGGGTTACATTCAATCGTTATTTCCGAATTATCGGCAATTTTAAAACTTTTTCGCGCCGCATCAAGTATTGCCGCAATCAGCCGCGCCTCCAAAATGCTCGGTGTGCCGCCGCCGAAATATACCGTGTCAAATTCTGCACCGGCATATTTGCAAAATTCGTCTGCAAGCTCGTTTGCATATTTTTCCGCCGCTTCGCACGAATATTTGCCGGAATAAAAATTGCAGTAAGGGCATTTGCTTTTGCAAAAGGGAATGTGAATGTAAAGCCCTGCTTTTTCCATGCCGCGCCTCCTTAAAGATTTTATTAAATTTTATCACATTCCGCCTGCCGTTGCAATAAAGCGACTCTTATTGCAAGCATAAAAATACTCCCGTTAAAGCCGGAAACTTAACGGGAGCATTATGCCATATTTGCGATATGTTATTTTTTGCGGCTTTCCGCTTTAAGACGCAAGCCCTTATCAAGAATTGTTTTGCGCAGTCTGATTGATTTCGGAGTTACCTCCAAGAGTTCGTCGTCTGCAAGGAATTCCATACTCTGCTCAAGTGAAAGCGTGGTGGGCGGCACAAGCTTCAATGCCTCGTCGGAGCCGCTTGCACGCGTGTTTGTAACATGCTTTTTCTTGCACACATTGCAAATGATATCCTCGTTTTTGGCACATTCGCCCACTATCATGCCCTCGTAAACATCTACGCCGGGACCGATAAAAAGCTTGCCTCTGTCCTGCGTGTTCCAAAGACCGTAGCCGGTGGAAACGCCGGTTTCGTGTGCAACAATCGAACCGCGCGATCTGGTGGCAATATCGCCTTTATAAGGCTCGTAGCCTGCAAAAAGCTGGTTCATAATGCCGTTGCCGTTTGTGTCTGTTAAAAATTCGCTTCTGTAGCCGATAAGACCGCGAGAGGGAATTTTGATTTCAAGATGGGTCATGCCCGTTGAACGGGTGTCCATATTTTCAACCTCACCCTTGCGCGAGCAAAGCTTTTCCATAACCGCGCCCACATATTCCTCGGGCACTTCTATTATCGCAAGTTCCATGGGCTCAAGTGTTTTGCCGGTTTCCTTGTCCTTTTTCAAAATAACCTGCGGGCGCGAAACCTGAAATTCGTAATTTTCACGGCGCATCGTTTCAATCAAAATGGAAAGGTGCAGTTCGCCGCGACCGGAAACCTTAAAGGTGTCCATCGAATCGGTTTCTTCAACCCTCATGGAAACATTCGTTTCAACCTCTTTGAAAAGTCGCTCGCGAATGTTGCGGCTCGTAACATATTTGCCCTCTTTGCCGGCAAACGGCGAATCGTTTACCATAAAGTTCATGCTGATTGTGGGCTCGTCGATTTTAACAAAGGGCAGTGCCTCAACGCAATCGGGGTCGCAGGCGGTTTCGCCTATGTTAAGATCGGGAATGCCGGCAACGCACACAATATCGCCGAAGGTTGCTTCGTCGCAGGGCACTCTTTTAAGTCCCTCAAATTGATAAAGCTTTGTTATGCGAATGTTTTCGCGGCTGCCGTCCTGCTTGCAAAGCACATACGGCGAATTGTTTTTAACAGTGCCGCGCGCAATTCTTCCGACGCCGATTCTGCCTACATAGTCATCATATTCAAGCGATGAAAACAGAATTTGAGCCGGTCCCTCGGGATCGCCTGCCGGTGAGGGTATGTATTTAAGAATTGCGTCAAACAGCGGTCTCATATCTCCCTCGCGCACATTCGGGTCAAGGCTTGTATAGCCGTCTCTGCCCGAGGCATAAATAACGGGAAATTCAATTTGGTCGTCGTCTGCGCCAAGCTCGATGAAAAGGTCAAGCACCTCGTCTATAACCTCTTCGGGGCGTGCGCCGTCGCGGTCGATTTTATTTATAACAACAAGTGGGGTTTTGTGCAAGCCGAGTGCCTTTTTAAGCACAAATCTTGTTTGCGGCATGCAGCCCTCAAACGCGTCAACAAGAAGCAAAACGCCGTCAACCATCGTGAGTATGCGCTCAACCTCGCCGCCGAAATCGGCATGACCCGGGGTGTCAACTATGTTTATTTTTGTGTCTTTGTAATGAATTGCGGTGTTTTTGGAAAGGATTGTGATGCCTCTTTCTCTTTCAAGGTCATTACTGTCCATAACACGCTCGTCAACCACTTCGTTTGTGCGGAAGGTGCCGCTTTGGCGCAGCATTTCGTCAACAAGTGTTGTTTTGCCGTGGTCAACATGGGCAATTATTGCTATGTTTTTTATGTCTTTTCTTACGCTCATATTTTCTCCCTTATTGCTTGCCCAAAGCAACTGTCGTGCGGCAGCTGCAAAAAGGTTTTATTTTATTGGTATTGCCGTTTATTTTTTTGCGTTAAAGCTGTCTCTAAGCTGCACCGTGCGGTTGAAAATCAGGTTTTCGGGGCCGGAAAATTTATCGGCGCAGAAATAGCCTGTTCTCATAAACTGGAATTTGTCGCCCGCCTTGCAGTTTGCAAGGCTCTTTTCGCAATACGCCTCAACAGCTTTAAGCGAATCGGGGTTAAGATTGTCCTCAAAGGAATCGACTCCCGTTTCGTCGCTCGGGTTGGGCGCGTTGAAAAGTCTTTCGTAAAGGCGAACCTCGGCTTTAACATTGTCTGCCGCAGAAACCCAGTGAATTGTGCCCTTAACCTTTCTGCCGTCGGGGCTGTCGCCGCCGAGGGTTTTTGGGTCGTATGTGCAGTGTACGCAAGTTATATTGCCGTTTTCGTCCGTGTCATATCCGGTGCAGGTAACGAAATATGCCTTGAAAAGGCGTACCTCGTTGCCCGGGAACAGGCGGAAATATTTTTTGATGGGTTCTGCCATAAAGTCGCTTCTTTCAATATAAAGCTCCTTTGAAAACGGCATTTTTCTTGATCCGTATTCGGGGTGATCGGGATGGTATTCTGCCTCGATTTGCTCAATCGTGTCTTCGGGATAATTGTCTATCACAAGCTTCAGCGGGTCAAGCACTGCCATGGCGCGCGGCGAGGTTGTGTTTAAATGTGTGCGCACGCAGCTTTCAAGCAGCGCAAAATCGATAACGCTGTATGCCTTTGAAACGCCGATTCTTTCACAAAAATCGCGAATTGCTTCTGCCGGGTAGCCTCTGCGGCGCATGCCGCTTATCGTTGCCATTCTTGGGTCGTCCCAGCCGTCCACAATGCCTTCTTTCACAAGTTTAAGGCATTTGCGCTTGGAGGTTAAGGTGTAGTTTAAATTCATTCGCGCAAATTCGATTTGGCGCGGTTTTTCGCCGTCAACGCATTCGTTCACAACCCAATCGTAAAGCGGGCGGTGGTTTTCAAATTCAAGCGAGCAAAGCGAATGGGTAACTTTTTCGCATGCGTCCGAAAGCGGGTGCGCAAAGTCATACATCGGATAAACGCACCATTTGTCGCCCGTTCTGTGGTGATGGGCATACATTATGCGGTAAATAATAGGGTCTCTCATATTAAGATTTGGGCTTGCCATATCTATTTTTGCACGCAGCACATGCGAGCCCTCGGAAAATTCACCGTTTGTCATTCTTTGAAATAAATCAAGGTTTTCCTCAATGCTTCTGTTTCTGAAAGGGCTTTCCTTGCCGGGTTCGGTAAGCGTGCCTCTGTATTCGCGCTGTTGCTCGGGCGTAAGGTCGCACACAAATGCTTTGCCCTTTTTGATAAGCTTGATTGCACAATCATAAATGTAGTCAAAGTAATCGGAGGCAAAATAAACATTGTTCCATTTGAAGCCGAGCCATTTAATATCGTCTTCAATGGCTTCAACATATTCTGTGTCCTCTTTAATGGGGTTGGTGTCGTCAAATCTTAGGTTGCAGGTGCCGTCGAATTTCTCCTTCGCGCCAAAATTTATGCAAATTGCCTTTGCGTGACCGATGTGCAAATAGCCGTTCGGCTCGGGAGGAAATCGGGTTTGCACTCTGGAATAAACACCGTCCTCAAGGTCTTTTGCGATAAAATCATTTATAAAATTTGAAGTTTCTTTAATTTCTTCGGTGTTTTCCTTTGCCATTAAGCTTCCTCCTCGTAATGTTTTAATGCTTTGTTTAATCTTTTGGCAACCTTTTCTTTGCCCAAAAGCTTTGTTATGGAATAAAGATCCGGCGTGTTTGTGCGGCCGGTAAGCGCCACTCTGATAACGGTTGAAACATCGCCTACATGGCCTGCAAAGGCTTCGGGGCTTTGCTTGTATTCCTTAACATTCGGAGTGCAGCCCACCCTCGGGCAAATCGCCTTAATGCGCTCAAACCATCTGTCTTTATCGTCGTTTATATCAAACTCGTTTTCGTATATTTTAAGCACCATTGCCGCTAAATCAGCCGTTGCGTTGCCGCAAAGCGTGTAATCGGGCTTAAAAGCTTCGTCATACATATAGCTGATATAGTCGGGGATGTCGCTCCACTTGGCAATGTCTTTTCTCGGCTTTTTGTTGCCGCGGTCTATGTTAAGAACTGCCGCAGCGTATTCGGGGTCTGCCTCGTAAAGCTTCGCAAGCGGTTCGCAATATTCTTTTGCCCATTCGTGTGAAAGCCCGTAAACCTTGTTGCAATCCATAAAGGATATAACGGTTTTTGAAATATCGTCAAGCTTTGCAATGTCAAACAACGCGCCGGAAACGCTCATCTTTTTGATGTTGAACGGGAATTTGCTGATATCCTCGGCTTTGTTTGCCCTACGCCAATCCTCAAAATTGGAATTTGCCAAGGTCATCATATATTCGTTAACGCTTTCGCTCGGGTAGCCTTGCTCGGAATAATAAGTAACGGCGGCTTCGGGGTCTTTGCGCTTGGAAAGCTTGCGTTTGCCCTCACCCTCGGCTTTCATAATCGGAGCCACATGCACGAATTTCGGTGTTTTAAAGCCGAGTAATTTGTTGAGCTGTAAGTGAATCGGGCAGCTGGAAATCCATTCGTCGCCCCTCACAATGTGCGTGGTGCGCATTAAATGGTCGTCAACAACGCTTGCAAAGTGGTAGGTGGGAATTCCGTCCGATTTTAGCAGCACAATGTCCTGCATGTTTTCCGGCATTTCGATTTTGCCCTTTATCATATCCTCGAACACGCATTTGTTGCCGATGCTGCCCGGTGATTTAAGGCGCAGTGTCCATTTTTCGCCTGCGGCGATTTTTTCGCTTATTTCTTCAAAGCTCAGGTTGCGGCAGACGGCGTATTTGCCGTAATAGCCCTTAATGTCCTCGCCCTCCTGCGATTCGCGAATTCGCTCAAGCTCCTCCTCGGAGCAAAAGCAGGGGTAAGCAAGTCCTTCTTCCACAAGCTGCTTTGCGTATGCTTGGTAAATGTCTTTTCTTTCGCTTTGCCTGTACGGACCGTAAGCACCTTTTTCCCGGTTTTCAGCCACAACGCCCTCGTCAGGCTCGATTCCGTAATACGAAAGCCCGCGCAGCATAACCTCAACCGCGCCGTTAACCTTGCGTTTTTGATCCGTGTCCTCAACGCGCACATAAAACACACCGTTTGTTGACTTTGCGATTTTGTATGAGATAAGGCAGGTAAAAAGGTTTCCGAAATGCAAAAATCCCGTGGGGCTCGGCGCAAAGCGGGTTACTCTTGCGCCTTCTTTAAACTGCCTTTGGGGATATAGTGCTTCATATTCTGCCGGAGTTTTTGTGATATGCGGAAAAAGAAGCTCCGCCGGGTTTCTAGAGTCTGTCATTTTCATCACCGTGTTAGTATAATACTTAATAATATAATAATTAGTTAATATATTATTACACAAATTACCGCAATATTCAATATTTTATTATTTATAATTTCTTGAAAAAATGAAATAATTGTGCTAATTTATATAAAAAAGTGCCAATGCAGTGCTTTTGTGCGCCGCACGCGGCGGAAAGGATATGCGATTTTATGCCTTTACCGAAGGATCCGGTTTTACTTTTAAGCGTTGTTAATATGAGGCTTCGCGATTTTTATTCAAGCCTTGATTCGCTTTGCGATGATTTGGATTGCAGCAGAGCGGAAATTGAAAACAGCCTGCGCTCAATCGGCTATGAATATGATTCCGGCGCAAATCAGTTTGTATGAGCGGCTTTTTTCGTTTGCCAAACACGCAAATAAAAACGGTGCGATTAAATTGCTTAATCGCGCCGTTTTTATCTTTTAACAAGCCTTGTGAATATGTAATTGTTCATCTTTGCGGCAAGGGCTTTTATATCCGTGTCCGTTTTTGTGTAAAGCATGGAAATAATAAATCCCGTAACGCCGTTTGCGGTAAATTCGATTGCAAAATCAACTTCATTGCTGTCCTGATAACCGAAACTGATAAACTGCGAATAAAATTCCGAAGTGTATTCCATTATGCTGTTGCGCAACAACGCCGTCATATATCCCGAAAGTGAGGAGGAAAAGCATTTGCGAAGAAACAACTTGTTTTCGTCAATTTTTGTGAGGTAAATGATTGTTGCTTCTTCCATATTGGCGGCTTTTTTTGCATCGTTTACACAGCCGTGTGTGTATTGTTGCACGCCCCAATTGATAAGTGCCTGAATATCCGCAAAATGGTAATAAAATGTTTGCCTGCTTATGTGGCATTCCTCCACAAGCATGGTAACGGTAATTTTATCAAGCTCGTTATCCGCAAGCAGATTGGAAAAGCTCCTCAAAATCTGCAATTTTGTTTTGCCTGCCATGATTTTCTCCTTTTATAATTTATTTTTTGTATTATAGCACATTGTTACACCATATGCAAGTTTGTAATTACAGGGTTTATATATTTGTAAGAATTTCGGCGGCGCTTCAACCTCTGTGTCATGGTATCAGCTTGCTTTGATTTTGCCGTGCCGGGGCGGCTTTCGGTTAAAAAGCAAAAAGAGAAACGTTTTCACCCAAACGGATGAAAGCGTTTCTCTTTTGAAATTTGTTATTTTTCTTCCAAAATGTGAAGATATTCTTTATATTCGGAGCTTAAAACGCTTTGCTCCGCACTCTCTTTTGCAGCCAAGTTTACTGCCACGGTAGTCTTTTTAACGGGCTGAATTGTGCCTGCGCCGGCAACGCATCCGCCGGGGCACGCCATGCCCTCAAGCAGGTAGCCGTTGTATTTTCCTGCCTTTGCAAGCTGCAACATTTTGCGGCAGTCGGGCAGACCTTCCGCTCTGGCGGTAAGCACTTCTCTGTCCGGCTCCATTTCGTGAATTGCGTTTTCAACCGCTTTTGCAACGCCACCGCTCACGGCAAAGCCTTTGCCGTCGCCGCTGGAGCCGCTGAGTGGCTCGCCCTCCTCGCAGTCTGCAATATTTATCTCTTTTGCGTCAAGTATTGCGCTGAGTTCTTCAAAGGTGAGCACAAAATCAACATAGCTTCTGATTGTGCGGCGACTTGCTTCAAGTTTTTTGGCTGCGCACGGACCTACGAAAACAACCTTGCATTCTGGGTGTTTTTCTTTTATGAGCCTTGCGGTAAGAACCATCGGGGTGAGTGCCATTGAAATATAGGATTCAAATTCGGGGAAAAGCTTTTTAGCCATAACGGACCATGCAGGGCAGCACGATGTTGCCATAAACGGCTGTTTTGCAGGCACTTCCTCCATAAAATCCTGTGCTTCTTCTATTGTGCAAAGGTCGGCACCAATCGCAACCTCAACCACATCCTCGAAGCCGAGCTTTTTAAATGCGGTGCGGATTTTTCCGCTGCTTACATTGCCGAATTGACCTGCAAATGCAGGTGCGATTGCAGCGTAAACCGGTGTATCGCTTTTAAGTGCGGTAATTGTTTGGTAAATCTGGCTTTTATCAATAATTGCGCCGAACGGGCAGTTAACAAGGCACATGCCGCAGGAAACACACTTATCGGGGTCTATTTCGGCTCTGCCGAGTTCGTCCGATTTTATGGCTTTCATGCCGCAAACTTTTGCGCAGGGGCGTTCCTGCTTTATGATTGCGTTGTATTCACAGGCATTTACGCACATGCCGCATTTAACGCATTTTTCCTGGTCGATAAACGATCTGCCATTCTTAATCGAAACGGCCTTTTTGGGGCAAACCTCCACGCAGGGGTGCTCCAGACAGTTTTGACAGCCGTTTGTAACAAAAACCTTGTTTTCCGGACATCTGTTGCAGGCAAATTTAATTATGTCGATAAGCGGCGGCTCGTAATATTTTTCATCCACCAAGCTTTCGTCAACACCCTTACAAACGGAGTTGAAATCATTGAAATCCCTGAGCGAAAGCCCCATTGCGGCGCGAAGTCTTTCTGCCACAACCTCTCTTTCAACGAAAACGCTGTCCCTGTATTGGGCAACATCGCCGCTGATTATTTTATATGGCAGGTTTTGAAATTCTTTTTCGTCCCAGCCGTTGTATGCAAGCTTTGCCACTTCCGTAAAAATTGTTTTTCGTATTCGTGATTTTGAAGTTTTAATTCCTCTCATAATAATACACTCTCCTGTTTGCCATTATAATAACACTTAGTCATTTTAAAATCAATAAAAAGATTTATAATTTGTTCTTTTTTTAACGAAGTTTTTATTGTATAATTACTTTTGGTGATATTGAAATGGAAAATATGGAAAAATTTAAATCCGCCATATCGGGAATCGGCAAGGCAATCGAAAATGAACTTGATTATGATTTCAGTATAAACGAAAGGTTTGTCGGCACAATGGCGGAGTTTGATGAACTTATCAAAGAGCCGTTTGAAATAAATAAGCAAAAGATTTTTTACCGCGGCGAAAGGATAAACGATTTATCGCGTCCGCTTGTGCCCACACTGCTCAGAAACAAGAAAAAGTTGCTTGAAAAAGGCTCCGTTATCACAAATATAAACAGCGAATTTTTGCTTGATTATTATAAATCTCTCGGCGGTTATTATGGTGTGTTTAAAGCTTTTTTCGGCGATGCTTCGGCATATCGCCTTTATGAGCTTTGTGCCTTTTCGCAACATTATATTGATGTGTCGCCTTTTATTGATTTTACAAAATCGCTTTATGTTTCGCTTTCGTTTGCGCTTAAAAACAGAACGGAATACGATGACGATATTGTGCTTTACACCGCCGAAATAGAAAATTACGATAATTACACAAAAGATCTTATAACCGCCGAATGCTGGCTTAATTCGTATAAGGTAACGGTTTTCAATTCAGAGGAGGAAGTTTTTAAGTTACGCCCGAACGATTTTACACCGTCTGCAATAAAAAAAGCCATGGAGACCTATGAATCTCGTGCCCGCCGGGAATCGCCGAAGGCTATGCTTATCGATATTCCAACAAACGATTTGATGAAATATCAGCAAGGTGTTTTCTTGCTGCTCACGGATTTCTCGCTTTATTACAAATCATATCCCACAAAGAATGTGCGCCGTGATTTTACTATCACAAAATATGTTATCAGTCGCAATATTTGCCCTCAGTTGCTTTCAATGGTTGGGTGTGAGGCACCGTGGTACAGTTATGATTGCTTAACAGATGTTAAAACAGCTATGAAAACAATTGCAAATTCAAACAGCGAATTTTTAAAAATATTATTGAAATAAATCATAACCACCCGTCAAACGGGTGGTTTGCACAAGGGCTATAAGCCACTGATAC
>CAVJZG010000007.1:0-79179 GCA_963654285.1 bacterium
TATCACATGGTCGGTGATTATTTTTGTATAACTTTTTATCACCCACCCGCATAGCGGGTGGTTCTTTGTTTCGCTCCTTTCGGCGCTCAACTGTCTAAAGACACTAAAAGAAAAGCGCACGAAAAATCGTGCGCCTTAATAAATGCCGGTTATGCTTCAATTATTGCTCAACGGGATAAACGGAAACCTTTTTGCGGTCCTTACCCATTTTTTCAAATCTGACTGTGCCGTCAACAAGAGCATAAAGAGTATCGTCTGAGCCGATACCTACATTGTTGCCGGGATGAATGTGAGTTCCTCTCTGGCGGTAAAGAATATTGCCTGCGAGAACGAACTGACCGTCTGCTCTTTTTGCGCCGAGACGCTTTGATTCGGAATCACGGCCGTTCTTAGTTGAACCCATACCTTTTTTATGAGCAAAAAGCTGTAAATTTAACTTAAGCATTACTACACCTCCGATATAATCACTTTAATGTTTTTGGGATAATCTTTTTGAAGCTCGGTTAAATGAAGCACCAAGCCGCAAAGAATATCCTGTGCGGCAATCGGGTTTTCGCTGATTTTCAGGCTTAAAAAGCCCTCATTCTCTTCGGCATTTGCCGAAAGCTTTATAACCTCGGTTATTGTGTTTGCTGCCATGAGGCACGCACTTGAAACAAAGGCACAAATGATATCATGCCCCGATTCGGCGCTGCCGGAATGACCCGAAACACAAAAACCCGTGTATACATCACCCGATTTGAAGAATTTTGCGTTAATCATCAATTAAGCGTTGATGGCTGTGATTTCAACCTTTGTATAGGGCTGACGATGACCCATCTTGCGCTTTTCGTTCTTCTTGGGCTTGTAAGTAAATACTGTGATTTTCTTGCCTTTGCCGTTTTTAAGAACTTTTGCGTTAACGGTAGCCTTTGCACAATCCTTACCTGCTTTAATGCCTTTTCCGTCATTAACGGCAACAACATTATCGAAAGTTACTTCGGCATCTGCCTCTGCGCCAAGCTTTTCAACATAAAGCACATCGCCTTCGGAAACCTTGTATTGCTTACCACCGGTTACGATAACAGCGTACATTGAATTTACCTTCCTTTATTAAGACTCGCTACAACGGGCGGCGTAAACCGCGCTTATAGGGCGATTGCTCGCCACTGCCTGTAATAAGCGGCGTAAAAAGTATATAACAATTATATAATAAAGTCAAGTGTAAAATCTTTAATTTCGCCTAAATATTCAAGTCGTAAATAAATTTAAGCCTGCCGTTACGCCCGTTTGCCGCTTTGCTGCGCGAAATATTTGCGCTTCTTTGCCTGCTGATTGATTATTATAATAAATTTATGCTTTACAAATTCTTTCCCTTGTGTTATAATTTCCTCGCTGAATACGAATTACTCGGATTCGGGTGTAAGCGCATTTGCGATTTCACCTTCCCGTTTCTGTGTTTTTCGCCGATCGGCTAATATTTTTAAAGAGGTGAAATTAAATGACACAGGCTGAAAAGCAAGCTATTATGAAGGAGTATGCCACTCATGAGGGCGACACGGGTTCTCCGGAGGTTCAGATTGCCGTTCTTACCACAAGAATCAACGAGCTCACAGCTCACCTTAAGGTTCATAAGAAAGACAATCATTCTCGCAGAGGTCTGCTTAAAATGGTTGGTCACAGAAGAAATCTTCTTGCTTATCTTTATAAGACAGATATCGAAAGATACCGTGCACTTGTTGCCAAACTCGGCATCCGCGACACTCTGGACAGATAATGATTTTATGCAGACGGCAGTGCGAAATATGCCGTCTGCTTTTTATCTTTAAAAGCACCCCCGTTCGGGGCTAAACAAAACCGTAAGGAGGGGCGTAAATAGTAGTAAATTGAGCAGGCAAGCCCATTGCATGCCGAATTTATTACTATTGCACCTCCTTTTGGATATAAAATTTAAAGTGAGGTAAATTTATGTTTTTCAAGAATTTCAAAAAATGGGAAACGGAATTTGCAGGTCGCAAATTCTCTCTTGAAACAGGAAAAATGGCAGGTCTTGCAAACGCAGCCTTCCTTGCACGCTACGGCGAAACGGAAGTGCTTTGCACGGTAACCGCATCCGCAAAGCCCAGAGAGGGCGTTGATTTCTTCCCCCTTTCCGTTGATTATGAGGAGAAAATGTATTCCGTGGGTAAAATCCCCGGTTCGTTCCTTCGCCGCGAGGGCAGGGCAGGCGAAAAGGCTATTCTTACCAGCCGCTGCATCGACAGACCCATTCGCCCCCTTTTCCCCAAGGATTTAAGAAACGATTGCTCGGTTGTTGCAACGGTTATGTCCGTTGATCCCGATTGCTCTCCCGAGGTTACGGCGGCTATCGGCGTTTCCGCAGCCATCGCAGTTTCCGATATCCCGTGGGACGGTCCGATTTCTTCCGTAAATGTCGGTCTTGTAGACGGCGAAATCGTACTTAACCCCACTCTTGAGCAAAGAGAAAAAACCGACCTTACCCTCACCGTTGCTTCCACGGCAGATCTTGTTGCCATGATTGAAGCCGGCGGTAACGAAATCCCGGATGACCTTATGTTTGACGCCATTATGGCAGGTCATGAGGAAAACAAAAAGATGGTTAAGTTCATTCAGGGCATCGTTGATGAAATCGGCAAGCCTAAGTTTGCTTACGAATCCTCCGATCCAGATCCGGAAATCCTTAAGGAAATCGAGGATTTCTGCATTGAAGATGTTAAAAAAGCACTCGACACGGATGATAAGCTTGTTCGCGACGAAGCTTTGCTTCCGATTTATGCCGCAGTTCACGAAAAATTCGATGAAAAATTTGAAGGCTGTGAAGCTAAAATCGATGAAATTATGTATCTTGTTCAAAAGCATGTCGTTCGCGCATGGCTTAAAGACGAGCATAAGCGTGTAGACGGTCGCGGAATCGATGAAATTCGCCCGCTTAATGCAGAAATCGATTTACTCGACAGAGTTCACGGCTCAGGTCTTTTCACAAGAGGTCAAACTCAGGTTCTTTCCGTAACAACTCTCGGTCCCATGAGCGATTGCCAGCAGCTTGACGGGCTTGACGAGCAAAAGGAAAAAAGATATATTCACCACTATAATTTCCCGTCCTACAGCGTCGGCGAAACAAAGCCCTCAAGAGGTCCCGGCAGAAGAGAAATCGGTCACGGCGCTCTTGCCGAAAAGGCGTTGCTTCCCGTTATCCCGAGCGTTGACGAATTCCCGTATTGCATTCGCGTTGTGTCAGAAGTTCTTTCTTCAAACGGCTCCACATCTCAGGGTTCCGTATGCGGCTCAACTCTTTCGCTTATGGCTGCAGGTGTTCCGATTAAGGCTCCCGTTGCAGGTATCAGCTGCGGTCTTATCACCGGCGACGAAGGCGTTTACGGCGATTTTATGACGATGGTTGATATTCAGGGTCTTGAAGATTTTTACGGTGATATGGACTTTAAGGTTGCCGGCACAAAGGACGGCATAACAGCCATTCAGATGGACCTCAAGGTGCACGGTCTTACTCCCGAAATCATTAAGGAAGCATTTGCAAAAACTCACAAGGCAAGGAATTACATCCTTGATGAAATTATGCTTCCCGTTATCAGCGAGCCACGCAAGGAACTTTCAAAATATGCTCCCAAAATGGTTACTCTTTCCATCAATCCCGATAAAATCGGCGATGTTATCGGCAAGGGCGGCAAGGTTATTCAGGAAATCCAAAACGATTTTGATGTTAAGGTTAATATCGAAGAGGACGGCCGTGTGTTCATCAGCGGCATCGATATCGAAAAGTGCAACAGCGCAAGAGATGTTGTTAAGCTTATCGCAAGCGATCCCGAGGTAGGTGCATTCTACAACGGCGTTGTAACAAGGCTTATGAACTTCGGCGCGTTCGTTGAAATTGCTCCCGGCAAGGAGGGTCTTGTTCATATCTCCAGGCTTGATGTTAAGCGTGTTGATAAAGTTGAGGATGTTGTTAATGTCGGCGATCAAATCATCGTTAAATGCATTGAAATAGACGATCAGGGCAGAATCAATCTTTCAAGAAGGGACGCTCTTATCGGACTTGACGGACTGACTCCGGAAAACGATATTGACGAAGCTCCCAGAAGACCCCGCAGAGACGGCAATCACCGCCGCCCCCGCAGAGACTGATTAACGCTTCTCGGCAATCAATAGCAAAAAATTCGCATCGCTTTTGCGGTGCGGAAAATATATTCCAAAACCGTTATTAAAACGGAGTGGATTTTTCCAAAGCTTAGCTTTGATTTTCGCCACACAGTCTTTTGGCTGTGCGGCGTTTTTTTGTGCTTTTAAGCAGTTGAATCAAAATCAAAAAGGTATGGTGGCAAAATGAGCGAAAAATCGGATCAATCTTATATGAAAACCAAACCCGTTACGCGCCTGGTTATAACAATGGCATTACCGATGACGGTTTCAATGCTCGTAAATTCGCTTTATAATATTGTGGACAGCTATTTTATCGCCCAAATCAGCGAAAATGCCATGACCGCACTTTCGCTTGTGTATCCATTGCAAAATCTAATAATCGCAATCACCGTCGGCTTCGGAGTGGGGATAAATGCCGTTATGGCTTATTATCTCGGCGCAGGCAGTCAGCGCAGGGCAAACACCGCCGCCACAATGGGCATCGTTATGAATATGCTGCATGGGTTTGGGCTTATGATTGTGTGCATTGCCGTTATGCCCTCGTTTTTAAAAATGTTTACCTCGGATGCGGAAATTATCGCTTTCGGGGTTAAATATACAAATATAGTTTTTCTTTTCTGCGTTCCGCAGGCGGCGGCTATGAGCTTTGAAAAAATCTTTCAGGCGGCAGGTAAAATGTCTGTTTCAATGATAAGCCTTACGGCAGGTTGCATAATAAATATCGTGCTTGATCCTTTAATGATTTTCGGCTACGGCTTCCCCAAAATGGGCATAGAAGGTGCGGCGCTTGCCACAGGTATCGGGCAAACCGCTTCGCTCGTTATATATATAATTGTATACGCTGTTAAGCCCAAGACGGTTAAAATCGGATTTAAGGGAATGGAAAGCGTTGGCAAAATATGTCGCAAAATCTATGCAATCGGCATTCCTGCATCGCTTAATCTTGCGCTTCCATCGCTTATGATATCTGTTTTAAATTCAATTTTTGCCGCCTATTCTCAGGTTTATGTGCTCGTGCTCGGTGCTTACTACAAGCTGCAAACATTTCTTTATTTAACGGCAAACGGTATTGTTCAGGGCATGCGCCCGGTGCTCAGCTATAATTTCGGCGCGGGCGAAACGAAAAGGGTTAAGGATATTTATAAGGTTTCGTTCCTGCTCATCGTCGGCGTAATGGCGGTGGGCACCTTGCTTTGCCTTGTGATTCCGAATAAGCTTATCGGTATTTTCAGCACCGGTGCCGAAGCCGTGCAAATCGGAACCTATGCACTGCGCATTATCGCAATCGGCTTTATTGCTTCATCCGTCAGCGTGGCGGCAAGCGGCGCGCTTGAGGCACTCGGAAACGGTGTTGCTTCGCTTGCAATTTCGCTTTGCAGATATATTGCTGTCATTTTGCCGGCGGCGTTTTTGCTCGGCAAAATCTTCGGCGCAAACGGTGTTTGGAATGCGTTTTGGATAACGGAAATCTCCACTGCCGTTATTGCCTTTTTCATATATAAATCAGCACTTTCAAAAAAACTTGCCGCCGTTTCGGCAAAAAGCGCAAATTGAAAATAAAATTTACCAAGTTGTTTAGAGCCTGGGTTTTGTAGTATAATCGGAAAATATTGAATAAATATACCGGTATATGGCTGTCCTTTGATTTCCGTATTGCCGGCTTTTTTAAATTTGTGCAGGTGAATTTAAGCCGTTTTTTATTTTGCATAATTGGCAATTCGTATATTCCTTTCTAAACGGTTACATAATGATACTAAACTATATCAAAGGAATAATATGGACATTCAAAAATTTCACAATATGTTCAGCGACAAATATTTTTGCAATATGAAAAAGTTGGGGTTACAAGTATCCTGATGACATAGCTGATTTTATTTCAACACTGAAAGAATTTTACTGTAAATCGTTGCCGATTTATGATTTTGACGGAAAAAATCCTGTTTACATCGACAGCAAGACCAATATATATGGACAGTTAAGTTTGAAAAGCATGAGATTTCCGTTGATGTGTTCGATTTGTTCAAACAGGCGCTTGAAAAGGTGAAGTAACTGCAAAAGAAGAACAGCTTTGGCAATTTGTTGCTGCGAATTACGGCACTTCAGCCTTCACAACAAACCACTCGAAAAAGACTACGGCAATGCTGTCTACGCAACCATCCGTGCCTTTGTGTTGAAGTTTGAGCAAATGGGCTTGTTATAGTTGCAAAAACTGAAAAAAGATACGGAATAATTAAATCGAAAATTAAGTTTTGACTCCCTTTTTTATTTTACCAAAAAATAGAAACGCCGTTTCAGTATTAAACAAACTTAAATGTGCAAAATAAAACAGAGAAAATTACTAATTAAGGGAGAATTTTTATGAAAGCAACCGGTATAGTGCGCCGCATCGACGATTTGGGCAGAATTGTTATCCCAAAGGAAATCCGCCGTTCGTTCCGCATTCGCGAGGGCGACCCGCTTGAAATATTCACGGATGCAGAGGGTGAGGTTATATTTAAAAAGTATTCGCCGATAGGAGAACTTTCAAATTTTGCGGGGCAATATGCCGAGGTGCTGCATAAAAACGGTGGCTTGCCGATTGCAATAGTAGATAACGATCATGTTATTGCGGCTTCCGGCATCAGTAAAAGAGAGGTTTTGGAACGCAGAATTACAAAAAATCTGGAGCAGCTTATGGAAAACAGGGCTGTTCACATCACCACGCGCGATGTACCGCCGATGAATGCCATTGAGGGGTTGGAACGCAAGGCAAATGTGGTATATCCGATTGTTTACGGCGGTGATGTTTCGGGTGCGGTGGCTCTTATGCAGGGCGACGAAAACCGTATCCCGACGGAAACGGAAATAAGGTTAGTGCAGGTGGCTGCGGCTTTCCTCGGTAAGCAAATGGAATGAATTATTCACTACAATAATATTGCAAAAAAGACCGTTTATCAAAAAACGGTCTTTTCTTTTGTTATTTATGCCAAAAACATTCTTGATTATTGAGCATATTGCACAAAATGCAAGTTCATCGCTTTACCAATATGGCAAATATATAGAACTTCCTACAAAAATCTTGATTTTTCAAAATTACAGTATATAATAATGCTCAAAGAGGGAAAAAGAGTCGGGGGTGTCGATATATGAAGGGTTTTGCAATTGAAGCAAAAGGCTATGTAAAGGATATGTTTTCACAGCATAATATGGTGAAACGAACTGTTCTTTCTCTTGCCGGAATTCTTCTCATGGGCTTCGCCATCTCGCTGTTTTCTCTTTCAAATTTCGGAGTGGATCCTTACACTTCGATGAATATGAGCGTTGCATCCGCTGTCGGAATGAGCTTTGGCACATATCAATTGATCGTAAATACGGTTATTTTGATTTTTGCCTTGATAGTTGCTCACCGCGGCTTAATCGGTGTGGGCACGGCATTTAACATGGTGCTTGTCGGCTACACCTGCGAATTTTTTGAAAAGCTTCTCTCTCCCCTTGTCAGCGGCGCGTTTGCCGAAAGAATAGCTTTGCTGTTGATAGCAGTTGTTTTAATGTGCTTTTCAAGCAGCCTGTTTTTCACGGCTAATGTCGGCGTCGGAGCTTATGATACCTTGGCATTTATGATCACCCAAAAAACAAAAGTGCCGATGAAAGTTACCCGAGTAATAACCGATGTGAGCGTTGTGCTTATCGGTCTTGCCGTAAGCGGAGGTCTTGCAGCTGTTTTCAAGGGAAACTTTTCAGAAATTAAAAATATCGGAATAGGCACCGTTATCACGGCATTCTGCACCGGTCCGTTTGTTACATTCTTTAACAAGCATGTGTCCGAAAAAATACTGAATGTCAATTACGAGCGCGTAGGCAAAGATGTGGCTTACTTCTTTATCAAAGGAGCACTGCTTAAAAATTCGCTTCGCCCCGTAACAGAGATTTCGGACAGAAAATAAGCCTTTCCGTTTATATATGAGCATTTTAAATGCTCTGAATTTGCCCCAAAGCAAGCAATTGCTTTACATAAATTTTTACCCCTTAGAAAAACACCGCCGGTCAAACGGCGGTGTTTTTCGTTATGTTTCAAGGTTTTTTAAAACTGAAATAAAGAATGTGAAAAGGGAAGCCCTGCGAGAATCAATTTTCCTCACAGGCTTTTATATATTCTTCGGCAGTTACGATTTCGTAATTGACCGGGTCGTAATATTCAAGCTCATATTCGGTGAGCGACGCATAGATTTTGCGACCGACTCCGACTATGTAAAAATTTAGGCAGCGGTTGGGATTTCTTAATTCCTCAAGCGAAAGGTCGGGCGGCACGATTTCACCGTTTGGCTCGATAACGGGCACAACCTGATAATAATATTTGCCTGCCACAAAATCCTCGTTTTCAAAAATGAAATCGCCCGGTGCTTCCTCGTGTTCGATTATAAACAGGTCGTTATCGCCAAAGCCGAGCGTGCCGCCCGTTGCACCGCGCATCCATTCGTTTGCCTTTGCGATAAATTCATTTCTGTTCATAATCTTTCAATTGCCTTTCCCCTGTAAAATAAATCAAATTGCGGCAGCTGCAACCGTTTGCGCCCGATTCCGCTCTGTGCGATTAAGGCATTCGCCTTGCGTATGCGCTTTTTATCTAAAAATAGGGCACGCAAAAGCGTGCCCGTGAAGCGAAAACAGGGTGTTCGGTTTTCGCATATATGTATGGCAGTTCGTTTACCATACATTTAAATTATAACATACCGACATACGGATTTCAGCACAAATGCAAAAACACTGCGATTTTGATACAAAAAAACATTGATTTTTCACTTGCAAAGCAAAATTGATTTAAATGCCGAGTTTTTTCAAAATCGGGTATTCTTAATCAAAATCGCGCAGCTTTGTGTGCCCGGCCGTTCAAATTCATGCATTAAAATTCATTAAATAAAAAGCGCGCAATTCATTTAAGCGGAAAATTCTTTTCCAAACCCGAATGAACTGTGCGCGTTGTGTTATTCTGCCTTGTTGAACAGCACCGTGCATAAAAAGCTGCGCTCGTTTTCGTCGTAATGCCATTCGCACACGCCGTTGTATTTCTTTGCAGTTTTCTTAATGCTTTTTGTGCCGTAGCCGTGCGTGTCGGCGTTGCTTTTTGTGGTTTGCAGCGTGTCGCCGATTATTTTCGGCTCCTCCGCGCAACTGTTTTTAACCTTTAAAATAACAAAGCTTTTTTCGTTCTTAACGGAAAAATCAATGTAAGCCTTTTCGGAATTTTTGGCAGATTCCGCGGCGTTATCAAGCATATTGCAAAGTAATGCCACCAAATCGTCGTCATCAATAAACTCAAGGTTTGAGGCTCTTACCTCGGCATCGAATTTAATGCCGCCTTCGGAGCACACAAAATCGTATTTACTTAAAATCAAATCAAGCATTTTGTTGCCGGTTTTGCCGATGTAGCGGTATTCGTCAAGATCCGTTTGCACCTTGGAAAGATAACTCTTGATTTCTTCTATGCTTTCCATTCCGTTTATGGCGGAAAAATGATGGCGCATATCGTGCACCAAAATCCGCTGCTCCTCGTTTTTCTTTTCAAGCAAATCGTAAAAGGTTTTGTTTATCTCGTTCCTTTGCCGTTCTGCCTGAAGGGTCATAAGCTCGGCTTCCTGCCTTTGAATAACATTGTTGTAAATAAATATAAAACAGCAAAAAGCAAGTGAAACACAGCCCACTGCGGAGCAAATCAAATTCAGTGTTTTTGAAAAATCATATTGAGTTGAGGCATAGAGAAACAGGGTGAGCGTTACCGTCACTATTATAGGATACAAAAACAGCGACGCCTGCCGCTTGCGCGCACTTTGCGAAATCTTTTTGTACGAAAACAAAGCGGAAACGATTTTACAAACTATCAAATACAATATTTTGCTTATGGCGCCGATTATAAACAGTGCCGCAAGGTTGCTTTTATATGCGTCTATGGGAATTTTCAAAAGCGCGGAAATTCCCGCCTCGGTCACCAGTTCGGTTAAAAACATAACGGCAAGTAAAAACGACGAATGAAAAACACAGCTTTTAATCGAAGTTTCAAAGCACATCATGCCGAATATCAGATTGACGGCAAAAAAAGCCGCGTCGTTTATTATGTTTATATTGTTATCTAAAATATTCACGGCAAAAGCGGCAAGGTAAAGTGCGATCAAAATCGCAAAGGTTGCCGGCAAGCTTCGTTTGAGCTTGAAATTGTCGAAAAAATAAACAAATGCAATCAGAGCCTCAAACAAATAAACCGCCAAAAAGAAAAGTTGCATAAAATTTTAAGCCTTTCTGCCGCAATCGGCAAGCAAAAGCGCACCCGTTCAAAATCGGGCACGGCATAAAATCAAAAGCAGGGCAGTGCCCCTGCTTATTCGCCGAGCAGCATCAAAAAGCGGCGTTTAAATTCAGCCCTTTTTGAATATGCTATCGGAATTGAATATTTTTCGCAAAGCGTAATGTGATCTTTGCTGTAATAGGTGATGTAGTTTGTGTTTACGATAAAGCTGTTGTGGGGAATTATAAAGTATGATTTATTCAGCTTTTGCCGCCAGGTTTTGATATTGTCGTGCGAATCGTATTCGCCGTTTCTTGTGATAACCCGTACTTTTCTGTTTTTGATTTCAACAAAAATAATATCACGGCTGCGAACGGCGGCAATGCCCTGCGATTTATCCTTTAAATAAAATTTGATTTCAGTGTTATCCACTCTGGTGATTGCCTTTTCAAGCCCTTTGTAAAATCTGCCGCTGTTAATCGGCTTATCAAAAAATCTTGCAACGCCGAGATCCATTGCGTCGTCCAAATAATGATTATATGCTGTTATGTAAATCAAAACGATGTCCGGATTTTTCTTCAAAAGCTGCTTGCCAAGGTTAATACCGTCTATCTGCGGCATTTCTATATCAAGAAAGGCAATGTCAAATTCGGTATCGATTTCCAAAAGGTCGTTTCCGTTTTGGCTTGTGAAAAGGCTGTAAGAAAGCCCATTTTCGGCAAAGTATTGGCTTATATGCCGCTCAACATCGTTTATATATTCGCAATCGTCGTCGCAAACAGCTATATTAACCATATAAACCTTTCCTCCTTACAGATTTACTTACAAAAAAATGCCGCAAACTTATTATACAGTTTACAGCATTTTAATCGCCGTTGCAATTTTTTTATTTAATCGAGCCGCTGTTTTTTACGGCGCAAATTTTAACCAGCTCTTTTATGACCGCTTTGTCGCCCTCGGAGCAAAGCTTTAAATTATCGGATATGTTGGTATCCGTGTCGTTTTTAAAATTACCGAGCAAAAAGTAATCGGGCGTAACGCCGAGTACGTTGCATAAATCCGAAAGTGTTTCAAGCGTTACATGCCGCCTTGCCGTTTCGATATTTGATAAATATTTTGATGAAATCCCTATTTGCTCTGCCAAATCCTTTTGGCTGATATTCAGCTTTCTACGCCTCTCACCTATGCGAAAGCCGATATCCTTATGATTGATTTCCATTAGTATCACCATAATAATTTTATCATTATAAATATCGCTTATAAACTAACAAAAAAGGTTACAATATCGCATATGGTAAGAATTATAAAACATTCAAGCAGATAATATTTCTTTTTGTTGGCTTTTGCGTTTTTATGCATGCAAAACAATATGTTTTTGCAAAAGCGGTTGTGCTTCAAAACGCTTTTTGATATGATTTCGGTGTGTATCAAAAACACGGAAAGGAGGCGCAATGCAATTATGAAAAAATTTACGAAAGCGGTTCTTGATAAAGCGGTGAATAGCGCACTTAAAACAAGCGCAAACAGCACCACCTGCTCAAACATTTACCAGCCGAAAGCACCTGCCGCTCTTAAAAAATTCAGCAAAATAGAAAAATGATAAATAATATGGCTTTAAAGATAGCTGAAAAATTGCTTAAAAGCGGCGGAATTTCCAAACAGGAAAAGGAACTTTATATATACGGCTTGTTTATGATAATATCGCAGGTTTTGTTTTTTTCTTTTTCAAGCGCTTTGGGGTTGATTTTCGGCTGTTTTGCAGAAAGCGTGATTTTTTATATTTCATTTGCTGCAATCAGAAAATTTGCCGGCGGCTATCATGCGGCAACGGAGGCAAGGTGCGAAATATCCTCCGCGCTGTCGCTTTTGGTTTGTATCGGGGTTATCCGCATTTCAAAAATTTATGATTTCGGGGCAATTCTGTTTTGCACGGCAGCGGTGTGCGCAGTGCTGATTTTTGCGTTTTGCCCGCTGGACACTCCCGAAAAGCCGCTTGGTGAAAAGGAATTCAAATATTTTCGCAAGGTTTCGCGCATTATATTATTTGTAATTTGCACCGCAATAATTGCGGCGTTTATTTTTAAAGCACAGCCGATTTTTGTGCCGTGCTGCACCGCTCTTGTTTTGGAGGGCGTTCTCATAACTGCCGGAAGAATTCAAAAGGTGTTCGGTGGCAAAAAAGATAAAAGCGAAGCCGAAGCATTTGAATCCGTATAAAAAACAAAATTTTCGTAAAAACAAAATTCCTCCCGGTATAAAGTGCGCCCACGGCGTCACAATATCGGGAGGTTTTTTTATTGATGCTTTTTATTTCTCGTTTGTTATTACGGTGAAAAGGTGCTTTATCCTTTCCGTTTGACCGCTCAGATAAAGGTAGCCGAAAAGGGCTTCAATCCCCGTGGCGGTGTGATATTCGGCGTCGGTTGCGCTTTTCGGCGAATGACCCACCTTGGCGTTTCTGCCGCGCTTGAATTGCGCTGTTTCCTCCTCGGTAAGCAGGTCTTTTATTTTGGCATATGCCTCTGTTTGCGCTTTTGCGCTTACATATTTAACACTTTCGCGGTGCAATTCGTTAACCGGTCTGTTTGCCTCGCAAACCAGTGCCTCGCGCACAAGAATTTCATATATGCAGTCGCCTATAAAAGCCAAATTAAGCGGGCTTAATTGCTTTGGTTGAATTTCGGTGTCGTTAAATCTCATGTTTTCACCTCGTGTTAACATTCAATATATGATATCAAATTTCGCCGTTTAATTCAATATATAATACGTGTTTGTGTTGTATTTTAAATAATTACACCGTATGTGTCCTATAAAACGGACTCATAATATATATTTCGTAAATGCGTCTGTATTTTGGAGAAGAATATGTTATAATAACGATATAAAACTGTTTGCGCTGTAAAGTTGCTATTACATTGCCGATGAAGATGACATTTTCTGACGGTGACTATGTAATTGTGCCCGTTGGCAAGGGCAATCACTACTTCGTGGCAGAGGTCATGAAGGCAGAGTGTTTTGCAGAGAAAGATGTTCTTTTGCCGCTTGAGCGCACTAAACATATTATCCGTAAATGCACGGATAAAGATATGGATGACGAGAGGGAAGGACTGTAATGAGCAGAAAATTTTACGGTGAGGAATATAGTGCTCTGAAACGCAAAAAAGAAGGCAATCCTCAACTGGCAACACTCGGCGACTTGTATACGATTCTCCGCAAAGCATGGTGTAAAGAGACCGCATATCCATCCTGTCAGGCGGAATGGGTACCGTCTGATCCGTCATATGGGCAGTGCGCGATTACTGCGATGCTTGTATACGATATGTTCGGCGGTACGGTTCACCGTATCCGTGTTAATGGCGGAGGTACGCATTATTTTAATAGGATTAACGGTCACTACATTGATCTCACCGTCGAACAGTTTGACCTTTACAATATCCCTGTCAGCTATGAGCCTAATGAAGAAATGCCAAGACAGTATTGCGGCAAAAACGCCGATACTGTTAAACGATATAAACTGCTGATTGCGCGTATTTCTGAAATGCTGTAAATGCAGAAAGAAAACTCGGCTTTGGCATCGGTTTTCTGTTGCACCTTTTAACGATGGGTAAACCTTTAAATTTAACAGAACTGCAAAAAGCGTTGGAGAAAATAACTCTCCAACGCTTTTTTGTGATAATCATTATAAATTCAGTGTCTTTTTTATCAGCTTGGGATAGATGTTTTGCTTAAACCACGGCTCGTTTGATTTTGAGATTGCTTCGTCAAAGCTCAGCCAAGCCACATTGCTGTTTTCGTCCTTTTTGATACGCAGAGAATCGTTTTCATCGGCAACAATCAGATATGTAAAATTAAGGTGCAGGTGAGAGGGAACATATTCGCCGTTTTTGATATGACCGTCAACCGTTAAAATCTCTACGGAAAAGATATCGTCGCAGGCGATTTCGGCGTGCCGTACGCCGCTTTCCTCTGTTGATTCCTTTAATGCAACCTTTTTTAGGTCCGCCTCGCCGTCGGCGTGACCGCCGAGCCAAGCCCAAGAGTTATAGATGTTGTGATATGCCATCAGCACCTTGTCGTAAGACCGATTCACAACCCAGGCGGACACGGTGATGTGCTCGTTCAGGCTGCTTCTGTAAAGGATTTTTTCGTTTTTAAGCTCGTGCAGAATCAAAGCCTTGTCTTTTTTCTCCTGCTCGTTGAACGGTGTGTAGCTTTCAAGCGATTTTTTTATATCTGCAATACTCATTTTAATCACCATAGCCTTTCAGGCAAAATATTCTATTAAAAATCAACCGATTAACTTGCGTTGCCTGAGCAGGCATAAACGGTGATTTCTGATATTTCCAAATTATGCCGCAAGCAAATTTCGAGGGTAATATAATTATGGCAGTGTGATTTTTATATTATTATCTGCTTATAATAATTTCCAAAATCTGCAAGAGCGTCAATAATCGGCAACGCTTGCATTCCCAATTCGGTAAGTCCGTATTCTACTTTGGGAGGTATTTCACGGTAATCGCGGCGGTAAATAAGCTCGTCATCCGCCATTTGCCTTAAATTGTCAGTCAGAACCTTTTGAGAAATTCCGTCCAAATCCTTTTGAAGCTCATTGAATCGCCATGGGCGCATTCGTAAATTTCGCAAAATAAGCAACTTCCATTTTCCGCCGACAAGAGATACTGCCGTTGCAACCGGGCAAGCCGGCAATTCTTTTTTTGTTTTCATAATCCGCCTCCATATTTTATGATGATATTATAGCACATTTAAAATTGAATGTACAGTTACAAAAAAGTGCGTACTTGTTTGTGCTGCTGAGCTTATGTAAAATGAAATCAGCGACAAGAAATCGCGAACAATTTTTTATGGAGGTAATCATATGTCTAATTACACAAAAATCACTGTTGCTAACGAAGGAAGAAGCGAACTTCACGACAAGTTACTTTTAACAGGTGCCGAAATCAGTATCAATAATTTGCCGGCGGGAGCGGGAGTTCCTTTTGTTCATTCTCATAAAAAGAATGAGGAAATTTATGCAGTGCTTTCGGGCGCGGGTAAAGTTGTTGTTGACGGAGAAGAAATTGCTCTTGCAGCCGGCGATTGGCTTAGAATTGCACCGCCTGCAAAGCGTCAATTTTCTGCAGCCGAGGACAGCGGCATTACTTTTATTTGCATTCAGGTTAAAGAAAACTCGCTTGAAAGCTTCACTGCGGACGATGCTGTTGTGTTATAAAATATAGGCGACATGATTGATATTAAAAAGCCTGCCTCACGAATTTTTGTGATGCAGGCTTTATATCTTCCGCTAAAATTAAATTCCAAACATATTTTTGCAAATTTCTTTACCGCCGGCGGTTTTGAAAATCTTGTCATATGCGTTTTGAACAGCAGATTTTGAAAGACCGTCTTCAAACATATTAACAAGAAAGTCCGCTTCAACAAGGATTTGCCAGTCAATATTGTCTATATTGTCATACGTGTGATGATGGGCTATCAAAAATTGCACTCTCTCAGAGATCTCGTCATCAAAGCCCGATTTCCCGAGCAGATTTTTTGCTATTGCAGGTCCTTCCCGTTCTTGTAATTTTCCGCCGCAGCTGCCGTATTTTTCCTCGCAGGCATGTATGCCTATATCATGAGTCAGAGCAGCCGCTTCGATTATAAACAAGGTTTTGCCGTCAACCTGTTCCTTTTCCGCTATCAGCTTTGCATAACTGTGCACTTTGCAAAAATGCTGAATTCTTTTTGGATCGCCGCTGTATAAATCTATCATTGCCAAATGTAATTTGTTTATCATTTTCAGCCTCTGTAATCTGTTAAATTAAAGCATTTAATAACGCTTTGCATCCATTATAAATGTCGTTATAGCATTTGTCAAAATCTTGCGTATACCAAGGGTCGAAAATGTCGGCTTTGCTGTTTGTATATTCCGTCAGCTTGTGGATTTTGCCATTGCTGTTGCCGCCCAAAATATGCTTCATATTTCTGATATTTGCGCTGTCCATACCGATGAACAAATCATATTTTTCACAGTCGGTTTTCTTCAGCTGAACGGCACGCTTTCCGTCGGGGTCGATTAGGTCGTAGTCTGATGTAAAAATCGAGCAATCTGTCTATACGCATTTTGGTATATTTAATGGAGATAACATCATCTTCGGGTTCCATGATGCTTTCATACAAAGCATCAAAGCATGAAAATACCGTACAGAGCCGAAAGCAGTGCATAATTTGTCTTGGAGATGTTCTTGGCGGCAAGTGTAAATCTTGCCCGATGCTTTTCATTTATATATGTCATTGGTTTTTCCTCGCTTTCTATATATTCATTAAATCTCTTGCGGAAGGGCGGACAGCGTATCTGCCTCATGGTTTCCGTAAGTATTTCCGTGGGTGTGGCGGCTGTTACCGTGATGAGTATCTGAGACTCCGAAAAGCGAACGCCGACACCTCTCGGCTTGAAATTCGGGATTGCGGTCATAAACCGTTCGATTCGGCGGTCATGGGGATTATCTGAAAATATGGTCATTGTCTGTTCTCCTTGCTGTGAAATAGAAAAAGCCCTCCGGTTTTTGTGTAACCGAAGGGCGATTGATGGTATTACATATTCTGTTGTGGAGCCGCTGTCTGTTCAAAGGTCGGCGGCTCGGCTTCGAGAGATGGATATGCATCCGTGAGTTTTTCTTGGAGCTTATCAAGCTGCCGTTCCTGCTCATAGGTCAGTGTTTCGCAGTTGCCTTTGGCAAAGTCCACACAGCGATAGAGGTCTGCCGATTCATTCTCACTGAACAGCCGGTGTTTGCTGACGAGACCGGAGCGCACGGCAAAGGCTTCTTTGACATATTCATAGTTCGGCGAGTAATCTCCCCAAAATACCGAACCGCCGTCTGCGTTCTGCTTCCATGTGCAGAACATGAAATCGTTCTTTTCACTGTAGGTTGCTGCCAACACGGTATCTCCGAAGGCGGCAAGCTGTCTGTAATCGGAGACATCGGCAGCTTGCATTTGCGGTGCGTGTTCGTAAAGCCCGACATATTCCCGCACTGTAGAAATCTCATCCTGAATGTCTGCAATTTTACTGCGATATTCATCGGAGAGGTTTTGATCGGCATTGCTTAAATACTGACCGTTGTATTTTATCCGGCAGAGGGGGATGTCGTCCGAGGACACCTCCAACCATCCGTTGCCGTCCATCTTGGTGTCGTAACGAGCCTTGAGGCGTTTGGCTAATTCTTTCTGTAGCATATCTGTTTTCTCCTTTTCGGGGTAATAAAAAAAGGCAGATAGATTTTTGATTTCTATCTGCCTGCGTATTTGGTATTCAGTTTTCGGGAGTTCGAGTCCTGCCACAAAGGGAAAACGGCGATTTTACATCTGTGTTTCGGTACAGAGAAAAATCGCCGTTTGGGTAGCAAAAAATCCCGATATATTCGGGCTTTTCGCAGGAGACATCTTTTTTGTCTCCACATTATGGTGGGAGAGAGTGGATTCGAACCACTGAAGTCAGTGACGACAGATTTACAGTCTGTTCCCTTTGGCCGCTCGGGAACTCTCCCATATTTATTGGTATCCCGTATTAAGAAATGCGGCATACCAAATTTTGGAGCTGGTGAACGGACTTGAACCCCTGACCTGCTGATTACAAATCACGGGTTTAAGTTTTCTGAAAATCAAATATATTCCTCAGAAAAATATCGCCCCGAAAAATCAAAATTGAATAAATAATATTAAGAAGCGAAAGCCTCAGATTTTATATCTGAGGCTTTTTTATTTATGTCTTACAGAAACAGAAGCACATCTAAGTGCAAAAATCCTAACTGTATATGTTGGGATTGCAAGTATAAACACAACACAAGTTTAACCAAATGCCAATATGGTAATTGCAGATATTGCGATAGGGAATTTCCTAATGATGTTAGGAAATGCGAATATTTTGAGGATTCGGGGAGGCGGAAATAGTGGATAACAACGGCAAATTTCGCAAAAAATGCGGTTACGCTACCGTAAGTTTATGTGCTTTGCGTGATGAAAATTTATCACTAAAAGCCAAAGGACTTTACTCCGTCATCGAAAGCTATATCAGAATTCCCGATTTTGTCCTATGGAAAAACACCCTCATTAATTGCTCAACAGACGGCATTCGCTCATTCAATACTGCATGGGACGAACTAAAAAAAGCCGGTTATCTAAAACAATACCGGATTCGTATAGAAAAAGGCTGGAAATATGAATATGAGTTATTAGACGAGCCCGATACTTCCACTCCGGCAACAATTGATATCAATATGGCTGGTAAAATCGTTGAACCCAAATCTGAAGCTGACTGTGTTCAGACACAATCGGAAAACAATACAAATGTTACCGATTGTGCAGTACAACAGAAAAAGCAAGATACGGAAGTGCCTAAAAAAGAAAGAAAACCGATGTCAACGAAGCTTGAGTATTCAAAAGTCCTTAAAGCAGTTAATGAACGCCTTGATTACGACCGATATATATTGAAGTTGCCACCGAGAGAAAAAGCGTTGGCAACAAATATAAGAGATATTGTCGTCGAAGTTCTGCTGTCTGAAGATAAAAAAATAATAATAGGCAGCAAGTCAAAAAACGGAGATGAAGTTCGGGCAACATTTAATCGTTTCAATTATGAGATGCTAACCGAATTGATAAGCTCATTGTCGGATTATTACGACTACAGCTTAGACTATGTTCATAACCCAAAGGCGTTTATAACAACTTGCATATATAACCAAGTAAAAACAAACGCAATGGGCGGCTTTTTATGAAAGGAGCAATGCTGAATGATTAGGCAAGGAACAGGCGTAGATTACATTGATAAAGACGGCTTTTATCGGCACGGAAATTGCGACCGAATAATTATGCGCGTTGATGATAGTGCAAATATTTCAGGTCTTTATTGCTACTGCCGCAGCTGTAAAAAGGAATTCAGAGTTGCCGACATTGAAAACGGCCAAATTGCAAACAAGATAATTAAGCTGAAAAAACGGGAGGAAAACGGTGAATTGCTCAAAAAATTATTTTAATTTTAAAGTTGCTGAAATTAAAGGCGCATATCCGGACGGTTGCGTTGTGAGAATGTGCGCCGATGATCCGAATATAAAAATGGGCGCAACCGGAATTGTTGATTTTGTTGACGATGTTGGACAGGTGTTCGTTTGTTGGGAGGACGGGCAAAACACCGTTGTTGTTCCGACAAAAAATCAAATTGAAAAAATAGGGAGTGAAGCTTAATGAAAAACTTTAAAAAACTATATGTTCGTGATGCTCGATTGCTAATCGAGCAGACGGCCAACGATGAATCACAATTTAAATATCGTACCTTAAAGAAAAAAAGCAAAGATTATCAAATTCTATCAAGAAAATCATTCGATAAATTTTGCGATGAGCACGACGATGTGCGCATTGTTGGCAAAATCAGAAAGCGGCAAATCAAATATACCGACTATGCTTCTGATGACGAGCTAATCAGAGAAAAGCAAAAAAAGAAAATAACAGGCCAAGTTATTCTGGATATGCCGGATGACGAACCTAAAAAATACGACCTGAAAAAGGACAAGCATTGCCATACATACGGTTATGCGTGGGTTGGTGATTATAATTTTGTTAGGGTTGTTACACTAAATCCGCTTTTTATCATTCTTCCCTTATTGGTAGCTGCATTCATTGTTGCGGGCATTCTTTTGTGGCCGCAGGCACCGCAATCTCCGTTTGTGCCTGCTGACGGCAGCGAGATAACGGATCAGGAAAACGAACCGGTTGCAACTGAGCAACTTCCCAATTGTGATTATCTGTTATTCGATGAGACGGTAACACTTGACAAGAACAATCAGTCAATCAAGCTTTGCAACTTAAGCAGTAATGAGGGGCTTTGGTACATCTCATATCAAGTTTATATTGACGATGAACCGTTAATGGATATTAACGATCCCGGAAAAATATACGAAACCGGCGCTATCGAACCCGGATATCAGGTTGACGGTGCTCACGATGCCAACCTTAACCTGTATCATCGATTGCCGGCCGGTCAATACAAGCTCACGGCCAGAGCTACGCAATATCAGTATGCAGCCAACGAAACCGGTGAACATCTAAAAACGAGCGTGGGGCAAAATATCACTACCACGCTTGTGATAGATAAATAAAATATGTTGGGCGAAAACACAAAGCGCAGAAAGGAAATTTATATGAACAAATTAGTACAAAAAATTATTGCCGGCGTAATAACTGTTGCCACGGTTGCCTCAATGTCAAGCATGACGGCGCTCGCATCAACAAGCTATATTAACTCTGTAGGGTCAAATACAGATGATATTAAAATAGTTGATGACAGCGGTTACTCTGTTATCGGTAATGACAAAACGCAAAGCAAAAAGAGCACTTATTCTAATATTACTCTTGCGGATGAAAGCGTAACTTCACCTTGCGAGGTTTACGCGACGGTTGCCGAGGGTTCCAAGGTGTATGACCCGTCAAACCCCAAAGCCGATGACAACGGCTTTGTTGATGGCTCGGTTGTCGTTTCACTTCCCACAACTCTTATACTCTCCGGCACACCTGACAGCAATGGCTATTATGTCGGTTCAGGCATTATTAAAGCAAAAGGCAATATTGCGGGCACATCCGTTATCAATGTTGTTCCGGATGCAACGGTTACACTCAGCTCCACCGGCAAAGATAATATAACGGCAAGCATTGAAACAGAATATACTCGTTTTGTTGTGCCGACTTCAACCGTAACCGGCGATAAGCTTAACAAGGATCTTGATTATGTATTTAATGACAATTGTCAGTCAATTATAACAGTTAAAACCAATCAAGCCTCGGCCGGATCATGGAGCGGCTCATATAACAATACGGTATCATTAACAACCGAAGCTTAATTGCTTGCATTTGCGGAGAGCGGTTGTTCTCCGCTCTTGAAAGGAGATAAAAATGAATAAGAAAGTAATTGCGTTGTGCACGGCGGCAATAATGGCAATCAGTGCAGTTCCGATTTCTGTGTTTGCAAGCTCAACCGGCAGTACATCGGCCAACACGGGCATAGGCGAAGACAAGGTTCAAAATGCCAAAACACAATATTCGGAAATAACAGACAGTGACACACAAACAGCCGTTTATCTCACCGTCGATGACAGCGATCTTATTGTGTCACTTCCGACAACAGTTATTGTCAGCGGCACACCCGACAGCAGTGGGAATTACACCGGAAATTACTCCGTCGGTGTTAAAGGCAACATGTCAGGTTCAAAGCAGGTTAATATAGTTCCCGACGAAAATGTTTCACTTACCCAAAAAGGAAAAAACAGCAAAGAAGCTACAATTACACAGCAGCAAACCGTTTTTACAACCGATGATTTTAAAAACGACACCGTAGCTGACGGCGCGGTTACTGCCGAGGGCTTAACAGCCGGCAGCTGGAACGGTAAGTTTAACTTTAACATATCTATGTCGGTTGATAGCAGTTGGCACGATATTACTTCGCAGATTGACATTATGAACGCGAAAGTCGGATATTGGGATAGATACGGATATCAATATGAAACATCCGGGTATCATTATATCAATATTCCCGTAACTTCCGGTGAACAATATAAAATCAGTGGAACGGCGCCTGTTGGAAACCCGCGCCTTGTGCTGCTTAAAAAAGCGCTTGGCCTCGAAGAAAGCATTTCAATGTTACCGACAAAAGATATAAATTCTAAAACCGAGTACACGGATGAACAAATAACTATTCCGGATGGTTGTAACTGGATGTGTATTTCGGTATCAGACGGAACTGCCTCAACACTAAAACTCGAAAAGCTTGGAAATGGAATTGTTAACAAGCAACAAGAAAGCAATTTCTATTGGGACTTTGGTGGCAATAAATATATGACTATCACTATTGATGACAGCCTCAGTGACGTTGATCAGTACATAGCTGTACTGAACAAATATAACGTGCCCGGAAATTTTGCTACATTGGTGGAACAATTAAATGTCGTTTGCCCGGCATCCGGCAAAACCGTCAAAGAAGAATTGCTCACCGCTCAGGCAAACGGATCGGAAATTCTCACTCATTATAGCAAAGATCTAACATCATCGTCTCCGGACAGTGAATACGAATTAAGCTATGTTACGAACAAATCAATTCTTGAGAGTAACGGTTTTGTCGTAAACGGTTACATAACTTCGGGAGGAAGCAACTACAAAACTCAGAATTGGGATAAGTCGTTAGCTGCTTGTAAGAGAGCCGGATATCTTTATGCCGATCTTTCAACCCGTGGAAATGATATATACAACAAGCGTTATTATAACTCGCGTACCTGTGTCAGTGATGCAAAGATTACTAACGGCTCAACATATAAAACTATGGATGCCATAACAGCTGCAGGTGAGGGATGGTTCAACTGCTATACTCACGGAAGTACAGAAACATCGATTGAAAATTTTGAAGCGCTAATTAAATATGCGCAGGAAAACGGTTTTAAAATCGTAACTTGGAAAACGGTTTATGATAATTGCGGTAGAACAAGAATGTAACAACAGCCATGATATTATAACCGGTAAAAAGAAAAAGCCGCCGAACACTTATGCTCGACGGTACAAATAATCGGACGGTTATTTGATTTTTTATGATTTGCCTGCCGTTTTATACGAAAACTCTTGTAAAATACAATTTGATATATTATAATTTCAAACAGGACAACATTTGTGCTGTCCGGCAAGGAGTTGTCTATAAACGGTAGGCGGTTAGCCCTCACCTCTGAGGGCAATGCCCTCTAATCTTAAATTAGGGGGTGATGCTAATGAACGAACTTTTAATTTACATAACATCGGTTATGATAATTGTTATTGTTCTTTTTATGGCAAAAAAATAACCGCCCTGCAGTCTGCGAAACTTAGGACGATTATTTAATCCAAATTCCGGGCTAACCGTCTATCGGATAGCTCCTTGTTCACTTATAGTATAATCTCAAATTTAAAATCTGTCAAGTTTTTATATATTAAAATTGACAACACTTGCAAAAAACAATACTGTGTATTATAATCTCAGCAGGACGGTATTTTTGTGCCGCCCGGCAAGGAGTTGTCTATAAACGGTAGGCGGTTAGCCCTCACCTCTGAGGGCAATGCCCTCTAATCCTAATTAGGGGGTGATGCTATGGAATATCTTGTAATATTTGCATTTATTCTTATTGCAGCCACAGGCTACATATTAAGCATAAAAAAATAACCGCCCAGTCCCCACTTAGCGGTTATTTTCTATAATCCTAATGGGCTAACCGTCTATCGGATAGCTCCTTGTTCACTTATAGTATAGTCTCAAATTTAAAATCTGTCAAGTTTTTATATATCAAAATTGACAACGCTTGCAAAAAACAATACTGTGTATTATAATCTCAACAGGACGGCATTTATGTAGTCCGGCAAGGAGTTGTCTATAAACGGTAGGCGGTTAGCCCTCATCTCTGAGGGCAATGCCCTCTAATCCTAATTAGGGGGTGATGCTATGGAATATCTTGTAATATTTGCATTTATTCTTATTGCAGCCACAGGCTACATATTAAGCATAAAAAAATAACCGCCCAGTCCCCACTTAGCGGTTATTTTCTATAATCCTAATGGGCTAACCGTCTATCGGATAGCTCCTTGTTCACTTATAGTATAGTCTCAAATTTAAAATCTGTCAAGTTTTTATATATCAAAATTGACAACGCTTGCAAAAAACAATACTGTGTATTATAATCTCAACAGGACGGCATTTATGTAGTCCGGCAAGGAGTTGTCTATAAACGGTAGGCGGTTAGCCCTCATCTCTGAGGGCAATGCCCTCTAATCCTAATTAGGGGGTGATGCTATGGAATATCTTGTAATTACAGTACTTATTTTAATTGCTGCTACAGGCTATGTACTAAGCATAAAAAAATAACCGCCCCAATGACCTAAGGATGCGGTTATTTTTTAACAACATTCAAGGCTAACCGTCTATCGGATAGCTCCTTGTTCACTTATAGTATAGTCTCAAATTTTAAATCTGTCAAGATAATTTCCCGGAAAGGAGAAAAAGTATGAAAAAGCAAATTAAGTCCATAATCGCAATTGTTGTTGCGGTGCTGATGATAACAACGGTTTTTTCAGCTTGCTCAAAGAAAAAAGAAGCGGTTGCGGAAACAACAAGTGTGCCGAGCACAACGGTAACGACCACGCAGGCAACAACCGAAGCGGCAACAGAGGCACCAACGGAAGCCGAGGAAACGCAAGCCGAGAATAACAATTCCGGTTCTGACAGTTCCAACAGCAATTCCGGGAACAGCAGTTCAGGTAAGAGCAGCGGCGGTTCGTCAAGCTCCAAAAGCTCAGGTAATTCCGGCAGTTCGGGCAACAAGTCATCCGGGAACAGCGGTAATTCAAGCAGCAATTCCGGTGGAAGCAACAATACAACTAAAAAGCAAACTACAACACAGGAAAAAACGACAAAAAAAGAAACAACAACGGTTAAAAATGTTTCCGCTAAGGATGTTCAAAAAGAGGCTAACGCATACATCAAATCCAAAGGTATTCCGCTTGACAGTTCGATGACCCCCGACAATGCAAGCTGGTGGGATCAGGTTTCAAGTAAGCAGGAATATTTAAATAATGGAACAACGCTTAAAAACTGCAAGGGTAATATAGATGCCGAAATTAAAGAGTATTATCGTTGCAACGGACAAAATCCAATAAGTATGTATTGTTACTACGACGGTAGTTATTTTTATATACTTAGTTGGTGATAGTGCTTGACAAATTTTTTGTCTTGTGCTAATGTAACAACAAGAGCTGAGTAATCAGCAACTTACAATTGAACAGCAGAGCCTATGAGCCTAAAAAACTATGCGTAATTTACGGATAGCTTTTTAGGCTTATTTTTTTTTGCCGTTTCAATCAATTTTATGTAAGAAAGGAACAAAAATTATGAAGAAAAAACTATCTCGCATTATAGCTTTGTTGATGACTGCTTTAACAATGCTAACAACGGTTAACGCGTTCGCTTTGACCGAGGGGAACAAGTACAGTTACAAGGGACGATTTATTGATGCGCATTACAGCACGGGGCGCTGGGAAACAGCGGACGGCCATGTCCACGATAATCAAGGCCAAGTGGCACTTAGAAACTTATCATCCGGAGAACCGCTTTATTGCATACAGATATATAAGCATTGTAACAGTAATGATGCTAAGGCCGAAAGTATTAAAGATACTGACTTGTGGTCAAGCGAACTAAGTGGTACACAAAGACAATTTATAACATTCGTTTCAATTTACGGCTTCCCCAATTTTAAGTACGGCTACTCAGACGATGAGGCGCAGATTGCAACGCAGGTATTGATATGGGAAATCGAAACGGGTGCCCGTGACGATTGGAGCACCGGGTGCAACAGTTGGGCTTCTTCAATATTTAAGAACTATCCCGATGCTTTAAAGGCGTATAACGCAATCGTTACGGCCTGCGCGAATCACAGAAAAACGCCGAATTTCAACACAAGCTCTGTTTCGCTTGAAGATGTGGGCAAGGAAAACGCCGTGACGATTCACGACAGAAACGGTGTACTTGAAAATTTCCGCGTTACAAGCACCAACAGTGCGATTAAGGTTGAACAGGACGGCAACTTTTTAAAAATATGGAGCACTACATATGACGAAGTTACCGGCTCGATTCAGATGACAAAGAACAAAACGGATATCAACTCTGCGTTTGCTTTGACCGGTGCAAATCAAACGCTGTTTTACGGTACTCTTGCCGACCCTGTTAATGCGAGAATAACGGTTAAAAGCGCCGCTAAAAAGGGCAGTGCGGAATTTGTAAAGACGGATGAAGAAACCGGACAACCGATTCAGGCAACAGACGGCGTGTTTGAAATTCAAGAATGGAATTATTCGCAAGATAAATATATAGACCATTCGCAGATGAAGTACGATGCCGCTAAGGGCAAATATGTGTCCGAAACACTCAAGGTAACATCTGCCAACGGCGGTTGGTTCAGATGTGTTGAGGTCAAGGCGCCGAGCGGATATGTGACCGACAACACCAAGATGTATGAGTTTAGAATTACTAAGAACGACCAAGTTGTTGATATCAATAACGGCGCCGTTACCAATGCCATTCAAAAAGGCCGAATTCAAATCTACAAAGAGGGCGAAGTGCTTGAACGTTTTGATTTTATGCAAACTGAGCTGGGCTTAAAGTACGCACCTGTTTATCGCACTTCTTATCTTGCAGGTTCCGAGTGGACTATCACAGCTGCAGAAGATATTGTTGCAAACGGTAAGCTCATAGCTTCCGCCGGAGATGTTGTACAGACCTTAATAACCACAGAAAACGGTGCACTAAGTGATTTGCTTTATCCCGGCAAGTACACGGTTACGGAAGTAACAGCGCCTACAGGCTACAACATCGGCGATAACAGCTTTGATGTAACAATTAAGCCGGATGATGACAAAGTGCAAGTTGTAACCGAAACCGTAACCGGTGAAAATGACAGGCAAACTTTTGAAATTACCTTAAAAAAAGAAATGGAGCAAAGCGAATATTACCCGAATGCCGAGGCTTATCAGGACGTCATTTTCGGTGTGTTTGCCGCCGAAGATATAACAGATATCAACGGAAATGTGCTTCTTGAAAAAGACAGTATGGTTGATTGTATCGGCATTGATGAAAACGGTGTCGGTAAGACTACTTGTGATTTTCCTGCCGGGTTCAGTTGGTATGTTAAGGAGCTTCAGACGGCCGAGGGCTATGTTATGGACGATAACATTTATGGCTTCAGCACCACACCGGGCGAACAAACAGAAACGCAAATCAACATTGACTTGAATGACGGCGCCTCAATCGATAACGCACTTATTCGCGGCTCGATTAAAGGAATTAAAAAAGACAATCGCGGCAACAAGCTTGAGGGCGCAACAATCGGCTTATTCAAAGACGGAGAAACCGTGTTTACTTCCGATACCGCATTGCAGACTTGCATTACGAACAAAGACGGCGAATTTTCATTCAATAATCTTCCTTACGGAAAATACATTGTTAAAGAAATTGCCGCACCGACAGGTTATGACCTGGACGACACATTATATACGGCAAACATAGATGAAAACGGCAAGGTAATCGAATTAACTATAACCGATATAATGCGCATCGGCAGAATGGAGCTAACAACGGACAATAAAATTTCGCCATACACGGGAAATGCTTTTTCGCTTCTCGGCGGCGCCGTTTTGGCAATAGCAAGCTTGGGTGCCGGTATAGTCTTAATAAATAAACGAAAGGACGAAAATGAACAATGAAAAAAATAACGGCATTTATTTTGTCTTTAGTGGTGGCTTGCGGCTGCTTCACCGTTACGGCTCAAGCCGCCGAAAAGGAAGTAACCGAGAACATAAGCATAACTAAAGCCGAGTACGAAAGTTACACACCCGAAAAAGAAAAAAAGATAGACGGCAAAAAATACAAGCTTAAAGATGTAAAAAACACAGGCGAAACAAACAGCACTTTTGTCGTTACAACCGAGCATTTGCAAAGTGATGACTTTGAGGCGCCGAACAATGCGGTAAACCCGGAAAACGACAAGCAAACAGGAGTTTTATATGATTTTCACATAGAAAAAGCACCGGTAACCGAGCGCTCGGCCGTAGTTACCAAGTCCGTCGGCTACACGGCAGTACCGCTTGATTACAATATTCCCGATTCATATACAACGGACTACACCGATACGGACACAGGCTCAAAAATAACCGCTGCTCTCAAGCTTAAAAGCAGTAAAACGGATAAGCAATATTGGCACTCGGTTAATGATTTGACCGGGAGTGTAACCGGCTATGATGCGCTGTATTACACGCTGAAAAACAGTAACACGGAAATACCGAAAAACGAAGCTGCACCCGTTTACCAAGGCTATGAAAAAGCCATACTGAACAGCTTGAATTTAAGCCCCGACAATTACCGTATCACCGGTGCACAGTGGAAAGGCGAGGCTTATACATCCGGCAACACAGTGTGCCGAGACTGTACATATACCGTTGAAGCTCTTGTTTGCGATATATCTGCTGTATACGAGAGCACAATCCCACTTCCGGACAAAACCGAATATACCGCAACGGCAACATATCTTAACGAAAAGGACAGCAAGGTTAATCTTGTGCTGACATACGAAAAAGATAATACCGCTGTCACAATTATTGCAAGCACGGCTATAGGTCTTGTTATATTAGCGTTGCTTATCGCCGTTATTCTGTTTTATATATCAAAACGAAGAAACGGCGAAATAAAGAATAAGGAGGTGGGAATAAATGGAACAGATAGCTCAAAACTTTTATGATGCGTGCGCCAAAATTGCCGATTACGGCCAACTAATCACAATGGGCGTGCTTATTGTTGTTATTCTTGTAATCGGCCTAAGCCTGATTGTGAATAAAGAGGCAAGGGAAAACGCAAAGAAGTGGATTCCGTGGGTGCTTATCGGCACGGCTGTTGCGCTTTGCCCGGTTGTTATCGCCGATGCAGTCGCCAACATGACGCAATTCTAAAATGGTTTGCAGGGAGTAAAAATATTTTGCTCCCTGCAAAGGAGGGATCCTTATGAAAAATAAATTATTCAGTCCGCCCGCCGAGCGAAAAAATCGCCGAAAAAACAAAAACAACAAAGCAACGGACAAATCTATATTATTCAGATTTAATCTTTTTATATCAAACAAAATCACACTAACGGTTATATATTTCTTGATTTTATTCTTATTATTTACTCTGATAAATTACGCAATAAATATTATTTTTTCCTTTTTCGGTAATCTAAAAAACATTCTGAATCGCACTGTCGGTTTAGACTTAATTTTCAACTTAAAGAACATGTTTGTTTTCAGCTTGCAAAACAAACTTATATACATTCTGATTTTTATAATCCTCGCGATAATCGATGCCGTTTTTGTTGTGAAAATTTGGATATCATATAAAGATTTCGATGTCGGCCAAAAAGGCAGCGACCGCTGGGCAACAATCGAAGAATTAAGGCAACAGTACAAATCCATACCACTAAAAGAGAAAGAGTGGGAAAGCAAGACCGGAGGAATAATTATTTCACGCGACGGCGACAATTACTTAGTTGACGAAGAACCCGGTCACAATCTTATTGTCGGTACAACCCGTTCGGGCAAGGGTGAAATGTTTGTGCTTCCCACAATCGAAACACTATCACGGTGCAGCTGCAAGCCGTCAATCATCGCCACTGACCCTAAACTGGATTTAACCAAAGGCTGTTACAAAATGCTTGAAAATAGAGGGTATAAGGTAATTGTTCTTAACCTTATAAATAAAAACGAGGGCGATTGCTTTAATCCTTTGAGCCGTATTGTTGAATTGTATAAGTCAGGCGATTACGAGGGGGCATATCAAGAAAGCCGAGCATTTGCATACTCGATATTCTGCAGCGATTCGGATTCTAAGCGAGAAGATGCCGAGTTTTGGGGCAACACCGCAACTGATTTGCTGTCGGCCGACATAATCGCCAACATCGAAGATTGTCTACAGCTTGACAAGGCGGAAAGAATCGAAGCCGAATATGATTTTAGCTGTAAAAAAATGCGCGGAGAGATTCCACAGGATGCGGTGTTTACTTTTGAGCCAAAACACGAAAAAGAAATCAATATGTTTTCGGTTTTCAACTCATTCAGGCTTATGGCCGAGAATGTAGACGAATCAGGCCGCACGGCGCTTGATAAATACTTCATGAGTAGGCCGCTTATGGACAGAGCAAGAATTTTCTATTCGTCAATTAACATTTCCGGATATCGAACCAAAACATCGATATATTCGAATATGATAACAAAGCTTACCGCTTATTCATATGACAGCTTGGCGAGAATGACATCAAAATCATCTTTTGAAATTAAGGATATCGGTTTTGGTGATAAACCTTTGGCCGTATTTCTTGCCGTTCCGGACTTTAGCCAGAGTGAGCATTTCTTTATTACAACTTTTGTGCGCCAGGTATATTATGTGCTGTCGGCAGAAGCCGCCAATACGGCCGACGGCAAATGCAGTCGCCCGGTATGGAATATTCTCGATGAATTTACAAATATGCCGGCGCTTGAAAACATTGAGCAAATGGTATCTGTCGGCGCAGGCCGCAACATTTTTTATAACTTTATAATTCAGGATTTTGCCCAGCTCGACAATAAATATAATCCGAGCATTGCAAAAATCATCCGCAACAACTGCCAAAATCAGATATTCATTAAATCTAATGAATATGACACGGCAGAACAATTTTCAAAACTGCTGGGAACAGAAACAATTACCAACATTGACAGAATCGGCAGTCGATTTGCCGTTGACAAAACCTTCACCGAGCGAAAAGATGAAGTGCCGCTTCTGAGGGCGACGGATTTAATGGGCTTGCTTGAGGGCGAATGTGTTGTAAAACGAGTTATGAAGCGCAAAACGCTCAAAGGAAAAGATTCAATACCTTATCCGATTTTCAATACCGGTAAAAACAAAATGCCTTTTGCACATACATTTTTGCAAGATGTTCTTCAATACAATGTTAAATGGACGGATATCAGAACAGATTTTCCGCCAAAACAAGATATTGAATCTTTTACTTTTGATATTGTCTCGTTCTATAACTATTATGTTGCGGATTGCATCAATTACCGCCAACAGATTCGGGCGTTGCCGCACTATGAACAATTGGTTGAGATGCTCATCAGCGACAACTTAGACATCGGCACCGATTCTCTCGGAACACGGTGGATAGTTCAGCTGGCCGAGGCAATTAAAAAAAGCGATTTACCTCAAAAAAGAAAAAACGAATATTCTGAATTTCTCAAAAGCGAAATTCAAACAATTAAAAACAACAATCGAGAAATAATTTTTAAATAGGAGTGAAATATGGACTACATAGCAGCAACGGTGAGTGCAAACTCCGATTTCTACGAAAAGTGGGCAGGTATTTTATCAAACGAAAGCATATTCAAGACGATTGGCCGCACTTTTCTTTGGGGAGTGGCAAAACTTTTAGTTTGGCTTTGCAATGCTTGCGAAAATCTTTTATATCTTGCAAATAAGACATTGGGCTTCATATATTCCGATGCCGTTACTCAATTCATCTCAGAATGGCGGCTTGTCATTATAGGCGTTTTGATAGTTGCGATTTTGGTGTTCGGTATAACGATGATAACTCAGCATAAGCAAGACCGTTCCAAGATGTTATCTAACATTGCAATTGCGGTGTGCGTTCTTATAGGTATAACAACAATAATACCGCAATTGAGCACACGGACGGCCGATTGGTCGCAATCGCTGCTCGATTCGTACTCGTCATCATCCGAAACGATTATTCAGGGCGCCACAACGGATTTGTATTATATGGATGCAAACGATTTTTCGGATGAGGCTGCCGCAAAGAAGAATAACTTATCTGCAGACCAAATTATGAATATAAACCCGGCGGAAGTTATATCGGCAAGTGACGATGTTGTAAACAAAGATGTTTTTTCTTACAGACTTAACTATGACAAAAACGGCACACCTATTATTGATGATATTGACGATTCCGGATTCAGTTGGAACAACGATTGTTATTATCGTTATTCGATTGATTACATGACGATATATGTAACACTGATTGCAACCGCAGTTGTTATGATTTTTACGGCGTTTAAGGTCGTGAAAATATCGTTTGATATTATCGTACATCAAATATTGGCTACGATTATGGCTGCCGGAGATTGGGCTAACGGACAAAAGCTCAAGGAAGTTATTAAATCACTTTTTGCCTTATTCTTTTCGGTATTCATGTGCTCGGTCATGATGAAGCTGTATTTTATGTTTTCCGCGTGGACGAGCACGAATATCGGCAACGGTATCGGTCGTGCGTTTTTGCTTATTTTCGCCGCTTTCGCTGTAATTGACGGTCCGAATATCGTTGAAAAGCTTTTTGGCGTTGATGCAGGCTTATCGAGTGTATTCAGAAGTGTTTCAACTTTGTTTTTTGCGACAAGGGGCGCGGCTGCCGTTGCACACGGTGCTCACAATCTTGTTAACGGCGCCGCCCGTGCCGCAACGCACGGAATCGGCGGTATATACGGCTTTGCTCATGAATACAACAATCCCGATAATGCAGATATCGCCAACGATGTTGCAAACAACAACGAAGAAAATGCACCGGGCAACAGAAACAACAATCCCGTTAATCCTAATGCGCCGGATAATGCAAACGCAAATAACACCAACGGTTCACAGCCGATAGACAATCATAATGCGGCCGGCAGCGAACAAGGCGGAGGTAAAGGTCAAATATCCGAAGAAGCCGCGGCACGGCACGATGCCGGTAATATTGATACTGCGCAACCTAATAATAACGGCAATGAAAACACAATTGCAAATCAGGCTCAGAATCGGCCGAATAACGATTTTGCAGACAGCTATCTGGCGCGCAAATACCGAGAACCGAGATCGATTATCGGCGCAGAAAGGCGCGGTAATGAACTGGGCTCGGCAATCGGCAATGCTGCGGCTCGCAGAAGAAACAGGCGGCATGCCGAACACGACAATATGAGGGGTGACCAAAACAATGATAATGATTAAAGAATTGCGATCGGATATTAAAATCGGAAAATTCTACATCAAAGACATAGCTTTTGTGGGCGGTTATTTTTTGGCTTTTTATTTTCTTAGAAGTTTTGTTTCAAGTGCGGTTATGATTCCGTATCTCATATTCAATTTTTTTGTTGCGGTTTTGCTTGTGATGCCGTCGGTGTGGAATCCGGGCAAACGGATGTGGCAATCTATTCTTTTTGTTTTTCAAAAAGACCGAAGAATATACAAACCGATTTGTATTGATGAAAGGAGCGATGATTTTGAATAGCACCAAAAAAGAAGAAAAAGCGGAAAGCAAGGCAATAAAAAAATATTCAAAAGACAATGTTAAAACACCCGATTTGTTGCCTTTTGCTTGTTACGAGGGCGATTGCTTTAGGCTGAGAAACGGTAAATATATAGATTTGCTTAAGATAATCTGCAAGGATATCTCATCGATGTCTGAGGAAGAAGCGGCCGAAATAAATTACACATTTGAAAAATTTTATCGTACCTATTCTCCGGATATTAAGATAATCGGAATCAATATGCCGGTTGATACAACGCATAATCAGAAATTCATAAATCACAAAATCCAAAACTGCAAGAACCCCACACAACGTGAATTGCTTGAAACAGAGCTTGCCGAGCAGGAATATGTACAGAAAATTCTCACTCAAAAAAGCTTCTTTATAATGTTCTTTTTTGAAAGCCTTGAGCAGCGAAACGAAAGTGTCGCCAGGTGCTTAAAAACGCTCGGTGAGCATGTGCTTGTTGACAATTTAAGCCGGCAAGAAAAAGAAACCGTTATTTTCAAACTCTGCAACAAAAATACGCCCATCGATGTTGAAACGCAGCTATATCAGAACAGGTTGCCGAAAGAAGAAGCAATAAAAAGATATGTTGACGATATCGGATATGACCCATACTTGATATCCCGAATTCAGCCTCAAGGCGGCATTCACTTCAAGGACGACCGGTTTATAACTACCGGCACCGGATTTGAAGCCTGCGTTCACATTTATGATTATAAAATCAGCATCGATAACTATTGGCTTAATCCGCTGCTCAATATCAACAATGTTGTTGCCGTTATGGATGTCTCGACCGAGAATACGGATGTGGCAAATAAGAATCTGAACAAGTCAATGGACGAACAAGAAAGCCGCTATTATTCCGCCATGGATAACCAACAAAAGCACGATGCGCGGAATAGATACAACGAGCTTGAGGCGTTGTTAAACGAAATCAACAACTTTGAAGAAATAATAAAGCTCATACATATCAGATTGTATGTCAGTGGGCAATCCAAAGCCGAACTTGACAAGAATGTGTCCGATGTCATCACCGTGCTTAGAAACAAAGGCTACAGAGGCGCCATATTCCTCGGCGAGAATGAAGCCGAATGGCGTTCAATGTTCCAAACATATGGAGAACAAAGCAAGAACCAATATGCACGGTATGGTCAGGTTGTGCCGGCTCACAATTTAGCATTCGGCAATCCTTTTATATTCAGCTCACTAAACGATAAATACGGGCTGTATCTCGGTACAACTCGTAACAGTAACGGTATATTTAATTTCGACCCCTGGGCAATAACACAATATCGAACTCACTATAACGGCCTTGTTGCCGGAGTAATGGGAATGGGCAAATCCACAACGCTCAAGCAACTTATTACTACCACATATTCCCTCGGTACATATATTCGTGGCTTTGATGTTAAGGACGAGTACGGAACGCTTGTTGATGCGCTCGGCGGTAAAATGATCTATCTTGACGGTACCGGCGGAATAATCAACCTGCTTGATATTCTTGCAACCGAAAATACCGAATACGGAAGCTACACAAAGCATATCAGCAAGCTCAGAACGATATATCAGTTTTTTAAACGTTCGGCATCGGATAATGAGCTCTCAACATTTACCGATATGCTTAATAAACTGTATGAAACATGGAATTTGCGCGGTGACAACGGCGAAAAAATAACCGGGCTTCCTGCAGAACGATATCCTACCATGAGTGATTTGCTTAATGTTATAAACGGCGAAATTAACAAATTAGATACTGCTGCAGATACAATTCAGCAGCAAATCGAAATCGAGCGGCGAAAGCAAATGCTGAACGTGCAAACAACGATAAAAGAAATCGTAAACAGCTTTGGCAAAATTTTCGACGGCCACACAACGATAACAAACATATTCAGTGAGCAGGTTGTGTTCTTCAACATTTCTAAGCTTAAAGATTATGATAAATCTGTTTTTGCCGCGCAGGTATTTAATGCGATCTCCATGTGTTGGGAAAACTGCATCCGCGTTCAAACGCCGATGAAAGAGGGCTTAAACAATAATTCCATAGCGTGGGAGGATATCCACCGTTATATGATTGTTATTGATGAGGCTCACCGCATAATTAACGCTGAGAATGATTTTGCCCTTGCGCCAATAACTAATTATGTACGTGAAGCAAGGCACTTATTTGCCGGACTGTGGTTTGCCACTCAAAATACAAGCGACTTTGTGCCTGAGGGCTCGTCGGCCATAGGTGTTCAAAAGCTGCAAACGCTTTTTGAGCTTTGCCAATACAAATTCATTATGAAGCAGGACAGTAACACTTTGCCGCTCCTGACAAAAATATTTAAACAGCAGATGACCGACAGTGAAGTATCGATTATTCCGCGACTGGGCAAAGGTCAAGGTATTCTCTCTATTTCCGGCGATACCAATATTGTAGTTAATATCGATATCTCGGACGAAAGGCTTAATCTGTTTAACGGCGGTGCTTAAAATGAAGCTGAAAATTAAATTGATTGCTTTGGCGGCCGCAGTTATTCTCATCTTCTGTATCGGCCTCAGCACGGTAGCTTTGGCCGTTACGGAAATAGTCGAGGAAGAATCTTACCAAGAAGAAAAAACAACGGATTTATATAACGATGAGGTAGAATTTTATCGCGATATAGTTACAATATATTGCTCAACATATGCCATTCCCGATTATGTTGAAGTCGTTATGAAAATGCTGAGTGTGTACAGTGCAACACATACAACTGATATTCTGAATTCGGCATATTCGGAATACAATGCGAAATATCCTCATCGATACGAGGGCATTTCCGATGCCGATTATTCAATAAGAACAGGCATTATTCAATTAAGCGAATGGGCTGCTCTTTTTGCTTCCCCGCCGATTGACAATGATAACGAGCTTAAAATTTTGCTTGAAGCTTACGAGCTTCAGAATAAAGAATATATAAATTACGCTCACTCTAACGGCGGTTACACGGCGAAAAATGCCGCAGAGTTTGCAATCAATTCGGCCGGTGAAAAAGATGCAACGACAATTAACTATTCGTTCGCAACGCAAGTGTTGAGTATTATCAATATTGACCTGGAATCGGCAGATGAAATCATGAAAAAAGTGGTTGAGCTTGCGCTTGACACGGACAACTACTCGGCAAACGGAATACGGGCGCAAGGGCATTATTGCCTGCGGTTTACCAATGATGTTTATGCTGCAGCCGGGTTAAGCATAGGCAGAACTGATTGTGCACGGTGTGCCGGCGCCGCTTACGGTGTCAGCAATGATTTTACTAATATTCCGATTGGTGCTCAAATCTATTGTTTTGCATCGCAGCAATACGGCCATGTCGGCATTTACATCGGCAACGGATATGTTGTGCACTGCACGAACTATAAAAATAAAAATGCAACCGTACTTAAAACAGTTAAAGACGGTTACATTCTAAAGCAATCATTATCGGATTTTATATCATCATATAAGGCGGCCTGTTGGGGATTTGCAGGTGCAAAATCTAACGAGTACCCACCCAATCCCGGGGCATATATGACCGCATTACATTAAGGAGTTAAGAATGAATTTTGAATTTGATAAAAGCAAAGCACTTGAGCTTGATTTAACAAAAACGACGGAAACAATCGAGGCCGATATTCGGCGAGAGATTATAAGCGCCGATATAAATGCCGACGACGGCAAAATAGACGGCCGAATCAATAAGCACCATAAGCAACAGCATAATAAAAGGTTGATCGATTTTGTCAGTGATTTGGAAAGGTGATAAATATGACCGAGAAAAAGAAAAATATCCTTATTGCTTTTTTGACTGTGTTTTCATTAGCGCTTATTGTTGCTTTGATTATAACACTCAAACAAACTGACAGCATTAAATCTCAAGCAGAAGCAAACTATACAAAGCAGATTGAAACGGCACAAAGTACGGAAAGCAGTAATGATGACAATGTTTTAAAAATCAATGCCGGCAGTGAATTTTTGAAAGCATATTACAATATCGCAACCGGCACATCACAGGTGGCCGATGTCTCTGCTTATTCGCCGTATTGTACGGAATCGTTGGCTTCAGCGTTGGCGCCGCCTGCAAGCGACGATGAATTTGACGACAGCGAAATCAATATCAAGTATTCGTCCGGAATCATTATTAAAGATATTTATTTGAATTCGGAAAATTCAAATAAGCTTGTATATAACTGCACAATCGAAAAGCAAGTTAACGGAAACAAGAGCCGACAAGCATATTACATTACAGTTAATGTGGTGAGCGAAAACGGCAGTTATCTTGTCAGCTCATTCGATTTGGTGCCGGTGCAAAGGAGTTGAAATATGAAAAATAGAACAAAACCGTCATCGGTTCAAAATCCAAAAAATCGAATAACAACTATTGTTATCATTCTTATTTTTATCTTTGGCGGGTATGCCTTTTTCTTTAATTCGGGAAAAATAATCGGTGTTAAGTATGATTACACACCGGCCGAAATAGGTTCGTCACAGCAATTTGAACACGATAAGACAATAACTTTAACCCGTGCCGATTACGACGGGGAAAAGTGCGTGGCGGAATTTGAATTTGCGATTGATGACAATTCTTACGGCGAAGCCGAATATTCGGTCGTAATGAAAGCGGCATCAAAAAAAGGCCGTATAACGCAGCTTAAAACAGAAGTGGTTAATGACGATTTTGATATTTATGTGATTCGCGCAACGGTGCCGAAAAATTCAAATGTGATATTAACACAAATTACCCTTAAAGAAAAAGATAAAACGGCAGCAGTTAAGTTTTATGAAGATGTCAATACACTTTATTCAACAAGTATTGACAAAAATGCAACTTCCCGCGTCGATTTCATTCGTATCGATACCGAAAGAAACATTGAGAATCTTAATTCGCAGATTGAAAAATTGCAAAGCGATAACACGGAATTGCAAAATAAAATCAACAATATTGATGATAATATACATAAATCAAAAGGGAAGCTTGCATATCTTGCCGGTGACGAGCTGCAATCTGAACAGGTAAAAATATCATCAATGCTCAATGACCGTAATGCCGCATTAACCGAAATAGACGGCAATAATCGCAAAATCGAAGAGTACAAAGATAATATTCTTGAGCTGCAGGAAAGATTGGAGGCTACACAATGAATTACAATAATCAAAATTCCGAAATATGCCGACGAATTCGTGAAAGTATACCTATTCAGGATTACGCTGCTTCAAAAGGCTTTAAAATAATTCGCAAAGGCAGTTATTATGGTATAGAAGGAAGCAAAGGAAAAGCCGATTTTTCGTCTGTGATGATTAAGCCCGAAACGAATCGTTATTGCCGCTACTCGGTTGATAACCGTTGGCATTCGATAATTGATTTTGTGTGCGAATTGGACAACTGTTCCGAGGCCGAGGCAATTAACATCCTAAAGCCTTATATAGAAACATATGATATATCACATGCTGAAATAGGAAAAGCAAAAATCCAAAGAAATAACCCGGAAAGAGAAAAAATATCAATGAACAATTTACCTCAGCGTGCAGACACGCTGAAGCATGCAAAAGCCTACTTGCTTCAAACTCGCCATATCAATAAAAGCATTGTGGATGATTTTATTTATGGCGGCAATCTATATGAGGATGAACACAAAAACTGTGTTTTTGTAAATTACAACCGTGCAGGCGAGCCCACATATTGTAACAAGCGCGGAACCAATACATATGTTAAAAACGGTTTTAAGTGGGAGCATCCCGGCAATGATTATAAGCACTGTTTTTATATCGACAACGGCGCCGATACATTGATTGTTTCCGAAGCGGTAATTGATGCGATGTCTGTTATGTCAATTATGGAAGATGTCGGCCGAAAAATAAACGCCTATGATTATGTTGCACTCGGTGGTACGGGCAAATGGGAAGCCGTCGGTAATATTCTTAATGAACGGCCTACAATTCACAATGTTGTGCTTTGTTGCGACAATGACGAATCCGGATTTACGGCAATGGGCAACATTAAATCCGATATATCAAAAAATCATCCAAATGTTTCTTGCACGGAATTTTTGCCGAAAACCGAGAATGATTGGAACGCTCAGCTGCAAATGATACGCGAACACAGTATTTCCTCCGCTCAATATTTGCATCTAAGTCCCGAAGAATTGCTTCAAAAGGCGGCAAAACAGCCGATTCACGAACTAAACCGAGAACAAGGCATGATATTTGAATTAACGAAAGGCGGTGCTTAAAATGATTCTTTTCGTCGGCGATGAGGATAAAACACTATTCATAACAGAAACAATGCCCGGTGAAGCAGTTGAAAGCACAGGTTATATTGACCTTAATGCCGCTAAATTGGTAACTACTGCCAAAGACTACAGCTGCATTGTTATCGATGTTTCGATGTGGAGTGAAAAAGCTGAAGATATAACGGCGGCTATAGTTTCCGCCGCATCGGCGCTCCGATGTAAATTTATAATTTACGCTGCAGGTATAAATCCGGGTTCGATTATTTGCCAAAGCTTATTCAAAGCCGGGCTTAATCAGATTATAACGGCAACAAATTTATCACAAATCAAAGAAGAATTTCTGCTCTTTTTAAATTCCGATGAAACGGCCAAACCTACAATATCAAATGCCGCACCGGTAATCGATACGGCGGCGAAAGTAAAAACAATAGCCGTGGCCGGAGCTCAACATCGCATCGGAACGACTACGCTGTGTTTTCAGATAGTTAAATATTTGAATTCCAAGGGATATAAGGCTGCATATATTGAATTTAACCGCTCAGGATATTTGGCAAATTTACAAAAGATTTTTGGGATTCAGCGTGATTTTTTCTCTTTTGAGGGTATTGATCTATTGACGGCAGATAAAATTAACTTTGCCTTGACCGAATACGATTATGTTATTTATGACTGGGGCTGTATTTCAGACCCGGAATTTAATAAGTTTTCGTTTCTCGAAAAAGGCCAAAAAATAATTGTTTGCGGGGCAAAAGCAAACGAAATCGATTATTCCACGCAAGCATTGGCTGAGTTTCAAAATGACGATATAAGCTTTGTATTTGAATTTGTTGCTATGCAAGACCAAGAAGATCTCAAAGAGCTAATGGGCGGTGTTGCAACATATTTCAGCCCGTTGATTCCGGATATATTCTCGGTGCATCAGCCAATGGAAGTTCTATTAAATGAAGTTTTAAAGATATCGGCGATCGATACCTCAAAAAAGAAAAAAAGAAAATTCGGTTGGAGGAAAAATGGGAAGATATAAAAATGCAACGGTTTTAAATGCCGAAATCAAAGAACAAAATCATCAAACTAAACTCAGGCAAAAGCATAATATTAACAACGATAATGTTGTTGTTGTTGAAAAAAACAACACATTTAAATTTATTGTTCGTGTTTTTATTATAATTATCAAAGCAACTGCCGGCATTGCATTGATAACACTTGCGGCTATAGGAATTTACACTTTGGCCGAACCGGAGCTTCGTGCTCTGTTTATTCAATTTTTATATCAAATAATTTCAAAAATTTAGGAGGAATATATAATGAACGAAAAAATTAATTTTTGGAATGAAGTAATTTTGATTTATGACGATTACTCGATAGCTCAGGACGAATGGGGGAATCTTTATTATGTTGAAAACGGCGGCAATGAAAGCGCTTATCCGTTAGGCGATACCGTGGCAAGTGAAGATTTAACTTTGCTTGACGAATTGCCGAAAAACATTGCCGAAGCTATCCTGGAGGCGCTGGAAAATGAAGAAGTATAATGCCGAAGAATGGAAACTTAAACAAGACGAAGCAAAAGAAAAACTAAAAGCTCAAGTAACGGAAATTGTAACAACCTTTGAAAACAACCCTGAAGATATCCTTGAGTTTTTGCACTTCAGCTCTCGATTTTATCAATATTCTACTAACAATAAAATGCTGATATATAGGCAAAATCCGGGTGCCCGTTTTTGTGCTTCATATAATAAATTGAAAGAAATGGGATATCAGGTGCAGCGAGGCCAAAAAGGAATGGAAATCCTCGTTCCTGCTGCGGTTACATATTGGTACGACGACAATATAAGCCAATGGAAACGGTTATCAGAAGCCGGAAAAGAAGAAAAGGCAAAAATTAAAGCCGGCAAAATAGAAACGAAAAAAATAACCGTTTTCAAAATCGGTCATACTTTTGATATCGGTCAAACCGACTGCCCGGTTGCCGATTATCCCAAGATGTTCAATATGGGTTATGCTTCCGAAGAACACGACAAATTGTTTAATGCCGTTAAATCATATTGTGAAGAACGGGGGATTCCGGTATATATCGAAAAATTTCCGTCTATAAGCATGCGTGGCTATTATCAGCCTGCAGACAACACGATTCACCTATCAGATAAGCTCAATGATTCGATGAAGCTATCCGTACTTACTCACGAACTCGGCCACGCTGTTATGCATGCTGCTTATGACCCGGATATGTCGGTTGAGCAGAAAGAAATCGAAGCGGACAGCTTGAGCCTGATGTTGCGTGAGCACCTCGGCGTTTCCGAAATTGAAAATGCGCGAAAAGCTCATCTTGCCGATTCATATAGAAATTATCTTGAATATAAAGAATTAAACTCCGACAGAATCAAGTGCCCGGAACTGTCTGAAATTCTCGACAGAGTTAATACTGCATACGGCGATATGATAACCGGCTTTAACGGCGCTATTGAAAACTATCTGCACCGGGAAAAAGAAGAAATTAAAGAACTTAATCTCACATCGATTGAAGAAATAAACAATAAAAAAATAGCCAATGAAGCTGTCCATTCTATTGGGCTCCAATTGCCCATAGACGACTTGCCTATTGACTACAACAAAAGTATAAATCGTTCTTTACAAAATGTCAATGCCGAGTTGACAAAATTAGTTGCCGCATATGAGGAAGTATATAATGTTCCCGGTGATGAGCGATTAACCGTGTATTCCGGGGATTATATGATTTACGAAACGGTAGAACACGCAAGTGCCGAGAATTTCAATTCGGCAGTAGCAAAAGCATTGGAAAAGCTCGGATTATCGGAGGAAGAATTTGAAGCGGCTAATTATTCAAAAAAACAGCTCGTCGGATTTTTTGAAAAGATAATTGAGAATGAAAAAGAAAACGAACAGTTTAAGTCGGATTTGATTAAGTGGCAGAAAGGCGAATATCCCGCAACCGAAGTAATTAAAGTGTGCTCAACACCTTATGTAATGCAGGCTTGCGGAATCGAAGCTCACGATATAGTGATTAAAAACAATACTTTAAGAAAAATCACAAGTGATGATAAAGAAAAATTCATACACCCCCACAATATGAGCATAGGGGAACTATATCAGATTCCTAACGCTATTCGTAATCCTGACTTCATACTGAAAGGAAGTCATCAAAATTCTGTGGTTTTCATATCAAATGAATTTAATTCAAGTGGCGAAAGGATAATTATACCATGTACATTAAATTCTGCAGGAAAAAATTGCACAGTACACAGAATAATGAGTGTTTATGGCAAAGAAAACTTTGAAATTTATTTAAAAAAAGAAATAGAAAAGAATTCCTTGATAGCATATAATAAAAAAGTAGCCAACGAAATAACTCGCTCTATAGGGCTCTACTTGCCCAAAGAGGAATCACTCATTGACTACGATAATAGTATATGTTATTCTCCGCGAAATGTCAATACCGAAAAAGAAAAAAGATTGATTAAAGATTTAAAACAGATGTTACTAAAGGACGAAACTTCACCGGAGGCTGTTTTAAGCGACCGTTCGGCGCAGAATTGGTATTCTTTTACTTGCCAAGCATCGGGCACGGATGAAATTAAAAACAGCTTAAATCGTCTTGTAACCGACGATATGAAAATTGTTGCTGTGCAAGATTTCGATGCAGATTCAAAAGCAGTGCAGTTAACGCCGGATTTTCAACTTCAGTTTATCGGCACCGGATATTCAAATCACCGGGAAGCACTTTCGGCGGTTCTCGGTGACAGCTCCGTGGCGAAAATCGTCAGCTATGACACACTTAAAAGCGCGGCCGAAAATCACGATTTTAAAATCATTAGTGAAGTGGAAAACATTAAATATCCTTATGTTATTTTTGAAAATTCAAATTCAGAAATTCGCAGGATGCCATTTCGTGACGCTTTAAAAGAACTGGAGGAGAAAAACAATGTTGCTATCGAAAAACAATCATATGAGGCTGTTGACATCTCAATCGTGGCCGATAGAGATAATGTTTATTCAATGCAGGCAGAACTCGGAACGCCTCGAAGCGTAACAGAACAGATACAAGCTTATTGTGATGACTTGAGGGTTGACGGCCTCGGCCGGGAGGCTGCGTTGCAAAAATACATAAATAACAATCATGCCGCCGAAATGGATTTTTCGGCACGCGACCAAATAATGTTTGACGGCTTTGACATAGACCGATGATTTAAGGGCGGATTTTTTCCGCTCTTTTTTTCTTTTTCAGGTAACCGGCGGCGAAGCCGCTGCCCTTTTTCGTTGCGTTTTGCACAGAGCGGCAACGCTTCAAAAACGAAATTCAAAGCGCAACCGCCCGAAAATGATGCCTTTTTCTCGGTAAAAAGGCATTGTTTTTTATCCTGCGCGAGGATAAAAAGAGCATAAGGGAAAACTGCAATCACTTTCAGTGATTGAGCAGGCAAAGCCTGCTGTTTTCGGCACTTTTTGCTCCAAAAAAGTGCTTGCACCAAAAAGGCACTTTGTTATACATCTGTTATACATTTTTTCTTAAAATACTTGATTTTGTTATACATTTGTTATACAATATAAGCAAATCAAATAACAGAGCCTTTGAGCCAATAGAACTATGCGCAAAATGCGGATAGTTCTATTGGCTTATTTTTTTATCTGTTTTTACCGGAAAGGAGAAAAATGAGAACAATTTATATCCGAAATGTTGATGAAAGCGTGGTGGCCAAAATCGATGCGCTTGCTCATCAAAAGCATTTAAGCCGAAACAAGCTTGTTAACATAATTTTAGAAACTTATGTACTGTCTGACCGCATTAAGGAAACCGAAAACAATTATTCCGAGCTTGTTAATATAATGGCTGCAGCGATTGAAAACAACACAACAACACTAAAACGGCTAGAAGCCGAAATAAAGGAGATAAAAAAATGAAAACTTATGCTTTTTTAAACATCAAAGGCGGCGTAGGAAAGACCACTTCCGCAACAACCGTTGCACACATTTTGGCAAGTGAACACAAAAAGCGTGTATTGCTGATTGATTTGGATGCACAGGCAAACAGCAGCTCGCTGTTTGCTCAAAAAGAAATTAACTTTGCCGAAGCCTTAGAATGCGTTTTGAAAAACGGCGATTTATCGGCGCTCAAGGAATATGATTACACCGTCGGCGATATTCTTGTTAATCCGGGAACAGAACCTGAAAAAGTAATATATAAAACGCAGTATGACAATCTTGACTTAATTCCGTCCTTTATAGATTTATCTGAAATAGAAAGTGCTTTAAAAAACGACATGATAAACCCGCAGCAATTTAAGCTGCGTACATTTTTGGAAAGAATAAATCAAAGCTATGACTACTGCATAATGGATTGCTCGCCTGCGGTTAACTTAATCAATATTAACGGTTTGGCCGCTGCCGATTATGTATTTTGCCCGCTTAACAGTGATATGTGGGGGTTCGCCGGATATTGTATAGCTCAAGGTCTTGTTAACAGCGTAAGAGATTATAACTTTAAGTTAAGGGATATTAAATGCTTCTTAACGCAATTTGACAATCGCACGGCAATTTCAAAGCAGATAAGAGAAATTCTTTTTGGCGCATTGAAAGAAAATTTTATAGATATACAAATCAGAAAATGCGTGCGCGCGGAAGAAATAGGTTATGCACACAAAGCGTTAACAGATTATGCACCCGATTCAACAACGGCTGAAGACTACAGAACTTTAACCGAATACATCATTAAAAATTATTAAACATAAAAGGAGTAATAACAATGGGAAGATATGCAAGCGTAGATTTGAAAAACTTAGGATTTTTAAATGAAGCATCAAAGGCGAAAAGACAAAAGAAATTCGAAATTTCGGATATACATATAGACGATATTGTGCCCAACGCAATGAATCAATATTCTGTGGATTCTATCGAAGAACTTAAATTCAGTATTTTACATAATGGATTAAAACAAAATTTAGAAGTATATAAAATACCGGGCGGAAAATATCGGCTCATCACCGGTGAACGGCGTTATACCGCTCTTAGGGAGTTGGTAAAAGAAGGATATCACGAATTTGAACTTGTTCCGTGCCTGGTTACCGATTTATCGGATAATGAATTGCCGCTATCAGAAAAAAGCAAAGAACTGTACGCGTTAGTCACTACCAATTCTGAGGCAAGAGAATTAACGGACGGCGACCGAATGTTTCAGGTTAATTCTTTAAAGTTGATTTACAAAGAATTAAAAGAAAACGGCGTTAAGCTCACTGGTAATATGAATGATTTAATTGCCGAGCAATTAAATATATCGCCTCGCCAGGTTAAGCGTTTTAATTATGTTGAAGAACACGGCACGGAAGAAATAAAAGAAAAATTGGCGAACAACGAAATATCATTGAACACCGCCGAAAATGTGGCTCACTTATCGCCTGCACAACAAAATAAAATAATTGCCGGTGAAGCTGCCGTCGTAACACCTGCAAAAGTTGAAAGGTTAAAGGAGCAGGCAGCAAAGAAAAAAGAGAGCAGAACCAAAGCGAAAGCTTCACCGAGCGATGCCGATATAAAGGGCTATTATATTCCGAGCCTCAAAAGCAAAGCGGAATATATTGCCCAAAAAGGAGCTGAAATTTCTTTGACGGAAAACGCAAATAGAAAGCTGCTTAAAGCGCTTGAAGCGGCAGAAAATATGCTCGATAAAATCATCAAAATCATTGAAAAATAAAAATGGGCCAACTGGCCCACAAATCCCGCAGCCCTTGTGCCGCAAGGCCTGCGGGGCTTCCATGTTCCAAAACGGACCAAAAAACGGGCCGAAAAATCAAGGAGAAAAACATGCCGAATGAAAGAAAGCAAACGGCGTTTCGACTAACCCCGGAAAGCCTTGAATATCTTAAAAAATATCAATCCGAGCACGGCTTGAAATCTTTAACGGCCGCAATTGAGCTTATCATAAGCAATGACCGAGAAAAAGAAAAAAATCAAAGTGAGGATTTGGCAAAAGAAATCGTAAATATGCTTGAGGATAAATACAAAAACACATTTACGCGGATTCGACTGGCAAGCCGAACGGCGGATATAAATTCACAGGTGATATTGGAAATTCTTAATTCAATGTTATATTCGCCGTCAATGTCGGCAACTAATTTTGTTTCAACCGATACTTTGAAAAACGAAATTGTTGAGCAAGCCGAAAATCACACCAAAGCCAAAATCGCCTATTATAAACAACTTAAAGATAACAAGAAAAACGGAAAGGAAAAATAACCAATGGTAGGCTGTATCATAAAAACTAAATTTGTAACTCCTAACTCTGACATCTTTGGTGGCTATATCGATTACATTGACAGAGAAAATGCTGTACGAAATGAACATATTTCATCATACAGCATTTATACAAATTATATGGGTAACCCCGAAAAAACAACCGATTTATTTACTGATTCATCCAATCATTTAAGTCCAGAAGAAAAAGAACAATTAAAGAATACTTATATAAAAGCTCAAAAAAACGGTTCGCTGATGTGGCAAACCGTTATATCTTTTGATAACCGCTGGCTTGAGGAAAACGGGCTTTGGGACAGCCAAATTCATATTCTTGATAAAAACAAACTTATGAATTATTGCCGAAGCAGCGTTAATGCAATGCTCAAAGCCGAAAATCTTGAAAATGCCGTGTGGAGTGCGGCTATTCATTATAATACCGATAACATTCATATCCACATTGCCACCGTTGAGCCGACGCCCACAAGGCAAAAAATGATTGTTGACGGCAAAGAAGAATTGCGCGGCAAGTTTAAGTTGTCATCGATTGAGGCGTGCAAATCACGCATGGTGAACCAAATTGTTGAGCACAGTCTCGAAAATCAAAAAATCAACGAGATAATGCGTGAATCGATTATCAACTCAATTAAGGATGATGTTTTGCTTGAAAACAAAGATATCGTTACACAGTATTTGTCTGTCTACAAAAGACTTCCGAGTGATAAAAGAGCGTGGAAATACGGCATGAACAAAATTGCTGCTCTGCGACCGGAGATAGACAAAATAACAAGCTTATATATTCAAAAGTATCACGGTGAAGAATATAAGCAGCTTAAGGAATTGTTGGCAAGACAAAACGGAATATATTCCGAAGCCTACGGCGGCGAAACAAACACCGAATATATAGATAACAAAATAAAGGATTTATACAAACGATGCGGCAATCGTATTTTGGCATCTATGAAGAATTTTGCTTTTTCTGATTTAAAAGAGGAAGAAAGTTCATCATATATCGAGGCGGAAATAAACGAGGCTGCACAAACCGACGAACCTTTGGATTTTGACGGAAAAATCGAAACCCAAAAAAGTACCGGGAAAAGAAAAATAAATATTCTGTCACAAAAATGGTGGAGTAAAGATTACAAGTCAATAAAGGCGCTGTTATCGGAAGCTCTTACATATGAAGAAACGGACGAAAAGCCTGCGGTACTGTCCGATATAGAAGCGAAGTTTATTGAGCAGTCAAACTTCGGAAACTGTGTTGCATCATTCGAGCTCGGCCGAATGTATGAGAACGGCACCTTTGGCGATGTTGATAATCTGAAAGCTCAAGAATATTATGCCGCCGCTCTTAAAGGCTTTGTCGCTGCTTACCCTGAAGCACAGGGCGATGCCTGGCTGCAGGATTATGTTAACTATAAGATAGGCAGAATGTATATCGACGGCAAAGGCTGCAAGCCCGATATTCAATCGGGAATCGAATATCTGAAAAAGAGCAATTCGCCGTTTGCAAAATACACTTTAGGTTGCCTGTATTATAAGGGCGACGAAATCGAAGCGGATCCGCAGAAAGCATACGATTATTTTTCCTATGCCGCCGAACCGGGAGGCAATTATAAATCAATGCCTTTTGCGGAATACAATATGGCGCAAATGCTTGAAAAAGGCATTGTTGAAGATGATAGCCGTGAGGCGGATAAATTATATCGTTCGGCACTCAATTCGTTTAAGGCATCCGAAAAACATGAGCCCAACGATTTAAACGAATATCGAATTGCTGTTATGCTTTTGGACGGCAAGGGTTGTGACTGCAATCCCGAAGAAGCCGAAACATATCTTAAGGCATCTGCTGAATTCGGGAATACATACGCACAAACTAAATTAGCTCAATTGTATCTGAGTGGGGAAAACCCGGAAAAAGCAGAAGAGGCAATAAAGCTTTTAATTAAGGCGGCCAAAGCCGAAAATGTAACCGCTCGGTATCAACTGGGTAAGATTTATACCGATAAAGAGAGTAAATATTTTAATGCCGAAAAAGGATTAAAGCTGCTCGAAAGCGCCGCCGAACAAGGTAACAGTTTTGCAATTCATCAATTGGGCAAGATTTATTGCGATGGCGAAATCACCGAAAAAAATATGAACCGCGCGATAGAATATTTCACAAAAGCCTCAGAACTCAATAACGAATTTTCGCAATTCCGCCTCGGCAGTATTTATATGCAAGATGAGTATAAGGATATTCCGAAAGCAATAGACGAATTTACCAAAGCGGTTGAGCAGGGTAATCAGTTTGCGCAATACCAGCTCGGTAAAATTTACACCGACAAAGAGAGTAAATACTTTAATGCCGAAAAAGGGTTGAAGCTGCTCGAAAACGCCGCCGAACAAGGTAACAGTTTTGCACTTCATCAATTGGGCAAGATATATTGCGACGGTGAAATCACCGAAAAAAATATGAACCGCGCGATAGAATATTTCACAAGAGCCTCCGAACTCGATAACGAATTTTCGCAATTTCGGCTCGGCAGTATTTACATGTCCGAGGAGTACAAAAACATTTCAAAAGCGATAGATGAATTTACAAAATCGGCCGAGCAGGGTTATCAATTTGCACAATACCGGCTCGGAAATGTATTTTTAAGCGGGGATGTGGCGGAACAAGATGTTGATTTGGCTATACGGTATCTGAATGAAGCGGCAGAACAAGGAAACGGCTTCGCACAGTATCGGCTCGGCACAATTTATATTGACGAAGAACTCGGCCACAAAAATATATATCAAGCCTTAAACTGTTTTACTGCTGCAGCCGGGCAGGGCAACCAATTCGCGCAGTATCAACTCGGCTTAATATATCTAAAGGGTGATGAAATTGCTCAAAATCCCGATTTGGCTATTCGATATTTCGGTGAGGCGGCGGAGCAGGGCAACCAATTTGCACAGTATCAGCTCGGCAACATATACCTGAAAGGAGAAATAACGGAGAAAAACGAGCGCGAGGCGGTTCATTATTTTGAGCAATCGGCAGAACAAGGCAATCAGTTTGCACAATATCAACTGGGAAAGCTTTATCTCTTTGGCGGTGATGAAATTGCTGCGGACAGAATAAGGGCAACCGAATATCTGCGTGCATCGGCGGCTCAAGGTAACGAATACGCTGAAGCCTTATTGAATTGGCAGCCGCAGCGGAGCAATTATGTTGCCCAAAAAATGTTTGACGATTCCTTGATGTTGCTGTCCGATAACATGAGAATGCTGTTTTCACGCCTTGCCGATGAACATTCACATATGCTTAATCAACAGGTATATCGTCAGCTGGAACAAACCAAGAAAAAAGAAGAAAAAGGCCAAGAAAAATAGCTGTGTTTTTCGGTCTTTTTTGGAACATGAAAGCCCCGCAGGCCTTGCGGCACAAGGGCTGCGGGATTTGTGGGCCAGTTGGCCCACTTTTTTTATGTCCGCTCAAAAATCATCATTTGGGCGAATAAATACTCGTTAAAAACGGTGGTATAACGCTGCATTGTAAAGGCCGGGGAGGAGTGACCCATTATTTTAGACAGCGCATTTATTTCCATTCCTTTTTCAAGTGCTCGTGTTGCGAATGTATGACGGCAAATGTGATTTGTGAATGTTTCTATATTCAGCTCCGAGCGCAGTTTTGTGTTGAAGCGTTTCATCTGTGTTTGACTTAATTGTTCTCCGGTTATAGTTGTAAAAACATATTCGTTAATATGCGGTTGGCGTTGGATTATTTTGAGAGCTTCCGAATTAAGCGGAACGCATCGTATTCCGTTTTTTGTTTTGCTTTTGCGAATTTCCATATATGTATATTTGGAAATCGCTTTAATATCGCACCACTTCAAATTAAACAGCTCGCCGATGCGTAATCCCGTATTGAGAATAAAAAGAACAACATCACCGTGTTTTTGATTTTTCGGAGTGCGGCAATACTCCTCAACTTTTATCTGCGTTTCAATATCCAGTGCATCAACTACTTTTGTGGGTGCGCTTTTCGGCACGAAAAGCTTGAACAGCGGCAGGGTATCAAGCCACTTGATTCTGACGGCGTAATCGGTGATGTTGTTTAACACCAATCGGCATTTAGACACCGTGGAATTGGCATATCCGGCGTTTGCTACTCTGTTGATGATGATTTGCATGTGTTCCTCGTTAATGGCTTTAACCGGCATGTCGGCGGTGTGTGCTTTGATTCTGCGTATGGTGTCGCTGTACATGCGGCAGGTGTTCGGCGCCAATCGGCCTGAAATGTTGTGCATATACCAAAAATCCATAACCCTGTACAAGCTTCTTTCTTTTTCCGGTATTTCTGACAGTAATTTCATAATTTAAACCTCCGTTTAATTTGATATTACTATCATATTACGCATATATTCAATTTCAATCATCATCACATCAATCTTTTGATTTCAACGCAATTTTTAACATCTTTAGCAATCATATATTCTGTTATATATGATATGATAGATAGATATGTATAAATATAACTATATATCATTCTAATTATATATCATTTTAATTATGCATATACGTTTTGTTACAATCACAAAATGTGATAATCACAAAACGTACTTTTCACAAAGTGCACAATTTCAACATTGCTTTTTTGTGCAAGTTGTGAAACATACGAAATGTATATATCACGAAAACAGTACCGAAAAAAAGAAAAAGACGGAAAAAATCCGCCTTTTTTTGAAAAAATTATTGACAACTTGCAAATTAACTATTAAGATTAGTCTTAGCAATAAAAAAAGACAACCTCATATATATTCAACCGTTGGCGCGGTCGGATATATCCCGGAATATGTTACACTAACTAACATACTCGGTTTTCAGTTGCCGTTTTTTCTGTATTATGATTATGGATTAAATGCGTTCAATTGTCAAGCCATATGTTATTATAGCATATTCGGCTTGGCTTTTTTTATTCATAACTGAATATAATCTGAGGATCAAATTCTTTTTTGATTTTTTAGGAATGTTCTGAGGATCCTTATATTTGATTTTTGCGCCAATCCTTGTAAATGCAAACTCCCAATCATATGATTAGGAGCTTGCTTGGTGGGAGAGAGTGGATTCGAACCACTGAAGTCAGTGACGACAGATTTACAGTCTGTTCCCTTTGGCCGCTCGGGAACTCTCCCATATTTATTGGTATCCCGTATTAAGAAATGCGGCATACCAAATTTTGGAGCTGGTGAACGGACTTGAACCCCTGACCTGCTGATTACAAATCAGCTGCTCTACCAACTGAGCTACACCAGCGTTTCTTAACGCCCTAATAATATAGCATACGGAAACCCGATAGTCAAGACTTTTTTCAAATTTAGTGGCGAAAAATTTGGGAGGGCATAATATAACGGTGAAGTTATATATGAGGTGATACCATGTGCGGAATTGCAGGAATGTTATCCGAAGAGATTGATTTAAGGCAGCGCAGGGCACTTGCCGAGGAAATCGGCAGCAGCTTGCGGCTTCGCGGCCCGGACGGGGCAGGGTATTTCACAAAGCCTTACATTTCGCTTATTCACAGGCGGCTTGCCGTGATTGACCCGGCAAACGGCGCTCAGCCGATGAGCTTCGGAAAATATACAATAACATACAACGGAGAGATTTATAACACTGATGAAATCCGAAACGAGCTTAAAAGCTTAGGCTACACATTTGAAACAGATTGCGACACGGAAGTGATTTTAAAGGCGTATGATTGCTGGAAACATGAAAGCTGCAAAAAGCTTAACGGAATTTTTGCCTACGCAGTGTGGGACGATGAGGAAAGGCGGCTTTTTCTTTGCCGTGACAGAATCGGGGTTAAGCCGCTTTTTTATGCGCAAAAGCGTGGCTTGTTTGCATTTGCCAGCAGAATCAAGAGTCTGCTGCTGATACCCGAGGTTTCGCCCGATGTGGATGAAACGGGGCTGAATGAAATTTTTATGCTTGGACCCGCAAAGCCGATAGGTTCTGCCGTTTTTAAAGATATAAATGAGCTTCCGCCGGCATGCTTTATGACAGTTTGCGGCGGAAAAACCGAAATTCGCAAATATTGGCGCATTACGGCTGCTCGGCACACGGAAACGGAAGCCGAAACCGTTGAGCATATTCATTATCTTGTTTCGGACGCGATTAAACGGCAACTTGTTGCGGATGTGCCGCTGTGCACTTTTTTAAGTGGCGGTCTTGATTCCTCGATAATCAGCCGAATAGCGGCGAACGGAGCAAAAACTCGGGGCAGTCGGCTTTGCACATATTCCGTTGATTACACGGATAACGATAAATTCTTTAAAGCAAGCCTTTTTCAGCCGAATAAGGACAGCGATTATATTTCGCTGATTTCGGATTATATCGACAGCAGGCATAAAAATATAGTACTTGATAACAAAGCCGTTGCACATGCACTGGAGGAAAGCACCGAGGCACGCAGCCTGCCGGGATTTACCGATGTGGATTCGTCTCTTTTGCTGTTTTGCCGCGAGGTGCAAAAGGAGCAAACCGTGGCTCTTTCCGGCGAGTGCGCAGATGAAATATTCGGCGGTTATCCGTGGTATCACAATAAGGATATCCTGTTTGAGGAAACATTCCCATGGAGCCGCTCAACCGCCGTGCGCCAAAGCATTTTAAAACCGGGCTTGCTGAAAAGTGGCAGCGAGTTTGTGCACGAAAAATATCTTGAAACGGTTAAATCCGCGTCTTGCCTTGACGGCGAATCAAAAAAAGAGCGCAGAATGCGCGAAATGTTTATGCTCAACATGGATTGGTTTATGCAGACACTGCTTATGCGCAAGGATATGATGAGCATGCATTGCTCGCTTGAGGTCAGGGTGCCGTTTTGTGATTATCGCATAGTTGAATACGCCTACAATATGCCGTGGGAGTTTAAATCGCCCGGCGGCAGAGAAAAGGGCGTGCTTCGCAAGGCATTTGAAAACGAACTTCCGTATGAAATTGCGTGGCGCAAAAAAAGTCCTTACCCAAAAACTCACAATCCCGTGTATTTTAAAGAAGTTTGCAAAATGGCAAATGCCGTGCTTGCCGATAAAAGCACGCCGCTGCACGAAATGCTCAACGAGGCAAAGATCCGCGAACTTATGCAAAATCCCGATGCTTTGCCTGAGCCTTGGTATGGGCAGTTGATGCGCGGTCCTCAGGTGCTGGCGTACATTGTGCAGATTTATTATTGGATAAAAGATTGCAGGGTTAATTTTATTTAGGCGGATAATGTAAAAGCCGTCAGACCGAAGAAAGCACCGCAAATTCAATGCGGTGCTTTATATATTATTTTATTGATTTTAAAGCGCATATTTATTATAATTAAAGCAAGAGGGTGAAATTTTATGAATACGATTGAATTAAATGCAAACGGCTGCGTTTTTCGCGGATTTGAATTTGAAAAGCGCACGGAGTTTCGAGGCATAAGATATGCAAATGCCGCACGATGGGAATATCCGCAGCTGTGCGAATACACAAGCGGCAGCTACAACGCCTGCGAATTTGGCAATTGTTCGCCCCAGCACAGGGCGTTTGAAGATGATGCCACTGTAAATTCCTTTTATCACAAGGAGTTTCGCAGAAACAGCACCTTTACTTACGGTGAGGACTGCCTTTTCCTTAATATTTATGCGCCGAAATCGGCTGAAAAAGCCCCCGTGCTGATTTATATACACGGCGGCAGCTTTACAGGCGGCAGCGCAAACGAGGAGCACATAAGCGGTGAAAAATATGCCGAAAATGGTGTGATTTTTGTCAGCATAAACTACAGGCTCGGTGCATTCGGCTTTTGTGCGCATCCCGATGTTGCAAGGAACGGTGCTTGCGGCAATTTTGGGCTTTACGACCAACTTGCGGCAATCAAATGGGTTAAAAAATACATATCATATTTCGGCGGTGACGATAAAAATATTACTCTTTCTGGTCAAAGTGCCGGCGCAATGAGTGTGGATATACTTATTTCAAGTCCGTTGTGTAAAGGCCTTGCACAAAAAGCAATTTTGCTCAGTGCGGCAGGGCTTCAGCGAAAAATCGCTCGCCCGGTTAAGCCGAACTCGGTAAAGGGTTTTTGGGAAAAAATAATGGAAAATGCCGGTGTGCAATCAATGGCTCAGCTTAAAGAAATTGATGCTGAAAAGCTTTATTTTGCATGGAAAAAAGGATGCAAAGAGGAAAAGCTCAGCATGATTTACACCTTGCCCGTTTATGACGGCAAATTGCTCACCAAAGAAACCTTTAATATGCACACAATTCCTCGGATGCCGAAAATAATAGGAATCACAACGGAGGATATGGTGCCTGCCGTTTTGCAAATTCTTGCGAAAAAGTGGGTGAAAAACGACAAAAGCGATTGCTATCTTTATTGCTTTGCCCGCCGCCTTCCGGGTGACGAAAACGGCGCATGGCACGCAAGCGATTTGCTTTATGTTTTCGGCACGCTGAAAAACAGCTGGCGACCGTTTGATAAAACCGATTACAAAATATCAGGCGAAATGATAAGCGCGTTTTGCGAATTTGCAAAACGCGGAAATCCGAATTGCGCCGAGTTGCCGAAATGGGAGCCCGGGTATAAAAAGGCAATGAAATTCTGCGAAAATACACAATTCACAAAGCTGCCGAGCAAATTGCTGTGGAAAAACACATTGTTTAACAGAGGACCAAAAGAATGAAATTTAACCATGATTTTAAGCGAGGCGATTTTAATGAATCGCATCGCGAATACAAATGCGGCAACATAAACGCTGCCGTCGATTTTATCGGCGAAAGCGCAATGCGCGTTGCAATTTATAATGACGGCTGCAAAATGCTACCCACCTTTACCGTTAATCCCGGCAATGAATTTATGCTTGGCGGCAGGGATAAGCTTTCAACCGCTGATTTCACACCGGGCTGCCCGAAGGCGCAAATCGGTGATGATGTCGATTCTTTTACGCTTAATTGCGGAATTACGGCAGAACTTGATTTGCATAATTTTCTGCTTAAATACACCGCGCCGAGCGGAAGGGTTATATTTGAAGACCGTGCGCCCCTGGCTTATAACCTTGACGGCGAATTCGGCGAGGGCACATATCATTATATTTCGCGCGAAAAAGGCGAGCACATTTACGGTCTTGGCGACAAAAGCGGCAAGCTCAATAAAGCAGGTAAAGCCTATCGTATAGAAACATCGGACAGTATGGGTTACAATGCCGAAACTTCCGATCCGCTTTACAAGCATGTGCCGTTTTACATTTGCGAAAATTCGGCAGGGTGTTACGGCATTTATTATGATACGAGCGACACTTCTTTTATTGATCTCGGGCGCGAAATAAACAATTATTACGAGCCTTTTAAATTCTTTAAAACAAATGACGATTGCCTTGTTTATTACATCTTTTTCGGCACAAAGCTTTCGGTTTTGCAACAATATGCAAAGCTTTGCGGCAGGCAGGCGTTTCCGCCGAAATGGAGCTTTGATTACTGCGCCAGCACAATGGCGTACACCGATGCGCCGGATGCGGAAAATCAAATGAATTTATTTCTTGAAAAGCTCGGCGAGCTTGGGCTTGCATGCGAAGGATTTTATCTTTCCTCGGGCTACACTTCAATCGGCAATCAGCGCTGTGTTTTTAACTGGAATTATGATAAGTTCCCGAACCCACAGGCGTTTATAGAGCGTTTTGCGCAAAGCGGAATTCATTTGATTCCGAATATCAAGCCTGCGTTTTTAACGGATCATCCCATGTATTCAGAAATAGCCGAAAAAGGGCTTTTTGTTAAGGATAAAAGTGGCAAGCCGTTTATCACTCAGTTTTGGGACGGGCTCGGCAGCTATATAGATTTCACAAATCCGGCGGCGTTTGATTTTTGGAGCAGGCAGGTAACGGAAAAGTTGCTTGATTTCGGTATAGACGCCACTTGGAACGATAATAACGAATTTGATATTAAGGACACGGATGCCGTGGCTTCGGGCTTCGGCGGCGGAGAGGTTTCGGCAAGCCGAATCAGACCGATACTCACATATCTTATGGCGGCTTCCTCCTATACGGCGCAAATCAAAAAACGCCCAAATGAACGCCCGTTCCTTTCCACCAGAAGCGGAAGCAGCGCATTAAGGCGGCTTGCGCAAACTTGGAGCGGCGATAATTTCACATCGTTTAACGATTTAAAATATTGTCATTACGTGGGGCTTACGATGTGCCTTTCGGGCTTTTTCATTTACGGTCACGATTTGGGCGGCTTTTCGGGCGATATGCCGAGCGAGGAATTGCTGCTGCGCTGGATGCAACACGGAGTTTTCGAGCCGAGATTTACAATCCATTCCTGGAACGGCGACGGCTCTGCCACAATGCCGTGGAGCTATCCCGAAGCGATTGACGCGGCTAAGCAAATTCTTGCCGAGCGTCACCGCCTGGTGCCTTATCTTTACAGCAGTGCTTATGATTGTGTGCAAAATGAAGTGCCGATGAATGCGCCGCTTTTCCTCTATTATGATGATGAGGAAATTGACGAAAACAGCCATTCAATGATGGTCGGCAGGGATATTTTGGCAACCTTTATTTTGGATGAGGGCGAGCGAATTGCCAAAACATATTTGCCCAAGGGCGAAATTTGGTATCTTAACGGCCGTGCGTATGTGGGCGGTCAAACCGTAGAAACGGATATTCCGGCAAGGGGAGAGGTGCCTTATTTCGTAAGAGGCGGCAGCGTTATTGCCGAAAACATCGGCGAATACGGCTTTAAAAAAGAAGAAAAGTTAGCTTTTACAGTGTATCCGATTGAAAGCGGCAGCTTTAAAAGCAACTTCTTTACGGACGACGGCAAAAGCTTTGATTATCTGCACGGCGATTGCGTGCTGCTGGAATTTGCCGTGGAATGCGATGAATTACAGGTTGAGGTAACATGCAAAAACCTCGGCAACACTCCGTTTGAGCCGGAGCTGAGGCTCACGCCCGGCGACAACCGCAAACTTGTTGTTCACAGGTAATATTCGATTTTCAAAAATAATCGGCGTTGCGCCAAATAAAATGCTTTTATAATAACTGCCGCAAGGCAAAAAGAAACCCCGTCTTGATTTTCAAGACGGGGCAGTTTGTTTAAATGCTATTTTACAGTTTGGATTATGCTGCCTTATGAGCTTCTGCCGCTCTTTCAAGAGCTGCTTTGTAATCCTTTTGATCTGTGAAGATTTCATTCTTGTAAGGATTCTTGTGCTGAGCCTTGGAACGCTTAATGATTGCGGCAAGAACGCAAACATTGATTGCGATTGCAAGGATGGCAATAACAGCCTGAGCCTTCGGATTTGCGGAGGTGGGGGCAATGCCGTCCATCATCATTGAGGGAGTATAGCCCTCGGGATAAACGGTGGTGAGCACGCCGAACGGTTCCGTATCCTGGAACAGCGGGAATACCTGGGCAAACATGCACCAAATGGCAAGTGTGTTTGCGCGGTTTTGAATCCAGCCGCCCTTGTTCCAAAATGCATTTGCGAATGTGGGAGCAAGCAACAAGGCAAGACCGCAATACCATGAATGTGAAGGCAGGTTAAGATATGTGTATTCAAAGTTCCAAACATCATATGCAAGGATATAGCACCAGGTCATATCCGGCCAAAGCATATCCTGTTGGTTTTTGGAGGAATAAATTCCCCACCAGCCTGTCATGCAAAGGATGTTGATTAAGCCGGCGATACCGTTGAGCCAGTTCCACCAGCCGCCGTAGATGTAAACGCCCTCCGAAGAAAGCCACCAGCCGCCTGTGAAGCCGCCCTTGATTGCGGATTCAAAATCGGATGCAACCGCAATAAGAATGTTGATTGCAACGATAACAAACGGGAAAACCTTAAACCAATCTTTTTTACCGATGCTCCATTTGTATTTAAGCATCATAAATCCTATGCAGCCTGCCGTTGCGGCATAAAGTTTTGCATAGTGGAACCAACCGTTCATATAAAGATATGTTTGGTTGTTTACAGCCCATTCCGCGCCGCTTTTGGCTGCCACGGCAACAACGATAAAATAAACCGAAAGAGCCGCGGGAACAGCAAGGAATAAAGCTATTCCGCCCGCCTTGGAGCGGCGTGCGATTTCATTGAGAACAATGAGGCCGACGAAAACAAGCACCCAGCCGAGAAGCTGATAAAATGAATGTTCGCCGTAAATTTGGAACAACATAGTTTCCTCTCCCTATAAAATATATTTTTAGGTTCAAAAAGTGAGCCTTAGCTTGCTAAAGAGCCTCTATTTCCTTAATGTTTATCTCATTCCCGGAAACGAGGTAGGTGTTTTCCGAGCCGCACAGCGGGCAGGTTTTGCCGTGCTTCACCGTTTCGTAGGTGCCTTTGCAATCCTCGCAAAAAGTTACGGCGGGAATAACCTCAATTTGCAGCTTTGCGCCGCTCATCAATTCGCTTTTGGCGCATGCCCAGTTCCAGCAATCATCAAGATAATTGTGCAGTACTCCCGAAACTTCACCGAGCTCGATTGTGACCGCGTTTACCTTTTTTAATTGATTTTCGGCGGCAACGCTTTCAACGCTTTTTATAATATGAAAAACAATTCCCAATTCGTGCATTGTTATTTTTCCTTGTTTGCACGTTTGATTTTAATATTTCTTTTAATCATATACGGCAAAATGGCTTTCATCTTATCATCTGAATTAACCATATTGCTGCATTCGGGGTGCTCGCGGTGAAGCTTAATTGCATCAAATTCGCATTTGGTGGTGCATATGCCGCAGCCTATGCATTTATTTTCGTCCACAACCGAAGCACCGCAGCCAAGGCAACGCGCGGTTTCAATTTTAACCTGAGCCTCCGTGAGCGGTTTATGTGCATCGCGGAACGATTTTTTGCGGTCTATGTTGCTGTCCGTTCCGGGAATTTGGCGAGATGAATTATCGTAGCTTTCGATTTTGATATCGCTTTTATCAAGCTCAATGAAATCGCGCCTGTTTCTGCCGATTGTAAGGCTTGCGTTGTAATGCACAAAGCGGTGAATTGATTCTGCACCCTCTTTGCCTGCGGCAATCGCGTCGATGGCAAATTTGGGGCCTGTGTAAACATCGCCGCCTACGAAAATATCATCCTGCGCTGTTTGGTATGTTAGCTTGTCGGCAACGGGACCGTTTCCTCTGCCGAGCTCAACTTTTTCATTTTTAAGCATATCGCCCCAAACAATGCTTTGACCTATGGAAAGATAAATATCGTCGCAATCAAGCTGCATTGTGTCGTTTTCGTCATACTGCGGATTAAATCTGCCGCTTTCATCCTTAACGGAGGTGCATCTTTTAAGAATAACGCCGCAAACCTTGCCGGAATCGGTGAGAATTTCTTTAAGACCCCAGCCGTTGTTGATTGCAATGCCCTCGTCCTCGGTTTCAAACACCTCTTCATCGGAAGCGGGCATTTCTTCTCTGCTTTCAAGGCAATACATGCCGACAACATCGGCACCGCAGCGCTTTGATGAGCGAGCCACATCAACGGCAACATTGCCGCCGCCGATAACGATTGTTTTTCTGCCGGAGAGATCAAGCTCGTGATTTTCCGAAATTTTGTGCAAAATATCAACTGCGCTCATAACGCCCTCTGCGTCCTCACCGGGAACGCCTGCCTTGCGGCTTCCCTGGCAGCCGATTGCAATGTAAAATGCTTCGTAGCCCTGAGCGCGAAGCTCGTCAAGTGTGATATCCTTGCCAACCTCAACGCCGCATTTGATTTCAACGCCGAGCGCGCGAATAATATCGATTTCCGCTTCCACAACATCTTTTTCAAGCTTGTAGGAGGGGATGCCGTAGGTCAGCATACCGCCCGGCTTTTCGTTCTTTTCAAAAACAGTGGGTCTGTAGCCGGTGACTGCAAGATAATATGCGCAGGAAAGACCTGCCGGACCGCCGCCGATAATTGCTATTTTATTGTTGAATTCACCTCTGTTTGAGGGGATAACCTTTTTGGGAATATATCTGGTGTCGGCGTCAAGATCCTGCTGGGCTATAAAACGCTTAACTTCGTCGATGGCAACAGCTTCGTCAACCGTGCCTCTTGTGCAGGCGTCCTCACAACGCCTATTGCATATTCTGCCGCACACGGCAGGGAAGGGATTTTCCTTTTTGATAAGGGCAAGTGCGTCCGTGTATCTGCCCTGAGCTGCCATTTTAAGATAACCCTGAACGGCAATGTGCGCCGGGCACGCGGTTTTACAGGGCGCAGTGCCGGTGTCGTAGCAATTTATTCTGTTTTTATCTCTGTAATCGGGGCTCCATTTTTCCTTGCCCCATTTAACAGCGTCCGGAAGCTCCTGCTTGGGATATGTAACCTTGGAGCCGTCTTTCTTGCAAAGCTTTTGACCAAGCTTAACCGCGCCTGCCGGGCAATATTCAACGCATCTGCCGCAGGCAACACAATCCTGCGCCTCAACTCTTGCCACATATGCCGAACGGCTCATGTTCGGTGTGTTGAAAAGCTGCGATGTGCGAAGTGCGTTGCAAACCTTAACCTGGCAGTTACAGATTGCAAAAATTTTGTTTTCGCCGTCTATATTCGTGATTTGGTGAACAAAGCCGTTATCTTCCGCGCGTTGCAGAATTTCCATAACCTTTTCGCGGGTGATGTAGTGCCCCTTGTTTGTTTCAACAAGGTAATCTGCCATATCGCCAACGCCGATGCACCAATCTTCGGGGTCGTCGGCGCAGCCTTCACCCAAAACGGAGCGTGAATAGCGGCACGAGCACGGACCTGCGGCGTATTTGCCGTCGTATTTATCAAGCCAGTGCGAAATATGCTCTATCGGCACGGATTTATTTTCCATGTCAATCGCTTTTTCAACGGGAATAACATGCATGCCTATTCCTGCGCCTCCGGGAGGTACCATGGGCGTAATCTTTTCAAGCGGCAGCTGTGTCATTCTCTCAAAAAAGCTTGCTACTTCGGGGTGCTCGCAAAGGTTTTCCCATTTCATGTTGAAAAATTCGGCACTTCCGGGCACAAACATCGGCAGCACATATTGCTTTTCGTGCTGCGGATTTTCCCAGTTGTATTCAATAAGACCCACCTGAGCCATATCGTCAAGAATTTTTTCAAGATATGCTTCGTCCTTGCCTGTGGCTTTAATCATTTGGGGCATTGTCATGCCCTTGTGCACTTTCATTTTAAGCGCAACCTCAGCCATTTCGTCCGTTACAACTGAGGCAAGTCCCCAATATTCGGGGTCATTAACCGTCAGCTTTTCACCCACCTTGGGCATCCACGGCATTTTGTAAAGCACACGATCCGTGATTTTTGTGCCGAGCTTTATAATAAGCTCTCTCGGGGGCTCGGTGCTGTGATTTTCATAATAATGCATCACACGCTCCGCACTCGGATAGGATTTGCCCTCCGGCTTCATTTTGTCAAATTTATATTCATACATAAAACACTTTCTCCCTCGCCTTATGCCTTATTTCTGCCACTCGTGAACTTCGTTAAGCAGCCAACTTGCCCATTCGTCTATGCCCTCGCCTGTTTTTGCGCAGATGAGGAAAACCTTTGCATTCGGATTTCTTTTTTTTATGTATTCCTTGCATTTTTCAACATCAAAATCAAAATACGGCAGCACATCGGTTTTGTTTATCAGCACAACATCGCTGATTGAAAACATAAGCGGATATTTAAGCGGTTTATCGTCGCCCTCGGGTACGGAAAGAATCATGGCGTTTTTAACCGCGCCCGTGTCAAACTCCGCGGGGCACACAAGGTTGCCCACATTTTCAAGAATTGCAAGTTCCACATCGTCGGTGTTGAGCCCCTCAAGACCCTGCCTTGTCATTTCAGCGTCAAGGTGGCACATGCCGCCCGTGTGAAGCTGAATTGACTTAACGCCCGTTTCGGCGATTTTTTTAGCGTCCACATCGCTGTCTATATCGGCTTCCATAACGCCGATTTTAATCTTGTCTTTAAGCGCACCTATGGTGGCTTTTAAGGTGGTGGTTTTGCCCGAGCCCGGAGAGGACATTAAATTCAGCAAAAACACGCCTCTTTCCTTTAAGCTTTTGCGCAGCGCGGCGGCTTCGTCGTCGTTGTTCTTAAACACGCTTTGCTTAATTTCAAGAATTTTAACTTCATTCATTCACTTTCACTGCTCCGTTAAACTTTTATCAAACATCATTTTACAATTTGTTCATACATATTGTCAATAACAAGTCGATTTATTTTACATTTTTGTTAGATTTATCAAAAAGTTGATAATTTTTTTGTTGCAGCTCACAATATTTTTATTTGTTTTAACATTGACAATAAAATTTTGTTCGTTTAATATATAAGCGTATACACAAAACTCACGCCGTGTTCAAGCGCGGCTTTTGTTAGAGGGAGGATTTTATAATGGCATGTTTTGTTGTTCCCGTTGCAGAGGCAATTGTTGTTTCCGCTGCGGTAAAAATTGCACAAAAAAAGGAAGAAAAGGCTTACACCCTGCCAAATGGCGCGGTTGAGCACACCGAAATCGGCAAGCCCGGCGGCATCGCTTTTTCAAAAAAACTTTCTTGGCTCAGGAATTTGCTTTGGGGCGGCACGGTTTTGCTTGCGTTCGAGCATTTGTGGCACGGTGAAATTTCGCCGTTTTTCCCGTTTTTAACAGCGGCTTCAAATCCGCAGGATGCAACCGTTATGCTGCATGAAATGGCAACTGTCGGCGTTTCGATGACGGTTGCTGTAACCGCAATTTGGGGTGTAATGCTTTTGGCGGCAAAGATCAAGGAATCAAAAATCGAAAAAGCCGAAAGGGTTAAGGAATAATGACTTTGCTTATCTCAATCACGGCGGCTGTTGTGGCAACCCTTGTGTGGTATTTTTGCAAAAGGCGATCCGAATTTAAGTTTTCGCTGCTTTGCTTTATGTTTTGGGGCGCAACGATAATGTGGCTTGTGGATGCAGTTTTTGAGTATGTAAACGAAGGTGCGTCAATATTTGCTCCGGCGGCAGCGGATATGCTTAACGATGCATTTCTCGGCGCGGCGGTTGTGGTTTTGGCGCTCGTGATTTGGCTTGCGGCGCTTTTGATAAAAGACCCAAACGGTGTTTTAACCGATTTGTTTAAAAACAAAAGCGGCAGTGCCGATAATGATAATAATGATGATAAATAATTATTAAGTAATAAATATAAATGCAGGGCAGCGAAATCCGTTACCCTGTTTTTGTATATATGCGCGCTTTTTTCGCACAGACAAAGTAAAATGTTGCCTGTTGTCGTTTCTCGGTGCACAATTTGATTGAGCTTTTGCAGCGAATTCGGCACAATAAATAAAAGCCGTTAACCGAAATCAACAAAAAAACACAGCTTGCGGTAAACTGCAAACAAATTTAAAGGAAAGCGAGAGGGTTATATGCCGCTTCAAATAGTAAGAAATGATATAACAAAAATAAAATGCGACGCAATAGTGAACGCAGCCAATTTAACCCTTCTCGGCGGCGGAGGCGTGGACGGTGCAATTCACAAAGCCGCAGGAAAAGGCTTGCTGCTTGAATGCATGAACCTCGGCGGTTGTAAAATCGGTCAGGCAAAAATAACAAAGGGTTATAATTTGCCATGCAAATATGTAATTCACACCGTCGGTCCGCAGTGGAAGGGCGGCAATTCAGGCGAACAGGAATTACTTGAATCCTGCTACCGAGAATCGCTTAATTCAGCATATGAAAACAAATGCGAAACGGTTGCTTTTCCACTGATTTCATCGGGCGCATACGGCTATCCGAAAGAACAGGCTTTGCAGATTGCCGTGAATGAAATCGGTAAATTCCTGCTCGGGCATGATATGCTTGTATACATAGTAGTGTTTGATAAGGATTGCTTTCGGGTAAGCAAAAAGCTGATTGCCGGTATTACCGAATATATAGACGAATACTATGTCGAAACGCATTATGTCGGAAGAAGCACAACGCTCCTTTCCTATCCGCTTGCCGAAGATTCTTTGGCATTGCCCGATCCCAATACGGAAACGCCAAAGACGGCGGATTCTTTAAGCCTTGATGATGCGGTGAATATGTTGGACGAAAGCTTTTCGCAAATGCTGCTCAGGAAGATTGATGAAAAAGGCTTATCCGATGCCGAGGTCTATAAAAAAGCCAATGTTGACCGCAGGCTGTTTTCCAAAATTCGCTCCGATGTGAATTATAAAACAAGCAAACCGACCGCTATCGCCTTTGCGATTGGCTTGGAACTTAGCCTTGACGAAACAAAAGACTTTTTGATGAAAGCAGGTTTTGCACTTTCCCACAGCAACAAGTTTGATGTGATAGTCGAGTATTTTATAAAGAACGGCAACTACAATATTTTTGAAATCAACGAAGCGTTGTTTGCGTTTGACCAGCAACTGCTCGGTGCGTGATATGTCGCATACGATGCGACCAAACAGATCCTCTGCACAGCTATAATGTGATTGTAAGGTTTAAGAAACCGAGCAATCACATTATTTTTTCGGAGGTAATCAAAATGGAAAAGGTTAAAAACAATATTACGGAGCTTGTATTCATTCTCGACCGCAGCGGTTCAATGGCAGGGCTTGAGCGCGATACAATCGGCGGCTTTAATTCACTTATCAAAAAGCAGAAAAAGCAGCCGGGCGAGTGCTTTGTTTCAACTGTTTTATTTGATAACGAAAGCACCGTTTTGCACGACAGGATAAAGCTTTCGCAGGTGAGCAAAATGACGGAAAAGGATTATGTTCCCTGCGGTTCAACCGCATTGACAGACGCTATTGGCGGCACAATTCACCACATTGCGAATATTCACAAATATGCCCGCTCCGAGGATGTGCCGGAGCATACAATGTTTGTTATTATTACGGACGGATATGAAAACTCCAGCCATGTTTATTCAAGCGACAGAGTTAAATCAATGATTGAAAAGGAAAAAGAAAAATACGGCTGGGAATTTCTTTTTATCGGCGCAAATATCGACGCGGTTGAAACGGCAAGGCATTTCGGAATAAGCGGAGATCGCGCGGTTGATTATTGTGCGGACGGGCAGGGAACTGCCGTGGTATACGACACGGTTGCGCAAACGGTCTGTGATATGCGAGCCGCAATGCCTATATGCGATGATTGGAGCAAAAAAATAGACAACGATTTTAAGGGCAGAAAATAATTTGCCGCCGAAACCGTTTTCGGTGTAAACGAACGAGCCGACGCATAGACGCATAACTGTTGACACGGGCGCTTTTTATATGGTAAAATAATTTTGTAAATTCGGTAAAAAGCCGGTGAAAGATTGGAAAAAATCTATTTGCCCTCCAAAAAAAGAAGGGTTAAATATTTTGCACTTGCCGCACTTTGCGTTTTTGCAGTTTTGGCATTTTATCACTGCCCGTTTAAATTATTGACGGGCGTTGATTGTCCCGGCTGCGGAATGAGCCGTGCATTTCTGTGTATGATACTCGGCGATCCCGCAGCGGCGTATTATTACAATCCGCTTGCACCCGCGCTTTTTGTGCAGCTTGCGGCTTTGCTTTGTTTTCAATTTGCAGCAAAAAAGCAAGTGCCGCAGGGAGTTATTGTTGCTGCGGCGGCGGTTAATGCGGCGTTGCTTTTTGCCGTGTGGCTGATTAAAATTATCTGAAACAAAATTTGCGCTTGCGTGCGGGCACGGTTTTTGCAGGCTGCGCTTTAAAAGAAAGGTTGTAAAATTATGGCAGATTCGGTTATGTTTAATGTTGGTCCGAACTTTGATTTTAATGTGTTTGCAGACAGAATTGCTCAAACTTATTCGGCGCATGGCTTTGCCGTAAGCATTGCCGATGTAAACGGCTCCAAAATCGTTAAGTTTGATAAAAACACAGGGGGGATAAATACCCTGCTCGGTCTCGGGCTCGGTATCACCGCCACTTTCACTCTTTATAACGGCGTGCTGCAAATCAATTTCAGCGATGCGGAATGGACGAGTAAAATCATCGGTCTTGCAGTCGGCTGGATTATTTGCTTTATTCCGTTTATTACGGCAGTTATCGGCACTGTAAATCAGTTTGATTTGCCGAAGAAAATCGGTAAAGACGCAGGCTTTATCATTACTCAAATGAGCTGATTTTTACGGCAATTTGTTTGAAATATTTATAAGCGCAGCAATATGAAAGCAAAACGCACCCGTCGGTATGCAGCCGGCAGGTGCGTTTTTTGCTGAAATTTAATTTTTGTGAATCCGAGCTTATTCCACGGTAACGGATTTAGCAAGGTTGCGCGGTTTGTCTATCGGCAAGCCGTTTGCATCTGCCACATAGTATGCCATAAGCTGAAGCGGAATAACCTCTATAAAAGGCGTTAAAAACGGAATCGAATCCGGGTAGGTTATCACCGTTTCAAACTGCGCCAAATTTTCTTTAAGGCTTTCGGGCGCAAACACAATAACCTTTGCGCCGCGAGCAATCACCTCAATAAGATTTGAAACCGTTTTGGGAAGCAAATCCTTGTTGCTTATAAGACCGAAGCAAACCGTGCCTTTTTCAATCAGGCTTATTGTGCCGTGCTTAAGTTCGCTTGCCGGGCAGCCCACGCAGTCTATATAGCTTATTTCTTTAAGTTTCAGCGCGCCCTCAAGCGAAACCCCGTAGTCTGCGTTGCGCCCAAGGAAAAAGCATTTATTCATATCCTTGATGTCTGCTGCAAGGGTCTTGAGCGAATCGCTTTTTTGCAGCACGCGCTCAATCTTTTTAGGCAAAAGTGTGCTCATATTAACGGCAATTTCGCTGAAAACCTCCGTGCAGGCATTTCGCGACCTCGCTATATAAAGGCAAAGCATATTCAGCATTGCAAGCTGGCAGGAAAATGCCTTTGTGGTGGCAACGGCAATCTCTGCGCCTGCCTTTGTTAGCAGGTTGTAATCGCTCATTTTGGCAATGGAACTTTCGGGCACGTTTACTATGCTTATCGTTTTTGCGCCGCTTTCCTTTGCCTGCTTTAATGCGGCAAGGCTGTCTGCCGTTTCGCCGCTTTGACTCATTATTATAACAAGGCAATTTTCGTCAATAACTGGGTCTTCATATCTGAATTCACCGGCATATTCGGCAAAGGTGGGCACGCCTGCGATTTTTTCATAATTGTATTTTGCAATCAGCCCCACATGGTATGCCGAGCCGCAGCCCACTATATAAATGCGGTTAATGCTTTTTATATCGTCGTTTGTAAAGGGAATATTTTCAAGCACAACATCGCCGTCGCGCGTAACGGAATTTATCGTTTCGCGCACAACGGCAGGCTCTTCGAAAATTTCTTTAAGCATAAAGTGCGGAAAATCGCCCTTGTTTGCGGCTCTTTTTGCAAGCTCAATCGTTTTTGACTCTTTGGTGATTTCGGCAAAATTTTCGTCATAAACGGTGATTCCGTTTTTCGTGATTTTTGCTGTTTCGCCGTCTTCAAGATAAATCGCGGTTTTTGTGTGCGCCAAAAGGGGATTGATGTCGGAGGCGATAAAGTTTTCGCCCTTGCCCTTGCCTATTATAAGCGGCGAGCCTTTTTTTGCGCAATAAAGTGTATTTTCATCGTCCGTGCAGATTATTCCCAAGGCATATGAGCCCTCCAAAAGGCGCAGGGTCTTCTTTATTGCCTCCAACACATCGCCCGAATAATTCAGCTCAAGCAGCTTGGGCACAACTTCCGTGTCTGTATCGCTCACAAAAGAAACTCCGCTCATTTCAAGGCTTTCTTTAATTTCTTTGTAATTCTCTATAATCCCGTTGTGCACAACGGCAAAATGCTTGCTACAATGCGGGTGGGCGTTTGTTTCGTTTGCCTTGCCGTGCGTCGCCCATCTTGTGTGGCCTATTCCGAGTTTGCCCGTCGGCGGCTCTTTCTTTATTTTGGCTTCCAAATTTTTGATTTCGCCCTTGGCTTTCACCACTTTAAGTCTGTGCATATCGAGCACGGCAATGCCGCCGCTGTCATAGCCCCTGTATTCAAGCCCTTTAAGCCCCTTGATTAAAATTCCGGTTGCGTCGCTTTCGCCGATATAGCCTATAATTCCGCACATATCAAACACCTCAAATTATATTATGCAAAAATGTGAATATCGTCATAAAATATGTCAATATAGCCTAAGTATAACCAAGGCGACAAAAAAAGTCAAGCGCAATTTTTGTTTTGTCGCTATCGCTCGGAAAATCGGTGCAGCCTTGCGGCAATAACGCTCATATCGTCTTCTTTCATATCTTTTGTTATATTCAGCGCCTCGCGCAGCACCGCGTCCGCCGTTTCCTGCGCTGTCATATCCTCGCATCCTGTCAGCAATGCGGCAAGCCAGTCCGCGCCCGGGTCTGTTATTCCGTCGCTCACCATCAGCAGCAAATCACCCTCGCCGAGTACGGCGGTGCGCTTTGCAAATTCAATTCCGCGCAAAATGCCTGCCGGCATGGAGGATAATTCGCATCTTGTGATTTTGCCGTTTTTTGCAATGTAGGTGGGCGGTGCTCCGGCTTTAAAAATATCCGTTTTGCCCGTAAAAAGGTCTATGCACGAGCAGTCAAGCGTTGCAAGGCTTTCGTCGTTTGATTTCACAAGCAGAGCGGAATTAACCACTTTTAATGCGCTGTCGAATCCGAAGCCTGCGGTCAGCAGCCTTGAAAGCAAGCCGGCTCCCATTGCGCTGTCCAAAGCCGCTCTGCCGCCTTTTCCCATGCCGTCGCTGATTATAAGCACGCTGCGACCCTTGCCGTCGTTCACAGCTTTAATGCAGTCGCCGCAAAGCCTGCCCTCGGCACTGTGGCTGGCAAAACCGGTTTCAAGGCTGAAATTCGGTTTTTCCGTAAACGTTATCATTGAATATTCGCTGAAATGCGTTGCCGCGCATTTGGAAAAATATCTGCCGCACGCTTTTGAAATCGCCGTATGCAATGCTTTGCTTTTAAATTTAGTTTCGCCGCCGGCTGTTAAAATCTCTATTCGTATTCTGCCGAATTTGTCCTCAATAACAGATATATTGCGCGGATATATTTCATATTCACTCAAAATTCGCCTTATTTTTCCTGCAGCAATATTATCAAAATGCTCGGCTTCGTCAAATTCCGTTGCCAAATCGGCAAGCATATCGGAAATCGAAAAGAATTGATCAGCTGCCACACGGCGAATTTCGTTCGTTTTTTCGTTTATTATCTCGCGTGTTCTGTATTCTTCCGTAGTAAAATCTGCGCGCTTTGTCTGCGAATTGCGCTCGTTTATGTCATTTATCCTTTCGCGCACCTCGTTTACGCTTTCGCTAATGCAGCTCATTGCGCCTGATGCAAACCGAAGCCGCATAACAAGGCTTTGGCGCAGGGAACCGTCGGGCGTTATGTTGGATCCGTCGTGGAAAAATTTGCGTATTTTTTCGCTGAAAAATTTCGGCAGCAAGGCGATTGCGCCACAGCCGATTGCCGCCTCGGCAAAATAAGAGGCGTCTGCCCCGAAAGCCACATTGAACAGCGCAAACGAAAGCGTAAAGGCGCACGCGGTTGCAGGCGTGCCGAATTGCCGGAAAAGGCACCCCAAAAGTGCTGAAAATCCGTATGCGCCGGTTAAAAACAGCGAATCCTCGCTTTGAAGCGAGAGTGCAAAGCCTGCGGCAAGTGCCATCATCAAACCGGAAAGCTCCGAATCGTAGCGTATCGTAATCAGCACCGCTGCCGCGGCAAACATACGCGCCGGGGATATGCCGAAAATCTCCGTTTGTGAAAAGCTCGTTAAAAGCACCGCCGCGGAAATCACTATGCACACGGTGTCCGAAACGGGCAGTGCTTTAAATCTAAGCCGGTTTAAATTGCAATTCAGTGCGCGGAAAAAGAAAAATGCGCCGCCTGCCCCCAAGATGCTCTCTGCCGCGGTAAGCGCAAAATCAGCCGTGCCGCCGCCTGTTTTAATATCCGTCACAAGCCCGGTGGCAAGCAACGCAAAAAAACTTATCGCCATCGGCAAAAGCGGTTTGCCTTTCGCCTCGGCAAAATCAAGCGCAAGCGTTCCCAAAAACACTATAACCGCAGCCGCAGCGTATCTTGCAAAATGTTGGGGAATAAACAGCAGGCAGCCGGTTGCAGCGCCGGCCGCACTGTAAAAGTAGTTTTTGCGCTTTGAAACGGATATCAGCGATATCGCAAACGGCACCGTTCCGTCGAGCACTCGGCTTCTTGCAAGTAAAAGCGCCGCGCCGAAATAAATCAACGCTTCTGCGCCCTTGTGCACTGCAGGCTGCTGAAACGCCTCTTTTGCCTCACTTATTGTTTTTTTGCCGTTTTTTTTGATTTTTTCAGCCGGTTTTGTTTTCATGATTTACACTTCCGTTTATATTATGCATTCGCTGCAAGTATAATATAAACGGAAGAAAAATTTTGTCATAAATTAAAATCAAATTGCGCAAGGGCATAAAAAAACCGTGCTCGGCACACATTCCTTTGTCGGAATATGCCGCTTCTGCACGGCTTTGAATTAAAAAACCTGTTTTGTTATTTTGCTTTTTTCTTTTTATTTCTCAAAATTATCATAAATATCATTCCCGCAATGCCGCCGGCAGCATTCATCATCATATCGGTCATTGTGTCCACCAAGCCGATATAGCCGTATTCGCCGTGGTATTGTGACAAATCAAACATCGCTGTTTCGGGGCCCTCTTTTGCAAGCTGCAAATTTGTGCCGTGAAGCGTATCCATCAAAAATTCGTAAAATTCCCAGCCCACGGCTATTGAAAGCGCAAACATCAGCCCGAACATGGCCGCAAGCGTGGCTGCGCATTTGCCTTTTTTGCGCTGAATAATGCAGGCAAAATCATAGCCGAATGAAGCGCAAACAAAGCCGGAAAGAATGTGCATAAAGTTATCGAACCAAGCTATTTTGTCAAACAAGCCGGCATATGAGCCGAAAACAATGCCGATAAAAATAATTATGTTGAGCAATGTTTGCGACAGCGGAGGCACATCCTCTATAAACGAGCCGTTGCCGAAGGTTTGAAACATATCCCAAAGGTGGGTGAAAATAAAGCAAAAAACAGATTCAAAGCCCATAACAAGATCGCCGTTTATAAAGGAATAAGCGGCACAGCAGAGCAAGGCAATTCTTGTTATAATCCAAAACGCAAGCTGAGCCTTGGGCACGGCTTTAACGGATAATTTTTTGATTTTGTATGCCATTTTTCAGCCCTCTTTGATAAATAGTAAGCAAGAATATAATAAAACGGCTGCGTGTAAAAGTCAAACCAAATATTATGAATAATTTATTATGCGTGTTTTATTATCCTGTGAAGTTCTTAACAAAGAATAAAAATTGATAAATTCGCTTGAAAACAGGCATTTTAATTTGTTATAATGCAAACTAATATCACAGAAATGAGGAATCCGCGTATATTATGGAATACACATCAAAGTATAATGTAAGAACCACAATGTATCAGCAGTTCGAGAATGCTGCGGCAGAAAGAACTTCAAATCCGTGCCTTTATTACTACAACAGCACATTGAGTTGGAATCAAACCTCCGAGCTTGTTGATAAATGTGCGGCGGCGCTTGTTGCAAACGGCGTTAAAAAGGGCGACAGAGTAATCGTTTGCCTGCCGAATATGCCCCAGTGCGTTGCGGCTGTTTACGCAATCAATAAAATCGGAGCAATTGCTTCAATGCTTCATCCGCTTTCCGTTAAATCCGAGGCTGATTATGCAATCAATCTCGTGGGTGCAAAGTTTGCATTTTGCTTTGATGTTTCGGAAAAATCATTCCAAAATCATCCCGAGCTCACGGTTGTTATGTGCAGAACGGCGCAGTATTTTCCGAAAACGGTTTACGGTCTTGCCGCAAATATGATGTATAAAAAGAAAATCAAAGGCAAAACAGGTCCTGCCAAAAATGTTAAAAAACTTATTGATTGGGCGGATTTCCTTAAAGAGGGCAGTGCTTATATCTTGCAAAACGGCGTTCCCGAAACGGCAACGGATTTCACCGCCACTGCAGCTATTATGATGACCGGCGGCACAACCGGCAATCCTAAGGGAGTTATGCTTTCCTCCGAAAATATAAACAATCTTTCATATGAACTTGTAGATGTTGTTGAGGACACCCTCGGCATGGCAATCGATAAGGATAACGACGGTATGCTCACCGCGCTTCCCGTGTTCCACGGTTTTGGCTTCGCGCTTTGCATGCATGTTTCAATGTGCGTGGGCATGGCACAGGCACTGTTTCCGGCGTTTGACGCAAAAATGTGCTCTCAGGCAATCAAAAAATATCACCTCAATTATATTTTCGGCGTGCCCGATTTCTTTGAAAAGGTATTCAAGGCAGGCTATCTTGAGGGTATTGATATGAGCACGATGAAACTCATCGGCTCCGGCGGCGATGTTGTGCCGTATTCTCTAACCGAAAAAATGGATAGGCTCCTTAAGGAAAACGGCGCAAAATGTCATTTCGTTTCGGGCTACGGTTTAACGGAATGTGTAACTGTTTGCACTTTCACCGATCCCCGCCGCGAGGCTCCGCAGGGCTGCATCGGTGTGCCCACATATAATATTCAGGTAATGACGGTTAAACCCGGCACCACCGAGGAATGTAAGGATGAGGACGGCGAGCTTTGCATTTACGGTCCCACAATTATGCAGGGTTATTGGAACGATCCGGAGGAAACAGCCAAGGTGCTCGTTAAGCATGAAGACGGCAAGGTTTGGCTCCACAGCGGCGATATGTGCCGTATTGACGATGAAGGAGATATCTATTATCGCCAGCGTCTTAAAAGAGTTTATAAAATCAGCGGCTATCTTGTTTATCCCTCGTTTATTGAGGAAACCTACAGATCTATGGCAGAAATCTATGATTGCTGCGTAATCGGCAAGGAAGACGGCGGCAAAACCATGCTCAAGCTTTTTGTTGTTAAAAACAAAAAGTTTGCCAAGGATGACGAAGAAGCTCTCACCGAAAAAATCAAGCAATTCGGCAACCAAAATCTTTCAAAATGGTCTTTGCCGAGAGAAATCGTTTATATCGACGAGCTGCCGCGTACAAAAGTGGGCAAGGTTGATTTTAAGGTACTCAATTGATTTGATTTTAATATGCAAATATTTTCCGCCGTGCATTTCAGCTTGGCGGATTTTTGCACGAAAAAGCAAAAATTGAACCGTTTCTCTTGCATACGTGGTGTTTGAATGATATACTCTTTAATATAAAACAATTTAAGAATCGGTGATATTATGAAAGAAATAACAATCAGGGAATTAAAAGAAAACCCCGTTAAACTTATCAGCGAGGATTGGGCTTTGCTCACCGCCAAGGATGAGGATAAAGGCTCCTGCAATCCGATGACGGTTTCGTGGGGCGGAGTAGGCGAACTTTGGGGAAACGATACGGCAACGGTTTATGTGCGCGAGAGCAGATACACAAAATCCCTGATGGATAAGGAAAATTATTTTTCGCTTTGCTTTTTCACGGCAGAGCAAAAGGACGCTCTTAGCTTTTGCGGTTCAAAAAGCGGCAGGGATTGCGATAAAATCAAGGAAACAGGGCTTACTCCCGTTTATGACGAGGCTGCGCCTTATTTTGAAGAGGCAAAAATCGTGATTATTTGCCGTAAAAAGGCAAGAATTTATCTTGACGAAGCAGGCTTTCTTGACGAAAATATCATGAAAAAATGGTATTCGGATCACGATATGCATTATATCTATTTCGGAGAAATAGAAAAGGTATTGATTTCGGAGTAAATATAGTATATAATATATAGGCAATTAAGTCGGCGGCAGTGTTCGCCGTGCGCTGATAAATCGGCGGTTGCATTTTCAGCGTAGCGTATGGGCCCTGTGCGACGGGATGCTACGAACCTTGTCAGGCGGGGAACCGAGCAGCAATAAGTGGATTATTCTGTGCGCCGCAGACAAGTCTGTACGCTACGCCGAGGATGTAACCGCTTTTAATTTTTTGTAAAGGAGGAGCTTATATGTATCAGGTTTTATACAGAAAATACAGGCCAAAGGTTTTTGCCGATGTTTACGGGCAGGAACATATAACCTCCACCCTTATAAATGAAATTAAAGAGGGGCGTGTTTCCCATGCCTATCTTTTCACAGGCTCAAGGGGAACAGGCAAAACCACCTGTGCCAAAATTTTGGCACAGGCGGTTAATTGCGAACACAATGAAAACGGCGAGCCGTGCAACGAATGTGAGGTTTGCCGCGGTCTTGATGACGGCACTATTTATGATGTTGTTGAAATAGATGCCGCTTCAAACAACGGCGTTGATAATATCCGCGATTTGCGCGAGGAGGCAAACTACACCCCTTCGCGCGGAAAACACCGCGTTTTTATTATCGACGAGGTGCATATGCTTTCAACGGGCGCATTCAATGCGCTTCTCAAAACGCTTGAAGAGCCGCCGGAGCATGTTATATTCATTCTTGCCACCACCGAGGTGCACAAGTTGCCGGCAACGATTCTTTCGCGCTGCCAAAGGTTTGATTTTAAGCGTATCCAGCCCGAAACCATGGCAATCCGCTTAAAGCAGGTGGCAGGCTTTGAAAATATGCAGCTTTCGGATGAAGCCGCAATACTCATTGCCAGAATTGCAGACGGCGGTATGCGCGACGCACTTTCAATTCTTGATCAATGCGCCGGCAGAAGTAAAAATATTGATGAAAAGCTGGTTTCCGAGGTTGCAGGCATTGCCGGCAGAGAAGCACTTTATGAGCTTTCAAAAGCCGTTTCAGCAAAAAACGGCGGTGCGGCACTTGATGTTATAGCGCGTCTTCATGAAAATAGCTATGATATGGAACGCCTTTGCGTTGAAATGATAAATCATTACCGCAATTTTCTTATTGTTAAAACGGTTAAGAAAAACCGCGGCTTAATCATCTGCACGGATGATGAATATAATTCAATTTTAGCCGGTGCGCAGGATTACACTCTGCCGCAGGTTATATATGCGCTTGATGTTTTTCAGGACACTCTTGTTAAAATCAAGGGCGGTGCAAATTCAAGAATAGAAATGGAAATGAGTTTTATTAAGCTTTGCGAGCCAAAGCTTGATACATCGCCGGATTCCGTTCTTTCAAGGCTTTCACAGCTGGAAAACGCGGTTCGCCGCAGAGCTTCGGCGGCAGCGCAGCCGCCGAAGAGCCCGCAGACTGCAGAAAATGATTTCGCACGCCGGGCACAGGTGATGTCCGAACAGGCAGCACCGGAAAAGGAAACGGTGCAAAAGGAAAACAGTCAAGCCGTGCAAAAGCCTCAGCCCGAGGATTTGCCCTGGAAAACGGATCCTGAGCCCGATACCGAAAAAAACGCAACCGCAAAAAGTGAAACACCGTCCGCTCCGACAAACGACGAGTTGCCTGCGGGCAATGCCGCGGCAGAGGAACAGACTTCTTCGACCGAAGCTTTGCCTCAAAAAGCGGAGCCGACGCCGCTGGCACAAAATCAGGCTCCGGCGCAAAGCGGTGAGCAGGTTGTTTTTGACGGATGGGCGGATTTTATGGACGAAATCTATAAAAAGGATATCGCGATTTACGGTGTTCTCAACGGTTCACGCGGATACATTCGCGGCGAGTATTTCCTGATAGATTCAAAAAATCCCACGCTCAGGCAGTTTATAAAAATCCCAACGCATTCCAAAGCAATAAAGCAGGCGCTTTTTGATGTTACCGGGGTTAATTACAAGCTTGGCTTAATCAAAAACAATGCCGAGAATAAACCTAAAAGGGATCCGCTCGAGGATTTGATTTCAAAGGCGCGCGGCAATGTTGATGTTGAAATAAATTGACGAATGCGAGCAATCGCAGTGCACGGGCATTCGCAGGCTGCGGCAATGCGCCGATAAATTTTTTGCAGCAGGAAAGGTAAAATTATGAAAGCAAGACTTCCCAAAGGAATGGGCGGCGGTCCCCAAAATATGCAAGCCATGCTTAAGCAAGCTCAGCAAATGCAGGCAAATATCGAAACAAAAAAAGCCGAGCTTGAAGAAAAGGAATATGTTGTTTCCTCAGGCGGCGGAATGATAGAGGTTACCGTAACCGGTAAAAGAGAAATCAAGGCAATAGGCATCAATCCCGAGGTTGTGGATCCCGAAGATGTTGAAATGCTTGAGGATCTTTTGATTGCCGCGCTTAACGAGGCTATGAGAAAGATTGATGAGGAAGAGGAAAGAGAACTTTCCTCCGTAACCGGCGGCCTTAATATTCCGGGGCTTTAATTCCGAGCCGCTTTGCGGCTTATAAAACCAGTAAAATTCGGCAATAATTCGTGTAACAGGGTGTGAATAATGGCATATAATCTTGCTCCTCTTCAAAATTTAATAGAGCAGTTTGAGCGCATGCAGGGCATTGGGCATAAAACTGCTCAGCGAATGGCTTTTTATGTGCTTGATTTGAGCGATGAGGAAGCAAAGCAGTTTGCACAGGCAATCACGGATGCACACACTAAAATCAGGCAATGCAAAATCTGCTGCGATTTGGCAGACGATGAGCTTTGCCCAATTTGCAAAAGCGAAACACGCGATAAAAGCATTATCTGTGTGGTGGAGGATCCGCGCGATGTTGCCGCAATCGAACGCACCCACGAATATAACGGCACTTATCATGTGCTTCACGGCGCAATTTCGCCGATGAATAATATCGGTCCCGATCAAATTAAAATCAAGGAATTGCTTGCACGCCTAAACGACGGCACCGTGGAAGAGGTTATTATGGCAACCAATCCCACAGTTGAGGGCGAGGCAACCGCAATGTATATCGGCAGGTTGCTCAAGCCAATGGGAATCACCGTTTCAAGGCTCGCTTACGGCGTGCCCGTGGGCGCGGATCTTGAATATGCCGACGAGGTTACGCTTTCACGCGCGCTCGAAGGGCGCAGTCTGATTTAACAAAGCGGCAATGCTTAATTACGGTATGCAAAATTTTATTAGGTTAAAGAAAAGGAGCAACGGCAGTGGAAAAACAAAACAGCGGCTTTCTGCCCATAGCTTCAAACAGAAAGGCGTATCACGATTATTTCGTGCTTGAAACATACGAAGCAGGAATAGAACTTTACGGCACGGAGATTAAATCAATCCGCGGCGGCAGGGTTAATCTTAAGGATTCGTTTTGCAGCGTTGATAACGGCGAAATGTTTGTTATCGGCATGCATATTTCGCCTTATGAGCACGGTAATATTTTCAACCGTGATCCCATGCGCAAAAAAAAGCTTTTAATGCATAAAAAAGAAATCATTAAGCTTTATTCGCAAAATCAGCAGCAGGGCTTAAGCATAATTCCGCTTAAGCTTTATATAAAAAAAGGTTGCGCAAAGCTTGAAATCGGGCTTTGCAAGGGCAAAAAGCTGCACGATAAGCGCGATGTTGCCGCCAAAAAAGAGGCAAATCGCAACATAGAACGCGCACTTAAGGAGCGCAGCAAATATTAAACTAAATCAATATGGGGATGAAAGGATTTCGACGGGGTTGTTGAACTTCGGTCAGCGAGTAGCGGAGTTGCGCCGCTTTAAAAGTAACACCTTAAAATTAACTGACAATAACAGATCAGTAGCTCTTGCTGCTTAATTAGCGGCTTGCGTTCCGCCGGGGAGTGCCACGACCCCGATCGGAGCGTCGATTCAGTGGCGAACATGAATGAAAGAGTGCCTTGGCTTTCATCAGGTATAAAAGGCTACCGAAGCCGATAGGCTGTTTGTTGCCGCTCGGTGGAGGGAATTCCAAATAACAAACTACACTCGTAGAGCCCTTGGCAAGGCAATTTCGGACGCGGTTTCGATTACCGCCATCTCCACCACTTTTAGCCTTTTGAGCAGCAATGTTCAAAAGGCTTTATTTACGCCGAAAACCGCATAAATAAAGGCTTTTTACGGTATGATGCACTCTCTTAAAAACTGACACAAACTCATATAAATTACTCATAAAATTAATCATAAGGGGTAGATTTTGGGGTACTGAAAACAATATACTTATCTTATTTCTCGGATGATTTCCCTCAAGAATATGACGGATTTTATTTGTGCTGATGTGGGTATAAATTTGAGTAGTTGTAATCGAACTGTGACCGAGAAGCTGCTGAATATATCTAATGTTTACATTTTCATCCATAAGTGCCGTTGCAAAAGTGTGCCTGAACATGTGCGGCGTAATATGTAAATCAATTCCGCACCTTTTTGCATAATCACTTATCATATTTCATATTCCTGATAGATTGCTCTGAATACCTGTTTCCTAATTTGTTGATGAAAACATAATCGCTGTTGCAATCACAAATTTTAATATATCCACTTAAAAGTCTTGATACTTTAACATTAGCAATACATATTATGCGTTCCTTTGAACCCTTGCCGTAAATGTATATCGTGTTGCTGTTAAGGTCAAGACTTTTTCTTTTCAGATTACTGATTTCCGATAGTTGTAATTTCAAAGAGTGGTAAGCCTGTAATGCAATCAACCAAAACATGATTTTTGTAGCCCCAATAGTATTCAAAATTAC
>CAVJZG010000008.1:0-77113 GCA_963654285.1 bacterium
AAGCTTTTCATTTCCCCCAGTAGAACTGGGGGTTGAGTCTTTGCTGAAGAGACAAAGCAAAAGCGCAGCGGAAATAAAAACCGCTGCGCTTTCTTGTTTTTATCAGACTTATATCAATTGCCGACGGCGAATTTCTGCTATTCCGACGGCAGATTATTTATATACATAGCAGTGCCGCCCGGCATAATTTCAAAACCGAATTTTTCATAAAAAGGCACATTTTTCTTTTTATCGGGCATAAGCTCAATATAAAGATAATCCTTATATTTTTCCTTAATACGCCTTAAAAATTCGCCTGCTATTCCCCTGCCCTGATATTCGGGTTTAACAAGCGCATAGTGCAAAAAAGCAACTATGGCGCCGTCATCAATTGCGCGGATAAGACCCACAAGTTCACCGCCGCACCAGGCGGAAATAACGGTTTCTGAGTTCATAAGCGCACGAAAGAGCCTTTCGGGATATTTTCCCGAAACCCAGCCTACCGATAAAAACAGTTCTTCAATCTGCTTTTGTGTAAAGCTTTTTTCTTCTGTAAATTCAATATTTTCCACAAGGGCACACTCCTTATTATTTTAAATCCTTGATATATCTTTCTTTTTTGAAGGTTTCGGTTTGGCGGCAGATATAATTTTCGATTTTAACATTTTCCGCATGGCGTATAAAAAGCCCGTAAGAAGGTAAATTTCTGAACCTGTTTGCCTCCGGATACACATTTGCATATTCGGGAATAAAAAGCCGCCTGTCAACAACATAAGGTCTTTTTGTGTTTTCGATATCGATATTTTTAAGTAAAACATTTTTAACACGCTTTGTAACGCCGTGTTGGCGATAACCGCAAATCATAATCGGAATTTCCGCTTCTGTTGCCTTTAAATTTTCAACGGTTATATTTTCGATTTCGCTTTTGTGGTTAAATCTGTTTTTGTCGGCGCAGGGCTTATTTTTAACTGCCTCGCCGAATTCGATTGCACGCGCACTTTGTGTGCTTACCTCCGACGCTCTGTTCCTGTTTCCGAGGCGAATAAAAATCGGGCATTGGCAGCGATCGGCAACGATATTTTTAACCGCAACATTTCTTAAAGCCGTTCCGTCCACCGCTTCAAGCGAGATTGCGCTGACCGTGCCGGGATACAAATCCGTCATAAACAATTTGCAGCTTTCTATAAGCACATTTTCAATATCGTGCGTTGTTTCCGTACCTATTTTAATTGAATTTGTGCGTGAAATGATTTCGCAATCGGCAATTTTGATATTGCGCATTGCAGAATCGCAGCCCTCCCACAGGGCGTTTTTAATAACTATTCCGTCATCCGCAGTGGAAATAAAGCAGTGCCTTATGTCAACATCGCTTGAGCCGACCATATCGATTCCATCTGCATTAGCGGCATTGCGATTGTTGTTTATCACCAAATCATATATTTTAACATTTTCGCATTTATCAAGGCGAAAAGTCCAATATGCGCTGTTTTCGATAATAAAATTATAAGCGGTGATGTTTTTGCATTTTTTCAACACAATCGGACCGCCGTATTTGCTTTCATGCGCAAAGCGAAGCTGAGCCCTGTAATCACGGCGCATTTCGATTATGTCCACATATTCCGGCGGACTTGTCATATTTTGCGCAAGCATAGGCTCTCTGCCGAAATAATTGCCCATGCCATTTATTTTTCCGCCGCCGGTGATAACAATATTTTCAAGATTTTCACCGTAAATCATGGTTTTATTCGTATATCCCCTGCCGTGCTTATCCGCGCAGATTGCACTGCCGTACTCAATAAAAAGAGTTACATTGCTTTTAAGAAAAACCGTTGTTGCAGTGAAACTGCCGCCGCTTACAAGCACACATCCCTTTGTAACCGAAGCCGCCTCTATCGCCGTATTTATCGCAAGCGCATTGTCAGCATTTTCATCATTCGGCACTGCGCCGTAATTGCGAATATCAAACACATTTTCACTTGGCAGCTCGGCAGGCGAAACATAATCCGCTTCCGGATAATAGGACGAAAAATCATAATCCCGAACCTCTGAATAAACATCGCCTGCGGTTATCCTGATATCCTTGCCGAAAAAAAGAGTTTTAAGCTTTTTGCCGATGCCGCGTTTATACACATTTTTCATACAAAAACACTTCCGCCGTAATAAAATAAAAAAAGCATCTGCAAAAGCAGATGCTTTTTAATTGGTCGGAGTGACAAGACTTGAACTTGCGACCCCCAGACCCCCAGTCTGGTGCGCTACCACCTGCGCTACACCCCGTAATCAATTGCTTAAATAATATAACACAAGACAAAACGAAAATCAATATCAAAATCAAAAATATTCAAATTTATTTTCTTGCACGAAAAAAATGCTCTTGAAACAGCAGGGCATATGTGATAAAATTATTGCAGTTTTTAATATCTAAAAGGGAGTTGTTATATATGAGCGGACATTCAAAATGGAGCACCATTAAAAGAAAAAAAGGTGCAAATGACGCTGCAAGAGCAAAAGTTTTCACAAAAATAGGTCGTGAGCTTGCCGTTGCTGTTAAAAACGGCGGTCCCGACCCAAATGTCAATTCAAAGCTTAAAGACGTTATCGCAAAGGCAAAACAAAACAATGTTCCCAACGACAATATCGAAAGAATGTTAAAAAAAGCCTCCGGCGAAAGCGGCGGAGCCGATTATGAGGAAATCATCTACGAAGGCTACGGTCCGAGCGGCGTTGCCGTTGTGGTTGAGACTCTTACGGACAACAGAAACCGCACCGCAGGCGAGGTTAGGCATTATTTCGACAAAGCAGGCGGAAACATGGGCACAAGCGGCAGCGTAACATTTATGTTCAGCCGCGAGGGCGTTATTTTGGTTGAAAAAGAAGATGTGGATGAGGACGCACTTATGATGGACGCGCTTGATGCAGGCGCAACCGATTTTATCACCGATGACGAGGATGTGTTTGAAATCCGCACCGAGGCAAACGATGTGGGCGCAATCCGTGATGATCTTGAGGCAAAAGGCTACAAGGTTATCTCCAGCGAGCCGGCATACATTCCCGCCACATACACCCGCCTTGAGAACCAAGACGATATGATGAAAATGAGCCGCATGATTGATATGTTTGAAGAAAACGAAGATGTGCAGGCCATTTGGCACAACTGGGAAAATCCCGACGATTACGAGGGCTGAGCCGCTTTTCAAAGCAAAACAGGCATAAACAAAAAGGAGTATCCGGCGATACTCCTTTTTTCTTATTTATTAAACAATTTGCGCAAAGCACGCCTGATTTTGGCAAATAGCGAGTCACGCATGCGTTTTTGCAAGGCGGAAATTTCCGCTTCCTTTTCCAAGATGATTTGTTCCTTTTCGGCAAGGCAATTTTTAAGCGTTTTTATTTCCTCACCGCGCGAAACAGCCTTTTGATTTATATCACGCTTACGCATAAGCAGTTCATAGCGTTCCGCCCAATAATCGTTTGCAAACGAAGCGATAAGTTCGGCAGAAGCATCGTGCCGATTTTTGAAGCATTCAAGCACCGCCTCTATCATTCTGAAAAGCGCGGGATTATCGAACGCACTGTGCGGATCCGGCTCGCCGCAGGCATAATATTGCCACAGGCAAAGATTTTCATTTCGCGAAACGCCGTATTTCATATCCAAATCAAAATTTGCGCGCAAATATTTTAAATCGACATCATAATCCGTTTTTGAGGCAAGATTTGAAATAATCAGGAATGTGTTTTCGGGGCTTTGCTTTATTATCCTTGCAAAATCATTGCGCCTTAAGAAAGTTTCATCGGATTTATCAATACACGTCAGCTTGGTGAATTTTTCATTATAGGGATATTTTGCAATATCAAGTTGAGGATTTATTGCAACGGCTGAGCTGCCGGAAATAAAACCGCATGCAGCAATTGCCGCCGTGCCGCCGCCGGAACGGCCGTAAAGTGTGATATCCCCGTTTTGAACGCCGAGCAGGCGCGAAATTTCGCACACGAGTTTGGCAACATATTCCCTGTAATCCTCTTTTTCTGTGCCGTAAAACCAACCAAGAGGAAGCTCGGGGCAGGAGTAATACATGGGATCATCCACGCACAGCACGCTTGCCTGCGTTTCGCCGCACCATGACCACGAAGAAAAGGTGGGAAACGGTGCAAGATCTTTGCCACCGTTTCTTGTGCGTGCGCCGCTGAAAAACACCAAAAGCCTTTTTGCACTGCCCCGATAAAAAAAGCATTCGATGTGCGCCGAGCCCAAATCGGCATAAAAGCGCGACGGCGGCAACGAATTGCCGCCGAAATCAAACCGCACGGATTCTGCGTTAACAAGCGAAGAATCCGCTTTTTTATTTATTATATTGCTTTTGCACGCCTGAACAGCCTGCTCAAAATCCGCCTGCGACTCAATCGCAAACAAATTTGCATCGGCATTGCCGAACACGGTTTCAAGTGATTTCATAATCGCTCCCAAGCAAGATTATTCTGCCGCCGAAGCCTTTGCGGGCTTTTCGGATTCTTCATTTTCCGTTTTGGGCTTTGCCGCAACAACCTTTTTAAGGATTTCTTTTTCCTCTTTCATTGCTTTGGCTTTACTGTCCCTTACACCGCGGGTCATTTCATCGTAAATGTCTGAAACGGTGTCAACATCGCCCTGAGCGATGATGTTGCCGTGATCAAGCAAAATTGCAGTGTCGCAAATCGCCTTGACCTGCTCAATGCTGTGCGAAACGAAAAGCACGGTTACGCCCTTTTCAAACATTGACTGAACCTTTTTAAGACTTTTTGTGCGGAACTTAGCGTCACCCACGGAAAGCACCTCGTCAAGAATAAGCACATCCGGCTCAACCGCGGTTGCGATTGAAAATCCGAGCCTTGCTTTCATGCCCGACGAATAGTTTTTTAGCGGAACATTTATAAAATTGCCGAGTTCGGAAAACTCAACGATTTCATCATATTTTGATTCGATATATTCCCTTGAATAGCCCAAAATTGCGCCGTAAAGGAATATATTTTCCTTTCCGGAATAATTAGGGTCAAAGCCTGCGCCGAGTTCCAAAAGAGGAGCGATAACGCCACATTTTTCAACCTTGCCGGTTGTGGGCTTATAAACGCCTACTATCGTTTTAAGCAGGGTACTTTTACCTGCACCGTTAAAGCCGAGAATTGCCAGATGCTCGCCCTTTTTAACATCAAAGCTGATGTCGTTAAGAGCATGAAATCTTTTATATTCCAGTTTATGAGTTATAAGCTTGATAACATATTCCTTCAGATTATCAACTTTCTCTTTATTCAGTTGGAAAGACATTGTAACATTCTGAACGGAAATTGCAACATCATCACGCATAAATATACCTGCCTTATTTTAAACTTTGCAGCTTATGCGGCACACCCGACAAGCGGGCTTATACCGCAGAGAAGCGATAATCAGTCCTCAAAAACAGCACCCTTGGCACCGCTTGTAACATGCTGCGCATATCTTTTAAGATAGCCGGAAAGATTTTGAACCGGAGGCTGCCATTTTGCTTTTCTTTCGGCAAGCACTTCATCCGAAACATTAACTTTGAGCACTCTTGCCGGGATATCGATTTCGATTTCATCGCCGTCCTCAACGAGTGCGATTGTGCCGCCCTGTGCAGCTTCGGGGCTTACATGACCGATGGACGCACCTCTTGTTGCACCGCTGAAACGGCCGTCCGTAAGCAACGCAACGGAATTGCCGAGACCCATTCCGATGATAGCCGAGGTAGGAGAAAGCATTTCTCTCATACCGGGACCGCCTTTCGGACCCTCGTATCTGATAACAACAACATCGCCGGCAACGATTTTGCCGCCGTTGATGGCTGCGATAGCCTCTTCCTCGCTGTCAAAGCACTTTGCAGGACCTTTATGCTGCATCATTTCTGGAGCAACCGCGCCCTTTTTAACAACGGAGCCGTCTTCGGCAAGGTTACCCCAAAGCACTGCGATACCGCCGTCCTTGGAGAAAGGATTGCCAAGCGTGTGGATAATTTCACCGTCTGCATCCGGAGCGTTTGCAATTCTGTCTGCAACGGTGCCGTTTACGGTGAGTGCGTCTGTGTTTATCATACCGCCCTTTGCAAGTTCCTTAACAACAGCCTGGATGCCGCCAACATCGTTAAGATCCGTAATAAACACGGAGGAAGCGGGGTTAAGCTTGCAGATTTGCGGAGTTTTTTTGCCGTATTCATCAAGCATTTTAAGGTCTATATCATGACCTGCCGCATGGGCAACAGCCGTTAAATGCAAAATCGTGTTTGTTGAACAACCGATAGCCATATCCGTGCGGATTGCATTTTCGATTGATTTTTCGTTAATAATATCGCTTGGCTTAATATCGTCTTTAAGAAGCTCCATAACTCTTTCGCCGGTTTGCTTTGCAAGGCGCAACCTTTCGCTCATAACCGCCGGAATTGTGCCCGAACCGGGAAGCGACATACCGATTGTTTCGGTTAAGCAGTTCATGGAGTTTGCTGTGTACATACCGCTGCATGATCCGCAGGTGGGGCAAGCCGTGCAAACGCAACTTTCAAGATTTTCAAGGCTCATATTGCCTGCAAAATACTTACCTGAATATTCAAACATTTCGGAAAGGCCAATTCTGTTTTCCGTTTCAGTGCTTTTGCCCGGAAGCATAGGACCGCCGGAAACAAAAATACACGGCAGATTAAGGCGGCAGGCAGCAAGCAACATGCCGGGAACGATTTTATCGCAGTTTGGAATAAACACAATTGCATCAAGCGGATGCGCAGTGAGCATAACTTCAATAGAATCGGCGATAAGTTCGCGCGAGCAAAGGCTGTATTTCATGCCCTTGTGGTTCATTGCAATACCGTCGCAAACACCGATGGTGTTAAATTCAAACGGAACGCCGCCGGCATTTCTGATTCCGGCTTTAACCTGATCAGCAATCTTATCAAGGTGCATATGACCGGGAATATAGTCACTTTTTGAATTAACAACAGCAACAAACGGTCTTTTCATTTCAAGCTCGTCTATACCGAGAGCTCGCAGAAGCGAGCGGTGTGCAGCCCTGGTGGGACCCTCTTTAATTAAATCCGATCTCATAAAAACATCTCCCATTTTGCGCCAAAAGGCGCTGTTTATCAGATAAAGATTATTAAATAAGCTGCATAACGCCGCAAAAATGCGGCTTTATACTCGATACATTATAACATTATATATATTAAAATTCAATCACTTTTTAAGCTCGTTAATAATTTGTTCTTTATATAAACATTAAGAAAAGCAGTTGCGGCTGCCGTACTGTGTGCAAAAAGTATTCATATATAAAGTGCATTATTCTTTAGCAAGTTGATTTTTAAAAACCGTTCTGAAAACCATGCGCACAAAAGGACCCACAAGAAATATTTGCAGGCAAAGCGCAACGGGAAAGCATTTGCCGACAAGCGCAAACCATTGCATTGGAAATTCAACAGTGAAACCGTTATGAAAAACGGTCGCAAACAGAGTTATGCACGGCACAATCAGGCAAACCGTGAAGCACTGAATTGCAAGGGTAATAAAAACAGGCTTATCCTCACCGGGAGTAACAATTTTGAAAGCCAGCTTTTGCGCTGCTTTGGTGATTACAAAGAAAATCAGCAGATAAACCACAATAAATTCAATCCACATCTCTTGTATCGCCGTTGCAAACACCGAATAAGTCAATTCCCCGGCATTCAAGGCAACCGTGTACACCGTCATGCAATAGACCATGCAAAACACCATAAGGGCGGTGAAAACAAAGCTTTGAAATTTTGTTTTTGGCATAAAATAATCCTCCTTTTAAAGCAAAAACGACATTAAACACATCACGGCTATCAGACATGGGCCGTAATAATATTTAATGTCGTTTATTTCATTATTTAATTTTTTGCCTACGGCGGATATACTATCACATTTAAAAATCAAATGCAAGCAAAATTTTAAAATTATTTTGCTTTATAAATAATCGCTTCTCTTTCGGGACCGTTAGAAACCATTGTGATCGGGAAACCGATTTGGCTTTCGATAAATTCAACATAATCCCTTGTTTCCTGCGGAAGCTTATCATAATCCCTTATGTCGCGGATATCGCAATGCCAGCCCTTGAAGGTTTTGAAAACAGGCTTGCATCTTTTAAGCTTCGGCGTGGTGGGGAAATAATCGATAACTTCGCCGTCAAGCTCATAGCCAACGCAAACCTTGATTTCTTCAAGATAAGAAAGGCAATCGAGCGCAGTCATAACCACCTGAGTTGCGCCCTGGCATTCAACGCCGTAGCGCGTTGCGACGCAGTCGAACCAACCCACTCTTCTCGGTCTGCCGGTTGTTGCGCCGAACTCACCCTTATCGCCGCCGTGAAGGCGAAGTTGCTGGGCTTCATCCTCATCAAGAATTTCCGAAACAAATTCGCCTGCGCCGACTGCGCTTGAATAAGCTTTTGTGACGCAAACAATATCTTTAATCTGATTTGCCGGAATGCCTGCACCCACGCAGCCGTAGCCTGCAAGAGTTGAAGATGAGGTTACCATGGGATAGATGCCGAAATCGGGGTCTTTAAGAGTGCCGAGCTGACCCTCAAGCAGGATTTCCTTGCCCTCTTTAAGCGCATTTTGAATATAGGTGTGAGTGTCGCAAACAAAGGGCGCGATTTTTTCTTTATATTCCATACATTTTGCATAAAGCTCATCCACATCAAGCAGCGGCTTGTTGTAAACATATTTAAGGGTAAGATTTTTGAGAGTGCAGATATTTTGAAGCTTTGCCTTTAAGGCGCCGTCATCAAAAAGCTCGTTTACCTGAATGCCGATTTTTGCATATTTATCCGAGAAAAACGGAGCAATGCCGCTTTTGGTGGAGCCGAACGCAGCCTTGCCGAGCCTTTCTTCCTCGTATTCATCAAGCTTAACATGATAAGGCATAAGGATTTGGCAACGCTCCGAAACCAAAAGATTCGGGTTAAGACCGGCTTCTTTAATATCTTCAAGTTCGCCGATAAATCTGTCTATATCAAGCGCAACGCCGTTGCCGATAACGCATGTTGTGTTTTCGCTGCAAACACCGCTCGGCATAAGGTGCAGTGCAAATCTGCCGTGCTCGTTTATAATGGTGTGACCTGCATTTGCGCCACCCTGAAAACGAACAACAATGTCCGCCTTTTGGGCAAACATATCTGTAATTTTGCCTTTGCCTTCGTCGCCCCAATTGGCGCCGACTATTGCTCTTACCATAATTACAATTTCTCCAATCACAAATAAAATAAACATAAAAAAGGGAACGGGGTTATTTCCCGTTCCCTTTGCTAATTATATATCAACTTAAAAATTAAGTCAACTGAAATAATGCAATTTAGTTAATTAAGCGGACTTTTTTCCGTTTCTTGCGGCTTGCCGACGGTTACATTATCCTTGTTGAGCTTCATAATCGGAATCATAAGCCCCGGCATGCCCGTAAGCGAAGTAACATTGTTGATAACCATACGCAAAAACGGAAAAAGCTGATCAAAAGACTGTGTATGAATATCCGGCTTTTCATCCTCCTCGCCAAAGGAAAATTCGGCTGCCATTTCGATTTGAACCTCAAACGGATTAAGATTTGCATCCGTTATGCGAAATCCCAGAATGCCCACGCACTTTTTAACATCGTCCATATAATTAACATTATATTTAACCTGGTTTTGAAGTTTCAGTTGAGTGCCGGGCGCAACTCTGTTTTCAATTTGAAGCTTATTCACTTTATAAGCATTTAAAACAACCATAAATAATTCCCCTTATTTAAACGAATAATAGATTTGACCGTTTTCAAGCGAAGCGTTTTTATAATATGCAAGCTCTGCAATATTAACAATCTGATATCCCTGCTCAACAAGCTGCGGCACAAAATTACTTACCGCCTCGGCAGTGGACTCATAGATATCGTGCATAAGAATGATATCGCCGTCGGAAACATTATCCATAACGGCATCATATGTTTTGCCCGAATCTTTTTTATGACGCCAATCGTTTGTATCAAGGCTCCAAATAAAAATCGGCGCATTGGCATTTTGCTTAATCGTATCCGAAATGTAGCCGCCCGTCGGTCTGAACGCAGTCGGTTCACAGCCGGTGGCTTCCTTAATTGCGTTAATGCCGTTTTGAATATCATCGGCGGTAACATCGTTACCGTAATGCGAATGATCATATGTGTGATTGCCGAGTTGGCAACCAAGCTTGACCATGCGCTCCGCACATTCCTTGTTGCCCTGATACTGAAGTCTGCTGCCGACTATAAAGAAGGTTGCCGAGCCGTTATACTTTTCAAGCGTGTCGAGCACAATGCTTGTTGTGGATTTATTCGGTCCGTCGTCAAACGAAAGCGCAACCATGGGCTTATTCGGGTCAAGATTTGTTCTGATATAATACGGTGCTTCCACAACCGTGATTTTGCAAGTGGCTGTTTTGCCGTTAAACGTGGTGGCGGTTATATTTGCCGTACCGCTTGCAACGGCAACAATTTCGCTGCCCTCCGCCTTGGCAACGGCTTCGTTATCCGAGGTGTATTTAATATTCATTGCCGCCGTGCCGGACGGTAAATCAGGCTGCAGTTTGCTTTTTGAGCCCACAAAGGCGTTGGCGTTTTCATTTGAATAGGAAATACTGTCGGGCGCATTTTGAACGGCAACCGAGCACGCAGCGGAAAGCCCGTTATATGTTTTAACCGAAAGCTTTGCCGAACCGGTGGCAATGCCGGTTAAAGTGCCGTCCGACGAAACGGAAATCACATTTGCATCCGACGATTCAAACTGAAAACCCGTGTTCATATTACTGCCCTCAACATTAATTTCGGGCTTATACGATTCGCCTGCGCCGATTGCAAATTCGGAAAGCGCAAAGGAAACCCCCGTGGGCGCGTTCTCCACCTGAACGGAGATTTCGTTTTTGCCCACTTTAACGGTTGTGCTGCCCCTTGCAACGGCAACGAATTTTCCTTTTTTATCAACGGAAACTATATTTTTATTCATGCTTTTGAATTTGGGTACTTTTTTATTATCGTCAACGGGATAATTATATTCCTGTCCTATTCCCAAAATCATTACGGTTGAGCTTGCCGGCTTTGCCTCCTGCTTTTCGGCATTTGCAACCGCGCCTGCAACGATCGCCACAGACAATAAAATCACGACAAATACTATGGCGGTTTTGATGCTGACGGATTTGTTTTTTCCGTTTTCCACAAACATCAATTTTGCCTCCTGACTATTTCATATTCTCCGCCGTCCGGGCTGAAATAGCGGCAGGTTTTATCCGCACCGCTTTGCAAAAATCCGATATATTCATCCTCGTCAAGCTCCAAATCGCAAAAGCCTTCGGCTGTTTCGTCATCATTAACAAACCAGCGGCATTGCTCGCACAAAGAATCCATCTTTTCATCTCCGCACAAAATTCATTTTAAGATATAAATAAATATATTACATCAATATTGATTATTATACATTGAGTAAACGCGAATATCAACAGTTAATTATACCATAAACAACAATTTTTTAATTTATTTTTATATAATATTCAAATGGAGCTTATTTGCAAATTTCGCCGTTTAATTTATCAAAACATGTGTGACGCGATTTCAACACGGCACGGTTCAGTCGTTTTATAAACAGCAAAAGCGGCGGATGCAGTTGCACCCGCCGCTGTGATATACCGATTAAAGCAATCATTCAAGATTCTTTTTAACGGTTTGAAGTTCTTCTTCAAGCTCTGCCGGAAGAGCATCGCCGAATTTGGCATAAAGCTCTTCAACACCCTTGAGTTCTTCTTTCCATGCGTCCTTATCAACATCAAGAATCTTTTCAAGATCCTCTTTAGTCATATCAAGACCTTCAAGGTTGATATCTTCTGCCTTGGGAAGATATCCGATAGCCGTTTCAACAGCGTCTACCTTGCCCTCGCAGCGATCGATAATCCAATCGAGAACACGAAGGTTATCGCCGAAGCCGGGCCACAGGAAGTTGCCTTCATCGTCCTTACGGAACCAGTTAACATTGAAGATTTTGGGAGCCTTATCAGGATCGAGAGTTTCACCGATTTCAATCCAGTGCTTCCAATAATCGCCCATATTGTAGCCGCAGAAAGGAAGCATAGCCATGGGATCGCGGCGAACTACGCCGACTGCACCCGTTGCGGCAGCGGTTGTTTCGGAACCCATAACGGAGCCTACGAACACACCGTGATTCCAGCTCTTTGACTGATATACAAGCGGAGTGAGCTTAGCACGACGACCGCCGAATACAAATGCGGAAATCGGCACGCCCTGCGGATTTTCAAATTCGGAAGAAATGCAGGGGCAGTTAACTGCGGGAGCGGTAAATCTTGAGTTTGGATGAGCACCCTTTTCCTCTGATTCCTGACCGTTCCACGGATTGCCCTTCCAATCAATGCCGTTTACCGGCGGATTCTTGTCAAGACCTTCCCACCAAACAGTGTTGTTATCAAGATTAAGAGCAACGTTTGTAAAGATAGTGCCCTTCTTTGTTGCAGCAAGAGCATTCGGATTTGATTTATCGTTTGTTCCGGGAGCAACGCCGAAGAAACCGTTTTCGGGGTTGATGGCATAAAGGCGACCGTCCGGACCTTTTCTGATCCAAGCAATATCATCGCCTACGCACCAAATCTTGTAGCCTTTTTTCTTATAGCCTTCCGGCGGAATAAGCATTGCAAGGTTTGTTTTGCCACATGCGCTCGGGAAAGCTGCGCAGATATATTTGATTTCGCCGTTCGGCTTTTCAAGACCAAGGATAAGCATATGCTCTGCCTGCCACATCTCTTTTTTACCGAGATAGGAAGCGATACGAAGAGCAAAGCACTTTTTACCGAGAAGAACGTTGCCGCCGTAAGCAGAGTTAACGGAGATAATGGTATCGTCCTCGGGGAACTGGCAAATCCATCTCTTTTCGGGGTCTACATTGCATTTGCAGTGCATACCGCGAACCCAATCGTTGGAATCGCCGAGAGTGTCAAGAACCTTTTTGCCGATTCTTGTCATGATGTTCATATTAAGAACAACATAGATCGAATCTGTGATTTCAATGCCTATCTTTGAGAACGGAGAACCTACGGGACCCATTGAATAAGGGATGATATACATTGTTCTGCCCTGATAAGAGCCCTTTGCGATATCATAAAGCATTTCATAAGCCTTTGAGGGCTCCATCCAATGGTTTGTGGGGCCTGCATCCTTTTCTTCCTTGGAGCAGATAAGAGTTCTGTCCTCAACGCGGGCAACATCGTTTTCCGCAGTTCTGTGAAGATAGCAATCGGGAAGAAGATCTTCGTTAAGCTTAATCATTTCCCCTGTTTCAACGGCTTCTTTTTTAAGAGCATCAATCTGCTCTTTAGAGCCGTCTATCCACATAATCTTTGATGGCTTTAAAAGTTCTACCTTTTCATCGAGCCAAGCAAGGAGTGACGGATTTTTTGTAAGATTTGTTTCCATATTCATTCTCCTTAAATAATGATTTACATATCAAAGGGTGAAACGCGATTGCGGACTCGTTTGCCCGTCTGCCGTTTTTCACCAATATTTATTATATCAAGATTTATTTTAATTTCAATAGTTATAATTCATAATTTAACTAAAAATTAACATTATCTATAGGCATATTTGCATAAGCATTCAGTGAAAGCGGTGCTTTTATGCCAGCAAGATATTCATAATAACCCTGCGCGGCAACCATTGCGCCGTTGTCGCCGCAATATTTAAGTTGCGGCAGATAAAGCTGCCAACTGCGGCGTGCACACATTTTTTCGCTTTCACTCCTGAGCAGTGAATTTGCCGAAACGCCTCCGGCAAGCACAAGCTTTTTATAGCCGAAATCCCGGGCAGCCTTTTCAAAATTGCCGATAAGGCAATCCACAACCGCCCTTTGAAACGAAGCGGCAAGATCTGCGGTATTTACATTATCCCCTTTTTGGGCAGAATTATGAACGGTGTTTATAACAGATGTTTTAAGCCCGCTGAAAGAAAAATCATAAGGCGCATTTGCGATTTTCGGGTGCGGAAAAGAAAACGCGTTTTTATTACCAAGCGGGCTGATTTTATCAATACTGATACCGCCGGGATATTCCAAACCCATTGTTCTGCCTGCTTTGTCGAGTGCTTCACCTGCGGCGTCGTCACGCGTTTTTCCGATTATTTTATAATCCGTGTAGCTGTTTACAGCCACGATATGCGAATGACCGCCGCTTACCACGAGGCACAAAAAAGGCGGTTCCAAATTCGAAGTAAGATAATTTGCCGCAATGTGAGAGCGCAGATGGTGCACGGGTACAAGCGGCTTGCCGGATGCTGCGGAAAGCCCCTTTGCAAAATTAACGCCCACAAGCAGCGCGCCTATAAGCCCCGGAGCATATGTAACGGCTATTGCGTCAATATCGTCAATCGTGCAATTTGCCCGAGAAAGGGCCTCGGCAACAACGCCGCTTATTGATTCCGCATGGCGGCGCGAAGCGATTTCCGGCACAACGCCGCCGTAAAGCTTATGCTCATCCAGCGAGGTTGCCACAACATTTGAAAGCACCGTTCTGCCGTTTTCAACAACGGCTGCGGCAGTTTCGTCGCAAGAGGATTCAATTCCGAGTATTTTCAATTTTTCCCGCCTCCTTCATCCGGCTTGTTTCTTTTCATTAAAACGGCATTTTCCGTGGGCATTGAGTAATAATCCTTGCGCACGCCCGTGTCATAAAATCCGAGCGATTTATAGAGCGCAATCGCAGGCGCATTGCTTTCGCGAACATCAAGAAACACATCGCAATCCGCCTCGTCAAGTGCCCTTGTGAGCGCAGCGCGCGCAATTCCCCTGCCTCTATATTCGGGCAAAACCGCCACGCGAACGATATCCGCCTCACCCGTGAGGGCATATATGCCAACATACCCGACGGCTTTGCCGCCGATTATCGCCACATAAAAGCGCGAAAATTCATTTTCAAGCTCTGCGGCAATCGCAATTTCATTCCACGGGCGCGAAAAGCATTCACTTTCGATTTTTGCCACATCCGCCGTGTGGTCGCTTGTGAGCCTTTTAATTTCAAAATCAGTTTTCATTTTCTTTCACTTAAATTTATATTCAATGAGCCTCATACCATGTTTTGCCGATTTTGCCGTCTGCAAGCAGCTTAACGCTGAAATCGCAAGCGTTTTCCATTTCCTCGGTAACGATTTGCAGGGCTTTATCCGCCTCGTCAAGCGGTGCCTCGACTATAAGCTCATCGTGCACCTGCAATATAAGGCGTGATTTCATATTTTCTTTTTCAAGGCGGTCATCCACCCTGATCATGGCGATTTTGATTATATCCGCCGCAGTGCCCTGAATGGGCATATTCATTGCCACTCTTTCGCCGAAAGCGCGCATCATATGATTTGACGACGCAAGCTCGGGCAGATATCGGCGACGTTTAAACAAAGTTTGAGCATAGCCGTTTTCCTTGGCGCTTGACACCATTTTATTCATATATTCGGCGACGCCCGAAAAATGATTTAAATAGCCGTTTATATAATTCTTTGCCTCTTTAACGGAAACGCCTATATCCTTTGCAAGACTGAATGCGCCGATGCCGTAAACAATGCCGAAATTAACCGCCTTGGCGCGCGAACGCAGCAAGGAAGTTACCATTTCCAAAGGCAGATTAAACACCTGTGCCGCTGTGGTGCGGTGAATATCCTCACCGTTGTTGAACGCGGCAATCATATTTTCGTCGTTTGCAAGGGCGGCAAGCACACGAAGTTCGATTTGGCTGTAATCGGCGTCAATAAGCGTTTTACCGTTACCTGCAACAAAGAAGCGGCGCATTTCCTTGCCGAGTTCCGTTCTTATCGGAATATTTTGCAGATTCGGCTCAAGCGAGGAAATTCTGCCCGTGCGTGTCTCAACCTGGTTGAAAGAGGTGTGTATTCTGCCGTCCGGCGCAATAACCTTCAGCAATCCGTCGCAATAAGTGGATTTAAGCTTTGAAAGGCTTCTGTATTCCAAAATCAGCTTAACTATCGGATATTCGGGGGCAAGTTCCTCCAAAATTTCCGCCTTGGTGGAATAGCCGCTTTTCGTTTTCTTTTTGCACGGAATTTGCAATTCATCAAACAGAACAATGCCGAGCTGCTTGGGCGAATTTATATTAAATTCACGCCCTGCGGCTTCGTATATTTGCGCCGTCAGTTCTTTAATTCTTGCAAAAATCTTATCGGAAAAGCACTCTATCCCCTCTTTATCTACCTCAAAACCCGCGATTTCCATTTTGCCGAGAACACGCGCAAGCGGCAATTCGATGTTGTTAAGAAGTTCCTTTTGATTTGCCTCTTCAAGCTTTTCATCCGTTTTTTTAAACAGATCGGCAAGCACGGCGGCATTAACAACATTTTCATCAGCCGAGCCGAGCTCGTTTTTGTATTCGGGAACTGAAACGCCGTACTCCGCGCAAAGGTGTGATATTTCATAATTACTGTCCGACGGGCGAAGCAAATATGCCGAAAGCATTAAATCGCCGCGCACATTGTTGCAAGCCGTGCCGAGCGAGGCTGCAAGGCGGTGGAGATATTTGGTATTGTAAGAGTATTTTTCAACATCGCTTTCAAGAAACGCTTTTATAAACTCGGCATATTCCTCGTCACACGAATGGGCTGCCGTGATTTCGTCGCCGTTTGCAAAATAAATATCGGTGATTTCATTTCCCGAAATCGTGCAATAAAAACATGCTCTGCCGCCGGTAAATTCAATATTTGAATATTCGACTTCTCTTTTGATTATACTTCTGTTTGCCTTTTCCGGCTCGGGCGTATGAGCGTCGTTTATATTCAGCTCAAATTTATCCATAAGGCTGAAAAGCTCGTATTTTGCAAAAAGCCTTGCTGCATCGGCACTTTTTTCACCGGGCACACATTCGGCGACATTTGTATTAATTGGGGCATTTGTTCTGATTGTGCCGAGATCAAGCGAAAGATATGCTTTTTCCTTATCGCGGCGCAATTTTTCACGCACGCCGGACTTGATTTCGAGTTCATCGAGATGTTCGTAAATATAATCTATGTTGTGATAATCGTGAATAAGCGAAAGTGCTGTTTTTGCGCCAACTCCGGCAACGCCCGGAATATTGTCGCTTGAATCGCCCTGAAGCGCCTTAACCTGAATAAGTTCCTGCGGCGTCACTCCGTATTCCGCTTCAACGGCAGCTTCGTCGTAAGGAGCGGTTACGGCTTTGCCCGCCTTAGTGTGCGCAAGCAAAACGGTTACTCCGCCGTGCGCAAGCTGAAGCGAATCCCTGTCCCCCGTTGCGATAAAGCACAAATCGCCGTTTTCGCGGCATTTTTGAGCAAGTGTGCCGAGAATATCGTCCGCCTCCCAGCCCTCGCATTCAAGAACTTTAATTCCGAGGCTTTTTAATATTTCTTTTATTATCGGCATTTGAATGCGCAATTCATCCGGCATTGCATGGCGACCCGCCTTGTAATCCGCAAACATCTTATGGCGGAAAGTGGGCGCATGCAAATCAAAGGCAACGGCAATCGCCTCTGCCTGCGACATTTCTTTAAGTCTCAGCAAAATATTCAAAAAGCCGTAAACGGCATTTGTGTATATTCCGCTCTTAGTGGTGAGCACTTTAATTCCGTAAAATGCCCTGTTCATAATACTGTTGCCGTCCACAACAAGAAGCCTCATCAAAATTCCTCACTTTTCTAAATAAGCGTTTGCTTTTTCGCAAATGATTATACCGCAAATTCGCGCATATATCAACAGAGGCAAGCGAATTTATCTCCTGCCGCCGTTTTTAATTGCAACTTAATTTGAGCTTCGGTGATTTTTGAGCGCAAAAAAGGCTCCGACCTTTACGGTCAAAGCCTTAATATGTTTACAGTGCTGCATAATGCCGCATTGATTTTTGCGGCAATTTTTCATACGCGACTTGCTCTATATTTTTATGTACAGAGCTTTTGCGATTTATTTTTTCGGTCCGTTATAACCGTTTTGCTCCTGAAAAGCGGCAATTTTATCAATAACGCCGAGAACAACCTCAAAGCCGTCTCCGACAGTTTCCAAATCAAATCTTTCCGGCATATCGTGCCAGGTGTGGTAATAATATGTAAGCACAGGATTTTGAGCCGCAAAGGTAACCGATTTGATGCCGGCTTTGGTGAGCGGCGTGCTGTCGCATCCTCCTACGGGGTTATGAATGCAATAATTTGTTTTGCTTTCAACGCCGACTTCCTTAAATGTGTCCTTAAACATTTGCTCAAGATCTTTATCAAAGCGTGTGAACTGCCAATCGTCCTTAATAACAACCTCAAAATATTCCTTATCTGCAACGGAATCGATATTTATGTTCCAAGCATTTTTGGTAAGGTCATCGTTTTTATGCTCCTCGGCAAACGCCATTGAGCCTCTGAGACCTGCCTCTTCGGAACCGCAGTTGAAATCAACTATACGGCAGTTTTTAGGCATTTTGTCGGGATTTTCGGCAAAATACTTTGTAACGGCATAGCTGAGTGCGCAGCCCGTTGCATTATCCATTGCGCCCCTTGAAGCATTGCGTTCGTGAGGATCGCACCACATAATAACAAAGAAACTGCCAAAAGCCGTGATTGCCGGCAAAATCAGCATCGCCGTGTTTAAGTTGGCAAAAGCCTCCGAATAATAAGCGTTGTAAGCAAACTGTGCGCCGAAATAGCAACCGCCGTAAATAACAGCCATTGCGATTGAAACGCCGATCATAAAGAACACGCAAAGTGCACCGAAACCAACCTTGGCGTAAGTGGCAATCATGCCGAGAGCCGGCTTATCTTTATACTTATAAGCGTGTGCCGAATGGCGCCAAGTCCAGCTTGTGTCCGTATGACCGGAAAGGATAATGGTGTAATCGTATTTACCGTCCGGCGGAAGAAGCTCGCCGTAAGTGTTTTGCGAAATTTCCTGCCTGAAAAACATATCAAACCATGTTTTATAAAGAAAAACGCTAAACACGAGCCACACAACAACGGCAATACCAAAAAACGCCATACCGAACCAAAGAGTTTCGATTTTAAGCGCAAAATATGAAAGCACGCTCAAAATAACACCGGCATAGCCTGCATAAGGAATACCGCCGATTGATGACCTCGGCGAAACCGCAAATTCCTCCTGCTTAGGCTCGATACCGATTTCGCGGAGCTTATCCCCCATATAATCGGCATACTTTTTTTCGTTATCCGAGCCGGGCAGCCTTGAACCGATTTTCTTAGCCGCGTGGGTAACAATGTCATATGCCACCTGCGCGTATTTTTTGTTTTCGTCTTTCACTCGATTGACCTCCTATAATAAAATACTCCCCAAGTTTACCATACTATTTACAATTTGGCAAATTTTGTTAAAAAATTAACACACTGAAAATAAGTTTATACTTTATCTCTCAAACTTAATAATTTTAAAATATATAAGCAAACGGCGACGCACTTTAATGTGCGCCGCCGAAGCAAAACAAATAATTAAATTATTATAAACGAAATTCATTTATTTTTTATTCTTATTGTAAATAATTTTTAAGCCCTCAAGCAACAAATCCTCATCCACAACAACATCGATTTTGAGTGCTTTTGAAATGGCATTTGCAAGACCGCCGGTTAAAACAACCGTTGTTTTTTCACCGATTTCCTCCTCAAAGCGCGAAACCATACCTTCTATCATTGCGGCAGTGCCGATTACCGCACCGCATTTCATGCAATCTATCGTGTTTACCGCTATAAGCTTGGAGGGAGATGAAATATCAATCTGCGGCAACTGAGCAGTGTCACTTGCAAGTGAATTTATTGCTGTTTTAACGCCGCACATTATTGCACCGCCGATATGAGCACCGCTTTTATCGATAACGGAGGCTGTGGTGGCTGTTCCGATATCAAAAATCACTGCAGGAAGCGGATATTTATTTATAACCGCCACATCGCCAACAACCAAATCTGCACCTAATTCGGCAGGATTATCAATCTTAATATTAAGCCCTGTTTTTACGCCGGGACCGACAACAATAAGTTCCTTTTCGCACACAAGCATAACGGCTTTTTTTAGCGTGCGCACAAGTGCCGGAACAACGCTTGAAATTATGCCGCCATCGATATCCGAAACACCGTTTATATCAAGAAATGTTTTCAGCTTCATTGAATATTCGATTTCGGTTTCCATAACATTCGTTGAAAGCCTGCCGCAGCAAACAAGCTCGTCGCCGTTCCAAACGCCGAGCACTATATTTGTATTTCCCACATCTATTGCAAGTATCATGTTAATCACCATAGCCTTTCAGGTAACGAATAATCTGTCAGCAATCACCTTTATCCTGTGTTGCCCAAGCAGGTGTGCGGTGATTCAACCGGCTCAAAATTATGCCATCGGCAAATTTGAGAGCTGCATAATTTTACGGTGTGATTTTGCACCGCAAAACCTTTATTCAAATAAATTCAATCGCCCAAACCGAGCAAATTCAATTATAATATAACACCGCACCAAAGTAAAGAAATTTAAGCAAATTTTGCCAATCCCTGTATTCGAAGTGTTTTAAATTTAAGCCGGTTGCCTGAACAAAATATAAAAATAGCTCATTCCCTTTGAATTAAGCGCGGCATATTCGCTTCCTGCCGTTGCCGATATGGATTGCTTAACGGTTATGTTGCCACCCGATATTTGCAAGCCCATGCTGCCGCCTGCCTTTGTGGCAGCAGCAAAATAATGCGTGCAGGTCTTCGTATCGAATTTTGTTACGGTTGCCGCATACGAAATCGGAAACACCAGCGCACAGCACGCTTCAAACGGGCAACCCGTGGCAATTGTTTTTTCAACTTCGCCGTCGCCGAAATAAGTGCCGAAATATATCGGTGTTTCAAGCCTTTCCCTGTCCTCCTGTGAAAGATGCGTTTGCATATTGCCGGTGTGGTTACCGAATGCCGCATCTATTTTTTCATTGTCACTGTTATAATCCGCCATTTTGGGTCTGTCCGTTCCTATCCAGCTGTTAAGCTGCAAATTGGCGGTTTTGTTTGATGAACTCATATTAACCAACCTTTCCGGCTGCATTTTTTAACACGACCGCAGCCTGCCGCGTGTTTTATTCCGCAATTCCGTCCCACACAAAAAAGCGAAAATCAAAGCCGTCCGTAATATACCAAGGCAAATCTAGCTCATCCAGCTTTTCGCATTTTATTGCGCCGAATTTAAAGGGATTTGTCGAAACAAGCGGATAATTGTTTTTAAGAAAGGCTGCCACATCCGAAAGCCCTTGAAGTGTCACCTGCCACAAGCCGAACATAACATATTGCAAATCCGCAATTTCGCTTTTGCCGCTTATGGAATCGAACGCTTTTATAAATTCCGCAAACGTTTCAATCTCGGGAACATACGAAAGCCGCTCGATTACCGCCGCACGCGTTTCCGTTGCGGATTCTGTCGGCACAGGTGAAAGCAGCGAGCAATATTCAGCAAGCCCTGCTTCATCGCAGGTTTGCACGAACACATTTGCAAGACCGCCGTCAAGCATATCGTAAACAAGCTGAACACCGGCGGCATATCCGCGCATTTCAGCTGCGGCAACGCTTTTTTTCGTAGCCGGCACGCCTGCGCTTTCGCAAAGCGAAATCAGCCTTTCATATGCATTACTCATACACATCCGCCTCCACATTTTCAAGCGAAAGATAGCTGAGCGAATCGCAAACCGCAACGCCTGCGGCAGACGGTGAAAGCGAAACCTCGGCATATTCGATTCCGTCTATTGCGGATAAACCGAGCACCAAGACCGTTGACGATATGCTTTGCCCGATTTTCGCATCTGAACAAAGACGGCGGATTTTTTCCTCTGCCGCTGACTTAACAGCGGATTTATCAACACCGGCAGAAACCTTAATTGCCGCAAATGCAGAAAATTTTTGCGGAACTGCGGCTTTGTATTCATATTGCACACCGGCATATTTATATTCCCAAAAAGCGTCGCCTATTTGCGATTTAATATCACTCGTGAGCTTATCGCCTGCCGCTTTTATGCACACCTGCATGCACTCCTTGTCGGGGTCATAAGCAAACGCCGCGTCAAGTACTCCGTCTGCCTTAAGCGCAAGCTGCTTGTAAGCGTCCTCCGTTAAATAATTAAACTTGGAAGCATAAGACTGCAAAACGCGGCTTCTGAGTGCTTCGTCGGTTTCCTCGTCGCTGCCGCCGATTATCGCCTCTGCATTTGTTACGGCACAAACATAATCCGGCGGATTCACCATAACCGTAATTCTGTTTTTATCGCAGTTAAACTCCGCACCGTTTGCAAGAGCCACGCATTGCACATCAACACAGATCTGCCCTACCGGGCACACAACGCTTTCCGTGGTTTTAAACTGCACAAGCGGATTATCCCTGTCGGAGCAAACCGTGTTAGCCGGAATTTCAACCTCCGTGTTTAAATCAGCAGGCACCGAAAAGGTGAGGATACCCTCTGCCTTTGTGCCCGTTTTCCTTTTCAAACCGCGCATTTCGGCATGCATATCAAGATAAATTCCCGAAGCTGTTTTTACAAACGCCTGCTTCAGCACAAAATCGGCATTTGCCGCAACCGAATAAATTTCACTTGCAACCGCCTTGAATTTCATATCTGTTTCGGAATAATTCTTTATGTTTTCGCCGCATTCGTCATAAAAAGCCTTTCGCATCCGAGTTAAAATGCTGTCATATGTTAAGCTCAAAATTCAACATTCACCGTCCTTTCTTTGCCGTTAACAATCAACGTTATTTTATATGTGTTTTCTGCTTTTTCGGCAGCGACAACAAAAATTCCGTCTGCCGATTTGAGTGCCTCACCGGCAAGGCATTGAGCCTCGCTTTCGTCGGCAGGATCTGCCGCGATGCCGTATTCAGGCTCGGGATAAAAAGAGCCTTTCTTTGAATTTAAAATTCTTTTTGCACTTTCAAGAGCCTCGGTTTCCTCTGTCGAGTCTGCATTTTTTACCATAAGCACCAGCCTTTCTATTTCTTTTCGGTTATTTTTCCGTTTTTGCCGATAACCGTGCCGTTTATAACGACGCTGCCGTCCGCGCGAAGCAAAATATACGCGCCGGAAAGAGCACAAATTTTAATTTCGCCGGTTTCCAAATTCGACTGTGCCGACCTTGTGCCAGCTATCGCGCCGCCGAACGGGCTGCCGATAATCAAAACCTCTTCGCCTGCCGGAGCGCAAAAGGAATATCCGTACGGAGCATAAACCTCGGCATTTCTGGTGCCCTCGCCGGCATCCACATTCGCAGTGCCGCCGAGAGTGACCGTTCCCTTTTCCGCAAAGCTTTCCGATTGCGAACTATAATTTTTGTTCAGCCACATAATTTAAATATCTTTCCTCCGTTTCGGGCAGAAAATGCACTGTTGTTGTTTCGCCGCCTGCATTTTTTGCCCTTATTATTTTCGACACGGCAAACGCCCTGCCGCCAAAGCCTTCAAAAGGCAAAGCAACCCGTCGGGCAAGTTCAAAATCCGCATTTCCCGAAAAAACCGCCTGCACCGTGCAAAACGATTTTTCGGAATTTTTCAGCATTTGTGCGCATTTTTTATCGCGCTGCCACGGCGGAAGAGCCGACAGATTTACAAGCCGCCTGCGAGAAATGGAATTTTCGACTGCCAACCTGCTTTCAAGATGATAAACATATTTATCGGAAGGATTGATTTTGTAATCCACACGACTGATTACCGTGCTTCTGTCGTAAACAACGGCGGCAGAAACAATTGCACTTTCGTCAGCGGCAACAACTTCGCCGTCCTTTTCAAACGCTTTGAGTTCGTTTTCGGGCGAAACATAAATTCCCGTGCCGTGGGTGTAAAGCATAAAATCATTTATAACCGCGTAGCAGCTTTTGCCCTTTTGAACGGCATATGAGCCCTGCGAGCTTACCTGCGGCAGCGCAAATTCAATTCCGAAAGGCTCTGCGCAGCACAGCCACAGTTGCTTTGAGGACGGATGCCTATATTCGCACGGAAATGCCTCGTTATCCACCAAAATACTACCGCTGCTTCTGGCATAAACATAAATATATCCGCCGTTTGTGAGCACGCTTTTTTGCTTGTCAGCAAAGCCGAAAAATATTTTTTTGCCGCCTCTGCGCGCAATGATTTTGCCGATTTTAACAGAATTGTCGGCGCAAATAAATTTAAGCTGCAAACCATCGCACGCGGCGGAAACTTCGCTCACAAGCTCGTAGGATAAAATCTTATCGGCAGGAACCGCGTTTCCATCTATATCGTATATTTCAAAAGTCAATTTATAATCACTCTCGCTCCCAAAGGCACGTCAAACGGCGTCTTAAAGCAATTCAGCCTCATAACATCTTCAACTGAAACGCCGCACCTTGCCGCAATTTCAAACGCGTTTTCATTTTCACGCGCAACAGTGTTTTTGCAAATCAAATTTGCCGATTTGCCCGTTTGCGCCTGAGTGAACTGCGCGGAATACGATATATAATTTTCGGCGGCATTGCGTGTGGCTTCAAAAGAAGTGAAATAAGCATCAAAATAATCTCCGCCCGGCAAAAGCAACGCACCGGCGTGCTTTTGGCTTTGCAAGGCATAAAGCCTTTTAACAGCCGCTTCGCCATTCTGCCCGTAAAACCTGCCCGAGATTTTTATAACCGCGGCGTCATCGCATATTTCCTGTGTCGCCGTGCCGAGCCCCGGCAGAGGCTTCAGGGCAATCGTTTTTGATTTTTTAACGGATATTTTTTGAGGATTTTGCAAAAATTCAAAATCCTTGTATTTGAGTTTCAATAAACACCATCCTTTTCAAAAGCGGTCGCAGGCAAAGCCCGCGACCTTTACTTTGTGCAGGAATTAAACCGCCTTGCACCGACTTGACTGTTTTACGATTCGCTTTGCGGCACATAATCATACCTCATAGAATCAAGTCGCAGATACTCGGAAAGTTCTTCCGTGATCAAATATTCAATATTGCCGTTTTCCGTTTTAATCACCGCCCGTCAATTCAAAAGCATCCGAATATGTTATTTCCGCACGCTGAACAATGCATTGCGCCTTTGTGTGCGAACGGACTTCATTCAGCTTAATACCGGAAACGTTTTCCTCATATGCCGCCGCGCAAATTCGACTGACCGCCTGCTGAACATCAAAGTCCTTCATGCTCCAAGGCACATATATATCGGCAAACAAAGTTATGCTGCCGGACTTAATATCCTGCTCCAGTGCCGTGCTTTGCACGCTGCCGCATACCAAACCGCAAACTATTGCGGCTCTGACGGGACAGGTGGGCTTAACGACAGCACCGTATGATTTGCCCACGGCAATATCCGCGAAAAATTCATCTGCCTTTATTTTTTCGATAAGACCGGAAATCAAATTGTCAACTCGGATCATACTTCTTCCTCCGACCCGTAAACGCGGCGCACAATCGCCCAATAAAAGCAAAGCTCTTCGCCGACGGTTACACGCTCTTTCTTCTTAAAAATAAATTTATCCTTACCGTAAATCAGCACGGCACTGTCCGAAAGAGCGCAAATATCATGGTCGTACGGTCCCACATATGTGAAATAATCCGGGCACACTTCGCCGACCGGCGTTTGATTCGGCTCAAAATTTGATTTGTTGCTGCGCCATTTTTGCGCCACAACGGCATAAAACGGTGCGGAAACCCATTCGCTGTCCGCAAGATAAACCTTTTTACCGCTTTTTACCAACCCTTTTTTTACGGTTTCGCAAACGCTCACTGCTACACCTCCGCAAACGCAAAGCCGTCGTCCCTCAACAGGTCGGAAGCACCCTGCTTTGCCAAATCATAAACTTCCTTTGCACGCGTGCTTCTGTTTGACAAGCCGGCAATTGTTACATCGCCGGCTGTAAACGAGCTGAAACCGTTTGCACATTCATCCGTTATGCAAATTGCGTAATATGCCCTTGCCGCGGCAAGAAAAATCAGCCGCGCGCTTCCCGCTTCGCCCGAGGGAAGTGCCTCGGCTTCAACGCCTTTGCATGCATATTCGATTATTTTTTCATAATCCTTTTCAAAACCGCTTTTAAAAGTGCCCATTTCTTTTATGTAGGCAATTACCTCCTGCTTATCAAGCAGCATATCAACCACCGAAACTGCAACTGAGCGTTGCCATTTGATCCATCAAAGAAAAACCGGTTGTAACGGTGATTGACGCTCTTTCAAGCTGGCGGTCGATAAGCTTGTCATACTCCGTTACAACGCCGCCGGCTTGCACCTTTTCAACAGCAGCGTTTTTGTCAAGCACCAAAATCGTGTTGGTGGGCATATCGTCATATTTAAGCAAATCCGCGCCGAGCGGTGTAATAAGCTTGCCCGTTGCATGGAAATTGAGTCCTGCGTTTGAATCCTTAAATTCCGCCATATTCATAATGGCTTTATACTGATTTGAAGCGGCAACAACGGCTGTCATTTTATAAGGCGATAGCTCAAGCCACATTTCAACAAGATCCGAATATGTGAGCGCGGTTTTCTTTCCCGTCATTGTGTTTTCGCTGTCGTAAAGTATGGTTTCGATTGCGTCAACATATTGGCTTGTTGCAATATGCGCACCGAGCTGTTTCATAATAAGAGTAAAAAGATCAAGCTTTTGATACTTGATTGCCTCATAGGAAGCCACAAGCATTCTGCCCCTTTTGTGAAGCTTGGTGAGATTGTCGTTTGTTTTGATTTCAGTTTGCGGAATCAAAGAACCCTCGCCGACAGCAGCAAGTTCCTTATCAGCTTTATCCGTGGCAAGCTGAACGGAGCGATAATCGAGCGAATCGATAATCGTTGTGGTGGCAACCACTTTTGAAAGAATATCGTTTTCCTCCATGCCCTGCGTCACTGCTCTGCTGATATATTCGGGGAAAAGTGCCGCAGAATCCGTGCTGCGGAAAAATTTTGAAACACAATCCGAGTCCTTACCGCTTACCTTGATATCAAATCTTTTAAGCTGCCTTTGATATGCGTCAAGCCCCTCAAGCTCCGTGCCGATATAGTTTTCGGACGGGTCTATTTCTTCAAGCGACGCCGTAAAGCCCTTTGTGGTTGAATAAAGTCCTTTATCAAGTTTAATATTATCAAATGCCATAATTGAATTCCTCCCAAATCAAAGAATAATTCCTGCTCTTAAAGTGCTTACCGGTGCCGAAATAACAAGGCGCGGGCATTTGCCTGTGCTTGCACTAAGCACGCCGCCCTTGCCGTCCGAAACCACATATTGATAACCCGTGCTTTGGAATGCAGACGCGGACGACATAGGTAGTTCAATAAAGCCCTTAACCAAAACGGAAACATGATCGTCACAAACGGAAAGCACAACGCCCACGAATTCACTGTTGGCATCCGCGAGCACGGCGGTGCCCTCGGTATCGAGCCTTATAAAATCGCCTTTATTGAGCTTTTTGTATGTTTTAAAGGTAAGCACCGTTTCGCCGATGCCCTTAAACGAATAATGATTTATATTCATAAATTTTCCTCCTAAATTTTAAATTTTCCAAGATCCGTGCGTTTTTCCGACTGCGCTTTTGCAAGCTGCGGAGCAGGCATTGAATTTTCTGACGTGCACCCCTCAAAAGCACTTTTAAAGGCAAAAAGTTCCTTGGCAGTCATAACCTGCGCAACGCTTTCAAATGCCGATTTATCCATTTTAGGCAGTGCCTTACCGCAAAGGTGCACAAGATCGTTTATAATGTTTTTTCTGTATTCCCTGCCGAGCTCGGCGTCGTCGTTCATATTCTCAAGAAACGATTTTATCGATTTCGCCTGATTTTCGGAAAGTGTTATTTCACCGCCGCCGGAAAGCATTTTTTCAATATCGCTTTTTTGAGGGAACGCGCCGAAAGCTTTTTCAACGCCCGCCTCCTTTTGTGCCGGCACGGCAACAAAACTGAATTCATAAGCGTCCGTAATTCCGTCAAGCACGGTGAAACATTTTTTTCCGCCGTAGTTTTTTCCGGCTGTATGACCGCAATATTCAAGGCTTTTATCCTTGCCGCAAACGGAGCAAATTCGCTTCGCCGCACTGCAGGAAACGGACACCTCTTTTTTGATTCCGGCGTCAATATCCGTTATAAGCTGAGCCGTGGCGTCGCTTCGAACCATATAGGCTTTTGCGCGCAGAGTGTAAAAATCCTCACCGTCAGCGGTTTTTTTGCCCGGAATTTTCTCCACGCGGGTTTCAAAAATTCTTGCGCTTTGGTCCTCCGCCCTCATGGAATGGTTTTTAATTCCCGTTTTGCCAACAAATTGCTTGGCAAGCTCGTTTAAAGCCGAAACGGAAAATTTTTCGTTGTCTCTGTCCACATCGTTATTGCAAAGGGAAACTTCAAACACATAAAGCTCGTCCTTTTCAAATTCTCTGCGGGTGAATTTTCTTATTTTTTCGTAATCGGATTTTTCGGGCGTGTAGCCCTTTTCGATAAATCCTTCTCTCAATCGGAAACCTCCTTTTGATTTGCCGCGTTTTCCGCGGCGGCATTATCCGCCTGTGCATTATAAAGGCGAGCCTTGGCATGCTCGGTTTCATCCTGCAGGGTAATATCGGCCCATTTTACATTAACAGGCAGCCAAACGGATTTTATATCCAAATATTTCCTTGCTATTTTTATAAGCACGGGGGTTATGACTTTTCGGTACGCTTTCAGTTCCGTTGTAAGCATATCGGCCTGCTGAATGCTCATTCGCTCCGTAGTGCTCCACGAAAGCCCGAGCATATACGGCGGCAAGCCCGTTTTCGCAATAATCTGCTCCGTCAGCTGGCGCACGGGAATTTCGCTTGAAAGCACATTGTTATCTGCCCCGATAACCTTAACGCTCACATCACCCACGGCAACAAAATCCTTAACGGCTTCTTTGCTGCTCATAGCCTCCTGCCATGCCGCGCAAATTTGTTTTGCCCTTGCCTGCGCGGAAACGGAATCCACACCGTCGCCGCCCGGCTTATATGTTACGGCATATCGCAAATTCCCGGCATGCTCCCAATTTTCGCCAATGGTGTTATAAATCGTAAGCAAAATATCGGCTATAAACGGCAAGCCGTTTAAAAGACTTGTGCCGGTTATTTCGCCCGGTTTCGGATTAAGCGCGGTAAACAAAATCAAATCCCGACGGGCAATTTTTTCGTTGCCGTTGTAAAATTCGATGTCAAAGCCGTTTTCCGCACGTTTAACCTCAAGAGTTGCAAGCTCGCCGTTATAAAGCGCGTAAAAGCCGTTGTCATCCGCAATCATTTCGCCGACTGCGCTGCCGTAGGTAAGCAAATCGGATAAATAAGCAGAAACAAACGCATCAATACCGATTTGATTTCCGCCCACATTTATGCTTTCAAAAAAGCCGTTTAAATCCCTGTCCACGGCTTCATCGCCGGTTTCAAACTTAAAATCGTTCACAAGGCGGATTATTTTAAGCACGGCGGCATCAATAATCGGCACACTTTCACGAAGAGAAGCATACACATGCCCGTTTGTGCCGAGCGGAGTATACATTCCCACGCTGCCGAACGGATGCCGTGCGCACGAACCGGTTTGCACAGCAGAGGCGGAAATTTTTTCGCCGCCGGAATTTTTTTTGCTGAAAAGCCCCAATGCCTCACATCCTTTCTACCGCAAAGGTACATAATTCGTTTTTACTTCCTGCACCGTTTAAAACGGTGGAAACAAAATAACGAATATCATCCATTGCGTGGTCGTTTTCTTTTTTCGGCGCATCCCTTTTTATTCCGTTATCCCACCTGTAAACGGAAAATTCACGAACGGTGTCGGCGCAGCAGGGATAAAAAAAGATGCTGCCGTTTTTAAGTGCCTGGCACACAAGGTTTATTCCCCCGAGCACATCGTTTTGCGCTTTGATAACCCTGTATTTTCCGTGGCGGCGAACGGTTTGCGCAAAGCTTGCGGCAGACGGGTCTATGATAAGCGCCTCAATTTTTCTGCCTCCGGCAAGAGTGCAGAGCCTATCGTAATATTCCTCATCCGTAAGCTGCACCCCGGCATCGCGCGCGGAATGATAATATTCGTCAACGCGAAACCATTTGTCGCCGCATTTACCCCACAGACCGAGCGAAAAGGGATTAACCGTGCCGTAATCGCACGATAAATAATATTTTGAAAATTCGCCGTTTGCCTCGGCAATGTGCCGATTTGCATCAAACATGGGATACACAAGCCCATCCGCAGCCACCCATTTTCCGTCTATAAACCGCTCATAAAACGCGCCGCTGTAAAGGCTTTTATATCGGTTTATAACCGCCGGTGAAAGCGAAGGATTATCCTGCATGGTAAAATGAAGATAAAGCATATTTTTTTGGTCTTTCTTTTTTATCCATTCATTATAAAACCAATGAAACGGGTGCTCCGGATTGCAATTAAACCAAAACTTTGAATTTTCAAGAGAGCATCTTGCAAGCGCCTGCTCAACAAAAGAACGCGGCATAAGAGCCACCTCGTCAAGCAAAACACCTCCCAAGGTCATACCCTGAATAAGGGACGCGGAGGATTCATCCCTGCCGCCGAAAAGATAAAACCGATTAACCGCGCCGCCTTTTTCGATTTCAATGCAATTTCGGCTGATTTTAAAATCACAGTTAAATCCGAACGAGGAAAGAAGCGGCAATAAAGGCGTTATCACGTTTCGCCGCAGGGAGGACACCGTTTTTCCGCAAAAAGCAAACGACGCACCGCTAAAGCGGTAAAACGCCCAGCTCACAAACGAAATGCTCATGCAAAGCGTTTTGCCGGATCTTACGGCGCCGTCGCATATAATTCCGTTTTTATCATTGGACGGGCTGCCGTTGCACCACCAGGTGAGCACTGCAAGCTGCTTTTCGGAAAAAGGCACAAAGTTATTCAACGGGATCATCTCCCTGCGGCTTTGTTATGCATTTCGCGCTTTCCTCAAGTGCTCTGTAAAAGCTGAGCGGTTCAGAATGTGTTTCACCGTCCAGTTCCGAAAGCTTTTCAAGAGCCTTAATTCGGTCGAAAAACTTAATTTCCATTCCGCCGCCCTTCGGTCGCTTGATTTCGCTGATATTGTAAAGGTCAAGCCCGGGCAATTGCGAAAGGACATCACCCTCCTGAGCAAAAAGAAGAAGCACCGCGTCCTTTATCTCTCCGAAAGCAAGCCGCTTTAAGCCGTCGCGTACTTCATCTTTTGTTGTTTTTTTCTTTCTTGCCGTATAAATTCCTCCTTCAAATATTCTTGATTGCAAAAGCTGCTCTCACCTATACCCCGAACAGCGGAAAAATATAGCCTCAAAACGCTATATTTCTCAAAAAAAATTGCAAAAAAATTTTTTTATTCGGATTTTATGCATAATTTTCATCAAAAATTTATCGGCGTTGATTTTCTTTTGCCGATTTTTTCGCACTCTGCGGCAAACAAATCGCAAAACCGAAAAGGCATAAAAAAAAGAGCAAAGGCACAAAGCCTTTGCTCAAAATCGGTTAAAATCGCATTCTATTTAATTATCTTTCAACGTTGCTTGCGGCAACAAACACACCGCTGCTTTCATCGCCGGGAATAACCGTTACCGTGTCGCCTGCCGAAATAAGCAATACATCCATGCAATCCTTGGCGGCAATATAATAATATTTGCCGTCTATCTCAAGGTAATAATAAGTGTTGCCGTCGTTAACACTTGTTTTAACGGATTGAACCTTGCCGGTGATTTTTCCGCTTTCCGCAGTTGACGTGCTTTGCGTGCTGTCGCCGCCCTGCTGCGTTGTCTGAGTTTGATTGCCGGAAGCATTGTCGTTCACAAGATAATCGTCAACATTAACATCACCGTCAATCTTGCCTTTATCTTTCATTGCCTGAACATAGTTTTCCACAGCGGCATTTAGTGCTTTGGCGTCGCTCTTCATTTCATCGAGCAAGCCGGTGCCCACTATTGTTTTGTCGTCCAAATTAACAAGCGCATAGCCCTTAACCGTATTGCTGTCGCCGTAAAGGCTCATAAAATATGTGGGCTGACTGTCTATATCAAGCAAGATCGGGAAGGTTGCATAATATTTATAATTTTGAACGGCATCCTGTGCCGATTGCTGCGCCGAGGATTCAATCGCACCGCCGTTTTGATAATATCTTGTTTCCTTGGTGCGCCTATTGCTGAGGATGAAACCGAAATTTGAAGTGTCGCCCTCCGAGGAGGTTACGCCCGTGTAAACCCAAATATCATCATCCATTGCAACATAGCCGTAGCCGTCGGAAGCAACATTTACATCGTTTTGGAAAATAATGGAATTCCAAAATCCGTTTTGGAGCTTGCCGTAATAGTTATATTGCTGCAAAAGGAGAGCCGGAGAATAAACGGCATCAACCCATTCAAACTCGGAATTTGAGCGAATCTCGTCAATATCATGATAAGTGCTTTCGCCCGTAAGCGCGTCCGTAATAACAACACCCTTAACATCCGTGCCACCGAAAAGACCGATGGTTTTATCCAGCACGGCTGTAATCCAATAAGGATGACCGTCATCAGTGATTTCAAAATTCGGAGTATCCAAAAGCGCACCCGGATATTGAAATCTGATGTGACGGATAAGCTTTTTGTTGAAAAGCTCGGTTGGGCTGTATTTAATGCTGCCGCCGAATTGCTCATTGCAGTTCACAACAGTAACATTCTGCGAAACAAGGTCCACAATCATATAAGCCGGCAAACCGTTTTTGGTGTTGTTTACCCATTTAAAGAAATTGGCATATTCGAGATAAGCCACTCTTACGGGTCTGCCGTTGTAATTCACCATAGTGGTAGTGTCCGAAACAACATATTGACTCTTATATTCCGAAAGCGAGCCAAGCTGCTGGTCTGCAAGGGTAAGTGCCCTTGATTCGTCTATTCTGGGCACGGAATCAATATTGATGTCGCTGAAATCGGTTGCAAAATCGCTTGTTGTTATCGGCATCATTTTGCTGTAGGAAGAAGCTCTGAATATCGTTGCACCGAAAATCCAACCGATAAGCATAACAACCACAAGCACTATTGCTATCGCCGCCGGAATAACTGCACGCTTTTTGATATATTCCCTGCGTTCTATCTTTTTGTTTGCCTTGCAAACTAATGCAAAGAAAACCATAAATAATGCCAAAACAAGAATTATAAAGGAATAAAGCTGAGTATCCTTAAAATTCATTGCAGGCAGCATAATATAATATGCAACACCACCGGAAATGATTGTGAGCAAAGCGGAAACAAGCAGCTTAACGCCAAGCTTTTCCGGCTTTGTTATAACCTCAACTTCTTCTTTTTTCGGCCATTTGAATTTTGACTTGAAATCGCCGATAACTTCATCAGCATCGTAATCCATATTGGGCAGTTTTTCGCTCATAAGCATTCTCCTGTTTTTTAATAAGCACGGCATGCCGCACACTTAGATTATAATAACATATGTTTTATTATTATTCAACAAAAAATAAGCTTCGCCGCAAAATTAACAATTTGCAGCGAAGCCGTTAAAACCGTTTGTTTTAGTTATGCATTTTTACGCTTTAACAATACCCTTAGACTCTTTAAGGTAATCGGCAGAAGCAGGATAAGTCATATCATAAGAAATCTTAACCTCTGCGCTCTTATCCTTAATTACGGCAACATTTGCGTGGTTAACTTCAACATTAACAGCCATGTGATATTCTGCAGCCGTAACAGTTTTTGTTGCGGGATCAATTGTGATTGTGCCCGTACCGCCCGAGTAAATAACCTTGCAGTTTTCTTCCGTTGAACCGCTTGCCCAAGAAAGAGCGGAAATTGAGTCTACGGTTGTACCGATATCACCGAGAACCTCAAAGAAACGACCTTGAGAGTCAACGCCGCGCATAGACATTGAGCCGTCTTTCGGCTGAATGGTGAGCACGATTTTTCCGTCCTGCTCTTTAACATTTGCAGCCTGGCAATCATCCGCGGTGAAATAAGACTTTGTGTAATCAAATTCGCCCGGATCCGTGTCGCTTACATTATAGTTATCAAGCTTGGGATCTCTGTTGTTGCAAGGCGGAAGACCGTATGTACTTGCAGAGAACAAGCTGTCTACGATTCCGGGAACAATACCGTTGATAACAGAGTTTTCAGAACCCTCGATAAGAACGGATTCTATTTTAAGTTTTTCTTCGCCAAGCAAAGCATAATATGTTTTTGCTTCGCCGTTTTCGGTGTAAGAAGCTGTTTGAGACTTTGTATTGTTATAGCACTCTACATAGTAGTTAACAACATCTTCAACGGATTTGAATTCAACGCCGCCGTAAGTGCCGGCAACAAATTCATCAATGGTTACAGCCGTTTGCTCACTTTCGGCAGAATCCGAACCGCCGTTTTTATAAGTGCCGTCCTGAACCTCTTTGATAGCTTTGATTGTTCCGTTTGTTACATAATTGATCTTCGCACAGCCTGCAAGAGCAAAAACGAAGGAAGCAACGAGAACAACACAAAGAATCTTTTTAATTGTTTTCTTCATTACTTTGGTACCCCTTTCAGTACGAACTAAGCATAACTAAATTGCTACTCTTTAAATTTATTATAAATTCGTCAAAAAGTCAATACCAAAAATGGAAATTAGGCAAATAATTCTTATTTCTTTAGCCTATATAGTGTTGTCATTTCAAATTTTCTGTGTTATACTTGCTTTAAACTTATAAATTATCTATTATTATGTTTGCGAGGTAAATACAATGAGATGTAAAAACTGCGGCTTTGACAATGATGAAGGCAGATATATTTGCGAAAACTGCGGTTCACCGCTTTTTGACGAGGATAACGAAATTAAGCCCGACGGCGATAACGGAAACACAAAAATCATTCCAAATGTTTCGCAGCTTGACGAAATCAACCGCTCCGCGCCCCAAAGCAAAGTTCCTCTTGATGATGACGATGAAGAAAAGAAAAACAAGCGCAATATAATCATTATAATAGTGCTTGCCGTTATTCTTGTGGCAATGATTATTGGTCTTGTTGTTTCCGCTTCCGTAAAGAATAAAAAGGAAACCACCACCCTGCCGTCAACCTCCGTTTCACAAACAACCGAGACTTCAACAACCAAGCACACCACAACAAAATCCACCACAACCACAAAGAAAGAAACAACAACCGAAACAACAACCGAAAAAACAACGGAAAAGGAAACCACTACCAAAGCCGTTAAATATAATGTATATATAGATGTGGACGGAAACGGCTCCGTTACCGGCGACGGCAGTTATGAAAAAGGCAAAAAAGCTTCGCTGACGGCAACACCGGACGCCGGTTATAAATTCGACGGCTGGTACGATAATAAAACAGGCGAACTTGTTGCCTCCGGCAGTAAATACACGGTTAATGTGAACGGCGATGTTAATCTCACCGCTAAATTCTCCGCATCGGAGGATACACAGCAATGACAAAAGGCGAAATAGCAAAAAAACATTTTGAATGCGGAAAGAACTGTTCGCAGGCGGTGGCTCTTGCTTTTTGCGATGAAATGGGATTGAGTGAAGAACTCGTTGAAAAACAAACAATCGGCTTCGGCGGCGGAATGGGCAGAATGCGCGAGGTTTGCGGCACGGTTTCGGGAATGACATATGTTATCTCAAACCTCTATGCCTGCCGCGGTCGCGCCGCCGTTTATGCCATGGTTCAGGAGGTTGCAAAAAAATTTGAAGCGCAAAACGGCTCAATAATCTGCCGCGTTTTGCTTGAGCTTGATAAAAACAAACGCCTTACCCCCACTCCTGATGCCAGAACGGCTGAATATTATAAAAAACGCCCCTGCTCAGAGCTTTGCAAAATGGCAGCGGACATACTTGACGATTTTATAAGAAATCAATAACAGCAAAATAAATTAAACTTATAAAAATTCTCGGACGCAGATCCAAACATCGTATTAAATTGACGCAAACAGTCTCGCACATACGGTAATTTTACGTTTTTCGAAAAATTGCATATTATGCAAAAAAACTCTTGCATTTCCCTTTTGAATATGCTATATTATTTAAGCATTAAATATATGATGCATTTGCGCCGGTAGTTCAGTTGGATAGAGTGTCCGGCTACGAAACACAAGGTCGACTTGTGGGCATTTTGTTAACAACTGAATAAGTTGATATATTTTTATTGGTATGCGCTGGTAGCTCAGCTGGATAGAGTGACTGGCTACGAAACACAAGGTCGACTTGTGGACATTTTGTTAACAACTGAATAAGTTGATATATTTTTATTGGTATGCGCTGGTAGCTCAGCTGGATAGAGTGACTGGCTACGAACCAGTGTGTTGGTTTTGCATAAAGTGCATAATTAAAAATTTAATAGCTTGTAAGCGCTGGTAGCTCAGTTGGATAGAGTGTCTGGCTACGAACCAGAAGGTCGGGGGTTCGAGTCCCTTCCAGCGTACCAATATAAAATCCTTGAAACCGTTGATATTACTTGGTTTCAAGGATTTTTTGTTTTCTTAAACTCAGTTTAAGCCGTCATTTTTACGACCACTTATCTACCCTAAATGACCACTTACTCTCCCTATTTTTCTATATAATATATGTTTTATATTATATATTTTAGCAAATGTATATTTTTTGCTGTTTTTGCATATTTCTGTATATTTTTTCTTTTGACCACAACAGCGACCACTTATTTTCAGAGAGTAATTCAGCCGTTACATCAGTTGTAACGGCTTTTCTATATATTATATAATAATTATTACATTATATTATGCTTCTTTTAATTTGCATTCAACATTCATAACTGCTGAGTATCCTATCTGAAAGGCAGCTTCCATTTTATCTGCTGCCGTTGTCTTTAATTTTTTGGTTGCGTGGACATAGGTGTTCATAGTGAATGCCACATCTGAGTGTCCAAGCATACTTGACAATGCTTTAATTTCTACACCTTCTTCAAGCGCAATCGTTGCACATGTGTGTCTTAAATCGTGGAATCTGACTTCCTGAGGAAGTCCTGCTCGTCTTAGCATTCGTTTGAATTTTCTTGTTACTGCATTCTGATCTCTGTATGTCCCTGTTTCAGGTGACGGGAACATGAGTGTTGTTCCTCTTGCCTGCCGCAGTTTCAATCTTCCAAGTGCTGTTGTACAATCAGAGCTAATTGCAATTGTTCTTATCGAATTTTTTGTTTTTGGAGTTTCTGCTTGCAGTATACCATCAATTCTCTGTACTTGCTTAGTTATTGAGAGTGTCTTGTTTCTCACATCTAAATCTTCCCACTCTAATGCAAGGATTTCTCCAAGTCTTAATCCCGTTGTTAATTCAAGATAATAAAATTCAAAGCAACCACTATTGAAGGCTTCTTCAAGTAAGCGGTTGCTTTGTTCTTTAGTCAGAGTTGTCATTCCTTTAACTCTGTCTTTCGGTATATTCAATTTATCAGTCGGATTCTTATCTATTATTCCTTCCTCTACTGCCTTTTCGAGAGATGCATGTAAAATGATTTTTATATCCTTTACAGTTCTCGAACTCAAACCTTGAGCAATGTCACTGGTTCTTTTTTGATTGACTCTACCATTCTCATATACATCCATTATATATTGCTGACAGATTAACTTTGATAAATCTCTGAGGTGATATTTACCCAAGTAAGGATTTATATAATTCTTAATCATTGATTTGTAACCCGATATCGTTTTCGGTTTCAGGTATCCTGTGCAAAAATCTTCGATGTAGATTCTATTCCATTCTTCAACAGTCGGATTAATATAATCACCATACTTGCAATTCTCATTGCGTTTTCTTTTTTCTTCCTCTGCAATCAGTTTGTCAAGTTTATTCTGACATTCTGATTTTTTCTTGCTTGTAACAGTCTTGTACTGATTTTTACCGTTTTCATCTTTTCCGAGATAGAGGCGACCTTCCCACCTTCCATCTGCTCTTTTTCTCAGTGTTCCTGTTCCTTTGGCTCTTTTTGCCATATTGTATCATCTCCTTTGCAACACCAACAATACCACACTTTTCCCCTAATATCCAGACAAATATGGGTGTTTGGCTGCGACCATTAAAAACCTTTAGAACTCGCTTTAATCCACGATTTAAATTCATCTCTCGGCACTACTTTTCGCCTGCCCAGAACGACACATGGGAAGGTTTTATCTGTGCTTGCTATATCATATATTCTTGAGATTGACAATCCTATTGTATCTGCTACATCTTTAATAGATAAAAACATAGGCATCTCATCATAATTATTATATTTCATATCAAAAAACTTCCTTAATTAATATGTATAGACTTATAATCCAAAGCTAATTTTTATTGCCTTATCTATCTTCTTCATATTTTCTTTTGTCACACATCCAATCGGCTGTGTTAAACGCATTTTATCAATAGTTCTGATTTGTTCAAGCATTGCAACAGAATTAAAGGCAAGGCAATCCGTATCAAGATACACATGAGTAGGCATATTTGTGTGCAGTCTGCTTGTTATGGTTGCGACTATTGTAGTTGGACTGTATTCATTCCCCTTGTTATTTTGAATGATAATAACCGGTCTTATCCCTTTTTGTTCACTGCCGACACCTGACGAAAATTCAGCATAATAAATTTCGCCTCTTTTTACTATATTCAATATAAAACCTCCTTGCTTTTTAAAGTGCAGATGGCTTAGGTTTGTTTTGATAATTGAATATATCCTAATTGATTGCCATCTGCACTTCGTTTAAGTTGTTTTGCGTAATGTCATACTTGTCCACGACACCCCTGACAAATCGGGCATATAACAAACTAAGGCTGGTTAACCTTATCATTGGAATCTCACCACTCCGAGGATCTCTCCGAGCTGCCCTCTTTGGTTGCGACGGTTTTATCACGCTCGACTTTTGACTGGACAGAAGTATCATTATCCCCATTATCTGTCATCGCATGCCTATCAGCACCACTGATAGTTCATAGCCAACAAACAAAGAGTCATAAGACTCTTGTTCGTGCTAAAGCTGCTTGCCCCTGTTCGTCAGAAACAATAATGGGAAGGTATTTGCTATAAGGTATATTCAATTGTCAAGGTACTTGAAATGCTCTTAAGCACTTCATTGACTTCAGTATAATTAATTTCAAAATATAGCGTGTATCTTTGAAAGTTACATTTTTGCCACCATTCAGCACTTTCGCCAAATCTTATATAAGAGAACTGCTGCCAAGTCTTTCTTTGTATCCGTTGTTGATTAAATAATCGTTAATTTCATCAATATCATAAATCCTCATGCAGATACAATCGTGAATCAGTCTGTCAAATGAAGGAAGATTATTCTCTTGTTCAAATTCGTTATTGTATGTAAACGAATAGCCACCTTTTCCCATTAATTCAGCCACTTCTTCAATGCTTAACCTTAAACCAATGCATATCGCAAACAATATTTCTTTTTTGGGGATATGGTATTTATTTGTCTTTAATCTTGAATACTGTATTCTAAGCACACAGGTTCTTTGCTGAAACATTCCGTCTGAAGTAATGCCATTTTTTCTGCACAAATTCATAATATCCTCAGCAAGAGTTGTTTCATATTTCATATTATTGAAATCGTATGATGATACTAATTGTTCAATCGTAATACCAAATATTGATGATTTTTCTTGTTTTTTTGTATCTTTCAAAGTTACAACTTTTTTATTTTCAGCATTTTGCACAATGCTATTTTTGTTTTCTTTTCTGTTCATATTAAACCTCCGAATTTTGAATTTTTTTGATTTTCAAAATCCAGAGATTATGGATATTTCGCTATGTAAGGTTGCCAAAAAGAGATAGTTATATCGTCCTTTCAAAAAAGAACAAAGAGATAGAAGCCGGATTGCTCCGACTTCTATCTCTTTAATTACTACCCTTTTATTCTTTTGGTTATTTATATATTAAGCATAAGATTATGCGTTATTATCAAATTCATGTGTTCCCCAATGGGTAACAGTATGTTCAAAAAATATATCCCTTCAGGGACATATTTTCATTTTTTAATTTGTTTCAATACTTCATTCCAAAATTCATTTGAATATCCAAGTTTGCTTGCTTTTCGTATAAGTTTATTTGCCTTATCCTCGCTAAGCAGATATTCGGAAATATCTGCAGGGATATAGAAGTTCTTATCATCATTTATTCTTTTACACTTGGCAGCCAAGTCAAAGAATATTTCAGCAGATTCATCATCAAGATTTAATCCCTTTGCAAGTTTTAATAACACATTATCACTCGGTGGCGGTTTGCTGCCGTTTTCTATTTTCAAAATATATGTATGTGCAATATTTGCTTTATCAGATAATTCTCTCAAAGACATATTTTTCTGCTGTCGTTTTTCTTTAAGAAAGACACCAAACAAGTTATGTTTTAACATTCTGTTTTTTGTGATACCCTCTTAATCTTTCCTGCAACTAACAAAACACTTTCAAGAATCAAGCTCAAGCAACAAGGCACAGTGACAATTTTGAATTTGAAAATATAAGAAACAATTATGGCAACAACTATCGCAAGCAAAATCAGCCAAGATATTTTGCGAAAATATTTGAACTCCTTATCAGTCAATGGCTTTTCAGGTGTATCAAGGGGACAAAAAACAAATATACAAACTGCTGATAATGCACTGATTATCAATAACGCAGTTTGAATATCATAAGTTTTTGACAGCCTGATTACAACAATACAAGCTAAGATTGAAAGAGTTGATAATATATCACATCTTGTTTCGGTTGCTGCATGATAGCCTCCGGCATATCTTCTAATGAATTGAAATGTAACATAGAAAATTATACTTTCAAGGACACATCCTAATATCAATCCAAAGACACAGGATATGATAAAAAACACAAGATGCGAAATCAGCATAAATAAACCGTAAATATACAGTTCTTTATCTTCTTCGCTGATTGTTCCGTTTGAAAGCATTTTTTCAGTAAGGTAAGCCGATAGTTTACTTATCATTCTCTACTTTACTAAACTTCTTCAAAGCTGAAGGTGCTTTGGGTTGAAAGATAGCGCCACAAGTGGTAGAATTGGCATTTCTCTTCAATTCCAAATTAGCAAATTTTTTCACTACATATGATGCAGACATTTGAGCTTTTTTTGAGTTTTTCATATATTTTATCTCCTTTGTTTAATGTAGAGATGATATATTAACTCTGAAATTTTTTCAAGAGCTTTTACATCAAAACAATAATTTGTGACATTATTATATTGTTTTCTGCCATTTAGGCTAAATATCTATTTTTACAGAGAAAATTACACCTTATAATAGATAATACTATTATTATATAGTTTTTGCATAATCTCAATAATGGTAAAATATAAACGTTAAATTATTGATTGGCGGTGAGGTTATGAAGAACGACAAAGACGATACAATTGATTATTATAAGATTGGCTTTAGGATTGGAGAAAAAAGACGCGAGTGTGGGTTAACGCAAGAAGCTCTTGCAGTTAAAGTAAATAAAACTGCGAAACATATTTCTGCAATTGAAAATGGCCGCTCAAAACCAAACTTACCAACATTATTAAAAATAAGTTCTGCCCTTAATGTTACCACTGATTATTTTACATTAGGTATATTCAGGGACAAGGACATAAAAAACATACTTGAATTATTAAAATTATGCCGTGATGAAGATTTACCAATTATCCAAGATATTATTCAAAGTTTTGTTGATCATAATTCAATAAAGTGATATAGTTGCATCAATTCATTTAGTATGGTATATTAGGGTAGTAGATAAACTGCTTTAATATATTTTTTTTAGGGGTAAATATGAATATAGCAATATGTGATGATGAAAAAATCTGTCAGGAAGAAATAGAGAAACATTTGGTATTTTATTTCAATGATAATAAAATACCTCTAAATGTTTTTACATTTGATACCACTGATAAGCTATTGAAAAGCGATATTATTTTTGATATTGCTTTTTTGGATGTCGAATTGGGAAAAGAAAATGGTATTGAAGCAGGAAAGCAATTGCGTTTAAGAAATGAGCGTTTGATTATTTTTGTTGTAACTGCACACAACAGATATTTAGATGATGCTTTTGATTTAAAAGCATTTCGATTTTTACCAAAGCCTATTCAAACTTTGAGGTTATACTCTGCTTTGGATGCTGCTATAGAATTACTTAATAATACTTTCATTACATTTATTGAATCAAAAACAAATAAGCGAATACGCATTCCTATTAGAGAAATTATATTTGCAGAAATATCTAATCGAAAAACAAAAATTACAACAGAAAACAACACTTATTTTTCTAATGAAAAAATAGCTTATTGGAGAGATGTCTTATCAGCATCTTATTTTGCTACTCCACATTCAAGTTTTGTAGTAAACATGAATTATTCCGCAGCATATAAGAGGACGGAATTATTGCTTAAATATAAGGAAAATGAATACAAAATCCCTATCGCTGCAAGAAGCCAAACGGATTTCAGAAAAAAACATTTTAATTTTCAAAGTAGGAATTAACGATGGCAAGAATAACAAGAATAATTTTTAGTATTTTGCTTTACTTAGTAGAGTATTTAATTGCTTTTAATTATTTCAAAAAAATTTTTGAATATAAAAGTTCTTGTAATAAATCTATTGTTATTGTAGGACTAAATTATTTAGCAATAATGCTAATATATGTAATCAATCCAAATATTGAATGGTTAAATGTACTATTATTTGCAATTGCCAATTATTTAGCAATTTGTTTTGGATTTCACTCTAATCAAAAATCAGCAATATTTCATAGTTTAATTCTATCGTTAGTTATGTATATAACTGAAATGGTAACAATTTTTACAATATCAGTATTGTTTAATAAATCAGTAATACATTATCAAAATGATTTCTTTTTATTGCTTGTTGATGCAGTGATTTGTAAAACTCTTTATTTTGTGTCAACAGCATTAATTTCATTAATTGCTACAAAAGAACGAGGTAAAATTGATGGGGGTAAGTATTGGATACTTATTATAATGCCTATATGCAGTATGTCCTGTGCCTTGCTTATTCATTATTTGCTTACACAAATTAAGGTTTCCAATTTAGTAGGAATTATATCATCATCTCTAACAGTTCTTCTGCTAATTGCTAACATAATAGTTTTTTGGATATATGAAAGCACTCAAAAAAACCATCAAAAAATATTAGAGCTGCAAATTGCTAATCAAAAAAACACACTTGATTTATCCTATTTAAAATTATTAGAAGAAAAAAATAATTCTTCAGACGAATTAATTCATGATATAAAGAACCATTTATTAAATATAAACAGTATTGCAGATTCAACAGAAGTCAGTGATTATATAGAAGAGGTTTATGGAAAAGTAGATAAATATAGTTATATAGGTAAAACATCTAATAAAATGCTTGATTTGATTTTGAATAAATATATAACAATATGTAAAAATAAAAATATTCAACTTAATATTGAAACATTTTCTGAAAATCTTTCTTTTATTAAGGACGCTGATTTATCAACTATTTTAAATAATCTTTTTGATAATTCTATTGAAGCTGTTGAAATTTGCAATAAAAAAACAATTGACTTTATTGTTAGAAGAAATGATAACGGTTGCCGTATAATTGATTTAAAGAATAACTGTGTACAAAAGCCAATAATTAAAAGTAATAAATTATTATCAACTAAAAAAGATTCCGGTTATCATGGAATTGGAACTAAAAATATTGAGAAAACTGTAAAAAAATATAACGGTGAAATAGAATGGATATTCAATGAAGAACAGATGGTTTTTCAAGTGATAATTATTTTTCCTTAAATACCCTATTATAATAGAAGTGATCGCTTAAATGCATTCACTTCTATTTTTTTGCTTATTATTTCTATTTTTTTGCATTATTTATTTACTGTTTTATTGTATTTGTTATTATGATAGTGAGTTTTTAAATATTTGTCTTTTTTAGAGGGAGTTGATATAAAAAATACACATTCATTTTACACTGAAAATATAAAATTAAGGAGAATATTATGAAAAAGACTTTTAAAAAATCTATTTCACTTTTTCTTGCAATGGTAATGGCAATAACAGTAATACCTTCTACTACCTATGCAATGGAAGAGTTTGAAAATGATTATGAATTTTCTGCTGACGAAGTTTCAATCGAGTACGAAATTGAAAGTAAGCGTACAGAAAATTCTAAAACATACTTAACTGATGACGGTGGATATTATCAGGTATCAGCAGCTGTTCCTATTCACAACAATGTTAATGGTCAATGGAAGGAAATATCAGAAATTGATAATAACATTGATACTGTTGCAGATGCAGAAAATGCAGTAAGTGAAATTGCTGCACATTCGGTTTCAAATCCTGCCGAAACAGGTTTTTATGAAAGCGAAACTTTAACTATGTATACAAATGGTGTAGATACAAATCCAATGAAAATTGCCGGTTCAAATAAAACAGTAAACGGAATTGATAGTTGTATTTATGTTAAACCCAGCATTATTACAGATAAGCAGGTATTCATTAATAATGCTACATTAAATATCTCAACGGGAACTGTTGAGACAAATGGTAATGCCGATACATCAAATACTATTAATGTATATAGATTGAAAAATGAATTAAATCACATTCAAAATGTTCCTTTAAGTACAATTAATGATGTTATTATTGATAGGCAAATGGCTTCATCAGATACAATTGATGAGTGTAAAATAGATATAACATCATATGCACACTATAGTTCCTTAGGGCTATATGAAAACAAAGGATTGGCCCTTGAACCGTTATCAGAGAATACATATATTGAAATTAATTCAATCGTTTTGGGAATATATTATCGTGAAATCGGTGATGTTGACAAAACCATTGAATCTGAAACTGTAGATTTGGACAGAGCAGGAACATTATATGTTAATGATTACACCTGTTCTCCGCTGATTGTCAGAAATGATTTAAGTGTATATGACGAGCTCGCACAGGTTAATGTTCAAACAATAATCAATCCTGCGGCAATTGACAATAATCCGTCTGACGGTATTAACACACGTACAAACTATTATAGCATTCTTCAATATGAAAACGGAGAATACTATTGGAAAAACTGTGAAGGAGAATATATATATTTTGTAAACAGTAGTGGTAATAATTTTGTGGGTTCAAATAGTTCTGGTGATAAATATATTTTAACTTCTGCTAATGATAGAACTGATTATGACAGAGTAGAAATAAAAAGTGAAAAAGATAATACGAAATATCATTTTTCAAAAATCGGTTCAAATGGTTATGTTACAAAAATTGAATATATTTTCACAGAAGGTAAAGATGAAAATAAAAAACAATATGTAAACAAAGTTGAAATCACCTATGACGGAGAAAATCTTTCATATATTACTGATGGCTCTAATAGAAAATACAGATACAATTATGAAAATGATTTATTAACTTCAATCAGTGTTTATTATATTGCTAATGGTACAGAACAGCCTGCAAAAGTAAATGGCAAGAACATTGCTGTTCAGTATTCTTATGATGAAAATCACAGGTTGAATAAAGTGACTTATCCTGACGGCTACTATGTATCATATTCTTATGATGAAAACGGCAGAATTCTCAATGTTACTGCATATGAAAATAGTTCTTCTAACAGTGCTGGAATAGATTTAACATTAAATTACAAAAATGGCACTGCTAAATCAAATGTTCTTTCTAAGTACACTTTGAAAACAAATGGTGTTGTTTCTAATGAAGTGGAAATCAATTCACCTATGGACAATACATATAATCGTGTTTTTTCAGACATATTAAATAAATCTGAAAAAATAATGCATTATGATCAAGATTCAAATCTTATTCATTATCAAAACTATGACGGTCAGGAGTATTATTTAAATTATACAAATGGTAAGTTACAGCATTTAATTTATGAAGATGCTTCTTCAAAAAATATAATCTCCAATGGTGATTTTGAAAACAACAATACTTGGGCACTGACAGAGGGTGCATCTATTACAAATGAAGCACCGTTAAAAGTAAATGGCAGTTCAAATAATGGTGCGATATCGTTTATTGCTGACAACAAAAAAGGTAAGGTTACACAAACAGTTAAAGTTACTCCCGGAGAATCATATGTTCTTGCCTGTTCTGCTTATTGTTCACAAGGTCTGCCCTTCAAGACAAACAATAAGAACGCTAATAAAAACAGGTATTATTCTGTAAGAGTTTACGGTGCTGCAAGCGGAACACTTGTCGGAGAAACATATTTTGATTACAACATTGTTGGTGACTGGCAAACTTCAAAGTGTGTAATAGAAATGCCAAAAACTATTTCTCAGGTGAAAATTGAAATTAACAGTTTGAATATGCCTGGTGAATGCTATTTTGATGATCTTTCAATGTATGTTGCTACTAAAGATAATGCACCACCTGTCGGAATTGACCCGGATATTCCTAATTATGAAATTATAAGAAACGAATATGGCCAGGTTACAGATATAATCAAAAAAAGAAGCAATGATAATAAAACTTTTGGCAAACACTATGAATATGACGAGAATACGCATTATAAAACCTCAGTTGAAGAAGCCGGTAAGGTAACCTATTATAATTATGATTGCGGCAGCGGTTTACTTACATCAAAGGGTAAAAATACGGATTCTTCAAAAAATACGCAGTATACTTACAGTGGTATAGGTGCTTTAACTACTGTTCAGCAGGCAATAACTACTGCTGAAGGTGAAACTGTTAATCAGACTGTTGAATATACCTATGATGATAATGACAGAATTTCATCTGTTTATCATAATGGTTGTCTTTATGAGTATACATATAACCAAAATGGCAAGATTGAAAATGTAATTGTAAAGGAATCTGCTGAAGATAATTCCAATATTGATTACTCCATATCATATGAATATAATCTTGATAATGTTGGCAAAGTGATTTTTGGTAATGGTGCAAGCATTGTCTATGAATATGATGGAAACAATATAACAAAGACTATCTATGATAATGGTAAGTCAGGTGATGAAAAAGAAACCTATGTTTACTCATATAAGTATAACAGTGACGGTTCTGTTTCAGAAATGACTGATGAGGTTTCAAATACAGTTACAACCTATACAAGCAAAGGCTCTACGGTAAAGAAAAACGGCTCAACAATTTATTCTAATACAGGCAGCAGAATAAATCTCTTTGGCACATCGTTTTCATACTCACAATCTTCATCTGAATCAAGAGATAAAACAAAAACTACAATCGAAGATTCATATATAGTTTCTGCTGTTCAAGGGCCTACAGTAAAAGCTGAAACTGTTTTAGATACTTTTGACAGAACGATGAGTACATCTGTGGAAAATAAGGGTACCACTGATAAGAATACGCATTACAAATTAACATCAAATACAGAATATGTTGAGGGTAAAAACAACAGACAAACCAATTTAGTTTCACATTACAGCACTGAACTTTCAAAACGTTCTAATAAATTTCTTCCTGAAAAATACGAAAATACCCGTATATCAGCAGAATGGAGTTACAAGTATGATGATGTCGGAAGAGTAACTTCGATTTTCAAGAAATCAACTAATAATATAGCTCTTGCACCTGCAAATACTAATTCATATCCTTACGCTGAGGGAAAATTGGTGCGTCATTATCAATATGATGAAGGCGGTCAGATTTCATTAGAGGTTAATTTTGAAAATAATACCGCAATCAGATATTATTTTAACGAAGGCGGAAATATATCTAAAAAAGTTAATTATAAATATCTAACCAGCAGTGATTACTCATATGATTACAGCACTGATAAATTGTCTTTTAATCCAAAATCAAATGGAACAACCACAAATCTGACATATAAATCAAACGGCATGACTGATTATCTAACAGGATATGATGGTAAAATAATTACTTATGATAAAGCAGGAAATCCGTTAGATTATGCAGGAAGTGGTATGGATTATTCCTCTATTTCAGGTACAATGACTTGGAATGGTGACTTGTTAACCTCTTTCAGTAAAGGCAACGACATTTATAAATATACATATGATGGTGACGGAAAAAGAACTTCTAAAACCTATTATGAAAGCAAACATGATACCGTGCCTACATCAATAATAGAGTATATTTGGGATGGTGATATTATCACTGGCTACAGAGCAAAATTCTATGGTGATCCGCCTGAAGATGAAGCACAAACATCTACCAATGAGCAAAAAGATAAAATACTTTATTATGATAAAACGGTAAAAGTAATCTACAACAATAATGATATAGTCGGTGTATGTGTTATTGCAAATGAAGGTAGTCCTTCAGCTGAAAATACATCTGCAAATATTAACGAAACAATAGAAACCTTGGATTGGAATCAATCGGCAAATTATACTTTCGTTAAAGATGGTCAAGGTAATATTACTGAGATATATGACCCAAGTGAAAAGGTAATTATATCTATGTCTTATGATGCATACGGAAATATGACACCAAACTATATGGGTACATTTGTACAGGACATCAAGAATAAGTACCAAGCTACCGGAACATGGTGGGTTGATTTACTGCAAGCAATTGCACTTGCATTGGTTGTTGCTCTATATTTGAGCGGAATTTTTGTAAGTGTTGAACAAGGTTTCAAAGGATATATTTATGATATCGAAACAGGATTATATTATGGAAAGAAACGATATTATTCGCCAGCTTGGGGAAGATTCATAAATGCTAGTGATCCTATGACATTAACTGAAGATATGAGCAGCGTATATAATTCAAATCTCTTCAATTATTGCGGTAATGATCCTGTAAATAACATTACTAAAACAGGATTTAATGCGCCTGATCAGGTTATAAGCGATTCCTTTGTACCTCAATTAGTAAACAGCACAAATAACCTGATTAAAGAAAATCGTTCAACAGCAAAATACTTCGGTGAAATTTCAACAGGATTAGATACCCTCAGTCTTGGTTTAAGAACAACCTTGGATGCTGATGCTAAATCCTATTGGGATGAAACACTTAATAAACAGAAAGATGTTGTTGATAACGGATATGGATTTAATTATATTCAGTCAGCAATTAATAAGAGCACATCTTCTGTAACAAAGTATTCTGTAAACGAGCAAAATACACCATATAAGGTTTCAGAATCTATTGATTAAAATTTATGATACAGATATGCCCGAAGGCATATCTGTATCAGTTAGAAAGTGGTAATGAGTTATGAAAAAAATCATCAGTATAATACTGACATTAACAATGTTTACATCTGTAATATATCCCTGTCAGAGTGTATTGGCTCAGGAAAGAAAATTGGAAAGTATTCTTTCCACAGGTCAGAAAATATCAGAAATGTGTTCAGAATATGATACAGATAATACTGAAGCATCAGATGATGAGGATAAGACTGTTTATACAAGATTAATTGTAAAAACGGATAATCCCATTGATGAATATGGTGCTGTTGACAGTGTTTATGGTTTTGGTTATGCCTTTTTGCAGTATGCAGATGATGAATCAGCAGAATTTGCGAAAACACAATATGAAAAAGCAGGTTATACAGCAGATTATGATAGTGTTATTACCACTTCTTCTACCTCTATAGGTTCCGGTGGTAACCGGAGTGATGAATGGGCATACGAAGAAACGGATGCAGTTTCTGCTCTTGATTATTATAAATCAAAAATTAAGCCGAATATAAATATTGCCATATTGGATACTGGAATAAATTATAACCACGAATTGTTCAAAAACAGAGTTGTGCGTACTCATACAGATTTCAGCACAGATGCATCTGATGACGAAATGGATAAATATGGTCATGGAACAAATGTTGCCGGTGCAATTGCTAAAAGTACACCAAGCAATGTTAGATTGTCCTGCTACAAGATTCATAACCAAAACGGTGAAGGAACTTCAGCAACGGCTTTAGCTGCTTTTGAGTATATCAAGCAGCTTTCAAACAAGCCTGATATAATTAACTGCTCTTTTGCGACTCGTTCAGGTCTTGGCACTGTAGTGGATGAACTCGTTGATATGGGCATAACTGTTGTTGCTGGTGCCGGAAATGAAGGCAAAGAAGTGTATCAACAGCCGGCGATATTTGACAGTGCTATAACTGTTGCAGCAACAAATAGATATGGGAGCGCTTGGAGTTCTTCAAATTACGGTTCTTGTGTCGATATTGCTGCACCGGGAGATTATGTTTATACAGCAGATATGAGCAGTAATACTGCATATGAATTTGCTAGTGGCACATCACTTGCTACACCACTCGTATCAGCAGCTGCCGCTTATGTACTTATGGAAAACAGAAGATACACACCCGAACAGGTAAAGCAAGAGCTTATTGCAACTGCAACACCATTCAAAAAAAGTTCCTGCTATTATGGCCGCTATGGTGCAGGAATCGTAAACTTTTCAAATATCATAAACGGTACAAGATGCAAGAATGTTACATCAAACATTGAAAGCGGCGCATATCGTGGCAATATAAGCGTTGAATTAAAATGTGCAAATTCACTTGTGGATATTTATTACACAACAGATGGCACTTTGCCGACAGAAATAAACGGCACAAAATATACTGCGCCTATTGATGTTACGGATTCAACCAGAATTATCGCAGTTGCCTTTGCAAGAGCAGGCTCTCCTTTCCACAGTAAATTCACTTATCTCGATTACTACATTTTAGAAGAAAATGAAAGTGAGTTTGTAATAGACAGAGATGGCATAATAAAAGCGTATCTTGGCAACGAAACAAATGTTGTTGTTCCTGATGTAGTTAACGGAGTTGTGCCGACAAAAATCGGTCCGCAAGTATTCAGCAACAGCAATATTGAAACCATCACTTTGCCGGATACAATTGTATCCATCGGTGATGATGCTTTCAGTAATACAAATTTGAAATCAGTAACTGCAAATGGTATTGAAAATTTAGATAAACGCTGTTTCTATGGTTGCAGTAAACTTGCTGATATCGATTTATCAAAAGTAAGATATATCGGCAGCGAAGCTCTTTTCGGATGTGAATCATTGCCAAAACAACCTGATTTTTCATCAGCAGATTGGGTTACTGAAAAAGGATTAGCAGGAACATATTTCAGCACAATACATCTTCCTAATTGCACAAGAGCAGATGATAATGCATTTGACGGCTGCACAGCTGATGAAATTGTACTTAATAAAGCGAAATCAATTGGAAATAGTGCTTTCAATAGCTGTAAAAATCTTAAAGTGCTTTATGTTCCAAATGCGCAAGACTTAAGCGGACGCTTTAACGGTTGCAGTAATCTAAATATGATTTTTGCACCAAAGGCAACTTACATAACACTATCTATTCCAAATAACACAACAATCTATTGCAGTGATAAACTGACAGGAGTTGATTTCCTTGATGATTACAAGGACTATAAATATACATTTGTAAGTCCGGAGTACACACCGGGACTTAACGAAGCAGACAGAGATGGTTACACAGATAGATTCATCCGTGTTGAAAGTGATAAATTTGCTAAAAGCAAAGGTGGACAAATACGAACAAGAGATAATGGCTTGCGCTTTGGATTTGAGTTTGATGAAACAGTTATTGATTTTGATTTCAAAAAATACGCAGAAAATATTGATTACGGCTTTGTTTATACCTTTGACTCTTATGAAAACAAGAATGATTTTCAAAAAAATTATTATTTAAGAGCAAACAGAAACAATGTTTTTGTAAAATCTGCAAATAAAAGAAATGTTGAAGGAACTGTTTCAACATATAATGCAGTATTTACGGGAATAACAAAGGATCATTACAATAACGAAATCACTGCAAGAGCCTATGTTTGTATTGACGGAATGTACTTCTACTCACCTGTTACCACAAGAAGTTTTGAACAAGTAGCAAATGCAGTAGTTGCAGATGAAGAAATTGATCAAAACACAAAGAATGAAGTTAAACAGCTACTTAAGGAGGCATAATGATGAAAGAATTATATACCAAGCCGCAGGCAGATATTGAAGAATTCAAAACAGTTGATGTTATCACCACAAGTTCAGGCGGTGATATTGATAAAGAACCTGACACCAACATTCCTGTACCGTGGGCATAATTATGAAAAAGCAGTTACTTATTATTTCAATAATCGTTGTTATAGTCAGTATTTTTGTTTCGTGTTCTGCAAACAGCAGTAGTGAAAATATTTCCACTACTGCTGTTACAGATGAGCAAGGCACAACGCATTATTATGAGCCTGTGACAGAAAATGAAAGCACATCTGTATTTGCTGAAATTGTAACAGATGATAACGGCAAAGCGGTCACAAAAAAGAATGGTGAATATGTTACTAAAGAGCATACTACCATTCTAACTACTACTGAAAACACAACATCATCAAAAGAAAGCAAGAGTAGTACGGCAGATAAGCAACAAGCAGGTTCAACAACAAATCTTGCTGATAATGAGATTGAATTTAAAACATCAACTAATAAAAATACAACTACAACAAGGAAAAATACAACCAAACCAACCGAAAAAGAAACAGCCCAAACCACTGCACCAACTACAAAGGTTGTTACTGATAAAGACGGCTGGATTGATAAGTGGTATTAAAAAATATATTGGAAACGAGAAGAATTTTGAAAAAAGTATTATTAATCATTATGTGTATTATTATTTCATTTGCTTTAGCTTCCTGCAGTAATAATACATCATCTGAAAATAAGATATCATCAAAAAACAATAGTCAAATTGTATCAGAACAAAAAACTGATGCAGTTACAGAAACATCAACAAAGCCAAGTGAAGATACTGAAAAAAAGATTGTAAAATTTTATGTAAATTACAGTGGTTTTAAAATGGATGTTAATTTTGACGAAGATGACATAAATGAAATATTGGATGCAGAAAAGAATGCAACTGTTCCCGATGTAAAAATGAAGACATCTTTTGCCGAACTTATGGCAGTATACGACGATAATACTGAAGCTGTTTTCGGAACTGTTTGTGTTGGTGAAGATGACTGTTACTACCTGAAATTCACTAACAGCGAAATTGAAGGTGCCGCATATAAAATGGGTGATTCTTCATTAACCGAAAATCTATTCTGAAATTTGAATTATCAATTAACCAATTACTGTTGCAAAAAGGAGGTCGATATATACATGAGAAAATCTTTTTCTTCTCAAAGCAAAGTGAAATCAACGGATATTTACGATAAAAAATGTAAGATTATTACTAAAACAGGATTATATTTTGAAGATAGTGTATTCGATATTATTATCAAAGTCGGCAAGCCCGATAAAGTTGATAAACCAAGTATTCACAATATCTCACTAACATATTCAAAGGTTTTAAGCTAAATAAGTTGAAAAAAGCGTTTGAATTACAGAAAAAAATTCTTAAAATGAATAATTCGAACGACAATATTATTTTTAGCTATAATTTAATGCTTTACGATTTGTTTGTTAACGGTTACAGTTCGCATCATCAAATACAAGGCTTTTTAAATGCCCTGATAAATGATGATTTGTTTGATTACGAAAGTGCAATTGTCCTTGCAATATTTTTTGATGATTATGAATTTGTAGAAAAGCATTTAGATTACTTTAATAAAACTTTTTTATATGAAGATAATATCAAAAAAATCATTAACAATTACCTTTCACTTCAAATAAAGCCGAAAATAAATGAGATAGCGAATATTTTAGAGCCTAAAACTTACTATGAAAACAACTTCTATTTAACAAAATAAAGAACACAAGAAAATAATTTTTCCTTATTGACTCAAAGCAGACATCGTAACAGTTGTCTGCTTTATTTTTAGCCATATATTTCATTATTTCCCCATGCAAAGCCTTTAAATTGTTCAACCCAGTTCTCAAGGCTTTGGTTTGTTACAGTTCCTGACAGGTTATGAACTACCTGACCATTACCAATATAGATACCAACATGACCGTAGGGATTGCTTGCGTAACCGTAAACAGTTGCACCGACCTTTATCTTACTAAAATTACTTGATATTTCCCAACATATTCATATTATAAATCAGTGAATTCCGCAGTAGGTTATATTTATCGTTTATTAAATCAAGTATATATTCTTTCTGTTGTATATATTAAACTGGGTACTTCACTACACCTATCCTGATGACAGGAGCCGCCTTCCACCAGTTGAGCATAATACTCTCTTGGCGGAAGGATTTTCTTTTTGTTCATTGCATTTTCAATTTGTAAAGCAGACTGCTCTTACCACCATGTTTTCTGTATCTCTGTTCAGTAATGATAAAGCCTTCTTTTCTTAAATCTTTCAAAGCTCTCCGAACTGTTGATTCAGAGAGCTTTAATTCTTTTGCTATGGTAGGAATAGAGGGCCAACATTCACCATCTTTATTGGCACGGTCATATAGATAGATATAAACAGATACAGCACGGTGCGACAAATCAGCCTTATAAATATGATTAAGTCTGCCTATCGTGTTCACCCTCTTTTCTTGATGGTGGTTCTACTTTAATAGAAGTAGCCTTCTCTTGCTTTTCGGCATTCTGTTGGCTTTCATTGTCATTTATTTCTGCTTTTTCATTTTCAGCAGACCGTTCTGCTTTTACATGATTTTGCCCGCCTGATGATGAGTTGTTGTTATCTTCATTTTCCTCGTCAGGATCCATCCATTCAGGATGATATTTGCGTATTATCTCATCTATCAATTCATTCTTATTGGCATATTTAATCTCTCGGTTGCCTTGCTCAATCATTTCATATGGTTCTTCAAATTCAATGCCCCATTTGAAAAACAATTTAAGTTTTACCCTCATAGGATAACAGCCTGTTTTCATAACAATAAAATTACCCTTTGGTAGTGACTTTAACTCATCGGGTGTCATCAATGGTCTTTCTATCATCTGCAAAGACTGTGAAGGATCGTTTTTGCTTCTGCTTACCGAGCCTGTCATCACAGTTCTGCTGCCAAGTGCCTTTGACAACACATCTGCCGAGCTGCTGTTCGGTGCAAATCCACCGAATATCGTGAGCTGTGTATTATCAATAATGATTTCACTGCCTTCTTTGCCATAATTCTTCTCAAGCTGTGCAAAGGATTGTATTATCGGCACAATCTGTAATCGTCTTGAACGAGAGGCACTGAACATCATTTCTGCTGATTCTATCTTAGGCAAAGTTCCAAACTCATCGCAGAAGAAAACACAGCGGTTTTTCAGCTTGCCGCCGTTCTCATCAGCAACGGAGAGTATCTCTCTGTATAACTGCTGAATTATTAAAGAAATCATAAAAAACGTATTCGGATTTTCTTCGGGCATAACAAGAAAGATTGCAGACTTTTCATTACAGAACCGCTCTGCATCTATCTCTGTATCAAAGCACAAAATCTGCTCTAACTCTGAATCAAGAAAAGCATTAAGCCTTGATAGCGCAGTAGACATAACTGATGCCATACTTTGCTCTGCTGTGTTTAGAGCTGCCCCTGCAAACCATTTTGCCTTGTGTTCATCGGGCAATAGTTCCATTAAGGTCTGAAACTGATTCTTTCCTTTGCTGCCTTTGCCCTTTGCAGGAGCTAACAGTTCCTGAATGATTTTAAACACAGATACAATGTGTCTTTCCTGTGGTTCACAGAATTCAGCAACAAGCAGTATTGTTGCTGACAGCAGACCTTCAGCGGCATCATAGAAATATGCGTTTTGTCCGAAAGAGGCGGAATCCATTCCTGAAAGGATGATAGTCTTGGCAATAATTTTTGCATATTTTTCTGCCTTAGCCTTGTACACAAGCATTTCAGGAGTTTCCTGATACATATCCATATACTTATTTACAAGGTGCAGTAGATTGTTTCCGTTACTCTTAGTGGGATTACGCAGATCGATAACTGATATATTGTAGCCATAATACTTTTGAGCAATCGTGCCATAGTTTCGCATAATATCTCCCTTGGTATCGGTTGATAAAAAAGACAAACCTGATGCAAGAGCATATTCAATACACGGATACATCCAATATGCTGTTTTACCAACACCGGCAGCACCAATCATAAGGGCGTGAACATCTCCTGTGTCAACAAGTGCTGTTGTGTCGAACTTAGTTCCTTTACAGCCAACGACCAAACCTTGTTCTGTGGGCAGACAGTTTCCTTTTCTCCATTCAGATGGATTGAATGGCACTTCAGTGTAGGTTTCATGAATTTCCTTTTTCGTTGCCCAACGGGCAGTACCATGCTGACCGTCACCAACTGTTTTGTTTTTAATTCCGTTTAAGCTGTAGACATGAGTTAATAAGGTTATGCCTCCGAGTATTGAAACCATAACTACTGCGACTGCAACCAAAGCCATTATATTACCCAATTGATTTCACTCCCTTCTTCATCTAAATTTAAATAATCTTCATTCCAATCTTTATTTACAGGAACAAGGATATGCGATTTGTATCCACTGAGATTATCCAATTTTGCTTTTGTTCTCTTGGCCGCCCTTTGTCCGTATATATCACTATCGTAAGCAATATAGACTTCATTAATATGTTGATAATCTTTCAGGCATTGAAAAAGCACCCTGTCCGAAATGGAGCAGGATGCTGCGTAGCTATTTTCTTTCCAATTTTCTTTATTTATACAAATATATGAAAGCATATCAATCGGTGCTTCAAACAAGAATAGTTTGTTATTCGTTCCAATCCAATGGAATGCAAACTCATCAAGGCTGCCTTCTGCATTTCCTTTGAATTTGCTTCCTCTGAGAATTCCTCGTTTATTAGCATGACGAAGGACACCGTTTCTATCAAAGCCGACGAACACCGCATTGTGATAATCTAATGATTCAAAAATCATTTTCTTATCCACAAATTCCTGAATGACATCCTCATCAATACCTCTGACATTGCACAGATAATCTTTGACTCTGTCCATATTCCAATATGCTTTCGGCATTTTAAATGGTTTTCGTTCAATTTCTTTTGGCTTGGCTCTTATAATAGTACCGCACTTTCCATCTAAAAGAAACTGCACAGCTTCAGCATATTCCTTGTTATAGAACTTTCTAACAAAGCCTACTGCATCACCGCCAACTCTTTCGTATTGATGAAACCAAAGATTTCCTCTGATAGTGACCTTCTGCGTACCGTCAAGCCATTCGTATTCACTGCCTGACCGTTTCAGTGTTTCACCCTGACTTTTGAGCAGTTCTACAAGGTCTGTAGTCCTTGCTCGCTCTCTTTCTTCTTCTGTAAAATAAATATATGATGACATTTTGAGACCTCCTTTATTTTATTTATCAACATTTAAATAAATTCAAACTTTTTTGTGTTACCTTTTGCGATTTTTATCACTATATATATGAAAGGTAAAATTTTGTTATTTTCCCCTGTCAAGTACCTAAAATTATGCAATTTTGTCGAAAAAATGTGCAGTTTTGCATTTTGGGTTGTTTTATTTTGAATTTTGTGCTATTAGAAAGATTATGTAATTTTATATTTATTAACTATAGAGGGGAAAAAAATGACATCTTATAAAAAAGGAATTTTAGACTTATTTGACGAAACAACAAGCGATACATTACAATTATTTTCCAAACAAATAAACAATTCAGATGCTGATGTGTTCATTGTAATGGCCCATAAGGCAATATGTTTGTTCAAAGTTTTACAGGATCAGAATTACATTAATATTGGTAATAAAACTGTTATTTCTAATCTATCCTTAGATTTTGAAACAGAAAGTTTAAAAAATAAAAAAGTTGCAATTGTAGATGACATAATGATATCTGGAACTGCTGTTTCATCAGCAGTAAACAAAGCTATCTTATGCGGTGCTAATGAGAATAACATTAGCGTGATTGTCTTAGCTGTTGACACCAATTATATGAGAATGCAATTTACTAATAAATTGCATAAAAATATTTTAATATGTGATAAATACTTAGATGATAAGAATTGTATTAAACTTAGTTCAAATCTATCAAATGCTTTTTCCTATTACGGAATACCATATGATTATGATTTTCCAATCTATGAAGGAATTAAAATAAATATCAACCATAATGCCTTATTTAACAATCTCTTTTGGACTCTTTTTGATATATCTAATGATTATCAAAAAGCGGGAGAAATCGATTCATATTTAGTTATTCCAAAAAAATTTTTTCTAAATAAATTTTATAAATCTATAGGAGTTAACTTCATTAATAGTGTAAATTTCAAAATCAAAATACACATAAAAAACTACACAAATGGAAATCAAGAATGTATCATAACATCTTTGTGCCTATTTAACGAGATAAAAAAATCGGACATAGAAACTTTGTTTGATGCTTTCATTCCAGATTCTAAAAATAATAATTATTCAATTAAAGCTAAAACACGTTATATTCAGTACTTTTTATCGCACAGATTATTTTTATATTTTAGTGAAACAGCATCTTTAACATGCAATGAAATTATTCTTCCAAGCGATGTAAACATATTATTTGGATACACTTTCGGAAATAAAATATATAATAAGTTACTTGATAGTTCAAATATTTATACTAATAAAGAAATAGTAATAAAATGTAAAAATATTGACTTGAATATTTTTGATGATTATAAGTGTTTTGTAAAAGAATCTAAAAATGCTGAGGAGTCAAAAGTTCCAAACGATATACCACCTTTATTAAAACCTTTTATATGGTGGTATGATTATAAAGAAATACCTGTCCGCAATTACCTAAAAGAAAATCCTGTTAACTTTCTTGATGATTATGAGACAGTTATAAACAAAAAGATGCCAAGATTAAATAGTGGTTTTTCATTTAATACATTGCTTAAAATTTTAAATATTTCGTCAGAAGATGATAAAAATGCACTCTCCATTTTCATTGATCGCTCTATTGAATTAGGAATATTAGTTCCAACAATATATTATAATGAAGAAAAACAAACCATATGTCGTGCTTATAGACATGGCGAAGATTTGCCTTTTGCATTGGCAGATCAAATTAGATTACTTAAATTCTTATTAGCATTAGAAAATAAGATTAATGATATAAATTATCCTTGGGATATTGATAAAACTAATGGTGGTATAGCACAAGTTTCTTTTGAAAAAATGATTGTGGCTTTTTATCAAATTGGATTAAAACAAGGTAATATTTTTAATCGATTTCTTGCTTTTGATAATATTGATATAATGAAACCCTTTTTAAGTGTCCATGGTAGAGTGAATGGTTTTGTTAATACAAAAGAAATAAAAGAAAAAAATATTGATGAACACTTTTATTCCGAAAAGATTCAAATAGAAGACGAAAATAGCGATGTGAACAAATATGAAGAATATAAATATATAAAGTGGTTATCAGCGTGGCTTGCTGACGAAGATAATAAATTTATACATAAAAAAGTTAAATCAGATAAATTCAATAAAGAAAATTATTTCATTGACAAAATTAGAATAGAGGAATTTATTGAGAAACAATTTCGTGCAAATATAGATGACGATATATGTAAAAAAATAAAAGATATAGGTGAAACAATTTCAAAATGGTATAACTACACATTACTTCATGGGGGTAAGGATAAATTTAAAGAAGATGCTACTGCTCTAACTTCTTGTGAAAATATCAATGTGTTTTCATCAGCTATAGCTACAGAAATACATTATTTTAAAAATTATTGGAATATGCAAGCAAAAACTGCTTTTGACTCAGAAGATTTGTCAGGAAATAATTTTGTTTGGTCTGTTACAGAGCAAGCTCTTAATAGTGGGCGAGAAAAAAAGGTTTGGTATGATACAAAAAAAGCACAAGAAGTTATTAATACTATTTCTGACAAAATATTTGAAGATAGTCCTTACAACTGGGATGAATATTGGAATATTGAAAATGAACCATATCCAGAAGGATTAAAAATTACTGAAAAGTCACATGAAGCAATTGGCTATTTGTATTTTTATTCGGCTTGTTACGATTGCTTAAAATCTGATGGATTTTGGGCAGAAAGCAAATTGCCAGATACGTTACAGGAATATGAAAGGATCTACAAAAATCAATGCAAAAAAGTTGAAAATTTAGAAGATAATTTATTTGATATTTTTTATGAAACACAAAAAATTATTGATACAAATAAAAAAAGAAATGAGATGAGAACAAAAATATCAAAAGTAATTCCATGTTCCGAAAAAACAGTTGACGAAATTGAAGAATGTATTAAAAAAAGCGAGAGTAATTATACAGTAAAATATAGATCATCGTTGATTTTTGAAGTACATCCGATTTGTGTTGAAGACTGTGATGAAAACATTATGAATGCTTGGGATAAGTTAAACGAAGATGCCGCTAAAACGCAATTAAACATTATACGTTTTAGTGATGAATGTAGCAACGATAATTATATTAAATATGGTGTGTTTTTTGGAATAATTAGAAATAAAACATATTCAATTGAATATAATGTAGACATACTAATTAAATTTTTTGAAAATTTATGTGAAGAGTTCAATTGTAAAGCATATAGTATTAAATCAATATTAATACCACAAATCCCTGCAAAATTGATTTTTGAACATAATACATATAAAAATATTAATACATATTCTAACGAGTTTTATAGAAATGGTGTAAGTGCATTAGAAAATATGTTTATAAATAATACATATCACCAATTAATATTACTCACCACAGGATATACACCTATAAATACAAAAGAAGCTGTTGAACAATTAGGTTGGGATACTGTGAATGACATTGGTCCACAGTCATTCACTTTTTTCACAGGAGATACTTGTATAACAAAATATTCAAATGAATTTTTTCAACTAATTGAAAACCCTGAAATGAAAATCAGCAACTCTGTAGTTAAAATTAAAAGTGGTGATTCTATTGGAGCTGGACTATTAGTAAAAACTGATAATCAAGTTGTATGCGTTACATGTAATCATATAGTTTCTAATTATCCAAACGACAGAATAACCGCAACTATGATTGCTGCAAATAATATTATATTTGATTTAAAACCGATAAAAGAAATCCTGCCAAATATTGAAAATCCAACAGCAGAATATGAAGTTGCAATATTAGAACCACAATGGAACGGAAAGATTCCAATTAATATTGATCTACTAATATCATTAGATAACTTTTATGATACATCTAATAATACCTGTGATTGCTGTGGCTTTCCAAATAGTGAATTTCGATGGGAATCCGACATAAAGATTTCCAGACTACTTGCGGACGGATATAAACAATTGAACAATGTTGATAATATCGAAGAAGGTTTTAGTGGAGGTTCTATTGTGGATTTAGAAAACAGATTTATCGGTATTCATGAAGGTAGATTTAATGATATGCATAATGGAAAAATGATACCATCTTCAATTATAAAAAAAGAAATACTTAGAATTTTAGGAGATTATGATTGTTATGAAAAATAAAGAATTAAAAATCGGAGATAATATAATTTATATTGATAAAATTGAGCAATTAGGTTCAAGTCAAGATGCTTCAAGAATATCTCATGGAGCATTAAAATGGACAGAAGAACAAATTGAAAAAGCTTTAACACCAGTTGTTTCAATATTTGATACTCTAAAAAATGCTGCAAAAGATATTGAACCCGACGAAATGGAATTAGAAATGCAGTTTTCACTAAGCGTTAATGGAGAAACACCTGTATTAAAAATCGTATCGGCAACATCTTCTGCACAATTATCAATAAAATTTGTTTGGAAAAAGTAATAAATAATTATTACTTAGTTTAAAAGAAAGTAAAACCGAACTAACTATTTTACAGAAATAAAATACATAAAAACAGTATAGAAGCCTACAAATTTATTTTTGTAGGCTTCTCATTTACTACTTTAGTTTTTTAATTAAAGACTAATAATTACTACATAATTTATACGAGGAGATTAACTATATGGAATTCGATTTAACAATCAACATATCAGATATTATTGCACTATTAACTATAATTGTAACAATAATCGTCACACGCATAACGATTATAAGAAATAAAAATGATTTATTAACACAAATTAATGAAGAGCGACAAATACATAATGAAAATAAAAATATTGAATTACGAAAAAATCAGTTAGAGTGTTTGCCTATTTTAGATATTGACAGTCTTCGTTATATTGGTAATGGCCAGAGCGCAACGTTTAATTTCTCATTAAAAAATATTGGAAATGGAACTGCACTAAAATGTTTCTTTGACGTTGGAGATAATCTTGTAATATATAGTGATCCTGATGATACTGGCTTACAATATACACAAGCATCTCCTGGGCAATTTATACTTAATGTTAATGATTCTTTTGATACATCAATAATAACAAATAGAATACCCAATAAAACAATGCATAAAGTATCTTTTTCAATTATATACAAAGATTTAATGGGAAGGACATATAAGCAACCATTTGTATTCTTTTATGATGGTTCTAAAATAGCACCAGAAATTATTAATAAATATGAATGGATATGTACCAAAGATATAGAATTTAAATAATAATGTGAAAAGTTGCAATATTGCATATCAAATGATATAATACAGATAATATAAATTAAGGATGTGAAATTGTGCTTTTTAAGTTAATTGCAGAGGCAACTGAATGTGACTTTAAAGAAAATCTTGAAATAAAAAAGCCTAAGAGCTGGCTAAAAAGTGTAAGTGCTTTTGCTAATGGAATTGGGGGCACTTTGTTTTTTGGTGTAGCTGATGAAACAACTATCGTAGGACTTGATGATATTCAATTTTGTGCAGAAAAAATCAGTGAGCTCATTAAAAGCAAAATTTCACCTATGCCAAATATAATTTTGACTCCATATGAAGAAAATGGCAAAGGATATCTTACACTTGTAATTAAACCGGGGCGTTCTACACCATATTACTATTCAGCAGATGGACAAAAGCAAGCATTTATAAGGCTTGGTAATGAAAGTGTTCCTGCCCCTGAACATATCCTTAACGAGTTAATTTTGCGTGGAACAAATCAGACCTATGATGCTATTCCAACACAATTTGCAAAAAATGATTATAGCTTCACTTTACTTGAAGCAACCTATCTTCAAAGAACTAAGCTGCATTTTGAATCAAAAGATTATGAGTCTTTTGGTCTTGTAACTGATGATAATTTCTTAACCCGTGCAGGCTCTTTGCTGACTGATCAGCATATTGTATATAATTCAAGAGTGTTTTGTACAAGATGGAATGGCTTAGAAAAAGGATCAGTATTTGATGATGCCCTTGATGATAAAGAATTTGAAGGCAACCTAATTTACTTATTGCAAAATGCAAATGATTTTATAAAAAATAATTCAAAGGTTCGTTTTGTAAAAGAAGCTACAGAAAGAATTGATAAGCCTGATTATGCAGAGCGAGCAATTACTGAGGCATTAGTCAATGCTTTAATTCACAGAGATTACTTGGCTATGGGCAGTGAAGTCCACATTGATATGTTTGATGACAGATTGGAGATTACCTCGCCAGGCGGAATGTTTGGCGGAGTTAATATTCAGGATCAAGATATATCTCATATCAAATCAGATAGAAGAAATCCTATTATTGCTGACTTGTTCCATCGCATGAAGTATATGGAACGCCGAGGCAGTGGATTGATGAAAATAATAAACGAAACATCAAAGTTACCAGGATATAATGATAGTTTAAAACCGGAGTTTTATTCTACACCGACATCATTTACTGTTATAATTAAAAATGTGAATTATCCTACAACTAACACGCATGATAACACGCATGTTACCGTGCAAGATGGTATGCAAGATAAATTCCTTTCTTTGATAGAGTTCTGTTCAATTCCAAGAACAAGAAATGAAATGCAAGAATATTTAGGATTAAAGAACCGGGAATATTTTAGAAAAAGTATTCTTGTACCTTTAATAAATGAAGGTAAACTCAAATTAACAATTCCTGATAAACCTACAAGCAAAAATCAAAAATATATCAAAGCATAAATTAAGCCTACAGATTGATTTCTGCAGGCTTTTTACATACTCGGTTTCAAACCATGAGCTTGTTTCTTCTCATTAATCTTCTGTTGCATCTTACGGTCAATCTGACCAATTTTTCTTCTGTTCTGTTCCTGATTCTTTCTGCGAATCAAATTAGAAATGTGTTGAAGCAATCTCAGCGAACTCATTGCAGCCATGATATTCTTTTGCTTCTGAATACTATATAAAAACTGCTCTGCATATTGATTTCCGTGTTCAGCAGATAAGTTGAGATAATGCATTGCAATATCATAGTTCTTTTCAACACCATTTCCATAAAGATATATTTTACTGAGTTGATATTCAGCGAATGAGTTATTGTCATTAGCTGCAATTCTAAAATAATAAATTGCTTTGTTCATATCAATATACTCATCCTCACTTGAGTAAATCTTGCCTAAGCTATACGCAGCATAGGTGTTGTTCACTTTAACTGATTTTTCAAAATAATAAATGGCTGTATCAATATCTTTGATAACACCGATTCCTTTGTAAAACATCTTGCCGAGATAATACCATGCAGGAACGCAATTTTTTTCTGATGCTTTCAATAACAATTCAAATCCTGCACTGATATCCTGTGGCAATAAATCACCCTCTACGAATGCCTTACCTAATGTATAGGAGGCAAGCTCATTTCCTTGATCTGATGATTTCAAAAGCAGTTCTACTGCGCTGTCAATATCAAGAGGTAAATTATTATCCATAGGTAAATATTCACCTTTGAGTATTGCTTTTCCTAACAGATATTGTGCGTAATTGTTATTCTGCTTTATTGCTCTGAACAGCCATCTCACACCATATTCTCCATCTTGCTTTACACCATCGCCCTTAAGATACTTCTTTCCAAGCATATATTGCACATACGAATTATTATTTTTAGCTTGCTCATATAAATCCTCAATAGAATTATTTGTAAACTCGAATTGTTCATTATCAGATTCTTCCGACTGTTCAAATTCTTTTTCAATATTTCCATCATTATCATCGAATGCATCTTTTTCTGCAAAAATATTCATTGCCTGAGTAATCACCATATTTTTAATGGATTTAAATTCCTTGTTCTGTGATAAAGGAATTTTATCAGGCATTTCATCTGTATAGGTTCGAATGATATTGAACTTATTCTCGTACCATAAATCATAAAGTTTGGATACTCTTTCATCATCTGCAATTAAATCCACTATTGAATCAATCAAAGATTTGACATCTGACTTGAGATAACCGTACACCTTTTTGCCTGATGTTCTTGATAATCTTTTTGAAAGCTGTAACAGTTTTTCTTCAAGCAGGGGATTGTCATATACTCCTGAATTGATTTCAGAAATAATTTTATCCATAATGTCCTTACTGCTCTCTTTGATTTCTCTGCGATGCTCTGTCTGTTTTTCATAAACTGAAATTAAATCCTGCTGAAAAATATCGGAGGCAAGGGAAGACCTCATTCGTTCAATCCCTTGCTTTGTCAGGTAACCTTCGTTTTCTACAACAGAATAAGCAATCAGGTGTATGTGTGGATGATGTGATTCATTGTGAAAGGCAGCGTACCAACGAAGATTTTTCATCGGTATCTTTAGATTAGTTGAGAGCTGTTCCACTTGTGTTCGCAGCATATCTCTCCATCTTTCACCTCTGTTGAATCCGAGTCGTTCTGCATCTTCACGATGAAGGGAAACAATCATTGTCCATACATTTCCGTTATGATTATTCAGTTCTTCAGAAACCTTTGACAGATTAATTGCAACACCATCGTCAGTAAATAGTCCGTGTGAGCCGAATTTCTGTGTACGAGGTCGTGTAGCAATATAGTCTGCATAAGTTTTAGAGTCTGATATGACATCAATGTTGTTTTCAATAGTACGAGAAATGAGTTCCGATGCATTGATTCGGTTAGGCTTTGCAATGTAATCTGCATACTCTAATGACTCAGTTGCATCGGGAAAGTCAAGCAGCATTTTTTCAATAAATTGTTTTTGTTTCACTGTTGCAGGAGCATATTTTTTAGAATTATCAATCATTTCTACTCCTTCACGGGTAGCAATATATTTCAAATATTTTCCTGCGGAGTTACTTCCGGGCTTAAGATATTTGAACTTTGTGACGAGCTTTGCCATTCTTATTCATTGCCTTTTTGCCAATAGTATGCATCATCAAATGAAAAAGTACCGTTGAGTCTTTTGACTTCTTTGATACATTCTCCACGCAGTCTGTCAAGAGTAATCTTGTCCACATCCTGAGAGGAGGCGATAAGATTCATTGTGATTGCAAGTTCAACTGCGATTTTGAATATTGCACGGCTCATACGATTATCACTTTCTTTCACAATACTTTTCAAGGATGATGTGATTATATTCGGAAGATATTCATCATTTTTATTTGATGATAGGTATCCGGCATAGAAAATAATTGCTTTTTCAATAAATTCACTTCGGCTTTCACAGTTATCCATTTTATAGAACTGCTGTGCTAAGTCTAATACTGAAGGTCGTATCCACAATTGGAAACGCCTTTTTAATTCTTTTTTGTTTTCTTCTGTTTCTGCCATATTTACCTCCATTTTTCTTTAAGCGCCTATCACCATCACCTTTCAAAAGTGTGGTAACAAGTGGTTTTTCTTTGCTTTCGGCACACGCCATAGGAACCTATGCCTTAAATTAAGCACCTGTCATCAAAATTCCAAAGACTGCCTAACGCTCGGCGTTGCCGTGCGAAGTGAAGCGACTCGGAGCCTTCATAGGCACCGAGTCTTTCTCCTGCTTAAAAATCGACCTTGATATTTGATACACTATGCCCTTATCAACAATCCCTCACAAGGTCGATTTTAACTGTTTGGGATTACTTTCCCGGTATTGATATAAAAATGCGACACAGGGCGAACAGCGTTGCGACATCGGCTACGTTTGCATTTTCTGACCTTCGCTTTCGTCACGCCATTCAAGTTCATCATACATTACACCTTGAGTATTTGCCTGAGAAAGATTTGTGCCTTTGGTTTGAATTGATTGCATACAACAGTGCCCGAAATCAGCATTCATAACTGATACTGTGTTTAATTCTGCATTGGTAAAATTTGAAACACCAAAGTAAGCACCGTTGCAGTTGCATTTTTCAAAAACTGCACATTTGAAATCAGCATTTTCAGCTGTATGATGTTTGAAACTGCAATTACTGAATTTTGCATTCTTGAAATCTGCATCGCACATTGACGCGTCATCAAGATTACAGTTAATCAATTTTGCACCGCTGAAATCAGCAGCACATAAATTGCAGTTTGATAAATCAACATTTTCAAGCAAGCAATCTGAAAAGTCGGCACGCTCTCCGCCTTTTTCATCATAAATCCATAATGCGTGCTTTGCACAAATGATTTCTATTTCAGTAGAATCATTTGCGTTATAGCGCTTTCGGTATGAAGTATCGGGTATCTGCCGATTGAGTTTTAATTCAATACAGCCTTCGTGTAATATTGAGTCCTCAACCATTCCGCTTTCCATAAGCATATCGTCAAGCAGGGCTGCGTTTATAACAGGCTCACCCGGTTTATTGTATCTTTCAATATCAACCTCATGCTCATCGTTATCTTCGCTTAACCCGGCAGTTGCTTTTGCAAGTATATCATCAGCAACATCTGACATTCGTTCAATAAAGTTATTCAGCACGGAATATTTATTAAGAATAACAATCTGCCGAGCATTCGGGATATACGAATGATACCTTGCATATTCACTACCTTCGCTGTTGATAAGAAGTCCGTTGCCTGTGGTATCATTTATTAACAGCAAACAATGCAGTTTGTTTCCGTCATAGTACATTGCATCAAGATTATCTGCAATATAACTATTGTCCTCAAGCAAGTGTTTGCATATATAATCAAATTCGGCAGAACTGATTGTTACTGCTCTTTCAATAATATATTCTTGATCACAAGTGTATGCATCTTTAAAATGCATATTTGCTCGTATTTTCATTTTCACACCTCCATAAATTCAAATAGGCAGCCACAATGAAATGAGTGACTGCCGTTATCGGTTTGTTTGATTTTATTCATTTGTTTCTTCAATATAGTTTATATACGGAATTTTCAGCCAGTGAGTCCAGCCGCTTGAGGTTATCGGTGTTTTGATAACTCCAGCATAGGTGTTGGCCGCATGGATTACATACCCATTTCCGATATATACACCGATGTGTCCCTGATGCCAAACTGCAATACCGGGAATATCGGGCATAGTGTTAATTGTTCCTTTTTCTGTGGCAGCAGCATACATTCCGTCAGCCGTAACATCTGCCATTCCGTTCGTTCCGTACTTGATTGTACCTGATTCTTCATTGTACCAGCCATAGCCTTTAATCAGACCGACACAGTCCGATGTTCTTCTGCCGAGCCAATGGGAGCGGATATATGCTTCTTTATCTGTTACATGAGAACCGAACACACCTTTCAGCCTGTTCAGTTCCTTTTCTGTAAGCACTTGTCCGTGTGATCCCCATACATAACCCCATTTGTTTTCGTATGCAAATTCAGCCCACTTGACTAAATCAAGATTGTTTTTATCCGTATCAGTCAAATCAATGTCAATGACTGTGTTCTTGATAACGCTCATAAGGTTATTGAATTCATCTGCATTTATCTGCACACCAAAAGCAGAAAAAATGGCATTTCTCAAATCGTTATCATTTTCTGCCTGCTCAAAGCAGTCTGCATATTTGGTAATAAAATCAGAGTCGGTTTTCTCAATATCATAAAAGGCACAGACATACAATGCCTGTGCCTTTTTGATGGTGTAGTTATTCAGTTTTCTTTTCTGAAATTCTTTACTGATTCCCACCATAACATTTTCAAGATGTTCAAGTTTTGCTTTTTCTTCTGCTGACATATTCTGTACAATCATCTGCTGTGCCTGAACAGTGTCAATTTCAACCTCTCCAAGATTACTCATAACACCCATATACACAATCAACGGCAGAAAAAACAGCATAATTATCGAACAAAGAATTGCTGCTATTGCCACACGCCCTCGTTTATCCGATGCGACTGCAATAACGGCTTTTGCGGCAGCTACTTCTGCATTCATATATTTTCACCTTCTTTGTTTTAAATTTAAATTATTTGTAAATAATTGCAGTTTTATAGTAAAAAAACATATTTTTGCAGTATCATGAGAAAGAAAGGAGGGATAAATATGCCAAAAAATGAGTTTAACAACAATAATATATCTAATTCCACTATTTATAATAATCAAACTAATATCATAAATGGTGAAAACAAAATTCCAATTAATAATTGTATTGAGCAAAATTCAAGAAATTTTGGTAATTATTTTATATATTTGTTTATAAATATAATTGCACTAATTGCAGATATTTCAACTATTGTTAGTTTTTTTATTAGTTCAGATAAAGAAAACATTGTAACAAAATATTTTGATGTCTTTCAAAATCACAAATCAATGCTTTATTTGATTGTAGCCTTTGTATTGTTATTAACTTTTTTTGTTGTTCTTATTGTATTAAAAAGCAGAAAAGGATACGGAAAATTTGTTGTCATAGAAAATAAAATACATTACATAACCACAAAAAAATGTCCTCAATGTAACCATAATACCGCGCGAAAATTATCTGTTAAACAAATTGGAAATCACGGATTTCAATTTGTTTGTAAAAACAACTCAAAACATAATATTAATATTGATTATGGTCATATTATTGATTATATCAAATAAGCTAAAGGCAGAACTTCGTCATATGTTCTGCCTTCTTTATTATCTTCCACCAGCCTTACCAAACATTTTCTGTTTGAAATCAGGAGCGATTACTTGAAGAAGATAACGTTCGTTGCCACATCTGTAAAGACAAGTGCCACGTTCAGGATATTTGATAAGTTCAAATTCTGATGGCTCAAGCTGCATGGTGTCAATATACACCTTTGGTTCAATGTTGCCTGCATTGAATAAAAACTGATGTGTCGGGATTGAGAATAACGGCTTTGTGTACTCTCTGATTCCGTCAAGCATAAAGTCCTCAATATTCTGACTTGCAAGGATAACCGAACTGTCCTTTTTACGAACACGCTTGGATGCGTTTCGGATATATTCAATCGCAGTCATATTAGTTAAGAACAAATATAATTCATCAATGGCTGCAACAGTGTCACCCTTACCGAGCAGTTCATTTGTCATATATGAGAGTACATTGAAAAGCATTGCATCCTTGAGTCTGCGGTTGGTATCCATAAGTCCTTTAACACCAAAGCAAAGGAATTTGTCATCAACGATATTCGTGTGTCCGTTGAAATATTTTGACTCAGTTCCGATACACATTGAATGCAAACCAAGGCATAATTCCTGCAAGGTTTTTTCTCTGTAAATATTCTTCTGATTATGTTGATAGTCCTTGTATTCTTTTTCAAGCAATTCATAAAGGTCTGACATAATCGGATAGTCTGTTTTGCTCAGTTTGTCATAATCTGTATAGTCGGTTATGCCGAAGTTCTTGTATAACTTGGTGAGAATGATTTCAAGGGTATCAAGCTGTTCATCATTGAATTCCTTGTATGCTCTGAAAAAGTCTTTAAGATATGCAATATGCTGACTTAATCTTGTTACTCTGCGGAATGCTAACGGTACAGATTCATCATTGCTTGAACTATCTTTATCATTGTCACCAAAGGACTTAGGCTCTAAAGGATTGATGATATATTCACCTGACATAAAGTCAATATAGCATCCACCGAGAGCCTTTGTTAATGGCTCATATTCGGCTTCAGGATCCAAACTGATTATTCTCTTGCCTGATTCACGCAGATTTGTAAGGATCAACTTCATAAGAAATGACTTGCCCTGTCCTGAATTGCCGAGTATTAAACAGTTTGCATTTGTCTTATCATCTGCTCGTCTGTCAAAGTCAACAAGAATGTTCGTGCCGTATTTATCTCTACCGATAAAAAAGCCTTTCGGATCGGTTTTGCCTGAATAGTTGAAAGGATATAAATTTGCAACAGAGCTTGCAGGTAGCACACGCTCAAACTGTTCCTTAAATATATTCGCTCCGCACGGCAGAACAGATAAAAAGCCTTCCTTTTGCCTGAGCGTTAATCTGTCAACCGACATCTTTGAACGAGTTAGTTCCATAATAATATCGGATTGCAGTTCACGGAGTTTCGGCATAGATTCTGCTTTCAGTTCAAGATATACAGCACAATGGAGCAGAGGTTCTTTGTTTTTTCTCAGTTCTGCAATGAGAGTGACTACATCCTGAAGGTTGCCTTCGGCAGTAATGTTTTCTATTGCATCGTTACTGCCTGTGCTGAGTTTGTTTTTTCTCGTTGCATTCTGTATGATTTTTCTCTGTTCAAGCGCATCAACAAGCCTTGAATAAAGACGCACAGTTACATTGTTTCTGTCTGCAAGCTGTGAAAACAATGCGAGTTCTTCGGTTGTAGGCGGATATTCCTTAATTGCCCATACACAGCGATAAGAATCACCGACAATATAATGGTCGGTTAAAAACTTTATTGTTGACGGCAGAATACGGTCAAAGAAATCTTTGATTCTGATTTCTTCTTTTTGTTCTTCTGTCAGTTCAATCTGCTTTTTCTTTTTAAATTTCATGTTACCTCCTGTCTTTGCGACAGAAGGCAATAATCCCATATTGTAATTGTTTTGCCTTCTGCCGCAAAACAACTATTTAATAGGATAAAAATTAAGGACTGTTAAAACAGTCCTTAACACATATTTATTGAGTTTGTATAATCTTCCGCAATATCTTCCTCGACATCTGCACCCAAATCGTCAATAATATTATTCTGAGAATGATTGATGGCTAAAGCCTGCAAATATTCAAGCCTTTTTTCAAAAGTTTTGACAATAGCATTTGTACGGTTTTTATCAGCATAATCACCTGAATTTGAAAGAATTTCTCCGATTTCTTCTGAAAAGCCATTAAGGTTGTCAAAAGAAATCCAGTCAAATGATTTAACTAATTTCAGCTGTTCTTTGTGTGATTTCTTAAATGGTTTGCAGGATAAGAGTTTCTCGTTACTTATCTGTGCAGCAAGTTTATCATAACCAAAAGATGATCCGCTATCAAATATCGGTGCAGTACCTATCCATTCCAATGTTTCGGCATTGCGAATTAAACCGAAATTGTTTTGGTGTCTGTCCTCATTTGCAATCAAAAAATCAACAACTATCATTTTGTCAATATCATCGGTGATATTTTTTATTCCGAGACTTTCACAGCAGTTAATATAATGCTGATAGACGGATATGTTATTGTCTTTTTTTAAAGACTGCATTACGCGCCACGCGCTGACAAGCTCGGTATCTCTATCAATAAAATCTTCACATACACTGTATGGAAGATTATCATCCCATATCAATGAATATTCAATATGCGGTATATTTAATCTGTTCATTAATTTTGAGGCAATAACCTCATTAAAAGGCTGCTGCATAAAAGGATTGCTTCCGCCCTTAACAAGACATCTTTTGGAATTTATAATTTTCCATCTTTTTTTTAGACAACCATCAGAAGTATTATCAGGCGAATTAAAATCAAACACACCGCTGTGCTTTACCTTACCGATCAATACATCACCTATATCTTCGGAAAAAGGATTATCAAAAAAGTTTATATTTTCCCACGATATATCACCGCCCTTAGGTTTTAGCCAATACTGATCTGAAAGGCTCAAACCATAGCACTTTGTTAAAAGCGCCTGTGTTGAGGGAAGTTCAAGAATATCAAGTGCTTTATTTATACCTGAACGGCTTGCAGGAATTGAACGGTCGCGCCACCACTCATTAAGTGCCGCCCTGTCAACAGTATTTTTTGTAAATCCAATACCCATAGGAAGATGTTTTGGATTTTCGGTATTATTTACTTTAAGAATATATCCCGTAATCGAATCTATTTCAAGCTCGGTAACAGGAATATTTTTATGCATCAAAACATATTCCATGGTGTTTTTCTCCTGTATATACTCTTTCATTTATTATACACACTCTTTCTGATAAAATCAACATAATTAAATCCTTACAGCTATAACAATCAGCCTTCCGTCTTTCTGTGAATATTCGCAAGTGGAAAGGGTTAAAAAATCATCCCCATACTCAATTGATTCATCAATTTTGTATAAGGATTTTTCTTTGATATGGGATATTAAATTGTTGAATGAGTCTTTATTTTTCTGACAAGTGTAACTGTACCATTCGTCATCGGGCTTAACATTGCAGATTGCAATAACTTTGTATTCCTGAATTCCGCTTGAGGTGATAAAGTTAATTATTCTATGCTCATTGCAGTATTCCTTATTTCCGTATTCCAAAAGATCGGCAAACATCTTGCCGTCTTTCATATTGTGTCCGTAAACGATAAGATTGTTATCATAGTTTATATCACATCTTGAGTCCATAAAGGGTGTACCCATATATGAATACTGCTTGTTGAAATCTCTGCGGAGATAATACTGTGGATTATCCTTTGTCTGCATAACAGGGTAATCAATTTTTGTTCCGTTGATTCTTAACCAGCCGATACAATCGGGATTTTTAGCAATCAGAGATTCAATGCCATTATCGTTGTTATCTGTTTCATTATCCTTATCAACAGTAATTGTCTGTGCCATATCATCAAACTCTTTCTGATCCTGCGTATCAATATTGAAATTGTAAATCAGATAACAGAGAACTACGGCAAATATAATAAGGCAAATTGTAATCATAAAGTTAAGCCACCGCTTTTTTGAGTTCTTCTTCAATGCAGTCACCTCCGTCTGTGTCAGGGATTAATTCACCCTGCATTGATGCACCGAAATATATTGCAAGGAATCGTTTTATATCTTCCTTTTTCATTCGCTTAACCTCAAAGCCTTGTTCTGCAATAGCCTTTTCAACTTTATTGATCTGACTGAATATCTGCTCATCTTTTTCCTTTTTGAAGCGAACAGAAAACATAAACTGTCTTGCTGTTGACATTTCAATCTGAATATTGTCAAGATAATCAATATCCTTTGATAAACAGTCCTTAACATTCGGATTGTTTTCTTCATTTCTTCTGTCAACCATAAAGGTTTTGTTATCATCAAATCGTTCGCAGGAATCAATGCAGGTTATTTCGATATTCGGATATGCAGATAATACTTGCATCAAGTGCCATATCTTCGTCTGTATATTTTCGTTTGATAATACGGATATATTAGTCGGACTTATCTGAAAGAATACAAGCTCGCCGTACTTGGTTTTAAAACCTCGCTTGGTAAATGTTTCAATACCGATAAATTCCTGAACACTGTTTTTGTCCTTTTTTCGCTTAAATAAGTTAATCAATTTTATCGCCTCTCAATTTCCAGTAATATACTTGCTGAGTTGATATGAAATACCTGACTGCATATTTAATGAAATCAAGTATTGTTGTTTCATCACTGCGGATGCTTAAAAATGCAAAGGCAGCAGTAAGCACCGCAGGAATTAATATTCTTGTGGTGGCAAGCACCATTGCAGAAAAAAGAGCACCGACTACAATTACGGCAAAGTCTTTAAGACTCCAGAGCCATAGAGTAGCAGATGCTCTCATATTCTGCGGATAGATATATTGTTTGTTCATTCTAACTCCTTCATTTTGGGTATAAAAATAACACCTATCAAAATTGACAGGTGTTATCTATATTAATTTTCAATTTAATAAGTCTATATTTGGATTATAATTCACACAATCTTCTTCTGGATCATATGATTCTATCGGGTGAAGTGAAACCTGGAGTAAAGGTTTAATTTTTTGAATTTCTTTTCCCAAATCATATAAATAATTGTAATCATCACTCATATCTCGTACAACACCTAGAAGTTGCATTCCTACAATGGTTAATCTGTAACTAGTATATTTTAACTCTATCTTTTTATTTGAAATAGATTTATAAAGTAATATCTTACCATTATTCTCAAATCCACCACATTCTCCAGGTTCTAATTCTGTTACGCTTTCCATTCTTAAACCATTTAATAATCCTATCTCTTCTAACAGTCTCAAAGAATCATTATCAAATCCATACGATTTATTGATTTCCTCACCAATTCCATCCATAGAACTAAATATTGTGCAATCATCAAGCACTATTTTTGATATTTGTGAAAATAATTCAGCTTCATCTTTTGTCATATTATATAATGTTTCAAGAGTTCTTAAAGAGAATGTACCAGTGTTATTAATTTCTCCTGCTAATACAGCAGCCCATAAATATTGCATATCCTCGTTGCTTATATTACTTGCAGAATTGAAAAATCTAATATACCAGTCAAAATCAAACTCTTTTTCATTTGCATCATAATTATTATTGTTATATACAACATTTTGAATAGCGTCTGCCTTCTTTGCTATTTTAAGAAAATTTCGTGTTCTATAATATTCAAGATAACTCATTTGCCCATTGCTTAATAAATTTTCTATAACTTTTTCAAAGTGTCCAGCTTTTATTTTCTCAAATTCGGCTATACTAGTATTTTTTCGCATGAATAAAGTTGTTAATATAGAACCTACAACAGCAGACAATGACGAACTTAATATTTGTTGGTTTTCCTGTATGAATTGAGCTAAAGAATTTATATCCATGATAGTCTCCTTTGCATAATAGTATAAATATTATACCATAAAATAAATCATTTTCAATGAACAAAAATAACATTGTATAATATAAGATTTGTAATACAATTAATATTAATTCTTACATATATCGTTAATTGACTTTTTCATTTCAGATTCTTATACATAAAACTTTTTACTTCGCAACACTTTTAACAAGATTAACAGCAGTTGAAGTCATATGGACTGCACTCATCATATTAAACTTGACACTTGTATCAAGACCGAATCGTTCGGCTATTCTCGGTACTTCCGATGCAGCCATCATAATGCCTATTGCAAGGAGCATATTGTCTGTCCATGTCAGCAGACCGAGGAATAATAAAGTTGTCTGCAAAAATGCAGTTAAACATAATGCAATGATCTGTTTCATCCACTGTGTGAATCCGTCACCGTAACCTCTCGGAATTGAGAACATATACAAGCTTCCGACTGCAATCTGAATAAGCAGTATTCCGCCTCGTTTTATATTATCGAAAAAGATTTTTACTACACAATAACCAAGTGCAATAATTGCGGCAAGTTCAAACAGCCCTGCCTTAACAATTACACCATCTTTGAAAAATGCAAACTCCAATGTTTTGAGTGCAACCTCACCAAGCGTTGTTCCTTGCTGCGATGCAAATATTCTTGTTAAATCACCTGACAGAGTATTCTGCAAAGTAACGCAGAATTTATATAGTTCTATAGGTGTTACAGTAAACAGCGATACAGCCATAAATCCTTTAATCCAGTTTATCGCAGTTCCGTGAATATTTGCCCTGCCGTTCTGATATTCAATAGCAAGGTCAAATGCAGATACCACGAGACCTACAACGAATAAAGTCCAGCCGAACAGAGAAAATAATTTTACTACTGCATTTACCCAATCAAGAGTAAATATCTCAACTCCGAGTCCGCTTATCATTGTAAAGAATTCTGCTATTCCGTCATAAATAACAGTGAATATCCACTGTATAATTCTGTTGAGTATTCCGTCAATCAATTTGTCCGAAATACCTTCAAAGGCGTTACCTATTGCATCACCGAACCCTGATACAATATCACCGAGCCAATCAAAAATGTAAATCACCTCCGAAAATTAAAAGAGAAGCTATGCAGCTTCTCTTTTAATATAGTCTTTATCAGCATAATTTTTTTCTGTTTTTATTTGTACTAATGCTTCTTTATAACAATTTAAAATATATTTTAAATTGTCTTCTTCTATACAAATATACGCTGATTGTTTTTTATCTCTTGTATAATCTTTAAAAACGAAATAATTCTTTCCGTTTTTCTTTTCAACTTCGGACTTCCCGTGAAAAGTAGAATTTCTTATATGCCTAAATAACTCTTCACACCAACTGCCATTATTAGTTATTTTTATTTTGTTTGTAGCTGAAAAAACATTGGAAACAGAATTATTATTTACTGATATTTTTTCAATATTTTTCTTTTCTAAGTTTGACATTTTTTTGATTCTTTTTGTTAATTTAGCTTTATCGTTTTTGCTAAACTTAGAAAACCGATTATCCATTGATAGTATTTCTATAAATTCAATAATCCACATCTTATTGTTATCCTGTAATAAATATTTATAAATATTCATATTTTTCCTCTCCTTTTATATTTATAATAGCCCTGAGCAAAACGCCGAAAGGCGCATAAACAAAGGGAAATCAGGGCAATA
>CAVJZG010000009.1:0-76652 GCA_963654285.1 bacterium
AAGCTTTTCATTTCCCCCAGTAGAACTGGGGGTTGAGTCTTTGCTGAAGAGACAATATAAAAGGGGTGATGCACCTGTGTGCATCGCCCCTTGATTTTTAATTAAAGCACCTTTGAAAGAAAATCGCAAAGGCGCGGATTTTGAGGATGGGTGAAAAATTCATCCGGTGTGTTTTCCTCGCAGATAACGCCCTTTTCCATAAATAAAACTTTGGACGCCACCTCCCTTGCGAAGCCCATTTCATGGGTAACGACCACCATTGTCATTCCGTCGTCCGCAAGATCGCGCATAACCTGCAAAACCTCGCCTACCATTTCGGGATCAAGTGCCGAAGTGGGCTCGTCAAAGAGCATAACTTTTGGATTCATCGCAAGCGAGCGAACAATTGCAGCCCTTTGCTTTTGACCGCCGGAAAGATTACCGGGGTAATCATCCGCCTTGTCGGAAAGACCAACCCTTGCAAGCAGTTTAAGCGCATTTTCATTAGCCTCTTCCTTGCTCATAAGTTTATGATGCACGGGAGCAAGAGTTATATTTTGCATGATTGTTTTATTGTTGAAAAGATTAAAGTGCTGAAACACCATGCCCATATGCTTGCGAATTTCATTTATATCTGTTTTTTTATCGTTCACAAGCTTGCCCTCAAACCAAATTTCGCCCTTTGTGGGGGTTTCAAGCAGATTAAGACAGCGCAAAAATGTGCTTTTCCCCGAGCCGGAAGGACCGATGATTACAATTTTTTCATTTTTATGAATTTCGTAATTTATGCCCTTTAAAACATGGTTGTTTCCGAAACTTTTTTCAAGATTAACTACGTTTATCACTTTTTCTGAGGCTCCTTTCCATAAGTCTGACAAGGAAAGATATAATAACAACCAGCATAATATAAATAACAGCCATCACAAGATAAGGCACCATAAAATCATAGGTGTTTGAGCCTATGCGCTGGAATGCAAGATAAAGATCGGTTGCGCCAACGAAGCTTACTACCGAAGTTTCCTTAATAAGAGAAATAAATTCATTTCCGAGGGTGGGAAGAATGTTTTTGATTGCCTGCGGAATAACTATTTTAATCATTGTTGTGCCGTAGCTGAGACCGACAGAACGACCGCCCTCCATCTGCCCTCGGTCAACGGAAAGAATGCCGGCGCGCATAATTTCGGATATATAAGCACCGGAATTAAGCCCAAAAACAACAAGCGCCACACCGACAGAATTCATATGCAGACCCAAAAGCGGCATCAAAACATAATAAAACACCAAAAGTTGCACGACCATAGGCGTGCCCCTAAAAAGGCTAACATAAATCGTGGCGATTCTTTCAAGCACCTTAACGAAAATATTTGTTTTCGGCACAACCCTGGTCGTGGCAATAAGCGTGCCGAGCACAATGCCTATTATAAGGCCCATAACTGCGATATTAAGGGTGTTTTTTAATCCCTCCACAACAACATTATAGCCGTTTTTGTGCATAAAGAATTCCCAAAACACCTGAAATTTTCTTTCAAAGTTCATTATAAGTCCCCATATTTAAAATGCCCGGCCTCAAATGAGGCAGGGCATTCTTACTTTTAAAATAATTATGCTACTGCGTTAATTGAATTAACAATTGCCGCTGCCGGAGCTGCGTCGATAATAACATAATTTACGCCGCCGTTGATAAGATCCTGCACGGCAAGCGAGCCGTTTGCATAGCCTTTCCAGGTTGCGCCGAGCTTATCAAAACCGAAATCGTCGCTGCCCTGAACATAGAACTGACCGGTTGTGCCGTTTTGACCGCCGATTGTTGTGCTTGAATCGAAGCCCTTAAGGATTGCGTCAACATCTTCCTTTGTTTTACAATCGTCAAAGGTGGTGTCGTCCTCTTTAACGATAAGCTTTTGAGAAGCCGAATAATAAGAATCGGAAAAATCAACCTGTTGTGCTCTTTCCTCGGTTACGGTAAGACCTGCCATACCGATATCGGCCTTGCCCTGCTGAACGGAAAGGAGAACGGCGTCAAATGCCATATCAACAATTACAAGCTCTTTATTAAGCTTTTGAGCAAGAAGATTTGCGATTTCCATATCTATGCCGTAGAACTGATCGCCATCTTTGTATTCAAAAGGAGCAAATTCGGCATTTGTAGCAACAACAAGCTGATCCTTGGAGGAATCCTGTGTTGCCGTGGGCACGCCCTCGGGAGTACCGTCTGCAAAATATTTGTTGCAAATTTCATCAAGCTTGCCGTTTGACTTGATTTCGGCAATGAAGTTATCAACCTCTTTTTTGAGCTCAGGCTGATTTTTATCCACACCGAATGCATATTCCTCGTCCGAAAGAGCAATATCGATTACTTTAACCTTGGAGGATGTGCTGCCGCTATTGGAGCAGGCCGCAAACGCAGTTGCAAAAACGGCAACGGCAAGAAGAACCGCCAAAACTTTTGTGAACTTTTTCATCTTTTTTCTCCTTTAAAAAATTCATCTGAATGATTACTAATTTTACTACAAATATCGCGAAATTGCAAGCAATATGCAAGATAATATTGAACAAGCCGAATATTAGTGCTAAAATAAGGGCGGTGATTGTGTGAACTGCATAAAAATTGATAACAGCCTGCCGAAGGAGGCAGCTGAAATAAGGCAAAAGGTTTTTGTTGAGGAACAAAAATTCGAGAATGAATTTGACGGTATCGATAAAATCTCGTTTCACTTTGTGCTTTATAAAGACGGCGTTGCCGCAGGCACGGCAAGAATGTTTACGGAAGACGGCGGCAAAACATACCAAATAGGCAGAGTTGCCGTTTTGCCGGAATACAGAAAATACAAGTTCGGCAGCGAAATCATGAACGCTGCGCTAAAAAAAGCGGCAGAACTCGGCGGCGAAAAGGCGGCTGTTTCCGCGCAATGCAGAGTAAGGCATTTTTATGAGTCGCTCGGCTTTTCCGCAAGCGGAAGCGTATATTATGACGAATATTGCCCCCATGTGCATATGGAGAAAGTTTTATGATAAAAATCGATTTAAGTTCTGCCGAAAAAAGGCAGCCGATTTTCGGTTTCGGCACATCCGCCTGCTGGTGGAGCCAAAATGTGGCAGATAAAAAAACTGCAAGCGAACTTGCCGCCCTGCTTTACGGCAAAGGCGGACTCGGACTGAATATTTACAGATATAACATCGGCGCAGGATGGGATAGCAACAATTGCAGGGTTGAAAACCCCTGGCGGCGGTGCGACTCCTTTTATGTTGACGATAACACGGATGAAAGCGAGGGCTTTTGCGGACATTACGATTTTAAAAAAGACAAAAATGCATACTCCTTTTTAAAGCGTTGCCTTAAAGAAAGCACGATAGACACGGTTATCCTTTTTGCAAATTCGCCGCACTATTCGCTTACATCAAGCGGGCAGGCAAGCGGCAGCCTTATGCACCACACCTGCAATCTGCCGATGAGCAATTACAGCCGCTTTGCTGATATTTTTCTTGATATAACACAGCATTTTATTGACGACGGCATTCCCGTAAATTATATAAGCCCCATAAACGAGCCGCAATGGAAATGGGGCGGCAAATCGGTTTGGCAGGAGGGCTGCCATTACGAGCCCGAAGAGGTTGCTGCGATTTTTCACACCTTTGCGCAAAAGCTTGAGGAGCGCAAAATGAGCGTTGAGCTTTACGGACCCGAAAGCGGCGAAATTGCAGGGCTTACCGAAGAATATTTAAAACTGTTTTTGCAGGATGATTTGATTATGAAACACCTCGGTGCATTCGCACTTCACTCCTATCACGCGGACAGAGATTTTAAAATCAGAAAGGATTTTTACGAAAACTCGGTTTCGGCACACCCTGAAATCAGATTTGATATGAGTGAATGGTGCGAGTTACCGTGCAAAAGCAGCACGAAAAGCATAGACGGCGCGCTCAACACGGCGCGCATTATCGGCAGGGATTTAACCCTGCTCGGCGCAAGAAGCTGGACAAGCTGGGTTGCGGTCAATCAATATGCCGATAACAAAGGGAACGGATCCGATTATTCGGACGGACTTTTGGCGGCGACGGACGGCTTTTCGCAATATTCAATTTGCAAAAGATATTATGCCATGCTGCATTTCACAAAACTTTTGCCCAAGGGCTCGCTGCCGCTTATAACCGGTGCGGAAAGCGGCGAAAAGCTGAATGTTTTTGCCTTTGAAACACCGAACGGCAATTATGTGATTGTGGCTGAGAATGATGGCTGTGCAACAGATATTGAAATTAACTGCGGCAAGGAAAACGCCGAAATATACACCACCACACAAAAGCGAAATTTTTACTGCGAAAAGGAAACCGCTTTTTGCGGCAAACTGCATTTAAAAGCAAAATCGCTTACCACAGCAAGACTTTATAACGGTGAATAAAATGGAAATTAAACCCATTGCAACAATAAAAACCGATTTTACAAGCAAATTCGGTATACCGCGCCAAAGCGGCAGAATTGAGCAACTTACGGGCACAATAATTTTTGAAAAGGATTTTGCCGACAAAAATTTTATAAAAGGAATAGAGCAATATTCACACCTGTGGCTTATCTGGGGCTTTTCGGAAAATATCGGCAAAGAAAAACACGCCACCGTGCGCCCGCCGAGGCTCGGCGGAAACGAAAGAACGGGCGTTTTTGCCACCCGTTCACCTTTCAGACCGAATAATTTGGGGCTTTCCTGCGTTCGCCTGATTTCGATAAACACGGGCGATGCGGTGCCAAGCCTTACCGTCAGCGGCGCAGATATGCTCAGCGGCACGCCGATTTACGACATCAAACCCTATATTCCGTATACGGACAGCATTCCAAACGCCGAATACGGCTTTGCCGAGCGCGAAAATGCGCACAAACTGAAGGTTCTTATTTCAAATGGGCTTTACGAAAAAATTCCGTTTCAAAATCGTGAAGCTCTTTTGGGCATTTTGGCAGACGACCCACGCCCTGCGTATCAAAACGATGAAAATCGAATTTACGGTATGGAATTTGCCGGGCTTGAAATAAAATTTTCCGTTTACGGCAGCGATTTACAGGTTAAAAGCATTGAAAAAGCCGAATAAAATCCGAAAAATACAGCGACACATTTATAACAAGCACAAAAAACCTCTTTACTTTCCGAAAAAAGCAAAGAGGTTTTTTTACAAGATGAACTTAAAAATCAAACGCCGGAATATGCATTAAAGCCGCCGTCAACGGGAATGCTTACACCCGTGATAAAGCCGCTGTAAGCTTCGTCGCAAAGGAAAAGCAAGGTGCCGTCAAGTTCCTCCGGCTCGCCGAAGCGATTCATCGGGGTTGCGGCAAGGATTTTGCCGGTTCTTTCGGTCGGAGTGCCGTCCTCATTCCAAAGCAAAGCCTTGTTTTGCTTTGTGGAGAAGAAGCCGGGCGCAATCGCATTAACACGAATGCCCACCGGTGCAAAATGCACGGACATCCATTCCGTGAAATTCTTAACAGCCGCTTTTGCAGCAGAATAAGCCGGAATTCTTGTGAGTGGTCTGTAAGCGTTCATTGAAGTTACCATAACTATGCAGGCATTTTCCTTTTCAACCATATCCTTGGCGAAAACCTGAGTGGGAATAAGCGTGCCGAGGAAGTTGAGGTTAAACACAAAACTGATACCATCAGGATCAAGATCGAAAAAAGTTTTGATATTTTCATCCTTTTTCACAAGATCGATTTGCTCAAGAGTGTCTTTTGTGGTGGTGCCTTTGGGATTGTTTCCGCCGGCGCCGTTAAGCAAAATATCACATGTGCCGCCGAGAAGTTCCTTGATGGTGTCCCTCGCCTGCTGCATGGATTTCAAATCAAGCACATTGCATTTAACGGCAACAGCTTCGCCGCCGTCTGCAATAATTTCATCGGCGCATTTTTTCGCCGCTTCTTCGTTTAAATCAAGCACGGCAACCTTGCAGCCCTGCTTTGCAAGAGTTTTGGCGAACGAACCGCAAAGAACTCCGCCGCCGCCCGTAACTACGGCAATTCTGCCTTTTAAATTTTCATGAAGCATTATTTTTCCCTCCTGCTTTTTTCAACAGCCTCCCAAAGACCGTTTAAATAAGAAACTCCGAGTGCTCGGTCGTAAAGCCCGTAGCCCGGTCTTGCAACCTCGCCCCAAATCATTCTGCCGTGATCCGGGCGGATATATCCGTCAAACCCGGCATTTTGAAGAGCTTTTACTATTTCGTACATATCAAGCGAGCCCGTGTTGCTTTCGTGCGCCGTTTCGTTGAACCAACGGTCATTAACCGAAACATTGCGCAGATGAGCAAAATAAATTCTGCCGCCGATAAGCGGATCGTTTATGATATCAACAATATCGTTATCCGAGCTTGCACCGAGAGAGCCGGTGCAAAGCGTGATTCCGTTATACTTGTTCGGAACAGCGGTGAGCAGCTTTTTAAGCGCGTCCTTGCCCGTTATGATTCGCGGAAGCCCAAAAATGCCCCAGGGCGGATCATCCGGATGAATTGCCATTTTAACATCGCATTCCTCGCAAACCGGCATAATCGCATTAAGGAAGTATTCAAGATTTTTCCATAAATCGTCTGCCGTAATACCTTTGTATTTTTCAAAAAGTTCCTTAATTTCGCCCATTCTTTCGGTTTCCCAGCCGGGCATTGCATAGCCGTTTGAATTATCGTCTATCTCGCGGAACATATCCTCGGGCGATTTGCCCTCAACCTGCTTGCCGTCATAGCTCAGGCAAGTTGAGCCGTCCGGCAGGGGCATATAAAGATCCGTTCTCGTCCAATCGAAAACGGGCATAAAATTATAACAAATGCATTTAACGCCCACTTCGGCAAGATTTCGGATTGAGGTTTTATAATTCTCAATCAGCGCATCCCTGCTCGGCAAGCCGAGTTTTATATCCTCGTGCACATTAACGCTTTCGATACATTCCATGGTGAAACCTGCCGCGGTAATTTCATCATACATCGCCTGCACGCGTTCCTTGCTCCAAGCTTCGCCGGCAGGCAAATCGTGAAGCGCGGGCACAATGCCCGTAACATTCGGTATCTGCTTAATCTGAGCAAGTGAAACAGTATCAAGCTTATCGCCGAACCATCTGAAGGTCATCTGCATATATCGATTCCTTAACCTTTCTTTAAAATTCATGCGCTGCCGCAACGCAGGCGCACTTTTTTTATTTCGCTATCATTTTATCACACATCAAAAAGCGTTTCAAGAGCTTATTCGCCGCTTTGTGGATTATTGATTGCAATTTCCGTTTCAACGCCTATATCCTCCAAAAGCGAATAATCGGCAGTTAAAGCGCCGCCGTTTTCATCTGCGGAAAAAGCAATACTTTCGCCGAGTATTTCGCACAAGGCAAATTGCTCGCTTTTTCTTTTTTCAAGTTCTTCGCGAGCAAGCGCTTCAAGCTCCGAATCCGAAACCATGCGTGTGCGCTCCGAATAGTATGTGCATTTTTCCGTGTAAATACCTATCGGCAGGCGAAACGAATTAAACTCAATATATTTTTGCGCCGCTTCAATTTGCGCATTTTCACTGTTTTTCATTATATAAAGAGGCAGGCGCAAGCCGAAAAAACAAAGCGTTTTATAGCTTTTTACGCCGATATATTCCTTTTCCGTTTGCTCGCGGGCAATATTGACGCTGATTTTTTCCTCTGTTTTTGCAAGTACCGTGCCGTGAGCATGGGCAAAATGATTTTTTGCCGCGCTTTCCCCGCCGTCATAAACGCCGGAAATCAGCAAATCACCCGGCAAAACAGCCTCGCCCGGCTCTGCAGTTTGCCAACCTCCGAGTGCCGTAACAGAAACTATAACGCCTGCTTTTTTTGCCTTAACATTCGTTATCACGGTGTTGTTTGTTATTGGCGGCTTCGGCGTTGCCTGCCTGAGTTCTATTTGGGCAAGGCAACCGAATTTGTTTATTGAAATCCACGCTACATCGTCAAATTCTGCCAAAACGGAAAATTCCAGATTTTCCTTATCGGTATCGTTCCACCGCACACCTGTTTTAAACCCGTTTTGCGCAAGATAATCAACCACCTTTCCCTGCTGCAATGCGTTGCCGCCCACTGCAGTTACATTCCAAACAAAACCGCCCATAAACGAATTAAAGGCAACGAAAAAAAGAAGACCTGCCAAAATCCCCCACCGTGCGCGAAACGGGCGAAGCAAAAACGGCAAGCCGTGCTTTTTCACGATTTTGAGCCTGCCGCCGTTTTTAACGGCAACCGAACGGAGCCGCTTATATGCCGCAGCACCGCAGGAGGCTTTGATATCTTTTCCGCAGCGCGCAATGCTTTTTATGTTTATTTTTTGATTATAGCAATCGTTTATAAAACCGTTGGCAAAGCCGCCGATAAAGGTGAAATCCACAAAGCCCAAAAGCAAATTTATAATTTTAATCAGCATTGCGAAAAATCAAGGGAAATTATCGTTCCCCTCACAACCGCACCCTGCGGCGTGAAATAATCTATTTCCAAATCGTTGCCGTGAACGGCAACATATTTTTTGCCTATATCAAACACGATTTTGCTTTCCGAATATTCAAGCACGGTTTTTAAACCGTCCACCACACAGCGAAAATTACCGCAAAGTTCCAAATGTGGCTCGCCCGTGAAATATTCGGCAGGAAAATCGCCGCTTTTTTCATATGCTTTTTTCTTCATAAAAATCACCTTTTAATTATATGTATAGTATCGGTGATATTATGAAAATAAATAAAAACCGCTTTTTAACGATTGCCTTGCTTATGCTGGCAGGAGTGCCGATTTGCTTTTCGGTTCAGTCAAAAGAGGGCGCACTGCTGGGGCTTGCGCTTGCGCAAAAAGTTGTTATCCCCTCTCTTTTGCCGCTTTTGATTCTTTTTAACCTGGCGCAGGAATTTGCCGCACGCAGACCTGCCGCTGAATTTTGCAAGCGGCTTATGCGCGTGCTGTTTCATTTGCCAGGTTGCTCACTGTCGGCTGTGCTTTTCGGGCTTTCGGGCGGCTATCCTGCCGGCGCACTGCTTACCGCCGCGCTTTACGAAGATGAAAAAATCACCCGGCGCGAGGCATGCCGAATAATGCAATTCAATATGAGCGGCGGCGCGGGCTTTATCATAACCGCCGTGGGCGTGGGAATATTAAAGAGCAAAAAAGCCGGGCTTGTTTTGTTTGCCTCCGTTACTGCAGCGGCTGTTATTTGCGCAGTTTTCGGCGGAATTTTTGCTCGAAAAGAAAACATCTCAAAATCCGAATTTGCAAAGCCGTGCGATTCGGGTGACGCACTTAATAAAAGCGTTGAAGCCTCGCTTCGCAGTGTTTTAAAGCTTTCGGCGTACATTATCCTTTTTTGCGCATTTCGGGAAATTTTGCACATTCCGGAAATTTTTGCACCGGCAATCGAAATAACAAGCGGTTTAACGGCGGCAAGCGGCAGATTTTCGCTGCCGCAAACGGCTTTCTTTCTTGCTTTCGGCGGCTTTTGCGTGCATTTGCAGATATTGCCCGTGCTGAGGAAACTCAAAATGCCGTATTTTAAGTTTTTTGCTGGTCGGTTGTTTTGCGCCGCACTTTCTTTTATGATATGCATACTGCTTTTGCAAATTATTCCGCAGGAGGCGCAGGTTTTTTCAAATTATTCGGGCGGCGTGGTGCGCGGCACAAGCATAAACGGCACGCTTTCCGTGTTTATGCTGCTTGGAAGTGCCGTTTTGATTTTTGACCTTGAAAACAGAAAAAAGCAATATATTTGAAGCGTTCGGGCTCAAAATTGCGCCGCGTAAAATTCCGCGACGCAATTTTGCATATTTTAATTTTACATTGCCGAACTATATATTTCGTGAGGGAAACACATCGTAACACAAAGCCCTTGCGCTTTGTTGCGCGCGTATATTTTGCCGTGGTGCTTTTCAACTATAACGCGCGTGAGTGCCAAGCCGATTCCGGTGCTTTCGGCAGAAGAATTCGGACTCTTATAGAAGCGAACAAACAAGTTCGACAGTTCGCTTTCAGGAACGCCTCCGCCATTGTCCTCAATTTCAACGGTGGCAACATTTTCAAACTCGCTTCTGTAAATACGAATATCTATTTTACCGTTTTCATCGGTGTGCTCGCAGGCATTTTTAATAACATTGCCGATTGCCTCGCCAATCCATTCCGCATCGAGTCTGAAGCAATCGGAACCGCTTACCGTGATTTTTTTGGTGGGATAAATTGAGGCAAATTGCACTGCCTGTGCCTTTGCGATTTCGCCGATATCGTGCATTTCAAAATTCATTTGATATGCGTCCGAGCGCAATTTTTCAAGGCGCAAAAGCTTTTTAATCAGCATTTCCATTTTTTCAATAAGCAAAAGCTGCTTTTCACCGTACACGACGGATGACGAATTTTCCTGCAATTCGCAATAAAGGCGCATTGCGGCAAGCGGAGTTTTGAGCTGGTGCGAAATATCAGCGATAAATTCGGAGTTTTTTTGAATTTCAGCCCGCATTTCCGCCTCTTGACAGCAAATCCTTTCCTCCAAATCAACAACGGCATTTTGAAGCGCGGCAAAATCGTTATCACTTAATGATATATCGCTTTTTTGACCGCCAAGTAAAAATTTTTCCGCATTTTCGGCAAGTGTATCCGCCTCGTGCTTCAATTTGGCAGATCGTATTGCAAGCACGGCGATAATGCCAATGCTTACAAGCAACCATGCCGAAAGTAAAACAATTGCAAGCTTCAAATCACTCGACACTCTCCCATCTGTATCCCACACCCTTAACGGTTTTAATATGCTGCCTGCCTATTTTATCGCGCAGGCGGCTGATATGCACCGAAAGCGTGTTGTCATCCACATAATCGCTGCCGTTTTCCCAAATATTTTGAAGCAAGGTATCCCTTGTTACTATCAAGCCGCTGTTTTTGATAAGAATGGCGAGAATTTGAAATTCTGTTTTTGTGGCAAGCACATCCTCACCGTTTTTATAAACAGTCATATGCGCGGTGTCGAGCGCAATCCCGTCGCTTTTTATAACCGATGCCCCGCTGCGGCGTAAAAGCGCGCGTATACGCGAAAGCAATTCCTGCAATTTAAACGGCTTTGTAACATAATCGTCTGCACCGCTGTCCAGCCCGCGAACAATTTGCAATTCATCGTCACAGGCGGTTAAAAACAGCACCGGCGTTTCGACACCTGCCTCGCGCAATTCGCGACAAAGCCCGAAGCCGTTTCCGTCCGGCAGCATAACATCGAAAATCATCAAATCAAAAGGCATTTCAAGGGCTTTTTGCCGTGCAGAAGCAATATCCGAAACGGCAACTGCGCAGTAATTTTGCGATTCAAGCATTTCGCACAGCCCATCGCACAAAAAATCATCGTCCTCAAGAAGCAATATAGACTTTTTCATAAGCTCACCGCCCGTTTGTTTATGCTTTGATTATACAATAAACACATCTAATCGGCAACAAAAAAGGCAAAAAAAGAAACCGGCAAAGCCGGTTTCAAATTTAAGGTACAAATATAATTACTTGAGTTCGATAGTTGCGCCTGTTTCTTCGATCTTAGCCTTAAGAGCTTCTGCGTCTGCGGTGGGAACAGCTTCCTTAACAGTTGCAGGTGCGCCGTCAACGATAGCCTTTGCTTCTTTAAGACCAAGGCCTGTTGCTTCTTTAACAGCCTTAACAACCTGAATCTTGTTCGGGCCAACTTCCTTAAGAACAACGTCAAATTCTGTTTTCTCTTCAGCTGCTGCTGCGCCGCCGTCTGCGGGAGCTGCTACTGCTACAGCTGCTGCTGCGCTTACGCCGAATTCTTCTTCTACTGCTGATACAAGCTCGGAGAGCTCAAGAACTGTGAGAGTTTTAAGTTCTTCAACGATCTTTGTTACATTCTCTGATGCCATGTTGAAATCCTCCATTAAATTTAATTAAATAGTTATTTTATTATTCTGCTGCGGGAGCCTCTGCCTCCGCCGGTGCAGCCTCCTCGGCTGCGGGAGCTTCCTCCGTGGGAGCTGCTTCGCCGTCTTTATCAACGATAGCCTGAACCGCACGCGCAAATGCTGCGATAGGAGCGTTGAACACGCTGCAAACCGTGGCAAGAAGAACTTCTCTGCTGGGAAGCTTAGCAAGTGCTTCAAGCTTTGCGAGTTCGATAACTTCGCCGTCAAGATAGCCTGACTTTAAATTAAAGAAATCATGAGCTTCAGCGAATTTGTTAAGAATTCTTGCTGATGCAACATAATCATCGGCACTGGTTGCAATAGCCGTGGTGCCCTCAAGAACCGGATCCATGCCTTCAAGGCCTGCTTCATCTGCAGCTCTTTTGAGTATAGAGTTTTTAATAACAGTATATTCAACGCCTGCCTCACGAAGTTCCTTACGAAGCTTAGTGTCGTCTTCAACATTGATACCCTTGTAATCAACAACAACACCTGCAACGGAGCCCTTAATTCTTGCGGCAAGAGCGGCAACCTGAGCCTGCTTCTTTTCAAGAATTACTGTGCTTGGCATAATTGTACCTCCTTAAATATTTGCCGCACGGGTGCGGACTTGGAGCTGTTTCCAAAACAAATAAAAAGTGCATTCCGCAGAACGGAATGCACAACATTTATCATCATACGATATGCATAAAGCATACGAAAGAAATTCAAAATGCTCATTCCTCGGCAGGCGACAAACCGTCTTACGCCAAAAGGCACCTGCTGTCTTTGGTTGAACAGCGAATGTATTTTACCACAAGGGCAAGCCCTTGTCAATACCTTATATTAAATTATTCGGCAGCAGCTGCGGAACCAACCTTGCTCGGGTTAATACGAACGCCGGGGCCCATTGTGGAAGCAACTGCGCAGGATTTAATATACTGACCCTTTGAAGCGGCGGGCTTAGCCTTAATAACTGCGTCCAGAAGAGCATTGAAGTTTTCAAGAAGCTTTTCCGTGCCGAAAGAAGCCTTGCCGATGGGGCAGTGAATGATATTTGATTTATCAAGGCGGTATTCAATCTTACCTGCCTTAGCCTCTGCTACAGCCTTGGCAACATCCATGGTTACCGTGCCTGCTTTGGGAGAGGGCATAAGACCGCGGGGACCGAGAACCTTACCCAAGCGACCTACGAAGCCCATCATATCGGGGCTTGCAATGGCAACGTCGAAATCCATCCAGCCGCCCTGAATCTTTGTTACAAGATCTGCATCGCCGACTACATCTGCGCCTGCTTCTTCGGCAGCCTTTGCAAGATCGCCCTTAGCAAAAACGGCAACTCTTACCTTTTTACCCGTGCCGTTCGGAAGAACAACCGCACCGCGAACCTGCTGGTCTGCATGGCGGGAGTCTACGCCGAGGCGAACGTGAACTTCGATTGTTTCATCAAACTTAGCTTTTGCAGTTTGAACTGCAAGATCAAGTGCTTCTGCACTTTCATATAATTTAGAACGGTCAATAAGCTTAGCGCCGTCCACATAATTCTTTCCGTGTTTCATAATATAAATTACCTCCAGTGGTTAATCGGATTTTTCCTCCCACAAGGGAATCAGTCTTCTACTACTATACCCATGCTGCGAGCAGTGCCTGCAATCATGCTGATTGCCGCCTCAAGAGAAGCCGCGTTAAGATCTGGCATTTTTGTTTCTGCAATCTGCTGAACCTGAGCTTTTGTGATTGTGGCAACCTTTTCCTTGTTCGGAACACCGGAAGCCTTTTCAATGCCGCAAGCCTTTTTGATAAGAACAGCTGCGGGCGGTGTTTTTGTGATGAAAGTGAACGAACGATCATCAAATACCGTGATAACAACGGGAATGATAAGACCGACATCATTCTTGGTTCTTTCATTAAATTCTTTTGTGAACGACATGATGTTTACACCATGCTGACCGAGAGCAGGACCTACCGGGGGTGCCGGAGTTGCTTTGCCTGCAGGGATTTGAAGTTTAATTAAACCTACTACCTTCTGAGCCATGAATATTTCCTCCTAAAAATTGTGGTATGGCGGGGAAGCACTCCCCTCCCACGCGCCGAAAGCGCATAATAAGCAGCATTGCTGCGAATTACCTAATAATAAATAATCAGTCTTCAGCCTTTTCAAGCTGATCGAGTTCAAACTCAACGGACGTTTCACGCCCAAACATTGAAATGGTTACCTGCGCGCTGTTTGCGGCGGTGTCAATACTGTCTACCGTTCCTGAGAAGCCTTCGAGCGGACCGTCGATAACATTAACCATATCGCCGACGGCATAGCTGACCTCAACGCTGATTTTTTCAACGCCGAGCCTTTTAACCTCTTCTTCGGTAAGAGCAACGGGCTTGCTTTCCGGACCTACAAAGCCCGTGCAGCCTCTGATATTGCGAACAACATACCAAGTATCGTCGTTCATAACCATTTTAACGAGCACATAGCCGGGAAAAATTTTTCTTTCCACTTCTTTTTTAGTGCCATCGTCTTTAATTTCAACAACCGTTTCTGTGGGCACGGAAACCTCTTGAATAAGGTCATGAAGATTTCTGTTTTCCACAACGGTTTGAATATTGCTTGCTACCTTATTTTCGTAGCCCGAAAAGGTGTGAGCAACATACCATTTTGCTTCTTCCATTAACACGAGCCTCCGTAAAAAATCCTACAGCTTATTCGGCTGCCTGAGTTGTGGTTTCCGCTGCGGCGGTTGTTGTTTCCGTGTCAGCGGTTGTGCTTACAGAGGTTGTTGTGGTTGTGGATGCGAGCTCTTTAATGCCTTTCATGCTGAGTGAAAGACCCGTATCAACAAGGTAAATCGGCACGCCGACGATGATTACTACAATAAGAACAATAACAGAGTTCTTAATAACATCTTTTGCTTTGGGCCAAACTACCTTTTTGCGTTCGGAATTAACACTCTTAAAGAACTTGCCCATGGATTTGAATGGATTTTTCTTTGCGGACTTTTTCTTGCTTGCCTTTTTATCAGACTTAGCCGCGCTCTTGGCGGAAGCTTTGTCTGCCTTTTGAACCTTTTTCTTGGGCTCTTCGGCATTGGAAGTCTTCTTATCAGCCATTGCTATCCTCCGTTACTTTGTTTCTCTGTGAAGAGTATGCTTTTTGCAGAACGGGCAATACTTGTTCATTTCAAGTCTGTCCGGAGTGTTCTTCTTGTTTTTCATAGTGTTGTAATTACGCTGTTTGCATTCAGTGCAAGCTAAAGTTACTTTAACTCTCATTTCGGCACCTCCGTTTTATTTCGATATATTCAATCTCCCTCCGAGGAGCGGCAAATTGAAACCGCTCAGAAAAAAGGGCAAAAAAATTAACCCCTTTTCGAGGTATGAACAATATACCACAATGTTTCTCTCTCGTCAAGTGAAATTGCAAAAAAAGTTTGCATTAAATATGATTTTAGTATATTATAATAGCAAAGTTTAGGCTCTGCCGCATTTGCGGCGAAAGGTTTGGGGTATGAAAACGGTTATTATCGGCGCGGGTGCCTCCGGGCTTGCATGCGCAATCAGGCTGAAACAGAATATTCCGAGCGCACAGATTACCGTGTTGGAGAGGCTTGAAACTCCCGGAAAAAAAATTCTTGCCACGGGAAACGGGCGCTGCAACATCACAAATTTAAACGCCTGCGGTTATAAAACCGCAGCGGCGTTTTTTGAAGGACTCGGGCTTATGCTTCGCAGCGAAGAGGACGGCAGGGTTTACCCCTATTCGCAAAAAGCAGAAACCGTGCTTGCAGTTTTGCTTGATAAATGCACTGAGCTGGGAATCGGGATAATAACCGAATGCACGGCTGAAAAAATTTTGCCGAATTTAACCGTGCTTACAAGCAAAGGCGCGTTTGAAGCGGATTACACCGTGGCTTGCTGTGGCGGAAAAGCGCAAAGCGCGCTCGGCTCAAACGGCAGCGGCTACGATTTGCTTAAAAATCTCGGTCACGGCGTTACGCCGCTTTGCCCCGCCTTGGTGCAACTTAAATCATCAAGCAGGCACACACGCGCAATTGCCGGCACAAGGGCAAAATGCCGCATTGCGTTGGAGCTTGACAGCGATATCACATGCGAAGAAACCGGCGAGGTGCTTTTCACAGATTACGGTCTTTCCGGAATCGCGGTTATGAACATCTCGCAGGAGGCGGCGAAAAATTTTGCTGAAAAAGAGCCGAAAAAATGCCTTGCCGTGCTTGATCTTGTGCCGGAAAAGAACGAAAGCGAGCTTTTCAGCCACATTGAAAAATTCGGCAATTTAAAAGGCGTTTTGGGCACAAAGCTTGCCGCCATAATCGAAAAACAGGCAGGCGGCGATTTTGCCAAGCAGGCACACACGGCAAAAAACTGGCGGCTTATAATCACCGGCACAAAAGGCTATGAAACGGCACAGATAACCTGCGGCGGAATACCCGAAAGCGAGCTTGACGGCTGCAAATCAAAAATCGTGCCCGGGCTTTACATCTGCGGCGAAATCGCAGACAGGCAATTTCCCTGCGGCGGTTTTAATTTGGATTACGCCTGGAGCAGCGGCATTGCCGCGGCAGACGATATTGCGGCGCAATATTCCGCAAAACACCGATAAAACAGACAGACATTAGAAGAATACCGAGTTAGAAGGATACCGAGATATAATATGATAAGAATAAACGGAATAAGGCTTTCGCTGAACGAAGACGAAGCCCTGCTTAAAAGCAAAGCGGCAAAGTTGCTGCGCATAAACGAAAAATACATTGAAACGCTTACCGTATTCAAAAAAAGCGTTGACGCGCGCAAAAAGGACGATATTCATTTTTCCTACGCCGTTGACCTTGTGCTGAGCCTTGACGAAGCGCAGGTGCTTGCAAAATGCAAATCGCCGAAAGCAAGCGCGGTAAAGCCATATCATTACGAATTGCCAGAAAATAAACGCATTTCCGAATTCAGACCCATCATAGTCGGATTCGGTCCTGCCGGAATGCTTGCAGGACTTATTTTGGCAGAAGCAGGGCTGCGCCCGATAATTTTCGAGCGCGGCAAAAACATTGACGACAGGCAAAAGGATGTTAACGAATTTTGGCAAAACCGTAAGCTCAACGAGGAATCAAACGTTCAATTCGGTGAGGGCGGCGCAGGCACTTTTTCGGACGGTAAATTAACCACAGGAATAAAAAGCCCGTTTATCCGCAAGGTGCTTGATGAATTATACGAAGCAGGCGCGCCCGAGGAAATTTTATATTCCGCAAAGCCGCATATCGGCACGGACAGGCTTGCGATAGTGGTTAAAAACATACGCAAAAAAATCGAAAAGCTCGGAGGTGAAGTGCGCCTTGAATGCAAAGTTGAAAAGCTGATTGTTTACAACAGTTTCGTGCAAGGTCTAACATATTCACACCGCGGCGAATTTTTCGACATCGAGGCAGACAGCGTTATCATGGCAATCGGTCACAGCGCAAGAGACACAGTTGAAATGCTTTATAATTTGGGCTGCGAAATCATTCAAAAGCCGTTTTCCGTAGGTGCAAGAATAGAGCACCCTCAAAAGCTTATCAACAAAGCGCAATACGGCGATTTTGCCGGCAACGAAAAACTCGGCGCGGCAGACTACAAGCTTGCGTGCCACGGCTTGCACGAGCGCGGAGCATACACGTTTTGCATGTGCCCCGGCGGCACAGTGGTGGCGGCGGCAAGTGAAAAAGAGGGCGTTATAGTAAACGGCATGAGCAGCCTTGCGAGAGACGGCGAAAACGCCAACAGCGCGCTGCTTGTTGGCATTGAACCAAAGGATTTTCCGAGTGAGCACCCGCTTGCGGGAATATATTATCAAAGGGAAATCGAGCACAACGCATTTTTGCTGGGCGGAGGAGATTACAAAGCGCCGGCACAGCTTGTGGGAGATTTTTTGGCAGGCAGGGCAAGCACCGGACTCTGCGATGTGAATCCCACTTGCCCCACGGGTGTTACACTTACGAGCATTGAAAAATGCCTGCCCGAAAAGGTTTCGGCAACGATGAAAAGCGCAATAGTTGAAATGGATAAAAAGCTTAACGGCTTTGCTCTTTATGACGCTGTACTGACCGCGCCGGAAACAAGGAGTTCCAGCTCCGTGCGCATTTTGCGCGATGAATTTTGTCAAAGCAAGATCAGCGGAATTTATCCCTGCGGCGAGGGAGCCGGCTACGCGGGCGGCATAGTTTCCGCTGCGGTGGACGGAATCAAATGCGCGCATGCCGTGCTCAGCGACGAGCATTGATTCGCTTTTAATTCGTTTAAAACGCTCAATCAAAATCGGAAAACAACAAATATTAAAAGACAATACACTAACATATATTAAAGAACGGTCTCGAGCTTGTGCCCGAGACCGTTCTTTATTCACCGTGTTTCAAAACAAGCTCACTTGCCGCTTTCATCATCGGTGATATCAAGTTCTTTAAAAAGGTAGTTAAAAACCTCCGCCGTTTCGCCGCCGGAAAACATTTCCCTAATTGTGTTTTCCGTGTGCTTTGAATGACCGAAAGCAGCCTCAAACAGCCTTTGAATCCAAGCGACCGGAGCAAGCACGGGATGTTTGTAACAATAATAAGACCTTTTTTTCAAAAGAGAAATGTCGGGAAAAATCCATTTAAAAAGTGCCTTAACCGAAGCAACAAATCCGTTTTTGCCGCTTTTCCCCATTTCTTGCTGCAGCTTAAACACACCTTCACCACCATTGTAAAAGCCGAAAACACCGCCGGTTAAAATCACATCCGAAAGTGTAGTGTAAAAACGGGCTTCGGATGAATCCTCAAAAGTGTACGGCACGGAAACGGGAGTACCGAACCATTTTTTTGAAAGCGCAATAAGCACGAGCGCAGTTTGCTTTAAGCCCAAATTTTCACACTCAACAAGCAGCCTTTCCGTATCCGTGTCCGGATAGTTGCGAAAAAAAACATCTATATCCATTATCATTCTTATTCCGGCACCTCCGCTTTTAAGATGCTTAGCTATATGAACAATAATATAAAGCAGGTGGTGAAGCGGCTTCAGCTTATATGTGAAGCCCTCTCCTTCACTCATACTGCCAAAGAAATCCGAAAAATAGATTTTACTTTGCACATTAACGCTTTCAAGTTCGGTGTGCAGTTCAAATTCCTCGCCGTTGTAAAGCATATTTGCCACATAATAATGCTTTTCTCTGATAACAAAGCCGTTTTCAAGCAATGCGTCCAACGCCTTTTGATAGTTTTCGGGTGAAATCACGGCATCCGTGTCGCCGCTTGTGCGAAGTTCCGGCACCGGATACAAATACCGCACCACCGCGCCCTTGACAATCAGATGCGGAATTTCCGCCTCGGTTAAAACACTCACAAATTTTGTGATTGCCTGCATTTTTATCTCGTAATTGCGCACAGTGTAACCAAGTTTTTGATTAAAAGCTGAAAGCAATTTCCCCTGCGGACGAAAAGGAGGCGGCAGCTTTTTGATTTCGCTTGAAACGATTGCCGTTACGCTGTGCTTTTCGGCAAGCGAATAAATTTCCGCCCAGTTTGCATTTTCAACCCCACTGGGATTTTCGCCGCTTAAATGGCAGCGAAGAAGATATATAAAATATTCGCGCGAATCCAAAAAAGCACCTTCTTTTTTTGTTTGCTTTAACAATAATAGCAGAATATGCCCAATATTTCAATTCAAAATTGTTATTTATTATATATAAATAACATTGAAGTAGAGGTTAATATTTGTTATAATTCAAGCGGTGAAGAAAATGGATTTAAATAAATCATATTACCTTTTTTGCTATTTTACGGGAAACGAGCCAAAAAACGAAAGTGTGCACTTTGCGATTTCCGAAAACGGTTTTGATTTTGAACCCGTAAACAGCGGCAAAAAAATAATTGAGCAAAGGCTCGGCAAAAAGTGCTGCCGCGATCCCTTTATTTTCAGAAATGAAAACGGCGGATATTATATAATCGCCACGGATATGAAATGCAGCGAAGGCTGGAACGGCAATAATTCCATAGTTGTGTGGGAAAGCAAAGATCTAATAAACTGGGGCGGCGAACGCATAATTGATTTTTCAAAAATCACGGGATGCGAAACGGCAGACAGAGTTTGGGCACCCGAGGTTTTATTTGATAAAGACCGCGGCGAATATATGATATATTGGTCACACCACAATGCGGGAAATGAACCGACTGTTATTAAATATAGCTACACAAAAGATTTTAAAACGCTCACCTGCGAACCGCGTGTGCTTTTTGCACCGAGCAGCGGCAAAGACGGAATTGACGCAGATATAATTTCTCACGGCGGCAAATATTATCTTTATTACAAAGACGAATATGAAAAAACAATTTGTGTTGCCGTTTCAAGCAATATCGCAGGACCGTACAAAGAAGCCGAACCGCGCAGAGTGTGCAACACCGATATTCATCTTGAGGGCAACTGCATGTATCCCCTGCCGGGCGGAAAAGAATATATAATGATAGCCGATAAATATGTTAACGGCGGCTATTATATGCAAAAAACAAGCGACATGCTGCATTTTGAGCAGGTACCGGATGATGAATTTTCGTTAAACGGGCTTCACCCCAGGCACGGCTCCATGCTTACAATATCAAAAGAAGAATACAACGCACTCAAAGCGTTTTTTAAACAAGAGGTGAAATATGGACGAAAAATTTAATTTCGAGCTTTTTGAAGCTGAAAAATTGCCGAAAGCGATTTCAAACGAAAGTGCCGCAGAATCGCAAAACCCGGAATACGATGCCGCAATCGCCGGCAGAGCAGCGGCGAAAAAGAAAAAATCGCCTAAAAAGGTAAAAGCGGCAAAGATAATTTGCGCAGTGCTTGCATGCATAATCATTGCAGGGGCAATCTTTTTAATATATCCCCTGCTTTCCGCCAAGCATTCGCCTGACAAATTTGTTGCTTTCTATGTTAACAGCGTTATAAAAAGCGATTGGGAAACGGTTTACAAAAACTCATCGTTTTTTGATTCGCCTTTTATCAGCCGCGACAGCTTTGTTAAATATTGCGAAGCAAACCCCGAGGCTTTTTCGATAAACAAATCAAAGATTTCGGATTATAAAATCGAGCGCGACAGAAAAGACGGCGATATAAATTATTACAGCATGAATTATATTACCGAAAACGGCGAGCAGGGCGTTTATTACATCACCCTGCAAATGACGAAAAACGGTTTTTATAAATACGACACCTATAAAGCCATGCCGATAGAGGGCATTATAACAAAAGCAGTGATTTACGCACCGCAAGGCACGGAAATCAGCCTTAACGGCAACACGGTTAACAGCACAAGCATAATCACGCCGACTGCGGCAGCCGGTGCAAACGAATACAGCTATTCTGAATACAAATCCGACTATCTCTTTGCCGACTCATACGAGATAACGGCAACAAATGCCGCCGGGCTTGATTATTCGCAAACGGCGGATATCAGCAGCAACAACAATATCTTTTACATTGCGCTTGAGGTTGACGAAAGCGCCGTGCTTTACGACCGCACAAAAAGCGCAATTGAAACGCTTTATAACGGAGCACTTCAAAACAGCGTAAACACCGATGAGCTCGGAATTTCAAAATCGTTTGAGGGCGATAAATTTTTGGAAGTGCTTAAAAATGCCGAAAGCGAGGTTTATTACACAAACGAAAATTTAAGCGTTTCCGATTTTGAAATAACAAATGCAAAATGCGAAAAAGCCGGCAGCGACAAAACATATATTGCTTATGATTCAAACGGTGAAACGGATATCACAATATCCTTTGATTACAAATACACACTTTCAAACAAGGTTGACGGCACTTCGGAAGAAAAAACAAACACAGGCTTTGCAACGGTTAAATTTGTTTATCAAAATTCCGCTTATGTGATAGACAATATCGCAAGCAGAGCCGAATTTTAACGGCAGGAGGTAATAATTGTGGAAAATTCACGCAAAAAAACAATATTGGTTTCCGCCGTGATTGCCCTGCTTGTTATAATTGCAGCGGCAATATCATGCCTAGGCGTGCTTGATTCATACAAAAAAGAGCAGCAAAAATGCGAGGTTTTTTCAACCGCCACGGTTGCACAGGGCTACAAGGTAAAATCCTATCCACTTTCGATTGCCTTTACAAACGGAAAAATCGAGCAGGACGGCGATATAAAAATTTTAGCGCGCCGCGGCAACTGGTGCAAAATAATCTATGCCGCAGGCGGCAAAATCAAAGAAGGCTTCATTAAAACCACAGAGCTCACCAATATTAAGGATGGCGTTGTTGAAGCCTCCGTTATCACACTGGACAGGGGCAATTTCACCTCCACCGTCGGCAGCGAGGTTGAAATAGCAGCCCAGCTCTACCCGCAATATTCAAACGAGCAAATCGAATGGAGCAGCAGCAACGACAAAATCGCCTCCGTTAAAAACGGCAAGGTAACTGTTAACGGAGTCGGCAAAGCCACGATTACGGCAAAAATCAAAAGCAATTCAAAAAGTATTGAGGTAACAGGCGTTTCGGCAGACAGCGAATTTAAGTTTGACAGCAACGAATATTCGCTCAACATAAATAGTTCGCTTGACCTTTCAAAAAAACTCGGTGGCAATGAAAGCGGCGAAATAAACTGGAGCAGTTCCGACGGTAAAGTGGTTTCCGTTTCCGGCGGTAAAATCAAAGCGCTTAAAGCCGGCGCAATAATCATAAAAGCCACCAAAAACGGAGCCGAAGCAAGTTGCCGCATTTATGTTAAAAACGCAAACAAAAATGCCTCAACCTGGCTTAATATCACAAATGCTTACGGCGATGTTTTCAACTATCATCCATCGGTGCAATATTTTGAAAACGGCTTCGGCGGCTACAAATATTGGATTGCATACACGCCGTATAAAAACTGCAACGATTATTGGGAAAACCCCCACATTGCTGCAAGCAACGATTTAAAAAATTGGGTTGTGCCCTCGGGCTTTTCAAATCCGCTTGACCCAAGGCCGTCTAACTACGAGCGCGGTGCGGTTTATAATTCCGACACGGAGCTTGTTTACAATTCCGACACGGGACTTCTTGAATGCTGGTGGAGATTTTACGACAAGCCAAACAACAGAACGGCTCTTCGACGCAAAACCACCAAAGACGGCGTTCATTGGAGCGACGCCGAGGATATGCTTTACGGCGAGCTTCATGTTTACGATTTCCTCAGCCCCGCAATCGTTTACGAAAACGGCACATATAAAATATGGGCAATAAATCAAAACACAAATCATTCGCTTGATTACCGTGAAAGCACGGACGGCAAAAACTGGAGCGAACTCAGGCAAATTCAAATCACTTATGACGATAAGGACATCGCAAACTGGCATCTTGATGTTATTCACACCACAAAGGGCTACGAAGCCGTTATATCGGCATATTATCCAAAGGTGAACGAAAGAACGCATATGGATCTTTACTACACATATTCAACGGATAATGTGCACTACACAAAGGCGGAAAAGCTTTTCTCGCCCTCACGCGGCACAAACAATTGGGACAATCGCGGTCTTTATCGCTGCTCCCTGCTTTATGCAGACGGTAAATATCACCTATTCTACAGCGGATTAAACGAAAAAACAGGGCCCTCCGGGCTCGGGCTTATATCCGGCAAAGATATTTACACCATGAGCTGATATAACATCGTACATAATGTTATACTTATAATCCTATATAGCAAAAAACAAAAAAACGCCGTTCTTGCGGTGCACTTCACAGAGAAATTATTCTTTGCGGCGTGTAACCCTTGAACGGCGTTTTATTTTTAACTTTTTCAAAAAGTGTTGCCGCTTAAAATCCTCCCTCACCTTGTTAAAAGTGGGAAAGATTATTTTAATCCGGCAAGGTTTAACACCGGGGGGGTTGAATTTGTCGAACAGGCATAACAGACAAAAGAAAAAGCACCTTGCAATTGCAAGATGCTTTGTTGATGTCAGCACCGACCTATTTTCCCGGGCGGCTGCCCGCCGAGTATTTTCGGCACTGAAGAGCTTAACTGCCGTGTTCGGAATGGGAACGGGTGGACCCTCTTCGTAATAAGCACCGACTTATCAACTCGGTTATATTACCACAGCACGGCCAAAAAGTCAATACAGCGCAACAAAAAAACGGGGCGGTGATTTTACCGCCCCGTCACATGATAATTTGAGATAATTATTTATCTTCCTTATCGCCTTTTTTGTTTTTCGCCGAAAGCTTATTAAGCCCGTAGGTTATAAGAATTATAGCACCGATAACAAGGAATATACCGATCATTCCGATAAGCATAATGGGCAGTGTTTGCTTCCACGAATCGGCATGGATTGCCATTGCGATAACATTTAATTTCATTAAAACATCAAACATAGCCACACCTCCGATTATTTAGCAAGAATTCCCTGCACAAGCGTAAGAATAAGACCGCCGGCGATAACAGAGCCGATTTGACCTGAAACATTTACGCTGATTGATTGCATAAGCAGGAAGTTTTGATTATCTTCTTTAAGACCCATTTGGTTAACAACACGGCCGCTCATCGGGAATGCCGAAATGCCGGCTGCGCCGATCATGGGGTTAATTTTCTTCTCCTTAGGCAGGAAGAGATTTATGAATTTTGCAAAGAACACGCCGCCTGCGGTATCGAACACAAAGGCAACAAGACCGAGAGCAAGAATTATAAGAGTATTCCATTTAAGGAAGTCCTTATAATACATCTGCGATGCAACCGTAAGCCCTAACAAAATAGTGATAATATTTGCAAGTGAATTTTGAGCCGTTTCGGAAAGAGAATCAAGCACACCGCATTCACGGATAAGATTGCCGAACATCAAGAAGCCTACAAGAGCCGCAGATTGAGGAGCAACAACCCCGGCAACAATCGTTATAGTAATCGGGAACAAAATCTTTGTAAGCTTTGTTACTTCGCCGGGATGGTATTTCATTCTGATAAGGCGTTCTTTTTTGCTTGTGCAAAGCTTGATAACGGGCGGCTGAATAATAGGCACGAGAGCCATATACGAATATGCCGCAACCATGATCGGACCTAAATAATCCGAATCAAGCACCTGAGCCACATAGATTGACGTGGGACCGTCCGCAGCACCGATAACGGCGATGGAAGCGGCGTCCTTGATATCAAAGAAGAATGAGGCAAGGAAGAAGGTAAAGAAAATACCGAACTGAGCAGCCGCACCGAAAAGCATAAGCCACGGATTTTTAAGCAGCGGACCGAAATCAATCATCGCGCCGATACCTATAAACAGCAGCAGCGGAAAAAGCTCACCGGTACTTATACCGGCACTGAAAAGCACGGTAATCGGACCTTCATCACCGATGGCGCCGCTCATGGGCAGGTTAACAAGAATTGTGCCGAAGCCGAGCGGAAGCAAAAGCGTGGGTTCCATTTCTTTTTTGATTGCAAGATAAATCAGCACTGCACCGACTGCAATCATAACAACTTGACCGATTTCAATGTTTTTAAAATTTGAAAACAAATCGGCAAAGGTTTGAATAACACTTAACTGAATCATTTAATCCTCCGTTTATCACACATTTATTTCAACATCAATGCCAAGCAAAGCTTTTTCGGCATCAAGTATCGGATTTACAACTTCATTAAGAAAATCTGCTGTTTGCTGCGGTGCCCTGCCAACATAATTTTCAGGCTTCATAACCGAAAGAATTTCTTCCTTCGTCATCATAAAGGCAGGATCCGACGCAATGCGATCGATTAAATCGTTTTTGCCGCCCTCTGCCTTAACCACCTGAGCCGCAGCCATTGAATGCACGCGGATTTTTTCGTGAAGCTCTTGGCGATCGCCGCCTTTTTTAACGGCATCCATCATAATATTTTCTGTTGCCATAAACGGAAGCTCGCTCATAAGGCGCGATTCGATAACCTTGGGATAAACCACAAGACCGCTTGTAACATTTATATAAAGATCAAGAATGCCGTCCGTGGCAAGAAAAGCCTCTGCTATCGAAACACGCTTATTTGCACTGTCATCAAGCGTTCTTTCAAACCACTGAGCAGATGCCGTCCATGCCGGGTTAAGCGCGTCAATCATAACATAGCGTGAAAGAGAAGCTATTCTTTCGCTGCGCATCGGATTGCGCTTATATGCCATTGCGGATGAACCGATTTGATGCTTTTCAAAAGGCTCTTCGATTTCTTTAAGATTTTGAAGCAGGCGCAAATCGTTTGAAAACTTGCAGCAGGACTGCGCAATCAGCGCAAGGCAGTTGCAAACGATTGTGTCGAGCTTTCTGGCATAGGTTTGACCGCTTACCGGGAAACAGGATTTAAAGCCCATTTTTTCGGCAATCTTTTTATCAAGTTCTTTACATTTTTCGTGGTCGCCGCCGAAAAGCTCAAGGAAAGACGCCTGTGTGCCCGTTGTCCCCTTTGATCCTAGCAACATAAGAGTGTCGAGCACATGGTTTATCTCATTATAATCCATAACAAGATCCATAAGCCACAGGGTTGCTCTTTTACCCACGGTGGTGGGCTGTGCCGGCTGAAAATGAGTGAAACCGAGGCACGGCATATCTTTATATTCGTTTGCGAATTTTGCAACGGAGGCGATGGCGTTCACCAGTTTTTTCTTAATAAGCAGCAATGCCTCGCGCATGGTGATAACATCTGTGTTATCGCCCACATAGCAGCTGGTGGCGCCGAGGTGGATTATCGGCTTTGCCTTTGGGCAAAGATCGCCGTAAGCGTGCACATGGCTCATAACATCGTGGCGAAACTGCTTTTCATATTCAGCAGCCACCTCGTAATTTATGTCCTCGGCATGCGCTTTAAGCTCGTCTATCTGCTCCTGCGTAATATCGAGCCCAAGCTCTTTTTCCGCTTCGGCAAGGGCAATCCAAAGCCTTCTCCATGTTTTAAATTTAAAATCCGGAGAATAGATATATTGCATTTCCTTGCTTGCATAGCGGGCATTAAACGGCGTGTTATATGTATTATTAGGCATTATTTTTCAAGACCCGTCCTTTTCATCATTTCCGCATAAGCGTCTTCAACTCCGCCGAGATCACGGCGGAAGCGATCCTTATCAAGCTTTTCGTGAGTTTTGATATCCCAGAAGCGGCAGGTATCGGGGCTTATTTCGTCTGCGAGCACGATTTCGCCGTTTGAAGTTTTGCCGAATTCAAGCTTGAAATCAATAAGTTCAACACCGATTGAAGCAAAATATTCTTTAAGAATATCGTTTACCTTAAATGCCATTTCCTTAATGGTGTCTACCTCTTCCCTTGTGGCAAAGCCGCAGGAAATGGCGTGGTATTCGGAGATAAGCGGGTCGTCAAGTTCATCGCATTTGTAAGAAAATTCAATGGAGGGAGCAACAAAATCCATACCCTCTTCAAGACCGAGCCTTTTGCAAATGGAGCCTGCGGCACGGTTGCGGATAATAACCTCAAGCGGAACTATGGAAACTTTTTTAACCGCCGTTTCGCGATCCGAAAGTTCCTCAACAAAATGAGTGGAAATGCCCTTCGCTTCAAGAATTTGCATTAAATAGTTTGACATTTTGTTGTTCACAACGCCTTTACCTACTATCGTGCCCTTTTTCTTGCCGTTGAAAGCGGTGGCATCATCCTTATAGTCAACGATAACCACATCGGGGTTTTCCGTTGCCCAAACCTTTTTTGCCTTGCCTTCATAAAGCTGCTCTTTCTTTTCCATTTTTATATCCTCCGATATTCAAAATATTTTAAACAAATTTAAGGCGGAAGCCGATTAAATTATTTATGAATTATTTGCCGTAAACAGATTTTATTCTTTCAACGGCTTCAATTGTTTTTTCGTAGTTGCCGAAGCCGGTAAGGCGCAAATAACCCTCGCCGCATTTGCCGAAGCCCGAGCCCGGAGTACCCACAACCTGGCATTTATCAAGTAAATCATCAAAGAATTCCCACGAGGTCATTCCCTGCGGAACGGAGAGCCAAACATAAGGCGAATTTACCGCGCCGTAGCAGGTAAATCCTGCAGCTGTAAGACCGTCGTAAATCGTTTTAACATTTCTTTGATAATATGCAAGGATTTCCTTGATTTCTTTTTGACCCTGCTCGCTGTAAACAGCCTCCGCACCCCTTTGGGTAACATAGCTTACGCCGTTAAACTTGGTGGCCTGCCTGCGACCCCAAAGTGAATTAAGGCTTGCGCCGTCAAAAACAAGATCCTTGGGAACAACCGTATATCCGCAGCGAACGCCGGTGAATCCTGCAGTTTTTGAGAACGAACGGAATTCGATTGCACACTTTCTTGCGCCCTCAACCTCATAAATAGATCTTACGGAGCCGTCCGTAACAAAAGCTTCATAAGCCGAGTCGTAAAGAATAACCGAGCCATGCCCGATTGCATAATCAACCCAAACCTTAAGCTGCTCCTTGCTTGCGGCAACGCCGAGCGGATTGTTTGGGAAACAAAGATAAATAATATCCGGCACTTCGTTTGGAATTTGGGGCATAAAGCCGTTTTCCGCCGTACAAGGCATATAAATTATATCCGTTCTGCCGCTCATAACATTTGAATCAAGATAAACGGGATAAACAGGATCGCAGATTGCAACCTTGTTATCAAGGCTGAAAATATCACCAATATTGCCGCAATCGGATTTTGCACCGTCGGAAACGAAAATTTCGTCCTTGGCGATATCAAGACCGCGAGCCTCGTAATCGTTTTTGTGAATGGCTTCGATAAGAAAATCATAGCCGTGCTCCGGCGGATATCCCCTGAATGTGGCTTCGTTTGCCATTTCGTCAACAGCCTTGTGCATTGCCTCGATAACGGCAGGCGCAAGCGGCTTCGTTACATCGCCGATTGAAAGGCGGATAACCTCTTTATCGGGATGAGCCTCCTGATACTCGTGCTGCTTTTTGGCAACCGTTGAAAAAAGATACGAGCCTTCAAGCTTTAAAAAATTGTCGTTAATTTTCATATATTTAAACCTCCGTGTTTAATCATTGTTCAAGCCGATTGACTGATCATAATCGACTTCGCCGGTAAAGGCATATTCTGCAGGACCGGTCATAAACACACTGTCTGCCTCATTACCGCTCCAGCTGATTTTTAAATCTCCGCCGAGAAGGTGAACCGTTATTTCATTATCCGCAACGCCGTTTAAAATTGCGGCAACCGCGGTGGCACAGGTACCCGTGCCGCAGGCAAGCGTTTCTCCCGAGCCTCTTTCCCAAACGCGCATTTCAATTTCATTTCTGCCGATAACATGCGCAAATTCCGCATTCACACGATCGGGAAACATTGGGCTGTTTTCAAACAGCGGACCGTATTTTTCGACCTCGAAATCACGGGGGCTTTTGTCTATAAACATAACGGCGTGAGGATTGCCCATCGAAACGCAGGTCATATTAAACACCGTGCCGCCACACAAAATTTCTTTATTTACAATGGGGCTTTCGTCGCTCAAAACAGGGATTTCAGCCGCCGAAAGAATCGGCGCGCCCATATCGACTTTAATGAGCGAAACTGCGCCGCTTTCATCAAGCGTGAGCGTGATATATTTAACCTTGCCCATGGATTCGATTGTAAACTCAGTTTTATCGGTGTAACCCTTATCGTAAACATACCTGGCAACACAACGAATTCCGTTTCCGCACATTGCGCCGCGGGAGCCGTCTGCATTATACATAACCATTTCAAAATCTGCATTTGTGCCCTTTTGGATATAAATAACGCCGTCGCCGCCGACACCGAAATGCCTGTCGGAAAGTTTGATTGCCGCAGCCGATTGATCTTTCACGCTTTCCGTGAACAAATCCACATAAATATAATCGTTGCCGCAGCCGTGCATTTTCGTGAATTTCATAAGCATTATCCTTTCCGGCGCGCAGTGCGCTATGCAAGCCTGTCTAATATATCCATTGCAACGGCGGATATTTTTTTACCGCTGCGCATGCTTTCTTTTTGCAAAAATTTATGAGCCTGCATTTCACCCATGCCCTTAATGCTCATAAGTGCCTGCTTGGCTTTTGATATGTAATCACCGTCCGCCTCCGCCCTGCGGGTAAAACTTGATTTACTGTTTGCAAGCAGAGCAACGGTGCTTATAAATTCCATTCTGTTCATCGGCAAGGGAAGCGTTATCAAATTGCCCATATATTGCTCCACGCCGTTTTTGGAAAGCGCAATAACATCAAAGCCGTTCGGGAGCTGCTCCGCAAGCTCCGCGGCAGACATATCTCTCATAAAGAACGGGCACACCACAACGCCCTGCGCCGTGTGCTGAGCCGCATCAAGCGCGGAGGAGCCGAGTGCGCAAACACAGGAAACATGAAAGCCGTTTTTTTCAATAAGAGTGCGAAGCGAAAGTGCCGTTTCCTTAACAGGATAAACAACTATAACATCCTTCAGCTCCATCACCTCCCAAAACGCACCGGTGCCGAAAGAGCAAGCTGCCCTGCGGCATACATATCATAAACATGCCTGTAGAATGGTAATTATTATAACATATTTATATATATGCAATCAATAGAAAAATGAATTAAAATCCCCACTGCGTTTTTTGACGAAACTGTAATTTGTGCACAAGCACAACAGATGAAGCAGAATATATTTTCGGCAACGTCAATTTTTGCACCAAGCCATTTATTAAAATCGTATGTTGCCGCATATTTTTACCATTTCAACAAAATGTTTTATTAAATGCGGTTCTTTTGTTTCGTTTTAACCAAAAAAGCGAGCATTTTTATTACATTTTGCACAATTATTACGATTTTGCAAAAATATCTTGTAACAAAATAACCAAAAAACACTTGAATATTATATTGCGAGGTGATACAATGAAACTGATCGATAATATCATGGGCATTCGGCACGCCAATTTGCCCTTTCAGATATGATTGTCAAAATTGAACAGTGCCTCGGCACAGGGAGATGAGACCTATGGAAAAACTGAAAAAGGAATATGAATTTCCTGTTTACCTTTTTAACAAAGGCGAAAATTACAGAGCATATGAGTTCTTCGGTTCTCATAAAATTAAAGAGAACCGATTTTCATTTCGCGTTTGGGCTCCGAACGCCGTTCAAATTTCCGTTGTCGGCGATTTTAACGGTTGGGATGAGCATATCGACGCCATGCACGTGATTTCGCCCGGCATATGGGAAGCCGAGGTTGATGGGGTGAAAAAATACGATTGCTACAAATACGCAATCACCGCCAAGGACGGTAGAGTGTTATATAAAGCCGACCCATACGGTTTTCACAGTGAAACAAGACCGGGCACAGCTTCAAAAATTTATGAGCTCGGCAGCTACAAATGGCACGATAAAGCCTGGGTTAAATCGCAGGCAAAGGGCAGCATTCTCGAAAAGCCCGTAAACATTTACGAAATTCACTTCGGCTCGTGGAAACGCAAGGAAAACGGCGATTTTCTTTCCTACCGCGAAATGGCGGCGGAGCTTATTCCCTATGTTAAGGATATGGGCTACACCCATATTGAAATGATGCCGCTTATGGAATATCCGTTTGACGGTTCTTGGGGTTACCAGGTTACGGGGTATTTCGCACCCACATCGCGCTACGGCACGCCGGACGATTTAATGTTTTTCGTTGACGAATGCCACAAAGCCGACATAGGCGTTATTCTTGACTGGGTTCCCGCCCACTTTCCGAAGGACGCACACGGGCTTTATGAACTTGATGGCGGTCCGCTTTACGAATACAGCGATATGCGCAAGGGCGAGCACAAGGAATGGGGCACAAGAGTTTTTGACTACGGCAAAAACGAAGTGCGCAGTTTTCTTATTTCGTCTGCAATGTATTGGGCGGATATGTTTCATTTTGACGGTCTCAGGGTCGATGCCGTTGCCTCCATGCTTTATCTTGATTACGGCAGGGAAGCCGGCGAATGGGTGCCGAATAAAAACGGCGGCAACGAAAACCTTGAAGCGGTTGAATTTTTAAAGCAGCTTAATTCGGCAATGTTTAAGGAACACCCCTCCATAATGATGATTGCCGAGGAATCAACGGCATGGCCGATGATAACAATGCCGCCCGATATCGGCGGACTGGGCTTTAACTTTAAGTGGAATATGGGCTGGATGAACGATATGCTTCGCTACACATCCATGGATCCGCTTTTCAGAAAAGGCAACCACGATTGCATCACCTTCAGCTTTTTCTATGCTTTTTCGGAAAACTTTATTTTACCGATAAGCCACGATGAAGTGGTGCACGGCAAATGCAGCCTGCTCAACAAAATGCCCGGCGATTACGATATGAAGTTTGACGGCATGCGCCTGTTTTTAATGTATATGGCAGCTCACCCGGGTAAAAAGCTTTTATTTATGGGGCAGGAATTCGGGCAGTTTAAAGAATGGGCATTTGAAGAGGGGCTTGATTGGCTGCTGCTCGATTACAAAAAGCACAAAAAGCTGCTTGAATTTACAAAAGAGCTTAATCTTTTCTATAAAGACCATCCTCAGCTTTGGGAAATAGACTACGGCTGGGACGGCTTTAGTTGGATTTCGAGCGATGACAGTGCAAACTCCACAATAGCCTTCCGCAGAATGAGCAAAAGCGGCAAAGAATTGATAGGAATTTTCAACTTTACACCAAACGAGCATGCGGAATACAGAATAGGCGTTCCCGAAAATGCAACATATAAAGTTGTGTTTGACTCATCGCTTAAAAAATACGGCGGCAGCAAGCAAAGGCTTGCCGGCACCTACAAGGCAAATACGAAAAAGCCAATACACGGCTTTGAGCAAAGCATAGGAGTTAAACTCGGCGGTCTTAACGCAATGTTTATCGAAAAAGTATAAATTCAGGAGGAATATATTTATGGCGCATAAAACAAATGTTGTTGCAATGCTTCTTGCAGGCGGTCAGGGCAGCAGGCTCGGCGTGCTCACAAAAAACATTGCCAAGCCCGCAGTTCCCTACGGCGGCAATTACAGAATTATAGATTTCCCGCTTTCAAACTGTGTAAACAGCGGCATTTACACGGTCGGCGTGCTCACGCAATATCAGCCGCTTGAACTTAACGATTACATCGGTAACGGTCAGCCCTGGGATCTTGACAGGCAAAACGGCGGCGTGCATGTGCTTTCGCCTTATGAGGCAATGGGCAGCAAGGAATGGTATAAGGGCACGGCAAATGCAATCTACCAAAACATCAACTTTATCGAAAAATATAATCCCGAATATGTTGTTGTGCTTTCCGGTGACCATATTTATAAAATGAATTATGCAAATATGATTGATTTTCATGAGAAAAACAATGCGGACTGCACAATCGCCGTGCTCGAAGTGCCGTGGGAGGAGGCTTCCAGATTCGGTATCCTTGCAACGGACGAAAACAATAAAATTTACGAATTTGCCGAAAAGCCGGAAGAGCCCAAATCAAACAAGGCTTCGATGGGCGTTTATGTGTTCAGCTGGGACAAGTTGAAAAAATATCTTATCGAGGACGAAAACGACCCCGATTCGGCAAACGATTTCGGCAAAAACATTATTCCGATGATGCTCGGCGCAGGCGAGCGCATGTTTGCATTTCCGTTTGCCGGATACTGGAAAGATGTCGGCACAATCGATTCCCTTTGGGAGGCAAACCTTGACATCATCAACCCGAATGTTGACCTTGATTTGAGCGACCCGAGCTGGAAGATTTACAGCAAAACCCCGGCAAGCCCGCCGCACTATATCGGCAAAAACGCCAAGGTTGAAAATTCATCCGTTTCCGAGGGCTGCGAGATTGACGGCAATGTTGATTACAGCGTTGTTTCAAGCAATGTTGCCATTGAAGAGGGTGCGGATGTGCAATACAGCGTTATTATGCCCGGTGCGGTTATCAAAAAAGGCGCAAAGGTTTATTATTCAATTATTGCCGAAAACGCCGTTATTGAAGAAGAAGCAAAAATCGGCGAAATTCCCGAGCTGCTCAATAAGCCGGAGGATTGGGGCATTGCCGTTATCGGCGCAGGCACAACAATCAAAAGCGGCACACACATTGAGCCGGGCAGAATGATAAATTCAAACGAGGAGGTATCCGAATGAACGGCAAAAAGGTTTTGGGCATAATATTTGCCAATATTCACGAGGGCACGCTCGACAGCTTAACGGCTTCCCGCACAATGGGCTCCGTTCCGTTTTGCTCAAGATACAGGCTTATCGATTTTCCGCTTTCCAACATGGTTGAAGGCGGCGTAACAAAAATCGGAGTTATCACAAACGCAAACTTCCAATCGCTTATGGACCATGTCGGCACCGGCAAGCCTTGGGATTTAAACCGCAAAAACGACGGCTTGTTCATTTTGCCTCCATTTAATGTGGGATCTGCCACAATGTGGGGCAACAGAATAGATGCCATTTTCGGCAACATGGGTTTTCTGGAACAGAGCAATCAATCCTATGTTGTGATGTGCGACTGCAACAATGTGCTTTCCCTTGATTACGAAAAGCTGTTTGACACGCACGAAAAATCCGGTGCCGATATCACCGTTGTGGGCGTTAAAGCACCGATGCCCGATAAAATCGGTTCCATTCTTTGCTTTGACAAGGTTGACGAAAACGGCAGAATAACCGAAATGAGCCTTGACAGAACCGATGAAGGCGATATTTACCACAGCGTAAATATTGTTATTATGAAAAAATACCTGCTTGAAAATCTTATCACGCAGGCTCATTCCAAAAACAGAATCTCTTTCCAAAAAAATGTGCTTATGGCAAATGTGAACGACCTTGATATCAGGGCGTACGACGCCACCGATTCATTCATCGGCACGGTTTCTTCCGTTCAGGCATATTATGATGTTTCGATGAAACTGCTTGAAACCGGCAGTAGACACACGCTTTTCAGCAGACAATTCCCCGTTTATACCAAAGAGCGCGATGATATGCCCACTCTTTACGGTCCGGAATCCACCTCGAAAAATTCCCTTGTGGCAGACGGATGCATTATCGACGGCACTGTTGAAAACTGCATTATATTTAAGGGCGCAAAAATTGCAAAAGGCGCAGTTGTTAAAAATTCTATTCTTATGCAGGACACCGTTATCGGCGAAAACGCAAACTTAAATTATGTGATTTCCGATAAGAATGTAAACATCAAAAACGGCGTTGAGCTTTCCGGCGCGCCCAATTTCCCCGTCACCTTAACAAAAGGCACGAGGATATAACGCTTTTGGAGGTAAATGATTTATGAAAGTTTTATTTGCTGCTTCCGAGGCAAATCCTTGGATGGCATCGGGCGGTCTCGGCGATGTTGCCGGCTCACTGCCGATTGCGCTTCGCAAAAGGCTTATAGGCTGCCGTGTTGTTATGCCGCTTTATGAATCCGTTAAGCAAAAATTCGGCGATCAGCTCACATTTATCACTTCGATTTCCGTTCCCGTAAGCTGGCGCCGCCAATACTGCGGAATTTTTGAGGCAAAGCTGAACGGCGTTGTTTTCTACTTCCTCGACAACCAATATTATTTTAAGCGCGACGGCATTTACGGTCATTATGATGACGCCGAAAGATTTGCGTTTTTTGCAAGAGCCGTGCTTGAAATAATCCCGGCAATCGATTGGAAGCCGGACATAATTCATTGCAACGATTGGCAAACAGCTCTTACCCCGCTTTATTACAGTTGCTACTACGCAAACAGACACGGATTTGAAAACATAAAAACCGTTTTTACCATCCACAACATTCAATATCAGGGCAAATACGGCAACGAGCTGCTTGAGGATGTGCTTGGCATCGGTCCCGAGCATTACGACCTTATTCAGTATGACGGGCTTGTTAATTTTCTTAAAGCCGGCATTGAATGCGCTAACAAGGTAACCACCGTTTCGCCCACATACGCAAAAGAAATTCTCGACCCGTGGTATTCCTACGGTCTCGACCCGATTTTAAATCAGCGTTCGTGGAAACTTTGCGGAATTTTAAACGGCATAGACACCGTAAGCTACGACCCCGAAACGGATAAATCGCTTTGGAAAAATTATAACGCAGACGATTATTCCGCAAAGTCGGTTAATAAAGAAGAACTGCAAAAGATGATGGGGCTTGCCGTTAAGCCAAGCACTCCGCTTGTGGGCATAGTTACAAGGCTTGTAGGGCACAAGGGCGTTGACCTTATGCGCGAAGTGCTTGAAAAAAGCCTTTGGGAAAAGGACATTCAATATGTTGTGCTCGGCTCCGGCGAATGGCAATATGAAAGCTATTTCAGAGAACTGCACGATAAATACCCCGACAAAGTCGGTCTACGCCTTGGCTTTGTGCCCGATTTGGCAAGAAAGATTTACGCAGGCGCAGATTTATTCCTGATGCCGAGCAAGAGCGAACCGTGCGGTCTTTCACAGATGGTAGCTTTGCGCTACGGCACCGTGCCGATTGTTCGCGAAACCGGCGGACTCAAAGATTCCGTTACGGACTGCGGCGACGGAGAAGGAAACGGCTTCACCTTTAAAACATACGACGCATATGATATGCTCGGCGCAATTTACAGAGCGGTTGACGCATATAACAACAAAGAATATTGGTCCGTCCTCGTTGAGCGCGCGCTGCGTTGCGATATGAGTTGGGGAAAATCGGCAAACGAATACATTAAGATGTATAAATCTCTGCTGAAATAAGCAAGTAAAAACATAAGGCACTTCCCGCCCGGCAGGCGCATTCATATTTACGAATTGTGCCTCCCTCGGGAAGTGCCTTTTTATATGCATATGTGTTTTCTTAAATTTTAGTTATCAATAATAAATAACGGCATTTGGCATCCTCGGATACCCTCCTTATGCAAAAGCGGCAAAACGGCACCGCTTATGTTTTCAAACCCGGCTGATTTCAGCTTTTTTGAAAAGACTTTAGCATAGGTGGATTTTTCAAAAGTGCCCAAATCGTTTTATACTGCGCGCTTGTTTTTTAATATCTCCGTCACCCTTATAAATGTTTGCCGCAAATTTAAGTTCGCTGCTCATTTATTGTTTTTTGTTGTTTTAAATTATGATTTTGCATTTCAATTCAAACGCAGCCGATTTTTAATTGCCCTTATTATTGCCCTTGTTGATTTGCAAAACAGCTTCATGATCCCTTTGCTTTTCATCGCCTATCATTGAAAGAATGAACGAATCAATGTTTGAAAGCACGGGATTTTTTTTGCCTTCTTTTCGTTCGATAATATGTGTAATCGGATGAAGCCGCCTGAGCAGTTTTTCCATTGCCGCGTACATTGAAGTGCCCTTAACATACGGTTCGTTTCCCAAAAACACATTTTTCACAAGCTCTGTTGCCACATCTTTTACGAGTCTGTTTTCAATGCTTTTATCCGCCTTAAAGCTTAAAAGCCTGCCAAGCTTTTTTAGAGTGAGTTTATTAAGAATTTTCTTTGCCGGCTTTGGCAGAATTTCGCCCATTTTCCATTCAATCATTCTGTTGAATCGCCACTCGAAATATTCTTTTGCCGTTTTGCCCTGCTTGTCGTAATCAAAATTATCAATTGTGTATGATTTGATTTCGGCAGTGTTTTCGGTTAATGTAACTTTTCTGTAGGCGCACGGGCAACCGACAAAGCAGGCTGTTTGCACATCTGTAATCGTGTTGCCTTTTGAGGTTGTGTAATCCGTTATCGCCTGTGCGTGCATGTGACCCGTAAAAACAAGATCAAGCCCGGCATCGGCAAGAATTTGAGCAGTTTTTTCCCAATTTGTGAGTTTTGCGTCTTCAATAAGATTCATAATCGGTGAAAACGGCAAAAGCGGATAGTGAATAATTGCAAATATGTATTGATTTTCTTTATGCGCTTTTTCGATTTCTTTGAGTGCCCATTCAATTTGATCGTTCCACAGCCCTTTGAAATTCTTGCAATCGCCGTCGCAATTAAGCGCAAGAAGCCTTACTCCGTCTGCAAGCTGCGCAACATAGCTCATGGATTTTTTATGCTCGCTGATTGCGCAATCGAAGCCGAAATCCTTGTAAAAATCGCGCAGTTCCGCTCTGGGCATTCCCTTCACCGGCAGCATTTCGCCGCCCTCAAATTCATGCGGATTTTCGCCCTCGCAATAATCGTGCCTTGCCGTGATTAAATAAATTCTTTTCCCCTGCTCCTTTAATTCATAAAGGCGGTTTCTGAAGCCGATGTGGCTTTGATATTCGCCGCGATACACCAAATCACCGAGAATTAAAACAACCTCTGTGTCCCCGTCCTCGGCTATTTGCTTAAATCCTGCATCAATGATAGCAGGCGTTTCCGCAATGCATTTTTGATCCGTTATGCTTACTGCTTCATACGCGCTGCCGCTTCTTTTAAACGAAGCGTCATAATGATGAGGATCCGCCACAACATAAAAGCTGAAATTATTCATCTGTTATCACCGATTTCACTTTCAATTTCATTTTTCACCAAATTATTTGTGCGAATAAAATATCTCTGTCCGAGAGATTCCAAACGCATTTGCCGCTAAGATATTCAAGATTTTCCCTGCCGCTCAAATAAAAAGTAAACGGTCTGTTGTTTTCCGCTTCGTTGTATAATGATTATGCAACCGTCCAAAACAACCGATAATAAAAAGTTAGCCAAATTAGTTTTACAGTTTGCTGTTTTTTTAGAATAAGTTCTTTAAAAGCCCAAAAGTTACTTTGTCATTTTGATCTATTAGTACCGTTATGTAAACGGCAAAGATATCTAAGAGATGATAACACAGCAGATGCTCTGACAGTTGATAATGCAAAAAGTACATACCGATAAAAAACAAACCCACTGCGACTGAATAAAAACGGCACAGGAGGAATTCACAAAAAACATCAAAATATATGAAATCGCTTTATATATTGCGCCGATTAAAGGGTTACGCCGCTTTTGAAAATCGCGATTTCGCGGATATCGTTGATTTCATTTCGCGTTTCTTTGCCGCCTGCCACGTTCAAAATTAAATCAAAAAGCGAGGTTTCGCCGTTTTTTTGCGCGTCAAAATCAATCCAACTCTTTTTTTGAGATGCCAAAACGGAATTTGTGGCAATTTTAACGGTCGGAATCGGTGCGCCGAGCGGTGTGCCGCGACCGGTGGTGAATAAAATCAAATGGCAGCCGGCAGCGCAAAGATTTGTGACTGCCACAATATCATTTCCCGGACCGTTCAGCAAATTCAGCCCTGCTTTTTCGGCAACATCGCCGTAATCAAGCACGGCGGTAACTGGCGCACTGCCGCCCTTTTGCACGCAGCCGAGTGATTTTTCCTCCAGCGTTGTTATGCCGCCCGCCTTGTTGCCGGGCGAGGGATTTTCGCTTATCGGCTGATTGTGCGCGATAAAATAACGCTTGTAATTATTTATCAAGCCGACTGTTTTTTCAAAAACGGATTTATCAACGCAGCGATTCATCAGCAGTTGCTCTGCGCCGAACATTTCGGGCACCTCGGTTAAAACCGCAGTGCCGCCCATGGCTGTTAGTTTATCGGCGATTTTGCCGCAAAGCGGATTTGCCGTTATACCGGATAACCCGTCGCTTCCGCCGCATTTAAGACCTATTTTAAGCTTTGAAACAGGCACTTTTTTGCGTTTGTCGTTCTCCGTAATTTTACTAAGCTCGCCTATAATCTCTTTTCCGCGTGCGATTTCATCGTCACAATCGCGGCTGTTTAAAAAGCGTACCCTTTCGCAGTCGTATTCACCGAGTGTCTTTTTAAACTCGGCAACATTATTGTTTTCGCAGCCGAGCCCAAGCACAAGCACGCCGCCGGCATTCGGGTGTTTCACAAGCCCTGCAAGCACCTTTTGCGTGGTTTTTAAATCATCACCGAGCTGACTGCAGCCGTACGGATGAGTGAGCGCAAAAGCTCCGGTGGCACGCGAAAGCGCATTTGCAATGCCGTTCACGCAACCGACTGTCGGCACTATCCAAATATCGTTTCTTATTCCTATATCGCCGTTTTCACGCACAAAAGCGTTTATATATGCCGCTTCCAGCGAAGCCTGCGGCTTAAAATTCGGCGTATATTCGTAATCCTTTAAACCTGAAAGAGCGGTTTTAAGATTATGGCTGTGCACATGCTCATCTGCTTTAATATCAGTGCTTGCAACGCCTATCGGGAAGCCGTATTTTATTACCTGCTCCCCTGCTTTTATATCTCTTAATGCATATTTGTGCCCGTTTTCGAGGCAAACCTTAACATTATCATTTTTATTTATTACAACATACTCCATTTTATTGCCTCTGCCGCGCCGAGGGTGTGGATTTTTTCCGTGCTTTTGCACACGGTTTCTTCAAGAAAGTTTAAATCCGTGCCCCATAGATCTTTGTTTGAAAGAATATCTTTAATATCGTGCTCTTTTATATACTGCACCGCTTGAGCATTGTCGCTCGGCTCGCCGGATTTATAATATTCAATCAGGCATGCAAGCGAAAACACAAGCGGCAACGGAAGCGGCTTTTCGGCATTATAATAATCCAAAACCGTCGGCAACACGCGCGCCGAATATTTGCTGACGGAATTAAGCGCAATTGATTTCCACATATGCCTGATGTAAGGATTTGCGAAACGCTCAAGCACGGCGTTTGCAAATTCCGGTGCGTTTTCGTTTTCCGAAACGGTGGGTAAAATATAATCGAAAAGGCAGCAATTAAGAAATTTGCCGAGCAATTCATCCTCAAGGCTTTCGCGAACGGTTTCAACGCCGCACAGCAGCGACGGAAAAACAAGCGAGGTGTGCGAGCCGTTTAAAATGCGCACCTTCATTTTTTTATAAGGCGAAACATCCTTTGCCCACACAACATTAAGCCCTGCGCTTTGAAGCGGCAATTCGGCTTCAAAATCGCCCTCTATAACCCACAGATGATACGGTTCTGCCGTGTTGAGCAATTCATCGCGCGTGCCGATTTCGGCGAAAATTTGCTCTGCTTCGGCATTCGGATAGCCGGTAACGATTCTGTCCACCAAAGTGGAGCAAAATTGGTTTTGGCTTTTAATCCACTCGGTAAATTCGGGTTCCAAGCCCCAAAGCTTCGCATATTCAAGCACGCATTTTTCAAGTTCTTTTCCGTTATCGTCAATCAGCTCGCATGCCAAAACAACAAAACCTGGCTTTTTTTCGCTGTATCTTTCATACATAAGCCTTGCCAGCTTTGCCGGAAACGATGCCGGCGGTTCATCGCCGAATTTGCAAGCAGGGTCAAATTTTATGCCTGCCTCGGTGGTATTTGAAATTATAAATCTTAAATCGGGGCTTTTTGCAAGCGCGATAAACGATGCGAAATCCGCATACGGATTTATCGCTCGGCTGACGGAATGAATTTCGTACCTTTCGTTTACCTTACAGCCGTTTTCCACACCTCTTAAAATCAGATTATAAACACCGTTTTGCCTGTTTATTTTATCAACGCTTCTTGAATTTGTGGGCGAAGCAATAATGATTTTTCCGTTATACAAGCCTTCTTTATTCATTTTGTCTATAAAGCAATCGGCAAAGCCGCGCAGAAAATTGCCCGTGCCGAATTGCAAAATGCTTTCTTTCATATCTGTCCTCCGAAAAGCCGAGTCAATTGCCGAACATACGGATTTCAAGTGCATTCTTATCCTTTAAATGCTCACACTCTTTTGACTCAAACACAATTCTTTTAAATTCCGACGCATTTTCCGCAAAACACATTCACGATATCCTCAATCAGGCGGCGATTGAATTTCGCCGCCTGATTTTGCATCAATATTCGATATTATCCGTTGTTATGTATTTTACACCGAGCGAAGAAAGGCGCGAAACGGCTTCGGGGTCATCAACCGTCCATGCGCCGGTTGTTAAGCCGGCATCAACGCATTTTTTAATAATTTCATCGGTGTTTTCCTCTTTTTTATAATTGAAATCTATGCCGCAATCGCCGCCGATTTCAACAGCCTTTTGAATATCCTCATCTGTGATTTTTTGCACAAGATACCAGCAGGGCGCATCCGTGAGCTTACGAACGGCCTGCAAATTTTCGTATTTAAAAGAAATAAAAACGGGTCTTAAATCGGGATAAGCCGCAAGCAAATCAATAATTTCATCATAATGCTCGGTATTGTTTGCGCTTTTAAGTTCAATAACGGGCACCATTGAATACTTGCTGCAAATGGCGAGATATTCATCCAGGGTGCAGATTTTTAAATCGCTGTAGCTGTCGATGTTAACGCCGTTGTCCACAGTTTCCTGCATAAGTTCATCGAGCGTTTTGTTTTCCACATTTGAAGCACCGTCCGTCATACGGTAGGTGTTAAAATCATGCTGGATTACCCAAGTACCGTCCTCGGTTCTGTAAACATCGCACTCCGCGCCGTAAAAACCTGCCTTGCCCGCCTCCTCAAATGCGGGAGCTGTGTTTTCCGGAGCAACGGCACGAAAGCCCCTGTGCGCCACAAGATTAACATTTTCCGAGGTTTGATATACGGTGTAATCCGCAGTTTTGCAATATTGATTAAGAGCCGCAAGACCTGCCGCAACCACAAGCACAATAAGCACAAGCAGCACGCTGAGAACGATAATCAATATTTTTTTCTTTTTGCTCATTTTCTTTTTGGCAGTGTTGTTTTCACTCATTGCCTTCATCATCTCCGTTTTTTGAATTTGCCGCATTGGGGAATTTCAAAATTTGCCCCGAGTCGATTACAAACCGACCGTCCTCCCATCTGCCTTTAACCCCTTTGGCAGACATTCCGATTTGGAAATGAAGCTGTGCTATACCGAAATCGATGCTTTTATCCGAATACGGCTCCTCCACACAAGCGGAGATTTCGCCGTTTTCATACCTGAATTTAACCGGGCGGCGATTAACCGAACTGGGTGCTTTTTCAACCTGCTGCATTGCGAACGCAACCTGAGGCGATATAACATCGTCGCAAAATTCAAACATTTTTTGATAAGGCTTGCTGTTTTTATGCGTGGCGGCGTATATCATTTTTTCCTTAAAAGTCAGCTTGTCGGAAGCCTTTCCCACAGCGATAACGCAATAAAGCCTGTGCCCTTTCGGCAAATCAAGCTTTTCGAGCACCTTGTTTTCGTTGTAACTGCCGACCCAGCAGGTGGCAATATCATGAAATGCGCATTGCAGCACAATCGTTTCGCCGTAGTAACCGCACAGCTGCCTTGCCGGAATAGTATCGGGACCGCAAACGGCGATAAGGCTCATCATACCCGATTGCACATTAAAAGCAAATCTGGCGTCGTCTATAAAAACAAAATCAAGCCCTGCTTTTTCGTTTACATAATCCACAAGTTCTTTTATGAGCTGCTTGACTTCATCGCCGAGCGGCTTCGGCTTAAATGCGCGGCGCGAGCGGCGTTTGTCAATTGCAATCAAATATTCTTCATTGGTCATTTTAATCACCCCAATTTTCTATAACATAATTAAGCTTTTCATATTGCCTTGTGGTGATATTATCGGGCTTAAGCATAAGAACACGCTTCATAATAATAGTTTGATTCACCGTCCACACCGAAAGCTTGTAGCCGTTTTCGTGAAGCAGTGTTGAAAGCGTGGCACTTGCGCCCGTGTAGTTGCAATTTATTCCCACCGCACCTGACTCCTCAAGCATTTGAAGCAGCTTTTTTTGATAATCCTCACCGAAAATTTTGAAACGCGAGGGCTGATAATTTAAATAATATTCCATATCCTTGCACGCCGATTCCTTGACAGCCTTAACATCAAGCTGCTTTATACCCGTTAAAAATGCCCTGTCGAGCAAATTATATTCCACAAGCAAATCATGCAAAGCATTAAGTGTGCGCGTTTCTTTAATATCAAGATTTATTCGGCAATCATCTGCCTGAATCAGTTTAAAAGCCTCCTCAACCGGCACTCCGTCGTTATTTGTGACGGCAATATCGTGATTCATAACAAGCGTTTTATCCGGTCGCTGGCGAATATCGATTTCCATAATTTCAACATTGTTGTCGATTGCTGCCTGCACAAATTCAAGCGAATTATCCTCTGCCCCGAGCGAGCCGGTGTGAGCCGTGATTGTAAAGCCCTCCACAAATTTCAGTTTCCTTTCGTCATAGGTTTTTGTGATGGCATATGTTGCCACGCCTGCCACAAGCGCAACGGAAACAATAAATGCCGACACCTGATAGGCAAAATGCTTTGCCCAAGTAGGGGTCATATTCCTTTTCAGAAATTTTTTGAATTTCTGCCATTTGGAAACCTTGTTTTCCATCATCATCCCTCAATAGAAAAGGGCATTAAACAACTGCCGTTTAATGCCCCTTGGTTTTAAATGATCAATCCTGTTTGCTGCCCGAATAGTTAGGAGCTTCTTTGGTGATATAAACATCGTGCGGATGGCTTTCAACCAAGCCTGCGCCCGTGATCTTTATGAATTTTGCATTTGTGCGAAGTTCTTGAATGTTATGGCAACCGACATAGCCCATACCTGAACGAAGACCGCCCATCATCTGGAACACTGTGTCGCCTACCGCTCCCTTATAAGGCACACGGCCCTCTACGCCCTCGGGAACGAACTTTTTGGTGCCTGTTTGGAAATATCTGTCTGCCGAGCCCTTGTTCATTGCGCCGAGAGAGCCCATGCCGCGATAAACCTTAAACTGGCGACCCTGATAAATTTCCGTGTCTCCGGGTGATTCCTCACAGCCTGCAACAAGTGAGCCCACCATAACAACGCTGCCGCCTGCGGCAATTGCCTTAACGATTTCGCCGCTGTATTTAATACCGCCGTCCGCAATAATCGGAATGCCGTATTTATCTGCGATTTCCGCACTGTCGTAAATAGCGGTGATTTGCGGAACGCCGATACCGGCAACAACACGTGTGGTGCATATTGAGCCGGGACCTATGCCGACCTTAACCGCGTCTGCGCCTGCTTTAATAAGAGCCTCCGTGCCCTCTGCCGTGGCAACATTGCCTGCGATAAGGGAAATTTCCGGGAATGCGTTTTTAACCTTTTCAACTGCTTTAAGAATATTTTTTGAATGACCGTGAGCCGAATCAAGAATAAATGCGTCTACCTGAGCGTCTGCCAAAGCCTTGGCTCTGTCGAGCATATCGTTTGTTACGCCGATAGCGGCGGCGCAAAGCAATCTGTCCTTTGAATCGCGTGCGGTGTTGGGATATTTAAGGCTTTTTTCAATATCCTTAATTGTTACAAGACCTGTGAGCTTGCCGTTTTTATCAATAAGCGGAAGTTTTTCAACCTTTGAAGCCATAAGCACTTTTTTTGCTTCTTCAAGAGTCATGCCCGCAACACCGGTTACAAGTTTAGCTTTAGGAGTCATAACCGAAGCGATTTTAACGGAATAATCGCTCATAAATCTCATATCTCTGTTTGTGAGGATACCCACCAAAGTACCGTCTTTTTCGCAAATCGGCACACCGCTGATTTTATATTTGCGCATAAGATTTTCCGCATCAAGCGCAGTGTTTTCGGGTGAAAGGAAGAAAGGATCGGTGATAACGCCGTTTTCAGATCTTTTAACCTTGTCAACCTCCGTTGCCTGATCCTCAATCGTCATATTCTTATGAATTACACCGATACCGCCTTCGCGCGCAATTGCGATTGCCATGCCGGATTCTGTTACGGTGTCCATAGCGGAGGTCATAAGCGGAATATTAAGCTTAATATTCTTTGTGAGATGAGTTGAAAGATCAACTTCGTTGGGAAGAACATCGCTTTCCGCAGGGATCAAAAGCACATCATCAAAGGTGAGCCCTTCTTTAACAAATTTAGCGCCGTATTCGCTCATATGGTTATCCTCCTGAATTTTAAATTATTTTATTTATAATAGCACAATTGCACACACTTGTTCAAGTATTATTTTTGAACGGCGGCAATGATTTTTTCCACGGTGGTTTCAACGCTGTTTCCGCAGCAATCCACAACCGCGTCCGCATACTTTTCATAAAGCGGCAGCCTTTTATCATACATATCACGCAGGGTTTCGCCATCTTCAAGCGCAATTCCCCTGGAACTTAAATTATTTATGCGATTTTGCATTTCTTCAAAGCTTAAATGCAGATAAACCACCTTGCCGGTTTGCTTTAAATGGCGCATTGCTGCAGCGCTGTAAACAACACTGCCGCCCGTGGCAATAACCGCACCGGCGATATCAAGAGAAAGGATTGCTTCCTCCTCCGCCTTTTTAAAATAAGAGAGACCGCTTTCGTCTATAATTTGCTGAAGCCGCTTTTTTTCGCGGCTTTGAATAAGCAAATCCGTGTCGAAAAAATTTTTAAGCAAAAGCTTTGCCGCAAGAACGCCGCAGGTGGATTTGCCTGCGCCGGGCATACCGATTAAAATAACATTTTCGCTGCTGATATTCTCCGTCATTTCTTTTTAACTCCCTCTTTTTTGCAAATTTGAGCAAGGCGGCATTCTTCGCACTTCGGATTTCTTGCCGTGCAAACATCCCTGCCGAAAAGCACTATTCTGTGGCAAAAATCCGAGCCCTCCTGCTCGGGAATGATCTTTTTAAGCGCAAATTCTATCTTTTTAGGGTCTTTTTCCGCCACAAGACCGAGCCTGTTTGTGATGCGAATGCAATGCGTATCCACCACAACGGCTGCCTTGCCGTATATATCGCCCACAATTAAATTTGCCGTTTTTCTGCCAACCCCGGGCAGAGTGAGCAAATCCTCGATGTTATCGGGCACCTTGCCGCCGAAATCCGAAAGGATTTTTTGAGCCATGCCCACTATGGACTGCGCTTTGCTTTTGTAAAAACCGCAGGAATATATGTATTTCCCAACCTCTTCGGGATCTGCCGCGGCAAAATCGCCGATTGTCTTATACCGCTCAAACAGTGTCGGTGTAACAAGATTAACCCTTGCATCGGTGCACTGCGCGGAAAGGCGCACTGCCACCAAAAGCTGAAAAGGATATTCGTATTCAAGCGAGCAAACCGCATTCGGATACATTTCGCGAAGCAAATTTACTGCCGCAAGTGCTCTTTCTTTTTTAGTCAATTTAAAAGCCCTTCCCTGCCGCGCAAAATGCGGCGAAAAAATTATTTTTTGCCCTTGATTTTATCCCAATAGGTTTTAAATGCCTGCTCGTTTTTATTTTCGCCGGGCACATAGTATTTTTTATTCTTTATCGCGTCCGGCAAATATTGCTGGCGCACCCAATGATTTTCAAAATTGTGGGGATAAACATAAAACTGCCCTTTAACAGCAGCGTCCTCCCCGTCAAAATGCCTGTTTTGCAAATTTCTCGGAACGGAACCGCAATTGCCGCGCTGCACATCTGCCATAGCCGCGTCTATTGCCGCTACACCGGCATTGCTTTTCGGTGCGGACGCAACAAGAATAACAGCGTCTGCAAGCGGTATTCTTGCCTCCGGCAAGCCCACCATCATTGCAGCATCCACGGCAGCCTTAACGATGGGAATTATCTGCGGATAGGCAAGCCCAACATCCTCGCACGCACACACCATAAGGCGGCGGCAGGCAGACGGCAAGTCCCCCGCCTGCAAAAGCCTTGCAAGATAATGCAAAGCCGCGTCCGGATCGGAGCCGCGCATACTTTTTTGATAGGCGGATATCACATCATAATGCTCATCGCCCTCGCGGTCATACTTAATTGCGCTTGATTGGGTTAATTCTGCGGCAAGCCGAGCCGTTATATGCTTTTCGCCGTTTTCCGTACGGCAGGAAAAAAAGCAATTTTCAACGGTGTTGAGTGCCTTGCGCACATCGCCGCCGCAGCCCGAGGAAATTCTTGCTGCGGCATCGTCGTCCACAACAACCTTGATTTTATTTTCCTTTGCCAATGCATCAAATCCGCGCCTTACCGCAGGCGCAGCATCGGCAGCCGAAACACTTTTAAATTCAAACACCGTTGAGCGTGAAAGCACTGCCGGATAAATATAAAAATAAGGATTTTCCGTGGTGGAGGCGATAAGTGCTATTTTGCCGTTTTCAATATATTCAAGCAGGCTTTGCTGCTGCCGCTTATTGAAATACTGAATTTCATCAAGATAAAGCAAAACGCCGTTTTGAGTTTCAAAAGTGTCAAGTCTTGAAACAATATCCTTAATATCTTTGGTGGAGGCATTTGTGCCGTTAAGTTTAAACAAAGTGCGGTTTGTGCGCTTTGCTATGATTGATGCAACAGTGGTTTTTCCCGTGCCTGAAGGACCGTAAAATATTAAGTTGGGAATATTACCGCTTTCAATCATATTATAAAGCGGCTTGCCGGGAGCAAGCAAATGGCGCTGACCGACAACCTGTGAAAGCTCGGCAGGTCTTATTCTGGAAGCAAGCGGATCATTCATTCGTTTTGCCCCCCCCTTTTTATTTTATCGGTAGCTGCCTTTGAAAATGCACAGCCGCAAAAATTTTGGCGATAAAGATTATATTGCCTTGAAAGTTCAATCGAGCGCTTATAGCCCTCTTTTTTCTTGAAATCGGACGGCAACCAAGAAACGCCGTATTCACCTGCAACAGCATAGCCGATTTCATTTATTTTTTGCGAATTTTTAAGCGGACTGATTGAAAGCGTGGTGCAAAAATAATCAAATCCGCGCTGTTTTGCAAGCTTTGCGGTTTTTTCCAGGCGAAGACGGTAGCATTTAAAGCAGCGTTCGCCACCCTCCGGGACGGTTTCAAGCCCACGGGCAATGTTTAAAAATTCGTTATAATCATACTCGCCGTCTATAATATCAACCGGGTTTTCAAACGGCATGCTTTCGAGCAACCTTTTTTCCTCTGCAAGCCTTTTGTCGAATTCCGATTTAGGCGAAATGTTTGGGTTATAATAAAAGACGGTGATTTTAAAATATTTATTAAGATATTCAAGGCACGCGCTTGAACACGGCGCGCAGCATGCATGAATTAAAAGAGAGGGCAGACTATGCTCTCTCTTATTGTTTTCAATAATTGATTCTGTTTTTTTGCCGTAATTGATTTTGTTCATATTATTTGCTTAAATAATTTTTTGGATTTATTCTTGAATTGCCTACGCGGATTTCAAAATGGCAGTGGGGACCGGTGGAATTGCCGGTGCTGCCGGATTTTGCTATCTGCTGACCTTTATAAACCGATTGACCCGGTGAAACAAGAATTGAAGAATTGTGAGCATAAAGGGTGAAAACCTTGTTGCCGCTTGCATCCGTGCCGTGATAGATAAGCACATAATAGCCATAGCTGTAATCAAGCCTTTGAACGCCTGCCACAACGCCTTTTTGCGCTGCAACAACCTTTGTACCCACCGAGCACGGAAAATCAATTCCGCCGTGATAGCTGCCGTTGCTGTAATTCGGGAAGCCTGCGGAAATTGTGTAGCACCCCGGCACGGGATAGGTCATATTATAAACCCCGTCTGACTGAGCATAAACATCCGTGTCGTTATAAGTGATGTTCGGATTATCACTTCTGTTTCCGGTGGTGATATCCTTAACTTCGTCTGCGGAAATAACGCCGTTCATCAAATCATTCAACTGCTTTTCCGCCGCGGCGGTAAGCTCTGCATCTTCATTTCTGTATTCGGTGTACATTCCCGTTTTTGCCGTGAGCATGGCAAAAAGCTGATCGCTTTCGGCGCGATCCTGCGCAAGGGTTATCTTTTTTGAAGCAATGCTTTCCTGGGTTTGTGTGAGCGAGGTTTGCTTGTATTTAAGTTCATTTTGCTGGGCGAGCAAGGAATTCTTAATATCTTCCAGCTCAGATTTTTTTTGATTTAAATCGCTTTCCTGCTGAAGAATTTGCGTGGTTTGATCCTGAATTTCCTTCATAAGCTGAGCGTCGTTTTTTGAAACGGCTTTTATCATTTCATATCTTGTAAGGAAGCCGGAAATATCCTTGCAGGTAAGCAAGGCTGTTAAAAGATTATAGTCGCCGGAAATATAAATTGCCCTCATTCTGGTGCGATAAGCATCATATTTTGCCGTGAATTTTTTGTTTAAATCATCAAGCACGGACTGAACCTTATCAACCTCTTGCTGTAAAACGTCTGCCTGAGCCTGATTTTCGTCTATCCCTGTTTGCAGAGTTGTAATATCTGCTTCAAGATCTAAAACCTGCTCATCAAGCAGGGTAAGCTGCTTATTTATGATGCCGATTTTGGTATCGAGTGCGTCTATGTATTCCTCTGTTTCCTTTGATTCGGCGGAAAGAGAGGCTATTTTGCTTTCGGCGTTTTTCAAATCGGCATCGAGCAATGCTTTTTGCTCCTCAAGCTTTTTGCGCGCCGCTTCTTTTTTTTGCTCTTCGGTCATTGTGGTGGTTTCCTGCTGAACCGTGGTGGTTTCATCCGCAAGCCCTGCTGTGCAATTCACCGCAGTGCAGGTTACGGCGCATATAATCGCCAGCACAAGAGAAAGTGCTTTTTTTATTTGATTTTTAAAAAACATTTGCCTCAGCGCCTTTGATTTTTTGATTTATCAGGGCAGATAATTTGCGGGGTTTTTGCAATCTGAATATGAAGAACTCGGAGTGCGCACCTCAAAATGGCAATGCGGACCGGTGGAATTGCCGGTGCTGCCGGACTTTGCGATTTGCTGCCCTTTTTCAACATACTGACCGGCAGAAACAAGCCTTTCGGAATTATGCGCATAAAGCGTGTAAACTGCCGCACCGGACGATGTTGTTTTATCGTGCTTTATAACAATATATCTGCCATAGCTTCTGTAGTTGCCGTAGTCGTCGTACAAATCAGTGGAAATAATAACCGTGCCGGATTCTGCGGCAACAACCTTTGAACCTGTGGGGCAACTAAAATCTGCTCCGCTGTGACCGGTATAGCCGTAAAAGCCACAGGTTATTTTCGTTTGCGACGGCACCGGATATGTTAAACTGATATATTTGCTTTCGCTTTGATTATTTTTTGTGGTGGTTGTAGTCGTCGTTGTGCCGCCGGAATTGTTTTTTGTGGTGGTTTCTTTTTTTGCGGCGGTTGTTGTGGCGGTATCGTATTTCTTTTCGGCGTCGGCAATTGCAGCGTCTATTTGCTCCATAGCCTTTTTATTGTCCTCAAGATATTCCGTGTAATTTCCTGTTTGCTTGTTCAGGCTTGCAAGCAGTGTGTTTGCGCTGCTGCGTTCCTTATCAAGTTCCGCCTTTTTTTCCGCAAGGCTTTTTTGCTTTTCTTCAAGCTCGGGCACCGCAGCCTCAAGCTTTTTTTGAGTTTCGGAAAGCTTTTGCTGATTTGCTTCAAGTTCTGTTTGCCTGTCGGAAATTTCCTGTTGCGAATATTGAATGGTGCTGATTTCATCATCTATATCCGAAAGCAAATTACCGTCCTGCGCGGAAACGCGTTTAATCATTTCAAGCCTTGTGAGCAGCTGAGAAATATCGTTACTGGTGAGTAAAAACGCAAGCACATTTGTTTCTCCGCTGATATAAATTGCGCGCATACGCTTTGCGTAGGCGGCATAGCTGCTGTTAAACTGTTGCTTTGCCTTTTCGCTTTGCGCAGTGAGAGAAACAATTTGCTCCTTTATATCGGCAATTTGAGATTCGTTATCTGAATATGTTTTTTTCAGCGTTTCTATTTGCTTTTTATCCTCTTCCGCCTCGCTGCTTACCATATCGTATTGCTGATTTAAATATGATATTTTTTCGGTGAGGGTATCAAGATATTCCTGAGTGTCTTTTGACTTTTCGCCAAGCTCTGCAAGCTTATTTTCGGTTTCTTTAATGCGCTGCTCGATAAGCGCAGCCTCTTGCTGCTTGCTTGCAAGCGAGGAATCCGCCGCAGGCACCGTTATGCAGCTGCCGGATAAAAGAAAGAGTGAAGCCAACAGAACGCACACACTCTTTTTAAGCATATCAAATCGTTTCATTAGCTCCACTTCCCATTATATATTAAAAAAACTTTTATGTAAATATTATTTACAGCATTGTAATGTTAATTCGGATTATTAAATTTTACAGATAACTCATAGGATTAACGCGTGTACCGTTTTTACGAACCTCAAAATGGCAATGCGGACCGGTGGCATTACCGGTTTGACCCGAATATGCTATAAGCTGCCCTTTTGAAACGCTTTGACCCACGCTTACGCACAAGCTGCTGTTGTGCGCATAAAGAGTTGAAAGCCCGTTGCCGTGGTCTATAAGAATATAGCGACCGTAGCTGTAATTAAGACTTTTCGCAATAACAACCACGCCTGAATCCGATGCATAAACCGGCGTTCCCACAGGGCACGGAAAATCAACGCCGCCGTGATAGCTGCCGTTGCTGTAATACGGATATCCGGCAGAAATGCTGTGATAGCTGGTTGGATAGCCGAGTTCACCAGTGCCGGGATTATAGTTATCGTTGCCAGGCTTATTCGAGCTGTTTGAATTAAGAGCGGAATTGATTTCCGCGTCTATTTGCTTAATTTCACTTTTGTTTGCAGAAATAGCCTCCTGCATTTCGGCTTTATCGCTTTGCAGACTCTTAATGGCAGCGTTTGCCTTTGTAACTTCTGCATCAAGTTCTTTCTTTGAAGCATTGTAATCATCTATCGAGGATTGAAGATCTGCCTTGCGCTGAGTAAGAGTTTGCTTATCCTCCTCAAGCTTCAGCTTATTCTTTTCCATTTCCTGCTTTTCGTTTTGAATCTCCTGCATCTTTTTCATAAGAGTGTCAAGAGTGGCATTGTCCTGCTTTGAAACGCACTTAACCATTTCCGAGCGTGTAAGCACGGAACTGATATCGCCGCTTTCAAGCAACACTTCAAGGGTGGAAACATTGCCGGAGATATACATTGCGCGAAGTCGCTGGCAATATTGCTGATAAATGCTTTCAAATTCCTTTTCCTTAGCCTCGATTTCTTTTTGAGCAGCGTCTATTTTCGCCTGCATTTCATCGATATCGCTTTGAACGGAATTTATTTCATCTTGAATAGCTGCTTTACTGTCCTCAAGATTATCAAGCTTATCCTGCAAAAGATCAACTTTTTTAACAAGCTCATTCACATAAGTTTGATTGTTTGAAATGTTGTCTTTAAGAGCATCAAGCTTTTTTTGCTGTTCGTTTATTTCAGACTGTATTTTTTCTTTTTCGCTTTTAAGGGAGGAAACGGATTTTGCCTCTGCCGCAAACGAGGTTGAAAAAATCATCATACAGCTGAAAAGGATGCAAAGAGCTTTAATGAATTTTTTAGAGCCCATGCCTTTCACTGCCTTCCTTATTCAGATATTTACCCATTGAAAGCAACGCGCCGCCAACACCGGTTATAATGCCGATTGCGATGAATATGCCGAGCATGGGCAATGCGTAATTTGAAAATTTAAGTGCTTCAAGACCGAGGGACGAAATCAAATCGCCGAACTGCGTGACGGCAAATTCATAAAACGCCCAAACAAGCCCAAGCGATATAATGCCGGATATAACGCCCAAAATCATGCCTTCTACCACGAACGGCAGACGCACGAAGCCGTTTGTTGCGCCGACGGATTTCATAATACTTATCTCCAAACGCCTTGAATAAACGGTGAGCTTGATTGTGTTTTGAATAATAAATACGCTGATTGCAAGCAAAACGGCAACAATAACAATTGAAATAACTTCAACGCCGTGCCTAATTGTTACAAGCTTTTGCGCCAAATCCTTATTTTCCCTGATTGTGTCTATATGCTGAAGCTGTTTTATTTGATCAACCGTGGAATCGAATTTTGAAAGATCCTCCACCGTAACCTTATAAGCATCCGGCAGCGGAATATCGGAGCTGATTTCCGTGAAGAATTTGGCTTGAGCCTCTTCCATTGTATCAAGCTGTTCCTGCCAAGCGGATTCCTTTGAAACAAATTCAACTTCTTTAATGTTGTCCATTTTTTTTAGCGAATCGCCCATTGCGTTTATATCTGCGTCGGCAGTGCCGTCCTGAATATAAACCATAACAACGTTTTCCTCCTCAATTCTGCCGAGGAGCGATTCAATATTAAGAAAGATCATTGACGCGCAGCCGATAAGAACAAGGCAACTCATCAAAACACAGATTGAGGCAATACTCATCATTCTGTTTGACCATGTGTTTCTGAAGCCCTCTTTAAAGAGATATCTGAGACTTGAACCGTTCATTATTCCTCACCCCCGTCAATAGTTTCCTGCGCTTCTGTTGCCGGAGCCTCGGAATTTTCCTGATTTGAATTATCGCTTTCGATAGAATCGAAAATATCCTCTAAATCACCGCCAAGCTTAACATCTTCGTTAAAGAAATACATATCGGTTGCTTTTTGAGGCTCGTCCGACTCAAAGCGAGCGTGTGAGGGATCGGGAGTGTCTGACACGACCTCGCCGCTTTTGATAACGATAACACGGCGCGGAAAAGCACGCACAAGGCTGTGCTCGTGAGTTACCATAATAACCGTTGTTCCGCCGTTGTTTATTTTTGTGAGCATTTCAACAATTTCCTGACTCATTTCGGGATCGACATTACCGGTGGGCTCGTCCGCAATAATAAGCTTGGGATTATTAACAAGTGCCCTTGCAAGGGAAACACGCTGCTGTTCACCGCCCGAAAGCTCGTTCGGCATTGAGCGCGCCTTATGGGAAAGACCCACAAGTTGCAAAATATAGGGAACGCGCTTTCTGATATCCTTTTCCTTTGCGCCGATAACACGCATTGCAAATGCAACATTATCATAAACGCTCATTTTCGGAATAAGGCGGAAATCCTGGAAAACGATTCCCATGGTTCTTCTGTAATAAGGAACCTGCTTTTTCTTAATAGTATCCGAAGAATAATCACCCACGATAACCGTGCCGCTTGTGGGTTTTTCCTCATGCATAATAAGCTTTAAGAAAGTGCTTTTGCCTGCACCGGACGCACCGACAACGAAAACAAATTCCCCGTCCTCGATTTTGATATTAACATTATTAAGTGCCTTGGTGCCGTTACTGTCGTACACCTTGGTGACATCGCGAAATTCAATCACTTTAAAATTACCTCTTTTATCGGCGGTTTTAATCGCCGCCTGGTTTAACAAAGCGCCAATAAGCGCACTTTAACAATTACCTCTTATATAATATAGCAAAACAGAGCATAAATCAAGATGCAAATGTTGCTTTTTTGTAAATTATGTAATAATTTTGTAACAACAATTGCGGTAAAACATAAAAAATTTCGGCGGCAAAACGCAAAAAACTGCCGCAGGCGATTTAAAGCATAGAAAAATCGGCAGAGTCCCAAGAGAGACTCTGCCGAAAAAATCAATATTTAACGGGGCTTGATTCCAGATATTTATTAACCATAAGCGCAACCTTAAACACGATTGCGTCGTCAAACTCCCTAAGATCAAGACCGGTGATTTTTTTTATTTTTTCAAGCCTGTAAACAAGCGTGTTTCTGTGAACGAAAAGCTTGCGGCTTGTTTCCGAAACATTAAGATTGTTTTCAAAGAACTTTTGGATTGTGAACAACGTTTCCTGATCGAGCGATTCAATTGAGCCTGCCTTAAACACTTCTTTGAGATACATTTCGCAAAGGGTGGTGGGAAGCTGGTAAATCAGTCGCGCAATACCCAAGTTTTCGTAGCTGGCAATCGGCTGTTCCGTGTCGAACACCTTACCCACCTCAAGCGAAACCTGAGCTTCTTTAAACGAGCGGGCAAGTTCCTTAACGCCCGTTACGCAGGTGCCGATACCCACAACGGCGTTGCAATAAAATTCGGTTGAAAGAGTGTCGCAAATAGAGCGGGCAAGCTTTTCCAAATCCTTCATTTCAACATTGGGGCGAACCTCTTTAACAAGAGCAATATCCGTTTCGTTAACATTGATAACAAAATCCTTTGCCTTATCGGGGAAGAAATTTTGAATAACATCAAACACGGAAACATCCGTTTTTTGCGGCACGCGGATTATGAAAACAACCCTTGTGGCATCGTTATTAAAATGAAGCTCGCGGCTCTTAATATAAATATCGCCGGGAAGAATATTATCAAGAATAACATTTTTAACAAAGTTAGACCTGTCGAATTTTTCATCGTTTGTTTGCTTGATTTGATTAAGCGCGATTGCTATAACATCGGCAAAATGCTTGCTCATATCATCCGTGCCCTCAAGGAAAACGGCATATTCCGGATGAACCGAATTGCCGAAGGCTTTATAGGTGTAGCCGTCAACACAGGTTTGAAGCCCCGCGAAAACGCCGGCGGAAACAACGCCCTTTCTTACCTCGCCGATTTGACCGAGTTCCGAGCAGGCAATAACCGTGCCTCCTTCATCTACAACTCCGATATTGCGATCGAGCGTATCCCTCATCTGATTTACAATGCCCTGAAACAGTCTGTTTGGCACGCGTATTCCCCCTATTGATAGAATGCCGAAATGTTGCACAAAAGCAAGTCATTTCTCTTGTTGATATTATACAATGTGCTTAAACAATTTGCAAGCATTTTATATAAAGTTTATCATATTTTTTGTTTAGATTGCACAAGGCAAAAGAAAAAGCCGCCCAAAACCACAATATATTGTGCCGAGGCGGCTAAATTTTACAATTTTTACATATTTTTGATTTTTGAAATTTCTTCAGTGGAAAGATATTTGCATTCGCCGAAAGCCAAATTTTCATCAAGCGGCAAATCGCCCATTGAAATTCTTTTAAGCGAAACCACTTCGCAGCCGAGCGCGGCAAACATTCGCTTAATCTGATGATATTTTCCCTGCCTGATAACAACGCGGGCAAGCGTGCGGCTTTCGTTTTCCGCCGAAAGCGCGGCAGGCATGCAAATCTCGCCGCCGATTTCAATTCCATGCGCAAATTCTTCAACGGCGAATTCCGGAAAAGGCTTGTCCAGCCCGGCAATATATGTTTTTGAAATATGCTTTTTCGGGCTTAAAATATCATGGGCAAAGGCTCCGTCATCGGTAATAAGCATAAAGCCGGTGGTGTTTTTATCCAGCCTGCCGGCAGGAAAAAGTCCTTTTCGGCGCATTTCGGGCGGTAAAATATCAATAACCGTTTTTTCGGCGGTTTTGCGCCCGTCTGTTGAAGAAATAACGCCCTGCGGCTTATTCATCATAATATAAACAAATTTTTGAAAGCAAAGCCTTTCGCCGTTTACCTCTATTTCGTCCTTTTGCTCATCCGCCTTTTGCGCCGGCGAGGCAATCACGGTGCCGTTTATGCGAACCGTGCCTTTTTTCAGAAGACCGCGTGCCTCGCTGCGTGTGATATTCAGCGAATGCGAAAGCAATTTATCTATTCTTTCCATTTAAAACCCTTTGCACATAAAAACCTAAACAGAGTTTTGCCGATTTTCAGTGTGTAAAAGCGTTTATACAGGCTCTTTTGCAAGATTACTCGCCCGAGAGCGGCTTCATAAAGCCGTTTGAAACCGATGTTGAATAAATATCGCAGCCGACGAGCTCGCCCGAACAAACCAAAAGATCCGCATAAACGCAATCCCTGTTTTCATAGCCCTTATAATTAGTGATGTTATAGGTGTAAGCCGTGGCGGTTTGCCCCTTGTATTTTTCAAGATCAAAGCCCTGCTGCTTTTGAATTTCGTTGTATTTAAGATATGTATCGTTAAATTGCTTCGGAATTTGCACTTCTTTTTCCTCGCACGGGGTTTTAAACTCCCAGCCTAACGAAGTTAAATACTGCTCGCGCGCAGAATCCGTTTCCAACATAACGGAATTTGAAACGCTGCTTACATGATTTGAATAAAAGGTTATGCATATAACGATAATTCCGGCGGCAATCAAAATAAGACCGAAAATCGTTTTGGGCTTTAATCTTAAAGTTAACATCTTCATAAAATCACCTAATATGATTTTATGATTTATTCAGGCAAAATATAATCCTTAATTTTATCAAGATATGAAATTTCTGCAAGCACATCCATTTTGATGCCGCTTTCCGTGTATTCGCGCGAAAAAACAACGCCGTTTTTCTCCAGCTCGCCTGCGATTTTGCCTGCCGAAAACGGCAACAGCAAGAAAACGCGCCTGCGCTTTTGCGGCAATGAGGCAGAAATTTCATCAAGCAATTTATCCGTGCCGCTGCCGTTTTTCGCGCTTATGCAAACGCATTTGCCGATAACGGGAAATTCCGTTACACACGGAACAAGGTCGCATTTGTTCATAACATTTATAACGGGCTTGTCGCCGCAGCCGAGCGAGTCGAGCAAATCGTTTGTAACCATAATCTGCTCGTTGCATTCGGGGCTTGACGCATCGCACACATTAAGCACCACATCCGCCCACAGTGCCTCTTCGAGCGTTGAACGAAAAGCGTCCACAAGCTTATGCGGCAGGCGGCGAACAAGACCGACCGTATCAACAAGCATAACATCCTCGCCGTTTGGCAGAGTGAGTTTTCTTGCCATGGGGTCAAGAGTGGCAAAAAGCTTGTTTTCTTCAAGCACGCCGGCATTTGTGAGGCAATTCATAAGAGTTGATTTGCCTACATTTGTGTAACCCACTATGGCAACCGCCTGCGCACCGTTTTTTTGCCTGCGATCATGCATTGCAAGGCGGCGTTTTTCCAGCTTTTGCAGGCTTTCGTTTAAATATTGAATTCTGCGCCTGATATGGCGTTTGTCCGTTTCAAGTTTTGTTTCGCCGGGACCCCTTGTGCCAATTCCGCCGCCGAGTTTTGAAAGCGATGCACCCTTACCCGTGAGCCGCGGAAGCGAATATTTAAGCTGAGCAAGTTCCACCTGAATTTTGCCCTCGGAGGAGCGTGCACGCTGCGCAAAAATATCAAGAATAAGCATTGTGCGATCCACAACGCGGGCATTTGCCGCATCCTCGATATTTCTTGCCTGCACGGGAGTTAATTCACCGTCCGCAATCACAAGCCCGATTTCGTTTGCCGTGCAAAATTCGCAAATTTCCTCAAGCCTGCCGCTGCCGACATATGATGCGGCGGAGGGTGCCTCGCGCTTTTGAATCATAACGCCGGCAACCTCCGCGCCTGCGGTTTTTGCAAGCTCGGTAAGTTCGTTTGCGGATATTTCGGCGTCAAAATCACCTGTGTCAACAGAAATCAAAAGTGCGCGCTCATATTCGTTTTCTTTTTTAATTTGAGTAAGCTTTGAAGCCAATTTTTTACCTCTTTAAATCAATCGGCACCGTTAACGATTGCCTGAAGAACTTTATTTGCCATGGGACCCGCGGTTTGCGAACCGGAATTGCCTTTTTCTGCAACAACAACAAAGGCATAGGGGTTTTCGTCATCATCCATAAAGCCCACAAACCAAGCGGTGTTATGAGCGTCAACGCTGTCTGTTTGAGCCGTGCCTGATTTTGCGCAAAGATTAAGGTCCTTATATTTGCTGTCGCCGTATTGGGTTTTAACATTATTGCGCATTAAATCCTTCATCTGCGAGGCAATATCGCTGCTGAGAAGCTGAGTTTCCGCGGTGTCGCGCGTGAATTTAATTGTTTTGCCGGCTTGATTTTCAAAGCGATCCACAATATTAAACGGAACAGCTTTGCCGTCGTTTGCAATTGCGCACATAAGGCGAAGCATGGCGGCAGGGCACACAAGAGTTTGACCCTGACCGATACCCGTCCACCCTGTTGTGGCATCCGCATCACCGGCTTTAAGATAAAATCTGCCCTTTGCCGAATTGATTTGACCGCTTACGGTTACGGAGGATGTTAAGCCGAGGCTTTCAACCGTGTTTGCAAGCTTTTCGGGGCCGATTTCAATTGCGATTTGGGCGAATGTGATGTTGCAGCTTTTTGCAAGCGCAGTTTCAAAATCCACCTTGCCGTGGCGCGCATTGCAAATGATATTATCCTCTTCAATTCCGTCCACATCATAAACCTTGCCGCACTGCCATTTGCGGCTGTATATATCACTGCCGATATTTTGAAGCGCACTGATTGAGGTAACGATTTTGAATGTGGAGCCGGGTGTATAAAGCCCTGTTAAAAATCTGTTTATATAAACACCCTCATATTCATCGGAGGAGTCCATATTATACGGCACATTGTTAACATCGTAGCTCGGCTTTGAAACCATGCACACAATATCGCCCGTTTTATAGTTCACAACGGCAATTGTGCCCTTTTTATCGCCGAGTGCATTATAAGCTATTTTATTTATTTCGCTGTCTACCGTTAAAGTAAGGTCGTTGCCCGCGCCGTATTTATCGATATTATAAACACCGTTCACAACATCATAGCCCACAAGCTGCTTTTCAAAAACAGTTTGCACGCCGGTGGAGATAAAGCCGCGTGTGTCACCCACCAAATGCAGGGTTGAAAGGCGTATTTCCTTGTCGTCGCTGTAAACGCGTTCGCCGTCCTTTGATTCGGAAAGCACAACACCGTTTTTATCCTTGATTTTGCCGGCGGCAATCAATTGCCCGTCGCTGTAAACATGGCGGTTATAATTTTTCATAACCCATGTTGAGCCGTCCGTAACAAGGCTAAAGGTTAAAAACGCAATTCCGCAAACAAAGAGCATACAAAGTATCCAAAGGAATATGCCTCTTTTGGTTATCATTTTCATTTCTTTTTTGCACCCCCGAGATAATTATAGGTGCGCACATCGGACGCCTTAACATAAGCAAGCACTGCCCAGCAACAAATCATTGAAGAGCCGCCCTGGCTCACAAACGGCAAAGTTACACCCGTGAGCGGAAGCACATCCGTTATGCCGAAAATATTAAGCCCCGTTTGAAACAGCAGCATAGCTGCGCCGGCAACGGCGGCAATGGAATAAAAGGTTGAGCGCGAAGCTATTGAATTAACAAGTGCCGAAACCGCGATTGCCACAAAAGCAAGCACCAACAGCACCCCGAAAATGAAGCCCCATTCCTCGCATATAACGCCGAAAATAAGATCCGTTGAAGCGGCAAAAACGCGTCGTGTGTAGCCGTTTCCGATTCCGAGTCCGAAAAGACCGCCCGAAGCAATGCCTACCAAGGTTCTTGTTTGCTGATAGCCGCTTGCGTTGTAATATTCCTTTTCCCACACATGGCGGTAAACGGCAAATCGCTTTGTAACATACGCTTTATATTTGATAACGATTCCCGCACCGAGAATTGCCGACGCCACGGCGGCGATAATTGTTTTAATATCGCCGGAGGTCATAAACGCAATAATCAAAAAAGTGATAAAAAACACAAGTGCGGTGCCGAAATCCTTAATAAGAATGAGCGAACCGACGCAGGCGACGGAAAAAGCAATATATGCAAAAATATTTTTGCTTGTTTGAATTTTTTCAAGAGTTGCCGCGCCCACGAAAATAAATGCTATTTTAACAAATTCGGAAGGCTGCAAGGTTATTCCGGCAATTTTTATCCAGTTTCTTGCGCCGTTGGTGCTTTCCGCGATAACAAGATTTACAATTAAAAGCAAAATCGCGCCGATTGCAACAGGCAGCCTGAGTTTCATGCAAAGATCCACATTGCCCATTAAAAACACCATTATTATATAAACCGTAACACCGGCAACTATCATAAGGCTTTGCTTGATTGCCGACTCCGCATTCATTGAACCGATTGTTGCAACGCCCACGGAGCACAGGAAAAACGCAATTATTTCAAGTTCGAAATTCCGCCTGTGCATTGCGGTATAAAAAAACACTAGGTATATCCATTCAACGGCAACCAAAATGCCCATTGCAACCATTACTTCAGCGTCAAATTCATCTCCCGCATTTGCCGCGCAAAACGAAACGGCAAGCTGAAACAGGGTTAAAAACGCCGTCATTAAAAAATTATTTATCGGCTTTATTTTTGGAAGCCGCTTTTGCTTGTTTTTTGCCATTTACCGCACCTCACTTTTCATAGAAAACAAACACTCTGTCGCCGAAAGTAACGGTGTCCTCATCAAAAATCAGCTGGGTTTGATTTATATATCTGCCGTTCAGCTTTGTGCCGTTGTGAGAATCAAGGTCGCAGAGTGCCCAGCCCTTTGTTGTTTTGTAAATTCTTGCATGCTCGGAGGATACCGTGTCGGATAAAATTCTGATATCACATTGTTCACCTCTGCCGATAAGCACATCGTTTCGCTTTAAATAAACCGGCTTGCGACTTTTAACATCCACCAAAACGGCATATGCGATATTTCCGGCTGCGCTGCTGCGAATTTGCCGCTTTGTTTTGCTTGAAATCGCGTCTGCGCACTGAAAACGAAGCGGCACCGTGCCGATGGAGATAAGATCGCCATCCTCGATAACGGCTTTGCCGTCTATTTTTTCACCGTTCACCAAAATGCCCGTTCTTGAAAAAGTGTCCGTAACAACCCAATCCTTTTTCTTTTTCGCAATAACGGCGTGAAAGCGCGAAACGGTGGGAAGCGGCAGCACAATATCGTTTGCCTTTGATTTGCCAACAGAGGTTTCCCAGTGGTTTATTTCAATCACCGCGCCGTTATTTTCGTCCGTAAGCTGAGCCATTTTATGCACTCTGGGTCTATTTCTGAAAAGAGAAATAACGCATGTGAACAGCACTATAACCGCCGATGCAGGCAGTGCATAACGCATAACAGCCGTTAAAACCGAAAGCAAATTATCCAAAAAACTCACAAACCTTTCATTCAATAAATTTGTACTGTTATTCAATATTAAGTTCCGCATACCGCATAAACAAGCGGCAAGAAATACGGGTTCATTATAAGAATATATTTAATAATATAAAAAGTCAAGTTTCGGTTGAATTATTTTACAATTCGGTTTATACTCAATTTAAAAGCAGAATATTCCGAACGCGCCGCAAGCGCAGCCCTTTCGGTTTAATCTGCTCACTGCACACCGGTTATTTAGATTTTATTTATAAGGGGTAAAATTATGAGCATTACTGAAAAGTTATTCGGAAAGCTTCCGAGCGGAGAGGAAATTTTTCTTTACACAATCACAAACAAAAGCGGCGCATATGCTTCGATTCAAACACTCGGCGCGGGAATTCAATCGGTTTTCGTGCCCGATAAAGGCGGTACCCTCGGCGATGTGGTGCTGGGGTTTGACGAGCCAAAGTATTACACCGACCCGGATTTGGGCTACCAAGGGCTTGTAGTGGGCAGAGTTGCAAACAGAATAAGAGACGCCAAATTCAAAATAGATGGGAAAGAATACCGCACGCCGAACAATCAGGGAAATTGGACTTTGCACAGCGGCGGCAGATTCAGCTTTACGCCGTGGGAAATTGAAAGCAAAAATGAAAACGAAAACAGCATAACGCTTAAAAGATTTTCGCCAAACGGCGAGGACGGATTCCCCGGCAATTTCACGATGACGGTGAAATACACATTTACCGAAGATAACACTCTGCGCATTGAATACGGCATTCTGAGCGACGAAAAAACCGTTGCTGCACCCACAAACCACGCATATTTTAACCTTTCCGGCAAAACCGACGGCACGATTGAAAACCATCATCTTAAAATCAACGCAGCAAAATTCACCGAAACGGACGACGACCAATTGCCCACGGGCGAGCTCGGCGAACTTGCCGGCACAATGATGGATTTTGCCGAAATGCACAAAATCGGCGATAAAATCGATGAGCCTTTCAGAGCGATTATTGACGGCATCGGCTACGACAACAATTATTGCCTTGCCAAAAGCCCGCGCGATTTCGCCGAAGCCGCAGTGCTTTATGACGAGGAAAGCGGCAGGCAAATGGAGGTTTACACCGATTTGCCCGGCGTGCAGCTTTACTGCGGCGGCTGGTTGAAAAAGAGCGGCAACCCCGGCAAAAAATCAAACGGCAATGTAACCTTCAGAAGAGGCGTTGCCCTTGAAACGCAGTTTTATCCGGACAGCGTTAATCACCCCTCCGAATTTCCGTTTTCATATGTTGAGCCTAACAAGGAGTTTAAAACCGTAACGGAATTTCGCTTTTCCGTTAAATAAATTCCGCGCCGTATCGTTGCTTAAAAATTCCGCAGAAAGCGCTCGGCAAAGCGGAGAGTATTTCGGCGCAAAACACATTAAAATATTAAAAATAAAAAAAGAGGAACAACACCGATAAAGCCGTATTCGGCAAGCTTTGTATTGTTCCTCTTATGTTTTTATTTATCGGCTGAGCACAACTCTGTTCCACACAACCTCGGCAAACTGCGTGCACTTAAGCCTTCCTGCCGCCGAAAGTTTTTTCAAAAGCGCCTCAATTTTCGCTGATTTCCGCAGCTTTCCCTGCATTTCCGAATTTTGTCATTCAACACCCTGTGATTTTAATATATTTCCCGCAAAAAATCGACATTCCCCATTCAAAGATAAAAGGCGGTGCAAATATCAGTCAAAGCGATTGCAAGCACAAACAACATTAAAATCAAAACGGGAAACTTAGGCGCATCGTTAAGAGTCCGCAAGCTTCCCGCTTAAATTATTTATCAACCGATTTTGAATTTGCATATATTTGCTGCATTTTTTCATCCGAATAATGCAAATCCAAAAACTGCTCTATTTTATTTGACGGAGGCACTCCGGCGTCCCTTTGATTCATTCTGAATGCCGCAGAACCCGAAAGAGCGCAATCAAAAACGAAAAATGCAATAAACGCCCACACGATAATCCGCTCGTGCGGCAAATGAACCGAAGTGAAAATTTTGCCCATAAACGGAATCATTATTTTAACCCAGAAAACGCCGAGCACGCCCCAAAAGAGCGAATAAAGCAGGCATACCCTGCCGTTTATGTTAAGCGGCACATTGCTGTAATCCCACGCAACGGAGCCGAACAAAATTTCCTGCCCGAGCGAGCAGATATATTCAACTGCCGTGCCGCTGACAAAGGCAACCAAAAAGATTTTCCAAATTTGTGCATTTTCAAAATGCACCAAAAGCAAGGTTAAAAGCACCGCACCCATGCCGTAAGCAACGCTTAAATGCCCCAGCACAAGCGATTTGCGGCTTTCTATAAACCCATGCTTAATAAGGCACCAAAGGGTTTCCACCAAATAGCCTGCATAGCAGCTGGCAATAAAGATCCAAACATACTGGAAAAAGCCGAACTTAATTTTTTCCACAGCTTATCCCTCCCCTTGACTTCACTCACCAATATATAGCCGCAAAACCAAAACAGCAACACATTTGCTCCTTATTTTATTAACATTTAATTTTTGATTTTACAAAGCAACATCTTTGTAACAGAAAATCCGATATTTCAGTTTATAAGCTTTGACGGAAGCTCATCCGCTTCCTGAGAAGAAACGAATTCAACACTGTATTCACCAATTGAATTTTTAACTGATAGCTGCCTGTCCAGCGGGCATTCGGAAACATATACCTTATTAAATTCACTGTTTTTGAACGCTGAAAAATCGATACTTTCAGAATAATCAAGAATTAAATTAAAAACATCAGCCGACGGTAAATTTCCGACATCATTTAAAGGATTACCGTGCAAATTCAAAAATGAATATGAAACAGAGGCCAACGAAACCGCAGAAATATTATTGCTGCTTAAATCCATATACACCGAGCTCTTGCTCCATATTCCGGAAAACGCAGACATATCTGAAATGTCATTTCCCCCGAGATTTACATACTCCAGCGATTTGGAATCTTTCAACACAGCTATATCATAAATAGCATTGTTTTGCGCCGATATTTTCTTAAGCGCAGATTTATTTGCAAGTGCGGAAATTGAATTTATAGAATTATCATCCAAATATATATTCTCAAGCAGTGTGCAATCGGCAAGTGCCGAAATATCAACAATCTCATTGTTACTTAAGTAAACATTTGTAAGCGTTGAGGCGGATTTCGCAAAAACGGATATATCGACAAGCTTGTTAGAGCTTAAATCAACAGAATTCAAAACCGTGCAATTTTCGATTCCGTTCAAAGATGATATCTCGTTTTCGGCAGCCTTAAGATATGCCAATTTAATAGAATGTTCAAGACCGCTTAAATCAGCAAGCTTGTTTCCCGACACTTCAACACTTTGCAACTTTTCGCACGCAGAAAGTGCCGAAAGTGATTCAATCCCGTTATCTTTTAACGAAAGTTCTTCCAAATCCGATGAAGCCGCAAGAAACGAGATGTCGTAGACTTCGGCATTGTCTGCACTGAAATCTCTGAAATTAAACTCGGAAAGCACACTGTAATCCTTAATCGAGTTGCCGCTTACATTAAGGCTTTTTAATTTATCCTTTGCGGCACTCAACTTCGAGATATCCGTTATTTGATTATTACTTAAATCAATGCTAGTGAAATTCGGATTAATCGATTCGGCTTTTGCGAATTGTGCATCGTCAATATTACAATCGGAAAGCGAAAGTGAAGACAAATTTATTGCAGCAAGTTCTGCAAAACCGCTGTCGGGCAAGGTGCACCCGTTCAGCGAAACAAAATTTAAGTTTTCAAGCGATTTCATTTTGCTGATATCGTCTTGCGTTATTTCAACTTTATCATATATTATTACCGATGAAGTGCTTGCCTTAAATTTTGAGCCGCCGATTTCAACCTTTTTGGAAAAAGTGCCGGATATTGCGACAGTCATTAAAATCAAAGCGGCAATAATTGCGGCAATCACAATCATAAAACCTTTTTTGCCGTTTGATTTTGCAACTGTGCTTTTTTGCGATTTATTCTTTTTTGCACATTTTGTTTTTAATTCGCTTTTTTGCGGTGTTTGCACGGCATTTTGCTTTGCGGGCTGTTCTTTTGTTTTTTCGGTTTGCACCTGCCTGACAGATTCCGTTTTTTCGATTTTTACATCAAAATCCGAGTTCAAGTCATCATGCACGCCCAAAACTGCTTTGATTTCGGAAAGCATTTTTTCAATGGCTTTTAATTTATTTTGGTATGCATTGTATCTTTGCACATTGGTTAAATAAAAATTAAAATCATCCTGAAGTGCACAATCGTCAATTGCAAAAGGCATAACGATTTTGTTTTCGTTTATAGCCTGATCAAGTTCTTTGGGCACCCATTTGGATTTTTGTGCATATTTTGAAAGAATCAGCACAAACACCGTGCAATTTTTGATTGCCTGCGGAATTTCGGATGCATAATTCGAGCCACCGCGAATACACATAGGTGCCATCCAGCATGAAATTCCGTTTTTTTCCAAAACGGATTTAACCCAATTTGCATCATCAAATTCCTCTGACTTATAACTAATAAAAACTTGTTTTATTTCTTTCATTTACATTTCCTCAAAGCCGAACCAGCTTTTCAAACTCCTTGTTGCCTGCCACAAGCCTGTTATAAAGCTCGTACCCTATATCGGTGCCGAGTTTTGCTTTTTGACTCAGCCACTTCTTAACTTCGTCATTGCCGAATTTTTCAGGATAAGCACGGCAATATTCACAAAAAGTATAAACGGTTTGGATTAAATTCAAATCCCTTGCAACGCGCGAATTGATATTCAAGCCGTTATAATATCCCGTCCAAACATTATAATAATAAGTTAGATTTGCAATTCCCGGATATGTGCCTTTTAAGAACAGTTTTTTCAAAACTGTAACCGGCATCGTCATAAGGCATACGAATTTTTAAGCGATATAAATAATGATTTACTCGGGCTTGCAGGATTTTTCGCCTGTTCAAATGAAACGATCAACACAATTCTTTACATAAAAATGCAGCAAGCCGAAAATGCGGGAATCAAACTTGATGTTGAAATCAAAGACGAATTCGGCGTTTTGATAAACGATTACGATCTTTGCCGTCTGCTCAGCAATATCATTGATAATGCACTGAATGCCGTTACGGAATCCAGGCTTAAAAATCCAGTTTTTATTAAAATAAGTATAACAGAGGAAAAAATTAAAATTTGCAGCACAAATGAATTCAATGCCGAGAAGAAAAAGCGAAAAACCGAAAATCACGGAAACGGAATAGGAATAATAAAGGAAATTGCCGCAAAATACAACGGCTCATATTCAAGCAACCAAAACGACGGATTTTGGAAATCAGAAACCGTGCTGGATAATGTACCCCCCCGAAAAAGCCCGCGCTAATCCCGATTTGCAATAAACTCGCAATCCACGAGCCGGATTTGCAAATCCCACAGGTGTTTTGCCCGTTTTTTTTTACTGTATTAAATGCATCAGCGGGCAGATACAGCTGCGTTTTAATCAATCTTTCCAAATAAAAATTGTAAAAAATTTTCAATTGTAAAAACGAATACACTTCACAAACTATACTTGCAAGAGCGATTTAATATTTTGCAAACATATGCAAAATATTATTTAGCCGTTGCGAATTTTTGATAAGAGAGGTGTATCACAATGGCAAAGAACACAGTTCCCGAAGCTAAAGAAGCTCTTAACCGCTTCAAGATGGAAGCCGCTTCAGAGGTTGGTGTAAACCTTAAGCAGGGTTATAACGGTGATCTTACTTCCAAGCAAGCCGGCTCTGTCGGCGGCCAGATGGTTAATGTAATGTGTCCTGTACGAACTGTGCATTTTCAGCGTACAAATTGGGCTAAAAATAACCAACTTCAACCGATTACATACGAATTTTGCATGGCGGTATAAAAGCCCCTCTGCTAACAACAAAAGCATACAAAACCATATAAATCGATTTAATTAAGAACAACATCCAAAAGCTAAAAAAATGAGCACCATCTGCTATGCCCTGTCCCAGATTGTGCAGACAAGAAAATGTTGTATATAAAAGCCAATTATCCACTGTTGTAGATTAGTTCTCATAATATACCTCATATACCGTGTTTAGATTGATAATCCCTAATTTTTTATCTGTATGGGCGGTGTTTCTGGGCTTGAAGAGGGTGCAAAAGCAATATTCAAAGATGTAGTTGAAAGATGTATTGCCATAATTAAGACCTCCCATGGTAGTTTTAATTCTACCATAGGAGGTCTCTTTTTTCTATTGTCCATTTTTCACGGACTTGTTCAGTTCACGCTCTGTTGCTTTATCAGATGCTTTGAGTGCGATCATATCGATTTCCTTTTTCTGACAATAGCAGCAACAAGAGTTATGATATTCCAGAGCAGTGATGCACCGGAAACGGATACGGCTGCAGTAGCAAGTGGTCTTGACACACTGACTCTGTCGCTGATTGCTGTAATGTTACCTGCTTCAAGCGTTGTGTTATCTGTCAGTGTCAGAATTAGATTGCCGTCGTCGTCAATGCGGCAGCCCTTGATTCCGATGCCGTCTTTTCCGTCAGCACCGTCTTTTCCGTCTGTGCCGACGATCTTGCCCAGGTTGGTAACAACTCCGTCGGTAAAGGTAATGATAAGATTGCCGTCTGCATCAATCTGTGCCGACTTAATTCCGGTTCCGCTCAAGCCGTTTGTTCCGTCTTGACCGTTCTTGCCTGCATCGCCCTTATCACCTTTATCACCTTTATCGCCTTTGACTCCGGTAACTTTTCCGAGATTGTGTACGGTACCATCGGTTAAGGTAATAATTAGATTGCCGTTTTCATCTACAACAGACTCCTTAACACCGACTCCGTCAGCACCGTTATTTCCTGAGTCGCCTTTATCGCCTTTATCACCCTGGTTGCCTTTATCTCCGGTGACCTTGCCTGCGTTATGTACAGTTTCGTCAGTCAGAGTGATGATAAGGTTTCCGTCATCATCAATCGTTACCGATTTCACACCTACACCTGTGGCACCGGTATCACCTTTATCACCTTGGTTGCCTTTATCTCCGGTGACCTTGCCTGCGTTATGTACGGTTTCGTCAGTCAGAGTGATGATAAGGTTTCCGTCATCATCAATCGTTACCGACTTCACGCCTACGCCTGTGGTACCGGTATCACCTTTATCACCTTGGTCTCCTTTGTCTCCGATTACCTTGCCTGCGTTATGTACGGTTTCGTCAGTCAGAGTGATGATAAGGTTTCCGTCATCATCAATCGTTACCGACTTCACGCCTACGCCTGTGGTACCGGTATCACCTTTATCACCTTGGTCTCCTTTGTCTCCGATTACCTTGCCTGCGTTATGTACGGTTTCGTCAGTCAGAGTGATGATAAGGTTTCCGTCATCATCAATCGTTACCGACTTCACGCCTAGGCCTGCAGTACCGGTATCACCTTTGTCACCTTTATCACCTTGGTCTCCTTTGTCTCCGGTAACTTTTCCCAGATCAATCACAGTATCATCGGTAAGCGTAATAATAAGGTTGCCGTTTTCGTTAATAACGACGGATTTTACTCCCACGCCGGTGTCGCCCTTATCACCTTTGTCGCCTTGGTCACCTTTGACATCGGCTACAATAACGGTAATGAGCATATCTCCGTCCACCGTAAAGGTTACTTCGGTCTTATTGATTTCAGAAAGTAATTCTCCGCCGATGTACCAGCCCTTGAGAATATAAGTCGGGTCAAGCGTTGCGGTCGCTGTAAGCACAGTTCCTTCACGCACCTTGCCGCCGCTGGCGATTTTTTCACTGCCGTTTTTTACAGAGAGAATACATCCGTCCAAGTTTGTTGGAAATGTGACCGTATATTCCGGTATTTCTTCAATTTCTATTGAAATATTTGCAGAATTTTTGATAGCGCCTGTTTTATAAGTGTAGCTACCATCGCCGTTATCTGTCCATGAAGTTAAATCTGCAAGTCGGTAATTTTCTTTTGGCGTAACAGTGAATGTAAGTTCATCACCGTAGTGAACCGTTTTTCCGCTTTCAAAATCTTCGTCTCCGTTTTTAACAACGATGTCAGCGTATTTCGGGCTGTCAAATGTAATCGCGTATTCTTCAATTTCTGTAAAATACACCTGAATATCTGTTTCGGTATCGACAACAATTTCGTAATCGTATCGATTGTACAACATATCATCGGTATTTACGGTTTCGGTCTTACCGCCGTATGTTACCACAATTTTTTCCACTCGGTAATTTTCTGCCGCCTGTGCGGTAAGAGTGATTTTTGTGCCGACTGGAACGCCTGTGCCGGATTGATAGCCCTGCTTCGTTGCCACTGCACCTGTTTGTTCGCCGCTTGCGACAGAATAGGTCAAACCCACACGCACGGGAACATCAAATTCCACGCCGATTTCGGTATCTTTTGCAATGGTTACAGTGAAACTTTCGTCGCTTTGTCCTGTGGCATCTTCCGTCCATTCGCGGAACTTGCATCCTACATCCGCCTTGGCAGTGAATGTCAGCTTGGAATTTACGGGAACATATACGCTGTTATTTTCATTCAGGGTAACAATGTCACCGTTTGCATCGGTAATCTCTACCGTGCCACCCTCTGACGGAATGTTGACCTTTACAAGTCTGCCGATTTCCGAAAGGCTGACAAACTCTGCCTCAACGGTATATTTATCGGAAGCAAGTCCCAGCGTATAAGTGTTTGAGTTTGCAGCGTCAATAATTTTGCTACTTCCGTTGGTATCTGTGATTTTCCATGATTTTAGTCCGTACCCCTTGCCTGGTGTGGCAGTAAACGTTACATCATCGGTAACCGTACCTCCGGGAGCGTTAAGCGGAACATCGCCCACCGCCGCACTGACAGTACCGATCACCGCACCGTCCGCTGTATATGTATCGGTAAATGTAATCTGTGCGGAACTTATGGCTCGTTTGGTTGTAACGCTCATATTCGCTTCACCGTTCAAAGTAAAAGCACATTCGATTGTTCCGTCGTCTTCAGGCGTAAATACCATTGTCTCTCCGCCGTTGTTAAGGGTCAGTGATACAAGCTCGTACTGTCCGCTCTTAGGAGCAACCTTTACCTTAATTACCTCGCTCTCGCTGATTTCATCGCCCGATTTTATCTCAACATTACCGAGATGCCGCACTTTAATATCAGCGGCCTTTGCGTTATCAATCGAGTAGTTCACTTTGTAATCTCTCTTTGCCGTGGTAACCTCGGCAAGATTCGACCATGCGCTTTCTTTTTCTTTGCCGTCAACTTTGCAAACAGAGGTGATTACAAAACTAAAATCGGTATTTGTTTTTAGATTTTCAATATCATATGAGGTAATATCGGCAGAAAGCAAATCGGAAATTTTCGTGTATTCACCGTCTTCCGCTTTATATACATAATATCCGTCTACATCAGGCCAACCCGGTGTTTTGTCAGGCTGCGACCAGCTAAGACGCACCGCATCATCTGCGATTAACTCTGCCTCAAGGTTATCTACTGCCGGGGCAGGAGTGTTGATGTTTGAAAGGCTGTAGCCGATAAAGACGGTCTTATTACCTTCTTCGCCGTATAGATGACGGAACCACTGTCCCAGCGTCCAGTCAAAGGCATACTGTGTGTAAATGCTTGCCGGGATTCCTTCCTCGGCGAGTGCCGGCCCGTCGATGTCGTTAACTGCACCTATACACCCCTGTGATGAAGTTTTCGTAGTTGAAACACCAGAGCCGTTACTGTAACTCAAACTGGTTTCAAAGCCTACATCGTGCGAGAACAGAATACCGTCTCCCGCCACTCCGAAACTGATGGAAAAGTTGAAGTAAAATCCGTGAGAAATATCTTCGGAAACCGATTTAATATTACTCTTGGAATAGGACACTTCATTGAGGCCTCCCGCATAGCCGAGACGAACTGTGTTTTGACTGAGCTGTTCTGCATCAAGTGCGCTGTAGGCGCCCCACCCCAACTGATTGTACATATACGGATTACCTTCGTTACCGTCTAACCAGTTTTCTGCCTTATCGATTTTTTCAAGGCGGTAATAGCAGGCTTCGGTTTTGGAAGTCTTATCCGACTCTTTGGTAATGGCACGGTTGCCTTTTTCTTCCATGTAGTTGTTATATTCGTCGGCAAAGCTGTTATAGTCGTCAATGCTCATTTGCTGATATACCGGCTGCTGCGGAATAGACAGGGTCATTGCCGTGCCGTCCGACCACTCGCCGTTTTCATCCAGAACCTCGTAGCAGTAGATAAATACCGGCGTTCTTGCAACCAGTGCCGTATTATATGCCTGTGCCTTAACGGTCATGGCGTATTCTGTTTCAAGCGCTTCTGAATAAGTTTTGCTCCATTCAAGGGAATAACCCGACGAAACATTTACTTCAAAAGGCGAAAGCAGTCCGCCGTAGCTGTAGGACATACCCACGCTATAGGAAACATTTTTTGAAGAGGATTGTTCAAGTTCATAGCTTTCGGTAATGGTATAATCGGTTTCGTTGTTTGCCGAATCGCCCAATGCCGCAAAGTAAGGTGCCGCCTGCATAACTGCCTTAACTTCCGGGTCACTGTAGGCGTAGCTTACACCTTTGTAGCGGGCAATAACGCCGTCTTGGTCACGGTCACAGGATGTGAGCACAACCTGTGCGCCTGTACCGTTATAGCCACCGTTCGCATTATTCGGACCCCAATCGGAGGACATTGTTGTTTTGAAGCCGGTGGCAGTGCTGTAATTATCTCCAGAATCACTGTATACGCCGGCAATCATACCCTTTTTGAAAGAATATACGCTGTCCTTATCACGGCAGGATGCAACAAAAACAATTTGCTCTCTGCCGGCAGTATTGCCGTCAAAATTGCCAACCACAACGGAGCGCATAAATTCTTCGTGTCCGCCGAGAGCATCGTTAAACTGAAATCCGCTGGTTGTATAGCCTTGTGAAGAAACTGTGTTAAATTCGCCGTTTGCAGTGTTGTATGTATACAAAGAACCGTTTATAAAGATGAAATCAGCGGCGTTTTCTCCGTTAAAGGCAACTGCTTCAACTGCATTCGGAGAACAACCATAGGTCCAACCGTTGGCGGACATGGTTTTTACATCCGACTGCAAAAATTCTGTGTTTCGGTTATTCATAAGCACACAGTATGCAAATGTGCCTCCATCGCAGTTAAGTCCTAAAGTTGAAAAGAAACTTTCATCTTTAGGCACAAGCGTTTCTACTTTTGTTCCGGCAATAAAGAGGTCGTCGTAACCGTCGTTGTTTATATCGCCACAGGCAAGCCCGCCGTCATCAATTGTTAACCAAGTGTTCCAGTCACTGTCACTGCTGCCCTCGGTTACATTTTTTATTGTATATTGTTCATCACCTTTGCTGTCCACAAATGAGGCTTCATCGTTTCTGCCTGTCTTACCGTATTGTATTTTGATTTGCGGAGCAGGATTATTAAGACCCAAATATCCACCGTCTGCAAAGTATGACATAACCGCCAAGTCGTCTATTCTGTCGCCGTTAAAGTCGCCGACGACCATATCAACCGTAAGCTTACCGCTTTGATTGTCTTTTGCAGCACTTGTTGAGCCGTTTAACGTGTCTGCATGCGAAGACGATGTCTTTGTACCGTATTGGTAATTCTTGATATAGTCATCATGCAGCAAATCATATCCCATTTTATAATAGCCTTGATCATTTTCAAGACGATTAAGCATGGTCAGTTTGTTATCGGCAAAATCATACTCCTTCAAATAACAACCGACTTCATATTTTTCTGATTCATAGTCAAGACCGTGAAGTCTTGTTGATGTAGTTTTCTTACTGTTTGCAACATAAACAATGAGGGTGTCCTTATCGTCGTTGTCAAAATCTCCGGCAACAATGTTTATGTAACGATTGGAATTATAGCCGTGGATTACAACATCTCCGTCGCTGTCAAACGCCCATGTCATCTCTCCGATAGCTTCTGAACTGCACAGATTGCCGCTTACCGCATCGTATACAAAGATATAAACATTTTTATCACTGCGGTTCAATCCGACATATGCAACATGGTCACGCCTACCTGAACCTGTCGGGTCAAATGCCGTGGATTGCACCAATGCAAAATTGTTTAAGGCACTGACATCCATAGAGGTTAAAGACCCGTTCGAAGCAGTATTGTTTTTGGATACAAAGCTTTGCAGATCGCTTGTCGTACCTACATCCGCAATTTTACCTGCCGTATGGTTGGTGTAGGTTTCAAGATACATAAGTTCGCTTTGCTCCACCATGGCAAAAGGTTTGTCAACGCCGTAGCCGTATGGATTGGTTGTTTTGTCATAACCTGACGGCACGGTGTTTTTCATTAGCGAATTAGCTGCGTCTGATGAAAATGTCGGACTGTCGTCTGAAGCAAAAGCCGAAAAAGGCATACAGGCAACAACCATTACGATTGCAAGCACTGCACATATCGCCCGTCGAATAATGAAATTTTTGTTCATAAGTCGTCTCTCCTTTTAATGATTTTGTTTAACTGTCCGTTGCGGCAGCTGATAAACTAATTATGGGTATAATACTTCACAATACTTATACTACTACCTATTTTATCATAGAGAATGTAATTTTAACTGTGTCGTTTACGCTGTATTTTCGTCGTTTACGCTGTAAATAATCGGTTGAGCATAATACCGCTTGTAAAAAAGCGAATTTTCAAGTAGAATAAGTATTATAAATTAGAAATTCAGAGAAACAAAAGAGGAGGACCTTTGTCAAAATGAAAAAATATTCACGATGGATTTGCCTGGTGCTTTTCCTTGCGTTTTGCATTGGCACGGTTTGTTTTTTTCAAAATTTCACCAATCTTGATTCGTCCATACAATACATAGATTGGCAAACAGCTTATAAAATAGGAACGGACGGTTCAAAAACAGAACTGGATTATACAGTACCGCCTGAAGTCGGTGATCGGTTCTGCCTTGAAACCGTCATTCCGGCAAACAGTGAATACGGCAATTTGGTGTTTGAAACTGCCGGAATGGATATGACCGTCAGCGTAAACGGCACAGAAGTGTGGCAGTCTGAAGCCTCGCTTTTGGAAGATGTGGCAGGACAGACGCAGGCAGTTATCCCTTTACCGCAGGATACTGAATGTCAACTTACTGTTACCGGCACGGTTACTGATACAACAAATCTTATATTTCCGCCGTTTCCACGCTTTATACCCGTAAATGCTCAGGAGATTGAAAACTATTCCTACGCAAATTATTACGGCATTCCGGCAGGTGCCACCGCTTTCATATCACTAATGATTGTGGGACTGTTTCTTTTGGGTATAGCACGCAAAAAGATTGATTGGAGTTTAATCCCGCTTTCGCTTGCTTCCGTGGGGCTTACAATGCAATGGATTACCAAAGGAATGGGAAATTATTTCTTAAACAATCGGTTGGTTGAGTTTTTGAACCGTCAGGAGATAGGCATTGCTCTGCTTGTGCTTTTTGTTGTTTATCTTGTGATGAACCGACAGCGAAAATTCTGGAAATACTTCGGAATTTCCGCCGCTGCAAGTGCTATTGCGATGGTTGTCGCTTATACGGTATCGCATTTTGCAAACACCTATTTTTCAAAATACATCGGCCAACTCATTTCTGATGTTACGGAACTTGCGGATTATTCGGGGCTTTTGTATTGGATTACCGTCTGGATGGTTGCTGTATGTGCAGTCGTATCCGCCTATGCCGTGCTCCGTTCGATTATTGCACAGCAAATGGAAACCAAAACGCTCCTCTTGCGTAATGAATTGATTATGAACAGCTACCGTGCAATGGAAAGTAAAATGACCGACAGTGCCGCTATTCGCCATGAAATGAAACATAAAATAATCGCCCTTGACTCACTGTATCAAAAAGGCGATTATAAAGCGTTGGGAGAATTGATTGGAACTATAAAACAGCAAAACGAGCATCTGGCACAAACACAATTCACCGAAAACTTCACGGTTAATACAATCTTGCAGGATGCTGCTTACCGTGCCGCACAAGCTGATATTTCTTTTGATGCACTCGTTTCTGTTCCGTCAGAATTGACCGTTGACGAAAGTGATCTGTGCGAGTTGCTTATGAATATGCTGGACAATGCACTGGAGGCTGCTGCCGAAGCGGATGACGGAAAACGGTTTGTCCGTTTTCAAATTGAAACAAAAAACGGCTTTCTTGCCGTCAAATGTGAAAATTCATATACAGGCAAAAGAAGGCAGAACGCAAAGGGTAACTACCTCACAACAAAGGATGATTCCGAAATGCATGGCTTTGGTTTAAAACTTATGAATGCTGTTGCTGTTCGTTATCACAGCATTTTGGATATTTTCACATCAGAAAATCAAGTGTTCACTGTCCAAACAGCACTTGAGTTGCCTAAAAAATAAATAAAAGCAAAAAATACAGAGGTTGCCGTTAATAAAACGACAACCTCTTTTATTGGTTGATATA
>CAVJZG010000010.1:0-66503 GCA_963654285.1 bacterium
TCTTCCTGACATTCTCTTATCTTTTCGGCTAAAGGCAAATCTCTGTCCGGTATATCCATTCATTTTATCTTTGAATCCTTACGAGCTATGATGTATTTTAACTCGTTGATTTTCATATCTTCTGTGATTTCATAATCTTTTGGCGGTCTGCCTTTCTTGTGTATTGCTTGACCGGAATTTATTTTTCTTTGGCTACAATTATATCTATATTTGAAATTCTTTATTTGCTTGTAACTGAAGCCCATATTTTCAGCAATACTTTTCAAATTTTCTCCGCTATTAAATTTTTCTATTATTTCTTTTTCGTAATCGCTTATGTGTCTGTAGCTTCTTGGCATTAAAAATCCCCCTATGGTAGTTTTCTTTAATTCTACCATAGGGGGTCTTTTTTTCTATTGTCCACTTTTTACGGACTTGTTCACTACCGACCGCTCTTTTTTTCTTTAAGAGATATTTTGTTTTCAGTTCCGTTTAAAAGGCGTTTCACATTCTCACGGTGTGCGACGACAACAATCATCGTAAACACAAGCGCAATTGACACAAGAACAATATCCTTGTAAAAAATCCCGATAAAGACCGGATAGAATACTGCCATGAGGAGTGAACCGAGGCTGACATATTTTGTGAGCAATATTGTTAAAGCAAAAATCGCAAGCAAAATAAGTGCGATTTTCCAATCAATCACAATAACCATGCCGCCGCTTGTTGCAACGCCCTTGCCTCCTTTAAACTGAAAATAGCAAGGAAAGATATGCCCAAGCACAGCAAAAAGCCCTGCAAAGGATTTAAGAACTACCTGAGGATAATCTGAAATGCTGCCGATTGCTACTTTAAACTCATCAACCGGCATAATTTTAAATGCAATGAATATTGCAAGCACAACCTTTAAAATATCGCCTGCAATGGTTAAAAAGCCCCACGCCTTACCGTAGGTGCGCATCATATTTGTTGTGCCGGCATTGCCCGAACCGGAGTTTCTGACATCCTCTTTTTTCATGCTTTTTGAAAGAATAACCCCGAAATTAAGGCTACCGAGGAAATAAGAGATAACGGCAATTAAAACACATTTAAGAACAAGCGAAGTTTGCATTATTTTTTGCCCTCTCCCCTTTCTCTTACTATAAAGCGAACGGGGGTGCCGTCAAGACCGAAAACCTCGCGCAGCTGATTTTCAAGATATCTTTGATACGAAAAATGAAACAGCTGTGCACTGTTTACAAAGAAAACAAATGTGGGCGGTCTTGTGCTTGCTTGAGTCATATAGTAAATTTTTAATCTTCTGCCTTTATCCGTTGGCGGTTGAACGCGTGCCGTTGCCGCAGCAAGCACTTCGTTGAGCTTGCCGGTGGAAATGCGCATTGAATTTTGAGAATGAACAAATGAAATCAAATCAAAAAGCTTATCTATTCTGAGACCTGTTGCAGCTGATATAAAAACAACGGGAGCATAGCTCATAAACGAAAAATCGTTTGCAAGCTTTTTCTTAAATTCATTCATCGTATTGCCGTCTTTTTCAACAGCATCCCATTTATTAACAGCGATAATGCAGGCTTTTCCGGCTTCAAGTGCAATTCCGGCAACCTTGGAATCCTGTTCGGTAAAGCCCTCTGTTGCGTCAATCATAATAACGCACACATTCGCTCTTTCAACAGCGGATTTTGCCCTTATAATGCTGAATTTTTCAACAGAATCAACTATTTTGCTTTTGCGCCTGATACCTGCTGTGTCAATCATATTGAATTTTCCGAACTTATTTTCAATAAAAGTATCGGTTGAATCGCGTGTTGTGCCGGCTATATTCGAAACAATGGTGCGGTTTTCACCGCTGATTTTGTTTATAAGTGATGATTTGCCGACATTAGGCTTACCTATAACGGCAACATTTATAATTTCGTCGTTTTCCTCATCCGTGTTCGCTTCTTCGGGAAGATATTTGATAACTTCATCAAGCAAATCGCCCGTGCCGTGACCGTGAACGGAAGAAACGGCAATGGGATCGCCGAGACCGAGATTATAAAATTCATAAAATTCGGGCTTCGGAGCACCTACGCTGTCGCACTTATTAACGCACAGAATAACCGGCTTGCCGCTTTTTTGAAGCATTGCGGCAACGTCGCTGTCTGCTGCCAAAATGCCGCAGTTAAGGTCTGTAACAAGAATAATAACATCGGCGGTGGAAATTGCGATTTCCGCCTGTTCGCGCATTTGCTTTAATATTACATTATCTGTGTTAGGCTCAATACCGCCTGTGTCAACAAGTAAAAACTTTCTGCCGAGCCATTCACAATCGCCGTAAATTCTGTCTCTCGTAACACCGGGGGTATCGTCAACAATGGAACGCCTTGTGCCGATAAGTTTATTAAAAAGAGTTGATTTGCCGACATTAGGTCTGCCGACTATCGCTACCACGCTTTTCACTGCACAACCTCCTTAAAAGATTATAAAAAGAGAAAAGACGGGCATAAATTGCCCGTCAGAAATGTTAAGATGCTTATGCTTCCTTGGAAACTACTTCTTTACCGTTGTAGTATCCGCACTCCGAGCATACTTTATGCGGCACTGTGTATGCTCCGCAATTAGAGCACTTTACAAGTGTGGGTGCGCTCATTTTCCAAACGCTTGAACGCCTCTTGTTTTTTCTTGCCGTAGAAGTTCTTCTCTTGGGTACTGCCATTTTTATAGCCTCCTTTATTCAACATCTGAATTATTATCTTCATCAAGCAATTGCAGTAGAGCAGCCATCCTGGGATCGACCGCTTTTTTACAATCGCAATCACCTAAATTCAAATTTTTACCGCAATTGCTGCATAAGCCTTTACAATCGGATTTGCACAATATTTTGCTAGGCAAAAATAACTGAACCTCTTCCCTGATATAATCATCTAAATCAAGAACACCGGACTCCAAAATGATGTATTCGTCCGAATCGGCATCAGCGTCATTCGCCAATTCCCTGACCAGGATTTTATTAACAGAGAAACTCATTTGCTTGTTTACATCCTCGGCACATCTGTCGCACACACCGCTGAACAGAAATGAAACATCGGCATTAAGGCAAACAATGCCTGCGTGCTGCACCGCGGTTCCTTTAACCGAAACACCGTTTTGAAGCGGCTGATAATCGCCGTAAACAAGATCATGAAGATCTAAGGTGTAATTTATATCAATCGGTGTGCTATCACCGCTAAAAAGACCGGTAACATCAATTTTCATAAACCCACCTCATCTTGCCTTTAGTATTATACATACTGCATAAAGGTTTGTCAATAAAAAATTATAAAAAAGGCGCGGAAAACCCACGCCTTGTAAGTTTTTTTACAGTTCTTCGCAATAATCGAAGATTTCAACCGGAAGATCCTCTTTATCGCAGCTGATTGTGAAATAGAAATTAACATCGGTTGCCTCGGAAAGTTCTGAAAGCATATCAAAAAACTGAGGAAGCTTAGAATAATCGCGACCTACGATTTTAAATGTTGCATCAATAAGAACATCCGTTACATCGTAGTTACCGGCGCAAATTCCGGCAAGGAAGCCGTAAAAAGCCTTACAGCCGTTGATGCTGTATGTTTCGGTTTCAAGCAATCTTGCTTTTGAAGATATATCATATGTGAGCTTCGGTGATTTTTCAACGCAAACAACATTGCCGTCCGAATTTTCAACACATGAATTAACAAGCTCAACGAGCTTTTTTGTTTTTCCCGAACCTTTATTACCAATAATAAGTTTAATCATTTATTATTCCTCCAAGGATTGATTTCAACTATATAATATCATAAGCCGAGCTCTTTTTCAAGCCTTTCTTTTTCGCTTTCATAGCCGGGCTTGCCGAGCAGGGCAAACATATTTTTCTTATAGCTTTCAACGCCGGGCTGGTTGAACGGATTTACACCGAGCATATAGCCGGAAACGGCGCAGGTTTTCTCGAAGAAATAAATCATAAAGCCTATATTTTCGGCAGTTATGCCGTTTGCCTCAAGCACAAGATTGGCAACGCCTCCCTCTGTGTGAGCAAGAAGAGTGCCCTCTCGCGCTTTTTCGTTAACATAACTCATTGCTTTGCCTGCGAGGAAATTAAGACCGTCAATATTACCCTCTTCCGACTGAATTGTGAAATCGCTTGCTGGGTTGTTGAATTTAATACAGGTTTCAAACATAAGGTCGGAGCCGCTTTCCTGTATATACTGACCTACGGAATGAAGATCTGTTGAGAAAATGCAGGAAACGGGATACAATCCCTTACCGTCTTTGCCCTCGCTTTCGGCGAAAAGTTGCTTGAGCCACTCGTTAAACATTGTCATGCAGGGCTCGTAGCAGATAAAACATTCAAGTCGTTTGCCCATATTGTAGAAGCAATTTCTGATAACGGCATATTTAAGAACGTCGTTTTCGGCGATATCTTCGCTGTTGAAGCTGCTTTGAGCAAGCTGCGCCCCTTTCATAAGTGCGTCTATATCAATGCCTGCACATGCAATCGGAAGCAAGCCCACAGCGGTAAGCACGGAATATCTGCCGCCAACATTATCAGGAACAACAAAGCTTTCATAGCCTTCTTCGTCGGCAAGGCTTTTAAGTGTGCCCTTTGCCTTATCCGTTGTGCAGAAAATACGCTTTGCGGCTTCCTCTGCCGAATATTTCTTATAAACAAGTTCTCTGAATACGCGGAAAGCGATTGCAGGCTCGGTTGTTGTGCCGCTCTTTGAAATAACATTCACGCAAATATCCTTATCCTCGCAAATTTCAAGAAGCTCATTGAGCATTGAGGGGCTGATTGTGTTGCCTATAAAATAAATTTGCGGAGTATCCTTTGCGAGCGCATTGTAATTGGGAGACTTGAGTGCCTCAATTACAGCTCTCGCACCGAGATAAGATCCGCCGATACCGATAACAACAAGAATATCGGCATTTTTCTTAATATATTCCGCAGCCTTTTTGATTCTTGCAAATTCATCTTTATCATAATCCGTCGGCAGCGAGAGCCAGCCAAGAAAATCATTGCCGGCACCGGATTTTGAATGAAGTGTTTTAAGTGCTTCAACGCCTTTCGGTGCAGCTTCGTTTATTGCGGCTTCCGAAAGAAATTTTTCTGCATATTTATTTACAAGCTTCAACTCTTGCATATAAAATCCTCTTTTCTGATTTAAATTTACAGTTGCCTATTTTACATCAAAACGCAGCGATAATCAACAGTTTTTGCTAAATATTCCGTAACATTTCTTTTAATATATATTTAAAACTGATTTTTTCGATTGCTTTCGGTGAAACAAGCGAGATTGTTTTTATAACACTGTCGCCGCTTTTAACGGAAATTTCGCCGAGTTCCGCTCCGTTTTCAACAGGGGCAAAAACGCTTTCCTCAATCTCATAAGTGTATGTTATGTCGGCATTACCCTTCATAACAAGCAGCTTATCGGTTTGATTGTATATCGGAACAACCGATTTAATCTTGCCGTTTTTTATTTTAACCGGCGTTATTTGCGTTTCGTCAATCTGCGGAGTAACGACAGTGTATTCGGCAAAACCGAAATCAAGCAGGTTTGAAGCGCTTTGAAAGCGTTCATCGCTTGTGCCGGCGCCGAGCACCACGGCAATTAAATTCATACCTTCTCTTTCGGCTGTGGCGCAAACGCAAAAGCCGGCTTTCGAGGTTGTGCCCGTTTTCAGACCTGTTATACCGTCGTATTTATTAACAAGTTTATTTGTGTTGTTAAGCTCTGTTTCACCGTTTCTTAGATAATCAAGCCATATTGTTGAATAATTGTAAATTAAATCATGCCCGAGGACTTCCCTTGCGATAACCGCCAAATCATATGCGCAGGAATAATGATTTTTTATTGTGTCGTCAAGCCCGGTGCAATTTTCAAAGCAAGTATTTTCGAGCCCGAGCTGCTGTGCTCTTTCATTCATCATCTTAACGAACGCCTGTGAAGAGCCGGCAATATATTCTCCGAGAGCAGTGCATGCATCATTTGCCGAAGCAATAACAACGGCTTTAAAAAGTTCGTCAACCGTCATTTTTTCACCAAACTCAAGCCAAATTTGAGAGCCGCCCATTTTTACGGCATTTTCCCCTGCCGAAACCTCGTCATCAAGTGAAATTTTACCGCTGTCCAACGCCTCGAGCACAAGCAAAATACTCATAATTTTAGTAACTGATGCAGGCGAAAGATGCTCATAAGCGTTTTTTTCATAAATAATATCGCCTGTATCGGCGCACATCAAAATCGACGATTTGGCATAATCCTCAACAGTATCGTTATTTTCCGCAATTTCAGGTTCGGCAAAACATTGAAGCGGGAAAAGAATAACGGCTAAAACAGCAAGCAGGCAAGCAATTGTTTTTTTCATAAATATCACCAATAAATCATATTCAAAAAGCATTGCTTAAATAACCCCGTTTTGTTATAATATTAAAATCAAACAGGAGAGATGAATATGAAAGCAGCATTTTATACGCTCGGTTGCAAGGTTAATCAATCGGAAAGCGAATACATGGCAGAGCTTTTAAGTAAGGCGGGATTTGAGATTGTTTCACCGAGCGAGGAAGCGGATTATTACATAGTTAATTCATGCACTGTAACTGCCACGGCAGATCAGAAAACACGCCAAAACATAAGAAAGTTTAAGCGCCGCCATCCCGAGTCTGTGGTAATATTGACGGGCTGTATGCCGCAAGCTTTTCCGCAGGCGGCGGCAGAGTTGGAGCAGGCAGATATCGTTTTCGGCAATAAAAACGACGGCGATATTCTTGATATGATAAACAGATATAATCTTGAACACAACAGAATAGTCAACATTGAGCAACACGAAACGGGCGACGAATTTCAGCAATGCTCGATTTCAAAATTCAATGAAAGAGTGCGCGCATTTGTTAAAATCGAAGACGGGTGCGACAGATTTTGCTCCTATTGCATAATTCCTAAAAGCAGAGGCAGAGTAAGGTCAAAAAATCCGGAACAACTTAAAAATGATGTTAAAATTTTGTCGGAAAACGGTATAAAAGAAATTGTGCTTGTGGGCATAAATCTTTCTGCATACGGCAAAGGTGAGAATTTCAACATAGTTGACGCCGTTAAAATCTGCGCCGATACTGACGGCATACTGAGGGTACGCCTCGGAAGCCTTGAACCCGATCATATTACGGACGATATTATAAAGCAGCTTGCACAAATTGATAAATTTTGCCCACAATTTCATATTTCGCTTCAAAGCGGATGCAACAAAACGCTTAAAGATATGAACAGACATTATAATGCCGCCGAATACGCAAAGCTTTGTAAAAAGCTCCGAGCCGCATTTGACGGTGTGTCAATCACAACCGATGTTATGGTTGGCTTTAACGAGGAAAGTGAAAATGACTTTAACGAAAGTCTTGAATTTGTTAAGAATATCGGTTTTGAAAAAGTACATGTGTTTCCCTATTCGGAGCGCACGGGAACAGCAGCGTCACGCCGAGGGGATTCCGTTTCAAAACAGGAAAAAGAACGCCGCGCTTCAAAAATGGCTGCCCAAACCGAAGAGATACGCGAAAGATACTTTGAAAGCCTTATCGGAAAAAAAGTTAATGTGCTTTTTGAAAATGAAACAGCCCCCGAAACTTTCAGGGGCTACACAAAAAGCTATATTCCTGTTGAGGCTAAATCAGCAAAAAACATCAAAGGCACCGAGCTGGAATGCATAATCGAAAGTGTTGACGCCGAAAACGACATTTGCCATGCTAATTTAGATTTTTGATATTTTCAACTTCAACCGCAACAGCATCATCCTGCGAATCAACAAGATAACTGAACGAGTAAATATAATATCCGCCCACATTAGTGAGTTGACTTAAATATGCGATTTGCCTTGAAACGATATTATTGTTTTCAACAAATTCATTTATGGCATAGCTTTGTTCGGCAGAGGCGAATTTGTCCTCTTTGCCGGCTTTGTAAAGTGGCAAGCCAACATATAATTTAACGGCGGTTGCACGCTCGCTCCATTCCTTTGCGGTGCGGGTAAACGGCTGCATCTCGTTATAGAATCCAAAATAGATTTGAGGGCATATATAATCTGCATATCCCGGCTCGCTCGCCCATTTTTCCACATCGGCATAAAGAGTTGAATAATCGGTTGAAACCTTTGACTGCGGACTGATTCCGAATAAAACGGAAGAATTTTCCTCTTTAACGGCTTTATAAACTGCTTTTATCATTTCGGAAACATTATTTCTGCGCCAATCGCCAAGTTCCGTATCGCCGCCGTTGCTTTGATATTGCAAATACTCTTTTTCGTCAATATCTTCATTAGTGGTGGGGTAAAAATAATCGTCAAAGTGAATGCCGTCAACAGCATAATTTTTAACTATTTCCCTGACACCGTTTACTATAAGCTCCGTAACCTCACTGCATGCGGGATTGAAATATATTTTATCGGCAACATAAACACAGCTTGATTTTTCCGAATCCTCAAGCCACTTTTTTGCCGGATTTCCGGACGACAGTGCCCCTGTATCCGCGTCCTGTGACACACGATACGGATTTATCCATGCTTCGATCCTGAGATTAAGACTGTGCGCCGCTTTAACCATAACGGCAAGAGGGTCGTATATAAGTTCGCTTCCCTGCACTCCGAAACAATATTTGGAAACAGGAAAATAATCCGATTTATAGAACGCATCGGCACACGGACGCACCTGCACGGTTACCGTGTTCAGTCCGAGTGATTTAACCTTTTTGAATGCCGATTTTATTTCACTCTCAAAGCTGTTCTCATCCTTACATTCGGATGTGTATTTTTCAAGCTCAAAATAAGCCATCCAAACTGATTTAACGGTTTCGGGTAGCGGCGAAATGCCGCTGTTTTCATTTTGAGGCACAGCCGAACAGCCGCAAAACAGCAAAGAAACACATAAAATAAGCGCAAAAATTTTTTTCATACTTGACACTTTCCCTTTAATTTGCAAAAATATATATAGAATATAAGAAAGGCGTGTTTACAATGGATTACAGGCTCGGAAACTCCGAAAGAATTAAAGAAAAAGGCGCAACCGCCGAAATCGAGTGCCCGAAATGCAAAAGCAGAGTAAAATTCAGTGTTTTCAGCAATATTGACACAAGATTGATTCCGGAATTTCCGCTGATAAATTCCGAAGCGGTATATTTTCTTGTTTGCCCGAAATGCGCTTCTGTTTTTACCGTCGATGAAAGCCAGGGCGACGCGCTGCAAAAGGGCGAAAAATATGCAATCGGCGATTACGATTTAAAAGAACTTAAGCAATTCAAAAAATAAACACGACTTTGTCCTGACACTCAAATCAAGACTTGTCTGAAATTAAATTCAAATTCAAATTTAAGAGGAGCAGCTGCTCCTCTTATTTTTTTATAAAATTATGCAGATGAGACCGCTACAGCCCTCATTTATAACACGTTCAATTGTTTCTCTGAATTTATCTCGCGCATCATCGGGCATACGCTCAAGCTTACCGCGCAAGCCCTCGTTCACAAGCTCGTGCAGCGACTTTCCGAACAAATCCGTTTCCCAAATTTTGGCAGGATTTTCCTGAAATTCACGCAGCAGATACATAACAAGTTCCTGTGATTGGCTCTCACTTCCCACTATCGGCGCAACCTCTGTGCGCGTGTTGCAGCGGATCATATGAATTGACGGTGCCTGCGCTTTCAACTTAACGCCGTATCGACCGCCCTGTTTAACTATTTCAGGCTCTTCAAGCGTTAATTCATCTATATCCGGCATAACAATTCCGTAGCCTGTTCGTTCCACTTCACCGAGAGCGGAATTGAACTTGGCAAATTTGGTTTTTATTTTCGACAGTTCGCAAACAACAGACATTAAATCCTTGTCGCTTTTAATATCACAGCCGCATTTTGAAGAAAGCACAGTGTAATAGTAAGCATTGTTTATACGAACCGTTATGCAGATTTTGCCGACTGATAAATCAGAGTCGGAAATTGCAGACGCCTCAATGTCCTCATATTCAACGAGCATGCGAGTAAATTCCTTGACGCTTCGGATATTTGTTATACTTTTTGCACTTTCGCCTATAAATGCAAACATATTTGATTTGAATTCATCATTTTCGTCAAGGCTTTTAATCCAACTCGGAAAATTAAGTTCAATGCGTTTTGCGGGAAATTCATACAATGCCTTTTCAAGCAAGCCGTTTATCCCTGCGGTATCAAGCTCAAGGCAGTTTATCGGCACAACGGGCACATTGTATTTTTCGGCAAGCGATTTTGCAAGCAAAACAGCCTGCTCGCTTTCCGGTTCAATGCAATTCAGAGCTACAACAAACGGTTTGCTGATTTCTTTAAGTTCGTTAATCACCCGTTCCTCTGCTTCGGCATATTCCTCGCGCGGAATTTGGCTTATCGAGCCGTCCGTCGTAATAACAAGCCCGATGGTTGAATGCTCGTTAATCACCTTTTGCGTGCCGATTTCAGCTGCCATATTAAAAGGTATTTCTTCATCAAACCACGGAGTTCGCACCATGCGCGGCTGATCGTCTTCAATATAACCCACCGCACTCGGAACAATATATCCCACGCAATCAATAAGCCTTACCCTAAAATGAATATTATCCTCCATTGAAAGTTCAATTGCATCCTCGGGAATAAATTTAGGCTCGGTTGTCATAATCGTTCTTCCTGCCGCACTTTGCGGCAATTCATCCCGCGCCCGTTCTTTTTGAAATTCGCCGCTTATATTCGGAATAACAAGCGATTCCATAAATTTTTTAATAAAGGTTGACTTACCCGTGCGAACGGGACCGACAACGCCTATGTAAATATCGCCCTGCGTTCTTGCCGAAATATCATTATATATGTTCAATTCAATCACTCCTAACGCACAATCATATTCCCGGTATCAAAAGAATTCGCCTTGTATCCAAAATATCATCCGTAAGTTCGTTTTCTTTTTTGATAAGCTCAACGGAGCTTTTAAAGCATTTTGCGATATCCCATAGGCGTTCGTTTTTATCCGCAAAATAAACGGCAAGTGCCGGTGAGTCATATTCGCCGTCGATTTTAAGCTGAACATCGGAAAGAAGGTTAAATTTGCTTTGCTTATAACTCAGTGCCGTGTAGGCAACAGAAACTCTCAATTCAATCACATTATCGGATTTTATAACATAATCATATGATGAAATATATGCGCTGCATTTTTGATATTCTGCAAACTCTATTTGCTTTTTATCAGAAACAAACTGTACCTCTCCGCTTTTGTTTAAAATAAAGGCGGAAAGCTCGACCGTATTGTTTCCTGTAAGTGAAACATTAAGATCAAGAACTTCGGAAATATCAATCGACTCAAATTCGTATTTAAACGTGCATGAATACGATTCCTTGGTAAAACTGCAATCTACATCAAGTTCAATAGGTGTAAAAGTGTTTTTAACATCGTGATTAACGGAATAAGCGTCGTCTGACAAATGTACCGAGCATTTGCGATAAACACAGCAGGATAGATTAACATCGCCTGCCAAATCAATAACGGTCAATTCATTATTTTTATCCGTCTTTGTTTTAAAAAAGAGATTACCCAGTTTTGTATAAACAAGGGCAACATCCCCCTCTGTGATTCCGTTAATATCAACTATTGTGCTTATTTCCGTTGTTTTTTCGCAGCGGCGCACATCGTTTTGCATATCTGAATCGGCAGTGTAAAGAACGGAAAATCGCAAGCTTGCTTTAACGAGCATTTTATCGGCAATAATTTTAGTTTCGCTGCAATATGCATTTACAAAAATATTTATGATTTTTTGAATTGCCGCGCCGTCTGTTACAGCGACTTCATCCTCAAATTCCGCCTTTGCATAAGCAAAACCGACTTTTGATATGTAATCAACACTTTGCTTATCTATCATAATATCTTCAGCGCTGTCTGCCATATCGACTCTGCACGGAGCATAGGCACAAACTGAAACGGCAAACGAATTGTGAACATCTATTCTTCGCTGATTTATCACGCGCCAATTGTTGTATTTATCCGTTATATTTGCCTCAACAAACAAATCACCGTCCGAAATATCGGTTTGAAAGGATTTTTCAAAATTTTCCTCAAATTCGGCACAGGAAAGGCAACCGGAGCTTTCACTTATATATGTTAATGTTATTTTTGTTTTTCCGTAAACCGTTATTTGCGAATTTTGAAATGCCGTATTCACGATAAAATTATTAACGCAGCACCTGACAACTTTAAGCAAATCATCATTATAGGAAAGCAAATTTTCCTGATAATCAAAATCCTCATCCGCACTTTTTGAAAAAACGCAGTGTTTTGTGCATATTTCCTTTTTGCATTGTTCCATATGAACGCTCCTTTATATTTTCTGCTAAATACATATGCACGGATTTTAAGATATATAACAAAAAAACGCTCCCGATTAAATATCGGAAGCGTTTTTTATGTCAGCCGTTCACTTTCTTTATTTTAAAAATTTTTCTGAGGATTGGAGCCGCAAACTTCGGCGGATTTACAACAACAACTTTCATATGATTTCCTCCATCATTTTTTGCAGCATATAACGCCGAGAATTATTACCGTTACGGCAAGCACACGGACAAGCCATGCCTCCGGCAGGCATATAGTGACAATACACCCTACACCGAATGCTAACCAAAGAAAATCACGTCGGCACATCTTTTTCACAGTAATAACACCTCTGAGCTGCAACTACTGTATTATATGCCGCAAAAATCTAATCGTTACTCAAAATAAGCATAATTATTCCGCTTTTAAAATCAACAAAGGCTTTATCCGCCGCAACCTCGTTGCTTATGCTGAAATTATCGTAAGGCGAAAGCGTTATGCCGTTTAATTCATACACCGCGCCTTTCTGAACAAGACCGCTAACGGGCGCACCGAATGCAAATACTGAATAATATTTGTGCTTATCAGATTTCGGAACATAAAATGCCTTGTTATGCAATGATATTTCGTTACTTCTGTCTTTAATAACAGCGCCGACACCGTTATCAAGGCAATATTTCAGTCCAATAATATTTGAAAGCGAATGATCCGTTCTGCCGCCAAGCGCGCAAAAAATTTCAATTTCATTGGCGCCGCGTTTTACAGCCTCTTTAATACAATAAAAGGTGTCCGTATCATCCTTTTCGTGCGGCAACTTAATTATTTCTGAATTTAAATCGGGAAACTCTGAGGAATCAAAATCGCCGACGATAATATCGGGAAATATGCCTGCGCCTTTGCATATCTCATATCCGTGATCGGCTGCAATAACCGCTGATTTTTTATCTATATTGTTTTTCAAATATTCCAAATCCTCCGGGCAGCACGGCGCGCCGGAAACCACGGTATATTTCATTTTTTCAGCATCCATTCCTTAACATTTTTTAAATCGCTGTACATTTTAACATAGCTTATGTGCCTGCTTTCGGAAATCAGCCCGCTTTTAACCGCCTCGCAAACGGCACAGCCCTTTTCAACGGTGTGAGTGCAGGTTGAAAATTTGCATTTTCCGAAATAAGGTTCAAATTCTCTGAAACAATCAAAAAGCTCGTCCTTGGAAATATTCAGGCAACGCTCAAAATCAATCGAAGAAAAACCCGGAGTGTCGGCAACATAACCGCCGCAAACCTTAAAAAGCTCGCAATGACGAGTTGTATGCTTTCCTCTGCCGAGTTTCTTGCTTGTTTCACCAGTAGGAAGTTCCAAATCTGCTTCAATAGCGTTTAAAAGAGTTGACTTTCCCACACCAGTGTTTCCCGTAAAAGCCGAGCATTTGCCGGCAAGAAGCGATTTGAGCTGCTCTGCGCCGCCCGGTTCGGACGAATTGCAGCAATAAACATCAAATCCGGCTTTTTTATATGTTTTTTCGTATTCGCTGTAATTCGGTTCCAAATCGGTCTTGGTAAAAACTATAACGGGATTTATGTTTTTATATTCTGCAAGCGCGGTCATTTTGTCAATATTAAAGGTATTTATAACGGGATCGATTATTGATGAAACGATAAAAAGTGTGTCCAAATTCGCGAGCGGAGGGCGCACAAGGCTGTTTTTGCGCGTCAAAATTACTTCAATTCTGTTTTCGGCATTTTCGTTAACGGATATTTCAACATTGTCGCCCACAAGAGGAGTAAGCTTCTGATTTCTGAAATTTCCCCTTGCCTTGCACTCATAAACCGCACCGGCGGTTTCCACATAGTAGAAACCGCCGATTCCTTTAATAATTTTTCCTTTCTCCTTACTCACTGTGGCTCCTTGAAAAATCAACATTGATTGTTTTATCGGAATTCATTGTATACGAACCGCTGTAGTTTTCGCTGACTTCCGTAAGCTGAACGGTAAGTTCGATTTTGCTTCCTGCGTCGGCGGGAACGGCAAGCTTAACCGTTGAGCCGTCAAGCTTAACTGCTTGAGAAGTATATTTGCTGCCGTTTACGCTTACCGTAACGGTATCATTCGGAGTGCCGGAATAAAACGGCAATTTAACATTTATTGTTGCCGTGTATTGATCGGTTGTTGTTGATTCGGTGGTGGTTATGCCTGAAGAAACATAAATCTTAATCGTTTCGTTTTCCGTTGCCGTTTTGCCTACTTTGGGAGATTGATCAAGCACAATTCCCTTGCGAACGGTTGAATCCTGAGTTTCAACGGAAACATTCTTAAAGCCTGCCTTTTCAAGAAAAGCCTTTGCATCGCTTTGAGAAAGCCCCGATACATCCGGCACCGCATAAGTTTGCAGTTTTGTTGTTGACGGACCCGAGGAAACATATATAGTAATTTCCTTATCGGCAGATACAACCGAATTTGCTTTGGGATCCGTATATATAACCGAACCGGAAGCAACGTTTTCGTTTGACATTTCGGTTACTTTAAAATTGGTAAGTTTGCTTTGCTGAAGAAGCTTTTCGGCTTTATCAAGAGTAAGATTATAGCAGTTGGGAACGGTTATATCCTCTGCGCTTGCCGCAACCTTTAATGTTACGGTTGAACCTGAGATAACTCGCTCTCCGGCTTTGGGTGATTGGTCTATAACAATACCGGGGTCATATTCGTCTGTTTTTTCATATTCGGCAACAAAATTATATTTATAATTAGTATTTGAAACAAGAGCGTCATATGACTGACCGACAAAGTTTTCAAGCTTTTGGCTTTCTGTATTTACGCCCTGTGTCATAAACACAACAAGACCTACTATTGCCGCAATCAGAAAAACAATGCCCACAATAACAGCCGTTACAACCTTTTTCTTATGGTTTGGGTCGTAATTATCTGTTTCGTCAATTTCTTCATCCGCCGAAGTCTCCGAAGCATTTTTTAAATTTTCTTCTCTAAAAACATATTTGGTAGGGTTTTTATCTACAAAATAGCTGTAATCAAATGTGGCGTTAGGATTTCGGATAACATCCTCCAAATCAAGCAGCATTTCAGTGGCTGTTTGATATCTGTCCTGCGGATTTTTTTGCATTGCATGGAAGCAGATTTGCTCAATGCCAAGCGGAATATTCGGATTTATCTCGGTAATCTTTTTAGGCTCTTTTTGAAGCTGCATAAGTGCAACGGAAACGGCACTGTCAGCATCAAAAGGCACGCTGCCCGTAAGCATTTCATAAAGCACAACACCGACTGAATAGATATCGGCGCGTTCATCCGTAAATTCGCCCTTAGCTTGCTCGGGTGAAATATAATGAACCGAGCCGATGGCATTTTCTGTTAATGTTCTTGTTTCTGTGCGAGAAAAGCGTGCAATTCCGAAATCCGTAACCTTAATATTGCCGGTCGGCAACAGAATAATGTTTTGCGGCTTAATGTCGCGGTGCACAATGCCCTTATCGTGCGCGTGCTGAAGTGCACGCAGGATTTGCGTGGTGAAAAACACAGCGTCGTTCCAAGCAATAATATGCTGCTTTTGAATATATTCCTTGAGCGTAATGCCGTCAACATATTCCATAACGATATATTGCACCTTTTCGCCGAAGCTTACATCATAAACCTTAACGATATTGGGGTGAGAAAGCACAGCGATTGCCTTGCTTTCATTTTTAAAACGCCTTACAAATTCGGCATCGTTTGAATATTCGTCCTTTAAAACTTTGATTGCAACGATACGATCATCAACATTATCGTACGCCTTATAAACAACGGACATACCGCCGACACCGATTATTTCCTGAACCTCATAGCGTCCGTCCAGCCGTTTTCCCACATAATTTTCCATAAACAATTACACAGCCTTTCAGGCAAATTTAATATGATTATTCAGCAATGGCAACAACAGTAATATTGTCGCCGCCGCCGTTATTGTTTGCTTTTTTAACAAGGCGATCGGCAAAGGCATAATATCTGCCGTCCGAAACCTCACTTATCATTTCATCGTCGGTAACATAATTTGAAAGACCGTCCGTGCAGATAATAAGCACATCGTCTGCTTCCAAGTCGACCTCGTCAAAATCAATATCTATGCTCTTATCAACGCCGATAGCACGGGTTATAAGATTTTTATTGGGGTGATGCTCCGCTTCTTCCTTGGTAATTTTACCCTTATTAACAAGGTCCTGCACAAGTGAATGGTCTGTTGTTACCTGCTCCAGCCTGCTGTTTCTGAAAACATAAGCGCGGCTGTCACCGGCATGAGCAATATAAGCGCACCCGTTTTTTACAACGGTGCACACAACCGTGGTGCCCATTCCATGAAGTTCCGGCTTAGCGTCTGCCATATCGTAAACCTCAATATTAGCGGCAACAAGCGCGGAATCAAGCATGTTCTTGATTGAAGATGGCTTCATATTTTCTCTGTAAGAAGCGTTGATTTTATCACTGATAACCTTAACTGCAAGAGCCGAGGCAATATTTCCGCCTGCAGCGCCGCCCATACCGTCACAAACAACAGCCCACGCAACCTCGTCCGGAAATTCGCCCACGGCATAAGCATCCTGATTTGAGGATCTTACTCTGCCCTTATCGGTTTTGGCAACAATTTTCAAAAAAATTCACCCCTGACTTTTTCTTCTGAGTTGACCGCACGAAGCGTTAATATCGCTGCCGAGCGTTCGCCTTATTGTAGCATTTATGCCGTTATTTTGCAATATTTGAAGAAATTTATTTACACAATCATCGCTGCTGCGAACATTTCCGCGTTCTTCAACATCGTTTACCGGTATCAAATTGACATGACAAAGCATTCCCTGCAATTTGGAGCAAAGTTCGTTTGCACACAGCGGAGTGTCGTTTACTTTGTTAATAAGCGTATATTCAAAAGAAACACGGCGATTTGTTTTATTTATGTAATCCCTGCACGCTTTTAGAACCTCGTCAATCCCCCATTTATCATTGACGGGCATTGTTTTGCTGCGAATTTCATCATTGGGCGCATGGAGAGAAATCGTTAAAGTGATTTGCAGATTTTCATTCATCAAATCATATATGCGGGGCACAACGCCGCAGGTGGAAAGGGTTATATTTCTCATTGAAATATTTAACCCGTTCTTATTATTCACGTTATGCATAAATGAAATAACATTATCATAATTATCAAGAGGTTCGCCTATTCCCATAAGCACGATATTTGAAATTCTGATATCTAGGTCATTTTGAGCTGCGTGAAGCTGGCTTTCGATTTCGCCGGCAGTTAAATTACGCACAAATCCGGCAAGCGTTGAAGCACAAAAACGACAGCCCATTTTGCAGCCCACCTGGCTCGAAACGCAAATTGTGTAGCCGTATTTATATTTCATAATAACGGATTCAACATATTCGCCGTCGTAAAGCGAGAAAAGGTATTTAACAGTACCGTCTTTATTTGAAATAAGTTTTTTTTCGATTTTGCAGCAGGAAACATAATAATCCTCGGCAAGCTTTTCGCGCACAGATTTCGGCAGATTGCTCATTTCATCAAATGAATCAACCCCAAATTTATGAAGCCAAGTAAAAATTTGCTCTGCCCTGAACGAGGGCTGCCCCATAACCTTAACGATATTCAAAATCGAATCAAGCGGTAGTGATTTAATATCCGTTTTCATTTAATTCCTTTCGAGAACAGCGCAAAAAAATCCGTCTCCCCCATTTTCATCCGGGAAATATGTTTTTGAACATATTTCGTTAAAATCCTTGTGACCGTTCAAAAACGCAGCAACAATCTTTTCGTTTTCTCTTAAATTAAGCGTGCAGGTGGAATAAAGAAGCCTGCCGCCTTTTTTGAGATATTTTGCCGAGGTTTCAAGAATTTTAAGCTGAAGTTCTGGAAGTGATTTTATTGAATCAAGGTCTTTATATCTTATTTCGGGCTTACGGCGAACTGTGCCGAGCCCGCTGCATGGCACATCACAAATAATTTTATCCGCAAGCGGAATATTCCCATTATAAACGGAAGCATCGTTAACTGCGGTATGAATATTATCAAGGCAAAGTCTTTTTGCCCCCTGTGAAATCAGATTAACTCTGCTTTCGTAGCAATCATATGCATAGATTTCGCACCTGCCACCTACCAAATCGGAGGCGGTAAATGACTTTCCGCCCGGCGCAGCGCACATATCAAGCACTGTGTCGTTTGCCTTAACATCAAGCATTTTAACGGCATTATAGCAAGACAAATCCTGAATATGGAATAAGCCGTTTTTAAACGCAGCAGTTTCGGTAATATCGGAAACAGAATCTATTTTAACTACGTCGCCGAAAACATCGCAAACCGCTCCGCAATCCGTAAGCTCATATTGCAACTCTTCGGTATCTGCAAATTTTGAATTGGGAACAGCATAAATCGGCGGTCTGCCGTTTACATAAGGCAAAAAAGCCTCAACAGCATCGGCACCGTATGCCTTTTTCCACATATTTATAAGATTTTGCGGCACGGAATACTTAACGGATAAATCGCTGAGTGCGTTTACATCAAAATCCAACGAATCGATTTTATGAAGCACAGCGTTAATCATGCCGCCGTAATAGCCTAGCCCGTTGCTTTTGGCCAGTGCAACACTTTCGTTTATAGCGGCGCTCGAGGGTACCTTGTCCATAAATTTAAGCTGATATGCTCCGAGCATAAGCAAAATATTGACCTTCGGCTTAGGTTTTTTACAAAATTCATCAATCAAATATTTAAGAGTAAGCCTGCGCTCAAGTACTCCGTAAATAAGCCTTACTGCAAACGCTTTTCCGCTTTCCAGCTTATCTATCTCGTTGTTGACGGCAATATTTGAATATGCGCCACAGTAAATTATTTTATAAAGTGCCGTAAAAGCAGCATTTCTGGAATCATTCATCGTCTGCGCTCCGATAATAAAATAAGTCTCAAAAGCGTTGCAAGAGAGGACGCAAGCGCAGCAACATATGTCAGTGCGGCAGCGGTGAGCACTTTTTTTGCTCCCTTATATTCAGCGCCGATTAAAAATCCGTTTTGAGAAATAGTATTAAGAGCGCGTCCGGAGGCATTAAACTCAACCGGAAGAGTTATAAGCTGGAACAAAGCCACGGCGGAATATAAAATTATTCCGGCATAAAGCAGGGGCTGAAAATTGAAAATAAGCCCAAAAATCGCAAGCGGTATGCCGAGATTTGAGCCGAACTTTGTTAAAGGAATAATAAAATTCCTGATTTTAATCGGAAAATAGCCCTGTGCATGCTGGCAGGCGTGACCTGCTTCGTGGCATGCAATACCTACGGCGGCAATGCTGTTTGAATTATAAACTGCTTCAGAAAGTGAAATCATTTTTGTTGACGGATTGTAATTATCGGTTAAATTGCCCGGTATCATCCTGATACCGACATCGGTAATTCCGTTCAGCCTGAGTAATTCTGCGGCAGCCTGGGCGCCCGTCATTGAACGCGAATTGGGAATTCTGCTGTATTTTCTGAAATATGAATTAACCCTCGCCTGGCAAATCATTGAAAAAATGATTACAGGCACCATAATAAAGCCCGTTAAATAATAAGCAATAACATCCATACGAAAACCTGCTTTCAAAGTTAATTAAATCAGGAGCCTATAATATCGCCCACGGAGATTTTGTTTCCTGCGGTAAAGGATTTAGAATCCATTCTCTTTTTTCCGGCAGGCTGAAGCTCGGTGATATCTATACAATGTCCGTCGCCGCATGAAACGGTGATAACCTTGCCCACGGCAACGATTTCACCCGGCTTGGCACCGCTTTTTTCGTTGAGGAGCGAAGCATGAATTTTAACCTGCCTGCCGGCAATCAAGGTGCTCGCACCCGGCCAGGAATTAAGCCCTCTAATCTGATTATGAATCTCTAAAGCGGATTTATTCCAATCAATCGGGCTTAAATCGCGGGATATCATTGAAGCATAACTTGATTCGCCGATTTGCTTTTGAGGGCTGATGTTTCCCGCTTCGATTTTCGGCAAAGCATCAACAAGAGCGTCTGCTCCGATAGCGGAAAGTCTGTCAAAAAGCTGTTCGGAGGTTTCGTTTATATCAATATCCGTTTTAACCTCAGATATTATATCACCCGTATCAAGCCCTTCGTCCATTTGCATAATGCAAACGCCTGTTTCGGAATCTCCGTTTAAAACAGCCCATTGAATAGGCGCAGCGCCTCTGTATTTCGGCAAAAGCGACGCATGCACATTTATACATCCGTGTTTCGGAATCGAAAGCACTGTGGTCGGAAGAATTTTTCCGTAAGCCACAACAATTATGATATCAGGATTGATATTTGCAATAATCTCGGCGGCATCGCCTTTTTTAAGCGAAGCCGGCTGATAAACGGGAATATTATTTCCCTGTGCCAATACTTTGACAGGCGGCGGAGTAAGTTGCTGCTTTCTGCCGACTTTTTTATCAGGCTGCGTAAAAACCGCTGCAATATCGTATTTATTATCAATCAATTTTTGCAGACACGGCACGGCAAAATCCGGTGTGCCCATAAAAACTATTTTCATTGTTCCTCCAATTTACCGGTAACAAGGTGTGATGTGAACAAAATTCCGTCCAAATGGTCGATTTCGTGACAAAACGCGCGAGCTTTAAGGTCTTCACCGGTAAAAACCTGCCATTTGCCGCTTCGGTCCTGTGCTTTAACCTGAACCTTTTCCGGTCGGCTTGTTACGCCGTATTTACCGGGCAAAGAAAGGCAGCCCTCGCTTTCCTGCTGTTCGCCCTCTTTCATTGTTATTTCGGGATTTACAAGCTCCATCGGACCTTCTCCGATATCGATAACAACAACCCTTTTTAAGATTCCTACCTGAACAGCTGCAAGACCGACTCCGTTTGCGTTATACATTGTTTCAAGCATATCGTCAATAAGAGCGGCAAGCTTATCGTCAAATTTTTCAACCTTGCGGCTTGTTTTATTGAGTATCGGATCACCCAATTTAACTATATTTCTGAGTGCCATATTCTGCTCCTAATTTAATTCATAAGGATTTAAGTCAACCGTTACGGCAACATCCTTATATTCCTTTATTTTAGATATATATTTTAATATCTCATTTAACAATTTGCGAACTGATTTTGAATTTTTGCATTTAATCGACAGCCTATATCGAAAATTATTGTTTATTTTGCAAATTTTCGCCGGGCCGGGACCCAGCACAATCAGTTTTTCGCTTTGATATTCCGATTTATTAAGCTCGGCAAGCTTTTCAAGAAAAGCCTTTGAGCACAGTGCGGCGGCATTTTCGTCCTCACTTACGAAAGAAACGGAATAAATAACGCAATAAGGCGGATAAGTGAGCAATCGCCTTAAAGAAATTTCATTTTTATAAAATGATTTATAATCCTGCTCGGCAGCGTATTCGAGAACTTGGTTATAAGGATTTATCGTTTGAATAACCGCCTTGCCCTCTTCGCTGCGCCTGCCGCTTCTTCCGACTACCTGGGTTATAAGGTCGAATGACCTTTCCTGTGCAGTATAATTTTCATCATAAAGCGAGTTATCGGCATTAACAACGCCAACAAGCGTTACATTCGGGAAATCAAGCCCTTTTGCAACCATTTGTGTGCCGACCAAAATATCATACTCGCCTGCGGAAAATGCATCAAACAAGCGCTGGTGGGTGAATTTGCCCGTTGTAGTATCCGCGTCCATACGAAGCACACGCGCATCCGGAAACAGGCGTGCAAGCTCGTCTTCAATTCGCTGAGTGCCGAAGCCGCTGTACCTTATAGTGTTTTTTCCGCATTCGGGGCAAATGTTATCGAGCGGCTTGGTATAACCGCAATAATGACACATAAGGCGGTTGTTATAGCTGTGATAAGTCAGACTGATGCTGCAATTCGGGCATGTGAGAACATGACCGCAGCTGTTGCATGCAATAAAAGTGTTGTAGCCCCGGCGGTTCATAAGCAAAATGGTCTGCTTTTTTGCATCAAGATTTTCGCGTATAAGCTCGCCGAGTCGATTTGATATTGGCGATTTATTGCCGCTTTTCATTTCGTCTTTCATATCAACCGTTATAACCTTCGGCAATTTTGCCTCGCCGTAGCGATTGGTGAGCTCGCAAAGTACATATTTTCCGCCTATTGCGGCTGAATAAGTTTCAACGCTCGGTGTGGCGGAGGTCATTAAAAACAGAGCCTTTTTGTATTTGCGCCTGAAATTTGCAACCTCACGCGCATGATAGCGCGGCGTGCGTTCGCTTTTGTAGGTGTGCTCCTGCTCCTCATCCATAACAATAAGACCGAGATTGTGAAGCGGCGCAAAAACCGCGCTTCGTGTGCCCACAACGATTTTGGCTTCTCCCCTTGCGGCGCGCTTGTATTCATCGCTGCGCTCGCCGACGGAAAGCCCGCTGTGAAGAACGGCAACCTGCGTGCCGTATCTTTTATGAAAGATTGAAAGCATTTGCGGCGTGAGCGAAATCTCGGGTACGAGAACTATAACATCCTTGCCTGCGGACACGGCTTCATCGATAAGGCTTAAATAAACCTGAGTTTTTCCGCTGCCGGTTACTCCGAAAAGGAGCCCTGTACCGCCGTCGCCGTGAAGCATTTTATTATAAACATCAAACGCCGCCTGCTGCTCGGACGAAAGAACTATCGGCTTTGCGTTTCCGCCTTCGGAAATGTTTTTATAAGGCATGCGGTAAATTTCTTTTTCAAAATACTCACACACATTATATTTAACAAGATTATCAAGCACACCTTTGCCGACGGAGCAAAATTCCGTAACCTCGTTAACCGTTGCGCTGCCAACATCGCAAAGCAATTCGTAAACGCTTTGCTGCTTTGGCGTGAGCCTCGGCAATGCCGGATTTTTGCAGAGCCTGATCATTTTGCTGCATTTATCGGAAATTTTATCAACGCCGCGAGGCAGCATTTGGCGCAGGCAATCATAAGTGGTGCAAAAACACCTTTCCTTGAGCCAAAGAGCAAGGCGCACCATTTCTTCATCAAGCGGAATAATTTTATCGTCTGCGGAATAAATTTCCTTTAATTCGGAGTTTATACCGCCGAAAATGCTTAAAACAATGCCGCTTCGCTGCACATTTCCCCTGCCGAACGGAACCTTAACCTTTGAGCCGCATTTAATGCTGTTTTCAAGCTTTCGCGGCACATAATAATCATAATCAGACTCGGTGTTAAAAAAAGTGTTTTCAACCGCAACGGTTGCGATTAAGCGATTCATTATTCCTCGGAGCCGTTATCCTCCGATTCGGAGGATATTTCTTCGTTTGCCTCGGCAACAGCCTCAACGGCCGCTTCAACTTCCTTTTCACGCGCGGCTTTTTCTTCCATTTCTCTGTTTATTTCTGCTTCGGATTTGATTTCATCCGGTTCAACAACAACGAATTTGCCGTTATAAATTTCGTTAATTGCCGTGGAAACCGTTTTAACGTCAAGCAAAACATCATTTTCAACAGCGTCGTCCCTGATTTGCCTTGCTCTTTCGGCAATGCCCACTACAAGGCTGTATCTGCTGCTGCAATTTTTAAGTAATTTTTTAAGATCGGGGTTAAACATAATTTTATCTCCTTTAATGAGTGTTTTGTAATTTATATTATTTGTTACGCTTTTCAAGCTCTTTATCTAAAATTTCGTTAAGCTCTTCAACGGCTTTTTCAAGCTTATTGTTAACGATAACATAGTTAAAGGTTGATGCGTATTCAATTTCTTCTTCTGCGATTTCAAGGCGTTTTTTTATAGCCTCCTCGCTTTCCGTGTTGCGCTTTTTGAGCCTACGCTCAAGAGTTTTGATATCCGGCGGCATAAGGAACACCGAAACAGCGTTGGGATAATTTTTCATAACCTTTTGCGCACCCTTGCGCTCGATAATAAGAAAGCAGATTTTGCCTTTGCTTACAGCAGCAAGGGCAGGAGCTGCCGGTGTGCCGTAATAGCAGCCGTTGTAGCAGGCATATTCAAGGAAACTGTCTTCCTCTATCATGCTTTCAAAATCGGCGGTTGATTTGAAAAAGTAATTAACTCCCTCGATTTCGCCGTTTCGGGGAGCTCTTGTGGTGGCGGAAATTGATTCGCACACATCGCCCCTGATTTTTGATATTTCTTTAAATACGGTGTCTTTGCCGCATCCGCTGGGGGCGGAAAGTATAACTATCATGCCTGTTTTTTTCATTGCGCATCAACCTCCGCACCGAATTTTTCGGCAATTTTCGATAAATCAAGATAAGAAAGAATCACATTGTAGGAATCCATAACGATAACGCTCATTGTTTTTCTGCCGTGAGTGGCGTCTATCAAAACGCCGTTTGATTTGGCATCCTGCACAATGCGCTTAACGGGCGCGGATTCCGGGCTGACAATTGAAATAACCCTGTCTGCATTAACGAGATTGCCGAAGCCGATATTAACCAAATTCATAAACGCACCTCGATTATTCAATGTTTTGAATTTGCTCTCTGATTTTTTCAATTTCAGCCTTTATATCAACAACCTTGCGTGCGATTGAAACATCGGCGGCTTTTGAGCCGATTGTGTTTGCCTCTCTGTTCATTTCCTGAACAAGGAAATCCATTTTCCTGCCCACGGGCTCATCACTTTGCAGGAATGTGTTGAGCTGCTCAATATGCGAACGCAGGCGCACCGTTTCCTCGGCAACGGCAACTTTATCGGCATAAATTGCAACCTCCTGAATAATGCGAGCTTCATCAAGTGAAGCGTCGCCGATTATTTCGTGAACACGCGCAATCAATTTATCGTTATATTCCTTAACCGTTTGCGGAGAACGCTCCTCAATAAACTTAATGCAGTCAAGGATGTATGCGGCTCTTGATTCAACATCCGCTTTCATTTTAACACCCTCTGCCTCGCGCATGGAAATGAATTTTTCAACAGCCCCGTCGGCAACTTCTTTAATATACGACCAAAGCCTTTCCTCATCCTCCTCGGCTTTTTTAACAACAAGCACATCAGAGAATTTTGCAACGGCAACAGTGCCGTAATCAGCTTTGAGCGAATATTTTTCGCTGATTTCGCCGAGCGCCTTAACATAAGCGCTTGCCAAAGTGTGATTAACGGCAACCTCGGCATTATCGCTGTTAAGCGCTTCAACGCCGAGATAGCAATCAACCTTGCCGCGTGAAACCTTTGAATTGATATATGATTTTAATTTTTCCTCGGCAAAGCCGTATTGGCGCGGAAGGCGGCAATTGAACTCAAAATACCTGTGATTAACAGATTTAAGCTCAACGGAAATAACATAGCCGTCTATCTCCTTTGCAGCTCTGCCAAAGCCGGTCATTGATTTAAGCATATTACAATCTCCACATAATCAAACAGGCGCAGAAATCTGCGCCATTTATATTTTTAATTATTATAGAACCGTGTGATATTAAGGTCAAGAGTTTGTTAATATATTGTTTACATTATTCATTATTTGTTTACATTCTAACCTGCAAAATAAAGAGCAGGAACTTTCGTTCCTGCTCAATAATGTTAAAGACTCAGAATTCGCGAAAACCGGTGTCGTTTACCGTATCATCACCGTGGATATCCCACGATGTGGTGATTTGCTCCGCAATATTGAATTTTTCTATCTCCGCAGAAGGAGATTCATATAATTTTTTCACAATTACACTCCTCCTCAGTTATGGCAAATATTGCCGTAAGTTATTGTTTGAACGGTTGTTGCATCGTAAGCACCGTCACCGTCGATATCAACATGGCATTTATATTTAACATAAGCTCTTGCATAAACTTGACCGGAGCCGCTGTAGGAAATTTTAGCCATAAACTGATTATCGCCTGACGGATTCTTTGCAGGAACGGCTGTTACACCGTCTGCACCGATAACAAAGTTGCTCGGATTTGTGATAACCGAATCATCGGTGGTGTAAAGCGTGCCCATTTCGGTAATCTCAACATCGGTGCCGAGATTATTTGTGGTGGTGCCGCTGTACATAACAAGCAAGTTGCTATCATCAACCGTTACAAGCTTACCTATAGAATACACGAAAGGAAGCTTGTTGTCAAGCATAACTATATGCTGAGAATCTGTAAGTGTGTCGCCGTTTACGGTATAAGTGCCGTCTTCAGCTTTATAAATTGAATAGAAATTCAAATCACCCGAGGTGAGGAATGAATACGTATCCGAATAAGAAACGGCATAGGAAGAACCGTTAATTTCAACTGCAATACCGTATGCACCGTCTGCAGCTTTAACGGTGGTGTAGCTGTCATACTTATGATATGAAGCAACGCCGTCCATTGTAACGGTTACGCTCTCTTCAGCTTGGTCAAATACCATATGAATTCTGACAATCTTATCGGAGTTTGCATATTCTTCGGCAGTGATTGTTGTGCCGTTTTCAAACTCGGTATCGCCGATTTTCCAATCCTTAAAGGTGTAATAAGGAGTGTTTTCAAGCGAAGTGAGATTGCTTGAATCAAATGTTGAAGAACCGATTGTGTATGCGCCGCTGTTAAGAGTTATTTCCGTATCCTTGGCAACATTATGCTCCTGAACAAGATAGCCGAACTTATCGTAAATCTGAACCTTAACATAATTTTCATCCACAGCCTTCTTAGAGCAATAAGCCGTGATTTGAGTGTCTGCGTTAATCTTCAGATTATAGGTTTGAGAAGCCGGAATATTATCCTGCTTGGTTGAGCCGGATACAACAGACCAACGGTAGCAATTATAACCCTCGGGCATACCGGTAAGGCTGCTGAGATCTACCGAATAAGTGTTGCCGTATTTAAGCACTTGCTCAGTTGCATAATCGGAAGTGCCGTCGTCAAACTTAACGGTGAGAGTAACGTTGTAGCTGCTGCGGATAGCAGAATTGTCATCCGTGTTTGCTTCGTTAAGATCGGAAAGAATCTTTGAAGTATAGCTGTCGAGTTTATCTTGATCGGCAGTTGAGAAATCCTTGAAGGAAGCGTCGTTTGCCAAAACATAAGCAGAAGCACCTGCAGAGCTGTAAGACGGAGTTGAAATCGAATAACTGTTGCTTACGCCGTTTGCATAGGTTACGGTAGCATCCTTAGTGCCGTTTGCGGTCACAACGCCGTAAACGGATTGGTCTGCAGATGTGCCGATATTTGCTCTGTAAGCTTCTGTAAATGCAGCCATATCCTGATATTTAAGCACATTTACTGCGGCATTGTAAGCCGAGTAATCCGCAACTTCTGCAAGATTATCGTTTGCGGTAACAAGATTAGCGCTTGCAAGATCGATATTCTTCTGTGCAGCGGAAAGTTCGGAAGCGCTTACGGCATTAACCGTAAATCTTGCGTCTTTAATATTTACATAACCGGCTTTATCGTCCTTAATGTAGTCGCCTTCTTCAAGCCTGTCTTCAGTGTAAGTGCCGTCGGTGTTAATGTTGTAATACTTACCTACATAAATAAGCTTATCAACGCCGGAAGCGGTAAGATCAAGATTTCCGCTGGCATCGTAAACGAAGCCGGATTTAACAACATTGCCAAGCTTATCGTAAGCGATGTAAGGACCGTATTCATCATTTGCGGAATCCGTGTGCTTATAGCTTACAACATATTTAGCCGTGTTTTTCTTAACCGCGTCATCCGTGGAAGAAATTTCATCTGCAACGTCATAGCCGTCCGTAAACGCCTTATAGGTGTTGTAGGTATATTTCTGCTCGCCGGAAGTGTCGGTATTATTTTGATTATAATTGATTGTGTAAACAGTGCCGTCTGCAACTTTATCGTCAACAGGTGAATAATCTGCTCTGTTTGTTAAATGCTCGTAAGCATTTTTAATGTTGTTTGCAAGGCGTTGAACGGTTGATTGCTTCGTTACGAAACTCTGATTATCGCCAAACGGGTCAAGAGATGTGAAATGCTCTTTAACCGCATTATATGCACTTTCAAAAGCGTTCCAAGCGTCGGTGGTGTATTCATCCTTATGCTGAAGCGCATTTTGATATTCATCTGTATATTCCTTGGCAGTTTCAATAAGCTCGGTGTAATCGGCTTTCTTTTGAATCGTTGTTAAATCAACATTTTCAAGTCGTTTAACACCATCGCAAAGCGTGTTTGCAAGTTTTTGAACATTATCGGAATTAACGGCAGAAAACAGATAGCTTTGGCTTGTGAGTGCGTCATAAGCATCAAGCAATTCCTGAGCCGAAGCCGGGTCATAATCATAGATATGAGCCAGGGTTTTCATACGCTCTTCGTTAAACAGAGCCTCTTTAACCGGAACATAGCTTATAAGATAGATTGTGCCGGTGGAAACGGGTGAATGATCATTATAACCAGTTCCAAATTCCTTCCAGTATGATCTGGCAGCAAATGTAACTGCAGTTGAAGTGTAATAAGAATTTACATTATCGTGAGCAGTTTCACTCGGACCGGAACCGGTGTAGGAAATCACATTTGAACCGGGCTTCCACTTGTCTATGGTGTTGGACATAATATTGCTGTTACTCTTAACATTCGTGCTGTTAACATTAGTTGTGCCGCTAATATACCAACCGGGTAAATATCTGCTGGCGTCATCGTTACTATAAGTAATATTTTCATTAAAATGCCACAAATCATTAAGCTGAATTTCGCCGCTGTTTACATAAATTGCTGAAGTATAAATAGATATAGTAGAAAATGTTTTTGTATTTCGATATGTTGCCGCATTAACAGGAGCAGTCAATGTTGTATCGCCGTCATAAAGCCAAACAAAGTTTGTTTTAGAAACCATGTAACAGAAATGTTCTTCTGTTTCCGCAAGCTTTTCAACATTTTTTGTATCAACAGAGGAAAGCAAGTTTTGAGTATATTGAGCATCAATGGCAGTTTTCTCTTCGGTGGTTAAGCCTGATATAGTTGCCGGCTTTGAATACTCTTTCATATTATCGCTGTTCAGAGCGGTGCTCATTTGAGTGTAAAGCTGAGAAATTTCTTCGGGATCGGCAACCTTTTCGCCGTTTTCAACAGCTGCTTTATAACGCTGTGCCTCATCATAGATATTATAGGCAGTGCCCATATTGGTGAACACTGTGCCCATATTTTCAGTGATTGTGCTCATTTTTTCCTCAAACTCTTTAATGGTTTCATTAAGGAGTGAATCTGCGATTTCCTGATTATCGCTGAAATAAATATCGCTTGCGGAATAAACGCCGCCGTAGATTGAGAAAGTATCGATATAGCCGTCTGCAGCGCTTGTGTAGCCGCCGTTGCTCTTACCGTATGCAACAGTGTGCTCCTGAGCAAGATAATTATGAATTGCCTTGCCTTTAACAAGCGAGTTATCAACAAGATAGGTATTTACCTTGCTGACCAATCTGCCGTCAATATAAGTGTAAATAATATCATAATCGCCGGAGGGTTCAACCTGCATAACGATATGATTCCATTTATTTGCCGTGAGCGAGGAATCGCCGAAGATATTCGCAATATCGATGGTTGATTTATCGCTGCCCTCTTCCCATGCATAGTGAAGTGAGCCATCCTCCGTAAGCTCAAAATAAGAGCGTGTTGCGGCAGAGCCTGTTGCAGCCTTGCCTACGGAGAATACGGTGCCGGAATCAACTGTGTCGCCCGGGTTATAATACATGCTGATTGTGTAGCCCTTTGTTGCCGAATCGTTGGCAGCATAGGTGTAGTGCGAGTCAAAGCCGCTGCCGCCTGCCTGAGCAAAGCTGCCGACCTGATCGTGAATGCCGTTCGGGTCTGTTACCGTTGCGTCATAAGCAGTGTAGGCGGTTGAATCAACCGTGGTATTCTCATACGGGTCATAATAAGAGCGAGCGGTTTTATCAAGCTCGGTTGTGGGATAATATGCATTAAGTTCTGCAAGAGATGTGGTGATATCGCTTGCGGAAAGTGCTCTGTTATAAACACGGAAATCGGAAATATAACCGTTGAGCATTAAATCCTGTGCATATGATGAGATACCGAAATAAAGATTGCCGCCGAGAAGCGTTTTGAAACCTTCCTCAGCAGACTGAGAGAAATAGAGCGGTGTGCCCTGCTTTGAAACAGACTTCATATCCTTTGAATAAACGGTTTTAAGAAGAGTGCCGTCTACAAAGTAATGGATATAGCAATCTGTGATGGTCATCGTGTAAAGATGCCATTTATTAAGATTTGAATCGCCCATATAACCCTTCATAAAGTTATTTGAGCCCTTATTGTTTACGCCGAGAGAGTTGGCTGCAGTAACATAAGTGTAGGCATTATCGTTTTGCGAGCCGACCTCGGCACCCCAAACGAGTGTGCCGGGGTCCTTTGCGGTTGACCAATCAAAGAAGTGACCGCTATAGTCATTATTAACGTCTAAATTTATTGTATCGGAATAGCCGTACCAAGAGAAGGTTACGCCTGTTGAACCGCTGATGCCGTTAAGAAGCTCTGTTGTGTTATCAACATAAGCATAGCCGCCCGTTTTGGTGCTTGACTTATTTGATCCGCCGGAAAACTGAGCAGCCGCAATTTTGTTGCCGTTGTTATCGGTGGTGGTAACGGCGGTTACGCCCACATTGGTGAGGGTGTTTCTGCCGTTGTTTGCTGCAGCATCATAAGTTACATCTGAATTTGTGAAATATCTGCCGACGAGGTAATCGTTAACATCTTTACCCTCCGGAACACCCGATGAATCGTAAGTTTCCTTGCCCCATTTATCTGCGAGTGCCTGATAATCGGATTGGGAAATATATGTTACCGAGCCGTGACGCGGGCTGAGGTGGTTGATATTACCCGATGAACTTCTTTGTCCGTAAATTTCATCAAGGTCATTACCCGTGAACTGAGCAAAGATCGGATTACCGTAAGTATCTGCAATAAGGTAATAAGATTCATCCGAAAGGTTTCTATAAACCTGAACGCCCTCAAGCGCTGAAATATCTTTATCGCCGCCGTCGCCGTTTAAAACATAGGTGCCGGCATAGGGACCGTTGATATTTGCACTTGTTGCCCAATAGATATCGTCACTATCGTCGTTCTTATAGAAAAGATAGTAAATATTCTTGGAAGAATCGTAAGTGATATCGCCGTCAATGGTATCTACCGTTTTATTGGAAGAGCTGTATTTACCCGAAACATTTGAAATAAGGAGCTGAGGCTCGGAGGTGAATGTTTTGAAATCGGGTGTGTATACATAATACAGCATAGTTGAGCCGTTATCCGCAGTTTTAACGGAAAGATAAAGCATATATTCCTGGCGTGCGGAATCCCAAATTGCCTGGGGAGCCCAAGCTCTGTCTACATCCTTACCGAAAATATCCCTGAAATCAATATTCCACGGAGTAACGCTTTCCACATTAGTGAGGTCGTCAATATGCCAGCACATAATTTTGCTGTTGCCGCTCCAGCCGTTACCGGAATTCATGTCGGTTGCAAGCATATAGTAAGAGCCGTCCTCGGCGCGGAAAATATACGGATCGCGCGCATGACCCGTTGTTGCATAGCCGGAGCCCGTGTCTGCAACACCGTCAACCTTAGGATAGGATTCGGTAGTGGTTTGATTGATGAAAGTTCTGTTGCCGTTTAAAGCTTCAAAGTTTTCACCGTCGTCCGAAACGGCAAAGCGGATATATTCACTGTCGTTACCGGTGAAATATGCAAAGAGATATTTATTAACATCTTTCGGCAAAGTATTGGGAGAAGAAGTATCCTTAGTGCCGGTATAGATTGTGATGGCGTTATAATGCTGCTTTTGGCAGTAATCTTTGTCATTATCATCACCGATAGCAATATTGGTGATTTTGGAAGTATCTATAGTTTTTTTGCCGCTCCACAGGTTTTGAACGGTTTTGCCGCTTTCATCGGTGATATAAGCGTGAAAATAGCCGTCATTATAAGTTAAAATATAATGATAGGTTGAATTCTGTTGCAAAACAGTTGAACTGTGAGTAAGGTTATATGATTTGCCGGAATAGCTGTTAAGCGTTGTTCCCTCAGCATATGCGGGACCGCAAAGGTCCTGAGCAAAAGCCCAGCTTGAATCGCTCATATTCGCGTTTTGCTTGCCCTGAACAGCACTGTCCGACTCGCCTATCATCAAGAAGCCGTAATCGCCGGCAACAGACGAAGAGTCATTACCGATAGTCCATTCAAGGTCAATCTTAAAGCTATCCGCACCGGTGATGGGTGTATTTTTTCCCGTGTCACTGTAGTAATTCATATAGGTATAGCCGTCGCCTATATAAAGACCGGTGCTGTCGAGCGTCATATTCTCATCGGCAGTACCGGAAGCCCAGCCCTTATAGTGAATTGCAGCCCAGTTCATTGACTTATCGCTTTCATTATAGGTTGCGCCCGTAATGTTGCGGCGATAGTTTGTGCCTGTGCTATGGCTGCCGACTTTTGTTTCATCGCCCCAACTTGAAGCTCTGAAGTTGGTTGAAGCAATGCGAGTCCATGCGGTGCCCTGTGCAAACGCAACTATGGGCGCACTTGAAACAAGCATAAGCACTGCAAGAAACAGCGCAATTGCTTTTTTTGATAAATGTTTCTTCATAATTTTGCCTCCTTATAATATACCGAGCGGAAAAGCGGAATTTACTGACTGCATTCACTGCCTATCGGCACGGATATTGATGCCGCATATTATGCGACTACATTAAATTACAACCTAATAATAATATACTAATGATAATTTGTCAATAAAAAATTTACAATTGCCTGCTATTTTATACAATTTTTCCACGCTGCAACAGGAATAATCGACTGATATTCATATTCTGCATTATATATGAAGTCATTTATTGCATTTTATTGCAGTTCTGCTATCATTGTTCAAGAACGCGTTCACATTTCGTTTACATGTTATTAACATTATTATATGCGCTTTTGATAAAAAAAGCACCCCACGGGTGCGGTGCTTTGATCCGACCCATCCGAGCGCTTCGCACCTGCCTTTCACCGAGGGGGAAGGCAGGGTTGGTTGCAGGGGCATTTATCGGGTTCCGCCTTGTGGGAATGCTTAGAATTTTCTGCAAACACGCCGCTCTGTGGGGCAAGTTTGAAATTAAAACCTATAATATTTTTTCAATTCCTCGGAATTAAGTGCAAAATTATTGCATAGTTCTTTTTTATATCTTTCCATATTAACATCGCTGTGCTCGGTTTCCTTACTCCAGAGGTGAACAGTCCAGGCATCGTTACCGAAAAAAGCGGGAATAAGCGGACCGACTGCAGCGGCTTTGATTTTTGAGAGCACATCGCCGTCGTAAACCGCCTGCATAAAATACCTGAAAAGGAAATACACGGCGATATTTTCGCAGCTTTTTGAATTGATTACCGAAGGGTTAAACTCGGAGTTTTTAACTTTTTTACGCCACTCGGGGTTAATCAGCTCCGGGTTATCAAATGTGCTCACGAAAGTTGCAGGTGTGCTCCCCTCTTCATACGGTTTAATTTCGTTTTGAAGCCGAACGCCGAAGTCGAGAAGCTCAATCATACGCTCGTTAAGCGGCTTTGCGTGATTTTTAACAATTTCATACGCTTTTTTTCGCGCGGTGAGCAACCTGAAATAAAGCTCGGCGTCAATATCGTTGAGCGACGGTGGCAAATCGTTTAATTCGCTGACGAAATCAAAATCCGTTTCCTTATTCCACATCATATCTGCCGCAACGGGGCAGGAATAGGAAACACCCATTTCACGCGTGCCGCCGAAATCGTTGATAAAGCGGGGAAATGTGCGGCAGGTGAACGGAGTATGCTCTCCCCCGATTGCTATATGCATATCGCACAAATTATCATCATTCAAAAACGGACAGCGTTTATTTGGCGTAAGGCGAAAAACCGTGTTGCCGTATTCGTCCTTATCAAGCACGCTGTCTATTCTTTTGCGGATTGCGCCGCCTATTGTTTTATAGTATGCAAGCGAAGCAGCGTCCGCATCCACTTCCCAGCCTTGGCAACAGGAATCGGGGCAGGCGCCGGCAATGCATTTAAAATTTTTATAGAAAGACGGAGTTACCAGCTTCATTTCACATCACAGCCAATCTTTTTACTTTTTAATTTTTTTATTTTTATTAAAAACAATTTTATTATACACGGCTGTTACGATTACCGAAAATGCCACCAGGCAGGCAAGGTCAAGAAGCGCAAGCAGCCAAAAATCGCAGTTAAACTGACGCGCAGCAACATAAATGAACACACGCTGATTTAAATACATTGAATAAGTTATCGAACCGAGAAAGCCGCTGAATTTATTATTGAGCATTTTTGAAACAACGCCTTTGCCGAGCGCGGTTACAAAAACAAGCGCGCAAATCGCAACGGTGCCGATAAAATCAAGATAATTCCAATGCCCGCGCCAAGCGATATATCCACACAGAAGCGGCAAAATAATTTCCGAAATTGAAAGAATTATTCTATCGCTTTTGGAGAAGTTTCGGTTTTTGAGCTTATTGCAGACGGAACAAACCGTGCAGCCGATGCCGATTTCGGAAAAAGCTCTGAAAAACGCACCGAGGAAAACAGGCGAAGTGCTTATTATATCAATCTTTTTAAATTTAGCGAAGCAAAAGCCCAAAAAGCCGAGAAAAACAAGCGGAGCAACAATGCAAGTATATTTTTCGCGAAATTTAACAGCAAGATAATATGCAGGGAGCGAACCCCAAATAAGACCGCTCACAAACCACAATTGCAAATTTACCGGCTCGTTTCCAAAAAAGACCTGAAGCATTAAGAAATCCGCAAAGCCGCTTTCGGCGTGAGAAAAGATATCGTACTCCGGTTTAACGGTTTTAACAACAATCAGATAAAAAACAAGCGAAAAAATATAAAGCGGATAAAGTCGCCTCACCCTGGATGCAAAAAAAGAAGCTGTGCTTTTTTCGGGATTTAAGGCTTTATTTGAGGCAAACAGCTTTTCAATTTTTTGCATCATAAAAAAACCGCTGATGATAAAAAAATACTCAACGCCCAAATAGCCTGCGGCGAAATAATTTTCGTCGCCGTCAAAACAGCCGTATGAGCGAAAATGCATAAAAAATATGAAAATAATAAAAACAAAGCGGTAAAATTCAAACGCATTGTTTCTTTTTGAAGAAGCCATATTTTCACCTTCAAATTGACGCATTTCAAAAAAGACAAAATAAAAAAGCGGTTAAATCCAAATGGAAATAACCGCTCTTTGGTGCGAGAGACGGGACTTGAACCCGTACGAGTCGCCCCACACGCCCCTCAAACGTGCGCGTCTGCCGATTCCGCCACTCTCGCTCACAACGATTGAGATTATAGCAGATAAGAATATAAATGTCAACACTTATTTGCAAAAAATATCGAAAATTTCTAAAATATTTTTAGGCTCGTCAACAATCACATCCGCACCGCAGGATTCAAGCAATTTTCTTTCCCTGAATCCCCACGAAACGCCTATGCTTTTGCAACCCAAATTTTGAGCCGAAAGAATATCAACATCACTGTCGCCTATCCAAACACATTCCGCCTCCGATACGCCAAGAGCCGCGATAAGTTCGCGCGGCACGGTTGGGTCGGGCTTTTTGGGCTTACCGTCCACATTACCGCGAACGATATCAAAAACACCGTTGCCGAAAAGCGTTTCAATCATACCGTTTGCCGCAACATTCGGTTTGTTGGTGCACACAATCAGCTTTTTGCCTGCCGCTTTAAGTTTTGAAACAACATCTTTAATGCCGGGATAAACAAAAGCGTGGTCAAGCTTAATTGCGTCATACTCCGGCTTAAAAAGTTCATACTGCCGCTCAAGCTCTTCATCGGACAAGGTATTCTCAAATGCACGCTTAACAAGCAGTTTTGCGCCGTTGCCAACGAATTTTTTATAATCGTCCGTGCTCCATTTAAGCGGTCTGCCGGCTTTTTTAAGCAAACAATCGCAGGCAAGCCCCAAATCATCGATTGTGTTTACCAAAGTACCGTCCAAATCAAAAATCATGCAGCGGCAATTTTTAAAATCGGAATTATTTTGAATTTTGCTCATAAACATCACTCAAATCTTCAAATTTTCTGTTTTTGGCATCATAAATAAGCTTTGCACTCACGCCTAGCACGGCAAGAGCAACAATAACGGAAAATTCGATATAAATTCTTTTTTCGCGGCTTTTGCTGTTTAATGACAACTGACCGCTTTTAACGCGAGTCCACAAATCGGACTGTAGTTCCAATATGTTTTGAGGCAAATTATTGAAATACTGCCCCTCGGGCTGCACCTCGGGATAAACGGCTTCATTGCCGTATAGCGAGGAATCCTCGTTTTCCCTTACGGTTATATTCGGCGAGGCATAATAAATAAACTCCGAATTTTCAAGCGCAACCTGCGGCTCCTGCATAAAATTGATAAACGCCTCTGCGCCTTTTTTGTTCTGCGCACAGGTGGGTATGCAAAAAGCGTCGTAAAAAATGTTTACGCCCTCTTTTGGAAAACAAAAGCCCAAATCGGGATTATTGTCAACCATCAACGCATAATCGCCTGCATAGTAAGTGGCAAACGCGTATTCGCCGCTTTCCATAAGATTAAAAACCTCGTCCATAACATAAACGGGATTGGTTTTGTCTTTTTGCTCGGCAAGAAGCTCGGCGGCTTTATTCCAATCGCTTTCGTCCTGCGAGTTAAAGCTTTGCCCGAGCATTGCCTGAGCGATTGCAAAAGCGTCGCGCGAGTTATTGAACATCAGCACCTTGCCTTTATATTGCTCGTCCCAAAGCACACTCCAGCTGTCCGGTGTTTCGGAAACAAGATTTTTATTATAAATAAGAACCGTGGTTCCCACATTATAGCAAAGCGAATATTTTTGCTCGGGGTCGAAAAAAAGATTTTGATACTCAGTGTCAACCAAATCTTTGTTGGGCACATTATTCCAATCGATTTCCTGAAGCATACCTTCATCGGCAAGCCTTTCAATCATATAATCGCTTGGAACGATAACATCATAAGAAACGCCGCCGCCCGCGAGCTTTGAATACATATTTTCGTTTGACTCATAATTGGTGTAATTAACCGTTGCTCCCGTGAGCCTTTCAAATTCCGAAACAACGTCCATGGAATCCTCGGAGCCGTCCGAAATATATTCGCCCCAATTATAAACATTCACCGTTGTGCCCTGAAGACCGAGATTTTTATAATATTCCTTTTGCTCGGCGGTAAAAACATCATCGGCATCAACCGCGGCAAGCGCAACGGAACAAGAGGCGGAAAGGGAAAGCACAAAGCAAAGAAAGAATGAAACTAACTTTTTCATCTGCCCTCCCCCTTTCTTTTTTCCGCTTTATTCTGCGCAATGTTCATAAGAATAAGCAGCACAAGAACAACAAGGAACATAAGAGTAGAAAGCGCATACATATCCGGCTTTACTCTTTTTTTGGTAAGGGAAAAAATATAAATGGGAAGCGTTTGAAAGCTTGGACCGTTTGTGAAATAAGATATAATGAAATCATCAAGCGAAAGCGTAAAACTCATAACAAGCCCCGTTATAATGCCGGTGGTGATATTCGGCAGCACAACCTTAAAAAACGCTTTAACGGGCTTGCAGCCGAGATCCACGGCAGCCTCATACACATTTATATCAAACTGTTTTAATTTTGGCAGCACATTCAGCACCACATAAGGCAGTGAAAATGTTATGTGCGCAATAAGAAGCGACCAAAAATTAAGCGCATTTGATTTATGCACAAGCCCTGCCGCAAAAACGAAAAGCAGCATCATTGAAATACCGGTTACTATTTCAGGATTCATCATCGGGATATTGGTAACGGTCATCACCGTGCTTTTGAAATGCTTATTTTTGTAATTATATATACCCACCGCCGCCATTGTGCCGATAACGGTTGCTGCAAGCGCATTACAAACGGCAAGCAGCAGGGTATTTTTAAGCGCACCCATTGCTGCGGAGTTGTGAAACATTTCACTCCACCATTTAGTGGAAAAGCCGGTAAAAACATAAGTGCCGGCACTGCTGTTGAACGAAAAAACAGCCATAACGGCAATGGGAGCATAAAGGAATATAAGAATCAGCGCCATATAGACCTTGGCACCGTGGGAAAGCTTTGATTTTTTCATATGATAACTCCCCCTTCAGAGCCCTCATCCGCACCGATAAAATTCATGATGCCCAGGCAGAGAATTATAAGCACCATAAGCACAAGCGAAAGGCTTGCGCCGAGGTGGTAGTTATTTGCCGTTTGAAACTGTGTTTCAATAATATCGCCTATCAAAACAACCTGACCGCCCCCGAGTTTTTGCGTGATATAAAAGGTGGAAACACACGGCACGAAAACCATGGTGATTCCGCTGATAACACCGGGAAGCGAAAGCGGCATGACAACCTTGCGAAAAATCTGCGCCTTGGTGGAGCCGAGGTCCTGCGCAGCCTCAATAAGTGAATTATCCATTTTTGACATCACGGAATAAATCGGCAAAATCATATAGGGCAAAAAGTTATAAACCATGCCCAAAACAACTGCGCCGCCCGTGTTTATTAGCTTTGCGCTGCCGAGACCGATTGCGCCGAGGAAGGTATTTATAATACCGCTGTCGCCCAAAATAGTCATCCACGAATATGTTCTGATAAGAAAATTCATCCACATCGGCAGCATAACGAGCAAAACCATCATGCTTTGCGTGCTCAGCTTTGTTTTTGTGAGCAAATACGCAAAGGGATAACCTATTATAAGGCATATTGCGGAGGCGACAATGCCGTAAATAACAGAAAGCAGAATGGTTGATGTGTATGCCGGAATTGCCTTAATGCTCGAAAGCGAGAATGCGCCCGTTGTATCCGTAAAGGCATAGTAGAAAACCATAACAAGCGGAGCAATTATAAAAAGCACCGACCATAATATATACGGCTTATCAACAAGTTTTCTTGAAAGGCTCTTACTCATTTTCAGCCTCCCAATCATAATCGGCGTCGTTAATATGGTCAAATTCATCGGAGAAGCAGGAATAATCGCCGAATTCACCGCTGTATTCACTGCGCTTCATCACATGAATGGAATCAGCGTCAATATACATACCGATGGTTTCGCCCACCTTATGATATTCAGTTGTTTGCACAAGCCAAATAAAGCCGCCGACGTCAACAAAAGTTTCAAAAAATGTGCCCTTAAACACAACATCCGTCACCTTGCCGGGGAGAGTATCCTTGGCACCGAGCTCGTGAATTTTGATATCCTCCGGGCGGATAACCGCCTCAACCTTTTCGTTCGGCTCAAAGCCCTTATCAAGGCAATCAAATACAACGCCCGAAATGCGAACATAATAATCCTTAATCATAACGGCGTCAACAATATTCGATTCGCCGATAAAGTCTGCAACAAAGGCATTAACAGGTTCATTATAAATATCCTCAGGAGTGCCGATCTGCTGAATCTTACCCTTATCCATAACAACAACACGGTCGCTCATGGAAAGAGCTTCTTCCTGATCGTGAGTAACATAAATAAATGTTATTCCAAGGCGTTTTTGAATGGCTTTAAGTTCCTTTTGCATATCCTTGCGAAGTTTTAAATCAAGTGCGCCGAGAGGCTCGTCAAGAAGCAGCACATGCGGTCTGTTGGCAAGAGCGCGTGCAATTGCCACTCTTTGCTGCTGACCGCCGGAAAGGCTGCTTATTTGGCGTTTTTCAAAGCCCTTTAAATTGACGAGTTCCAGCATTTCGGCAACGGTTTTACGGATTTCGCTTTTGCTCATTTTTTGAATTTCAGGACCGAATGCCACATTTTCAAAAACATTCATATGCGAAAAAAGAGCATAGCGCTGAAAGATAGTGTTTACCTTGCGTTTATGCGGCGGGATATCGTTAATAACCTTACCCTCAAACACTATATCGCCACAATTGGGCTCAATAAAACCCGCAATGCAGCGAAGAGTGGTTGTTTTGCCGCATCCGGAAGGACCAAGCAGCGTTATGAACTCTTTTTTATTTATCGAAAGATTTAATTTATCAAGTATTACATTATCGCCGTATTTAACGGTTATATCCTTCAAATCAATAATTTTTTCCAATTATGCACTTCCTCTTTGTAACCCGATTCTGCGCAAACACATATAAATCATTTATGAGTGCGCATAATATTTAATATATCAAATTATGGCGAAAAGTCAACAATAATTAAAATATTTTTTGCAAAATTTCTTCGCCGTTTGCAACCTTGTCAACAGTATCTTTCACAAGTGAAAAATCACACACCATGGATTTCGGCTTATGAATGCAATCATCCATTCCGAGGGGCACAAAATAATAGTTTTTGTAATTCATTAGATTGCCGATGTTTTTTGCGGCTGCACCGAGCGCATCGTTTGTGGAAACGCCGATGACAACATCCCCCGAATTGCGCAAATGGCTTTTCGCAGCCATTGTTACGGCAGTATCGGCAATACCGCTTGAAAGCTTTGCAAGCGTGTTGCCGGTGCAAGGCACAATGCACAAAATATCAAAAAGCTTTTTCGGACCTATAGGCTCCGCCTGTTCGATTTTATGAATAATGCTGTGACCGGTAATTGCGATAATCTCATTTTGAATATCCTTGGCATCGCCGAAGCGTGTGTCGATGCCGTAAGCATTTTCACTCATAATCGGATAAACATCATATCCGCTTTTAACAAGCTCTTTAAGCGCATTTATCGATTTTGAAAAGGTGCAAAACGAGCCTGTTAATGCATAGCCGATTTTCAAATTAACTCCTCCCTGCGGCAAATTACAATTGCCTGATAATTTCGTCTGCCGCACAGCCAAGTGCTTCACCGGCTGCCTTTGCCGTGAATTTTGACGGCATTCCACTGCCATTCAGAATTTTTATACCGAGGCTTGAAGCAACAAGAGTATCCGCCCCTCCGGGAAAAGACGCCAAATCAAGAATAATAACCGATTTTTTTAATGCCTTAAGCTCATATTCGGTTAAAACAATGTGCGGCACTGTGTTGATAACTATATCAAATTCGTTTTTATTCTTAAGTTCCGGGAAATAAATGTGATTAGCGCCGTAAAATGTGGTTAGTACCGATGACTCGCCGCTTCTGGAGCAAACGGTTATGTTGCAGCCGTATGCGGCAAGCAGGCGATGCAAAACTTTGGCTATTCTGCCGTATCCGATTATAAGTATATTTTTGCCAATCAACGAATCGGAGTTTTCGCCTTCAAGTGTTGCAACCGCACCCTCGGCGGTCAATAATGCGTTCATCTGCACATATTTTTCGTTTTTCATATAATTTATGCCGTTATCGTATTCTCCGCCTCCGTAAAGCGCAAATTTTCCGTCAAGTGAATCAAGCATATATTTTTTTGTGGGCACAGGAAGCAATGCAAAATCACACTTTTCAAGACTTTCAACCCTGCTGTAGCCGTGATTTTCAAGATAATCAGCAGCAAACCTCAGCCTCTCGTTTTTCTCGCTCCAAATCCAAAAATTGCTTAATTTCATACAGTCACCCCGTTCATTTTCATCATATGCTCAAAATATTTTGTTGCCATCAAACTTTAATGTTTATTTTTGCGGCAAAAGGTTGTATAATATTATAAATTATAAATAAAAACGGAGGCTATCGGCTTTGAAGCATATTGACGATATATTAAAAGAAGTTAAAAAGGTGCATTTTATCGGCATCGGAGGCGCAGGAATGTGCCCGCTTGCGGAAATATTGATTTCGCTCGGATACGAGGTTACCGGCTCCGACAATAACGACACAGAAACCTTCAGGCGCATTGAAAAAGAGGGCGCAAGGGTCTTTCTTGGACAAAAAAAAGAAAACATCTCGCCCGACACTCAGCTTGTCATCTACACAAACGCCATTTTGTCAGGAAACGAAGAACTTGAATTCGCAAAAGCCAATTACCCAACATACGAAAGAGCGGAACTTTTGGGAGCAATCAGCAGAATATATTCAAACTGCATAGGCGTTTGCGGAACCCACGGCAAAACTACAACTTCCTCCATGATTGCACAGGCTCTTTTGGAAGCCGATCTTGACCCGAGCGCCGTTATCGGCGGTAAGTTGCCGATTATCGACGCATACGGCAGAGTTGGCAAAACACAAAATTTCGTTTGTGAATCCTGCGAATTTAACAACACATTTTTGCATATGAATGCCGATATGGCTGTTGTGCTTAACATTGACGAGGATCACCTTGATTTTTTCGGCAATCTTGAAAACATAAAAAAATCTTTCCGCAAATTTTGCGAAAAGACAACAAAAACAATCATTTATAACGGTGACGATGCCAACACGGTCGATATGCTTAAAGGAATAGAGGGCAAAGAGCTTATTTCTTACGGCAAAAACTCGGGCAACGACTGGTCGGCGCGCAACATAAACGTGCCCGGCGGATTCCATATCGAATACGATGTTTACCACGGCGAAGAATTTATTACTCACATTTATCTTCACATTCCCGGCGAGCACAATGTGCTCAATTCTCTTGCGGCATTTATCGCCTGCGTTAAAAGCGGCGCGGATGTTGAAAAAACAATACACGGATTGTCCGATTTCACGGGTGCCGGTCGCAGATTTGAACTTAAGGGCACCTATTGCGGCATTACCGTTGCAGACGATTATGCCCATCATCCCAAAGAAATCGAAGTCACACTTGAAGCGGCAATGAAAATGGGCTACAAGCGCGTTTGGGCGGTTCACCAGCCGTTCACCTACTCAAGAACGGCACGACTGCTTGACGATTTTGCTCAAGTGCTTCAAATTGCGGATAAGTGCATTGTTTCCGAAATTATGGGAAGCCGCGAAACAAACCAAATCGGCATTAAGGCAACGGATCTTTCCGATAAAATCCCGGGCTGCATTCAAATCGATAAGCTTGACGATATTTCCGCCTACCTCGCAGATAACTGCGAAGACGGCGATCTTGTTATCACCCTCGGCTGCGGTGATGTTTACAAGGTTTCGAGAATGCTTGTTAAAAAGCTGAAAGAAAAAGAAAACAAATAATCACATATAAATGTTGAGCCGCAGGAAAGCCTGCTGCTCCAGACTATCAAAAAGGGTTCGAGAAATCGAGCCTTGAATATGAAAAGAACTGCCCAAGTCGCTCCGAACTGTAATGTTTCGAGATGGATTTGGGCGGTTTTGTTTTACTTAAGCGTATTTTTCGCGCCATTACTTTATCAATTGAGCGTATTTAATGTTGCTTGTGAGATTTAAGGTTACAAATAGCACCTTACAAATACGATGCTTTAGACTTATTCTACATCATACCCCTACCGCCTTGTTGACTCTTGACTTATTGAAACAAAAAAGTCACTGCATATTGACAGTGAACTTTGATTTATAATATTTATTTTTTTAACAATAAATCACCTCCGTGTCTACAATCTCCTTTACCCTACTCCTTGCGTTGCCTATCCGCTGATAGCATTTCTGCTATAAGTACTTATAAACACAGTAAAATCACATCGCTTACATTTTAGCATAAGAAAATGTTGCTCACATTACAAAATTGTAATATTAGCCTCCCGAGCGATGTTTTTCTAATATTTTTTTGCCGAGAAACTTCATTATCGCTTCTTTGCGTGAAGCCGCTCGGCGTGCTGCACAATACGACGCGGCAAGTGAAAGCGCGCACACGGCGGCAAGAAGCGTTTTGTTTGAAGTCAGCATAAAAATCTCATAAACTGACGGTGAATAAGCATAAACCGCCGAAAAATTCATAAATGAGCACACAATCGCCTGCGCTCCCAAAATCAAGAACAAGAAAAAATAGCGTGCCGGCGAAACAAAAAGCAAACAGAGAAGCACAGGGCAAATATTACCGGTAAGCAGGCTGACAGCACAAAGTAAAAATTTGATAATTTTATCACACTCGACAGAAAGAATTGAACCGCAGGCGGAAAAAACAGACAGAGTTCTTACGGCAAGAAACACACCCGCATTTGAAGAAGCACTTTTTTGCGCAAGCTCACAAAATCCAACTGCAACTTCGCCCGATATAATCCGCATACCGCCTACGGAGGAATAAAGCGGCAGCCTTGCAAAATCAAGTATACCCAAAGTATCAAACACAGCGCCGAGACAGGCAAAAGATACAGGATTTTTAACGGCAAACGAAGCAACGGACACGGCAATTTCGCGAATGAATGCAAAATAAATCGCGCAGATGACAAAAAAACAAACAGTAATTATTATTTTGAGCTTATTATTTAAAGCTGATTTTAAAAGCAAAAATGCAAAAAAAGAACAAACCGATGCAAAGAAAAGCATATCGGCATATTTAAACCCGAGAAGAAGCATCACGTAGTGCAAAACAGCGGCGATGCAGAGTACAAAAAACGGCACACTTTTTGCTTTACTGCTTTTATCCAAATAAAAAAATTTTTTCATATTATAATAATTGGCAAAAACGCAAAAAAATAAACCGCAAAGCAAATTGCTTTACGGTTACTTGCACTATTCATACCGAAATCGGCATATTATTCATTTTACCATTTCTTATTATCGTAATCTGCACAACATTTATTTACGAACGCGGCACGGTATTCAACATAGCAGCCGCATTTAACGCACATACCGTCCGTTAAAAAATCACAATCTCGGCAAAGTAAAAGCCGCCGATTATACTCAGACTCGGCAACCTTTTCGGCAGAATCGGTAAGGCTTAAAAGATCGCCTATTTGAGAATACGATTTATCTTTGCCCGCTTCAAGCAGCAAACATTTTTTACATTCTCTCATTTTCAACGGTGAATTTTACGACACTGCACGGCGGCAGCTTTGCGATAAAGCCGTCCTCGGTTTGCTCAAGATCGCCAAACACTTCGGTTTTAACGGTTTCCTTATGTGCGAAATCATTATAAGCCTTCATATCGCCGCAAACAATCTCTGCCTTAACGGATTTTACTTTCGAATCGGCGATTTGGCATTTAAATTCAGCTGCTTCGGTTGCGCTGATATTGGCAACAGTGGCGCAAATCACGCCGTTTTCATCAACAGATGCGGATTCAGCAAGCTGAGGCGCTTTGCCCGCCTGAGTTTCCATAAAGGGAGTTGTGATATGGGAGCCGAGCAAAGTGCTGTTTTGATGCTGTTTAAACATTTTAAAAACATAATAAGTCGGGGTAAGAAGCATGTCCTCGCCATCCGTAAGCACAACAGATTGCAGCACATTGACAGCTTGCGCTATATTCGCCATTTTTACCCTATCGGAATGCTTGTTGAATATATTTAATGTGAGCGCTGCAACCATGGCGTCACGCATTGTGTTTTGCTGATACAAAAAGCCCGGATTTGTGCCCGGCTCAACATCGCACCAAGTTCCCCATTCGTCAACTATGAGGTCAACCTTATGTGCAGGATCGTGCATATTCATAATCTCGGTGTGGCGCGTAATCAACTCATCCATCTTATATGCTTTAATCACAGTGTCGTTATAATCATCCCGAGTAAAATAAGTGGCAGAGCCTTTATTGTTCCAATTGCCTGTGGGAATTGTGTAGTAGTGAAGCGATAAGCCGTCTGCCTTACGCCAAGCGTTTTGCATAACCTTATCCGTCCACTCATAATCGTCCACATTGGGACCGCAGGCAATGCGGTAAATTTTATTGTTTAAATCATAGTCTCGAACATAAGTATTGTATCTTCTGAAAAGCGAAGCGTAATATTCCGGCTGCATTGTGCCGCCACAGCCCCAGCTTTCGTTGCCGACACCGAAATATTTAAGTTTCCACGGCTCTTCCCTACCGTTTTCACGGCGCAAATCCGCCATGGGTGATTGACCTGCAAAGGTCATATATTCCACCCATTCATTCATTTCACGAACAGTGCCCGAGCCTACATTGCCGTTAATATAAGAATCGCAGCCGAGCTGGCGGCAAAGTTCAAAATATTCGTGCGTGCCGAATGAATTATCCTCTGTAACGCCGCCCCAATGCGTGTTTACCATTGTTTTGCGTTTTGTCTTGTCACCGATACCGTCCTGCCAATGATATTCATCTGCAAAGCAACCGCCGGGCCAGCGCAAAACAGGAATTCCCATTTCCTTAAGCGCATTCACAACATCGCAGCGCATACCCTTAACATTCGGAATTTTTGAATTTTCGCCCACATATATTCCCTCGTAAATACACCTGCCGAGGTGCTCGGAAAAATGACCGTAAATATCCTTATTTATTTTACTGATTTTTTGATTAGGATTTATTAAATACTTTTCCATAAGAGCTCCTTAAAATAATATATTATAAAATTATCACAGCCATAAAAGCTTGTCAACACATTAAATTGACATAACTTAAAAATTATTTTAAAATAAATATCGGGTGATAAATATGTTTGAAAAAAAAATAAAAAAGGCGTGCGATTTGCTCAGCGAACTCGGAGCAGACGCACTTTTATTGCTAAACGAGAGCAATATGCATTATTTTTGCGGATTTTCGCCGAGCGAGGGCGCGGTTTTAATCTTCAAAAAAGGCAACGGTGTGCACATAGTTGACTCAAGATACACGGAAACTGCCGAAAGCCATGCAAAGGAAACAGGGCTTCGTGTTTACGAAATAACATCCAAATTTAGCGACACCGTTAAAGAATTATGCTCAAAAGCAGGTGTTAAAACCATCGCCTTTGAGGACGAAACAATTTCTCTTAAAGCATATGGAGCATACAAGGCAGCAACGGGTTGCGAATTTCTTGAAATCGGCGACAGGCTGATGAAAATCAGAAATGTTAAAGATGAAAAAGAACTTAAATATATGACGAAAGCCAATTCAATAGCCGAGCAAAGCCTTGCAGAGTTACAAAATCATATCAAGCCCGGCAAAACAGAAAAGGAATTGCAGGCTTATTTTGATTATTTAATGCTTCAAAACGGCTCCGAAGGCATTTCATTTGACACAATTTTGCTTACGGGCGCACACACTTCTCTGCCGCACGGCGTTCCAAGCGACAGAGTTATTCAAAAAGGCGATTTCGTACTGATTGACTTTGGTGCAACATACATGGGCTACCATTCGGACATGACGCGAACATTTGCAATCGGAAACGCAACGGACGAAATGAAAGAGGCTTACGACCTTGTGTTTCACGCTCAACTTGCAGGAATTGAGGCTCTTGCACCGGGCAGGAAATGTGCGGATGTTTACAAGGCGGCATACAATGTGCTGGAAGAAAAACAAATGGGCAAATACTTCAGGCATTCACTTGGGCACGGCGTAGGGCTTGATATTCACGAGGGCTACAACGCTTCACCGAGGAGCAAAGATATTTTTGAGTTTGGCAATGTAACTTCGATAGAACCGGGCATTTACCTGCCGAATAAATTCGGTATCAGAATTGAAGATGTATGCATTGTTACGGAAAGCGGAAACAAAAATATTTCGGAATTTCCGAAAGAATTTACGGTGCTTTAATTACAAGCTATTCGGTAAATTATTCATTACCGATACCGTAATCCTAACATAAAGAGCCGCTGCGGAGATAACGCTCCGCAGCGGCTCTTTTGCATATCAACAAATATTAAATCATCTTACGGTTTTAATATATTTATATCCCGCACCTTCAACAGCTGCCTTGATTTTATCATCATCCGCATCACCGCTTTGGATATATGCCTTTTTGGCATTATGGTCTGCATTAACGTTTAATCCGATTGCAGCCAACGCCTCGGTTACATGTGCCTCGCAATGCCCGCACATCATGCCTTCGATTTCAATATACGGTTTTTTGTCCTTTTTAAAAATACTCATATCGATTTCTCCTTTTTTTGATTTTTTAAATACTGGTTTGTCTATGCTTACAAGATTCAGCCTGAGTGCATTTGTTACAACACAAAAACTGGAAAGGCTCATTGCGGCAGCGGCGATCATCGGGTTGAGCGTTATTCCGAACGCAGGATACAAAACTCCTGCCGCAATGGGAATGCCTATAATATTATAAAAAAATGCCCAGAAAAGATTTTCTTTAATGTTTCTGAAAACCCTTCTTGAAAGCGTTACGGCGCGCGAAATATCATTGGGATCGCTTTTCATAAGAACAACATCCGCCGCATCGATTGCCACATCCGTGCCTGCACCGATTGCAATGCCCGTATCTGCCCTTGTGAGCGCAGGAGCATCGTTAATACCGTCGCCCACCATAGCAACGGATCCGAAATCGGAAAGTGCGCGCACTTTTTCTTCTTTTCCGTTTGGCAAAACCTTGGCAATAACATTATCTATGCCCACCTCGGACGCGATAGCTTCGGCGGTTGTTTCGTTATCACCCGTTATCATAACAACGGAAACACCCATTTTTTTGAGTAAAGAAACAGCCGCTCTGCTTGTTGACTTAACGGTATCGGCAACGCAAATAAGACCAATAAACTCACCGCCTGCGGCAAAAAACAGAGGAGTTTTTCCGCTTGCGGAAAGTGTGGCAGCAGTTTTGGAATATTCCTCGGGAATCTTACAAACGGTTTGAATATATTTATCATTGCCGCCATGAACATCAATTCCGTTCACAGTGCCGCAAATGCCGTTGCCCGGAAGTACTTTCACATTTTCGCATTCAAGAAGCTTAATGTTTTTATCTTCACAACAGCCGATAATCGCTTTTGAAAGCGGATGCTCGCTTTTGCTTTCAAGCGCATATGCTAAAGACAGCAATTTTTCTTCATTTGATGAAATAATATCCGTTACGCTCGGATTACCCTCGGTTACGGTACCCGTTTTATCGAGGCACACAACATCCGTTTTTCCGCAAATCTCGAGGCTTTGAGCGGTTTTAAATAAAATTCCGTTTTTTGCACCCTTGCCGCTGCCAACCATAATTGCAACCGGCGTTGCAAGCCCGAGCGCACACGGGCAACTTATAACAAGGACGGAAATTCCGCGTGCAAGCACAAATCCCGCGCTTTGACCTGCGATTATCCAGCCGATCATAGTTAAAATCGAAATTACGATAACGGCAGGCACAAACACACCCGAAACCTTATCTGCAATTTTTGCAATCGGCGCCTTTGTGGCAGATGCGTCCGAAACCATTTGAATGATTTTGGCAAGTGCCGTGTCCCGACCAACGGAAACGGCGCGGCATTTTATATATCCCGATTGATTTATCGTGGCAGCAGAAACCTTATCACCCTCTCCTTTATCCACCGGCACACTTTCACCGGTAAGAGCCGATTCGTCAACGGCAGCCGAGCCGCCGATTATAACGCCGTCAACGGGAATACTCTCCCCGGCTTTAACAACAAATTCATCACCGACCTGCACCTCGTCGGCATTAACGGCAACTTCCTTTCCGTTTTTTATAATCGTTGCCATGTCAGGTGAAAGTTTCATAAGGCTTTTAAGCGCATTTGTGGTTTTTCCCTTTGAATAAGATTCAAGTGTTTTACCAACGGTTATCAGCGTTAAAATCATTGCCGATGATTCATAATAAAAGCCGCCGTGCATTAAATCATGAGCTCCCATTGTGTCGCCGTTTTTGATTTTAACCGTCATCATAAACAAAATAACTGTGCTGTAAACAAATGCAGCACCCGACCCGAGGGCAACTAATGTGTCCATATTTGGCGCACGGTGCAAAAGCCCTTTAAATCCGCTGATAAAGAATTTTTGATTGATTATCATTATTGCAACGGTAAATAGCAACTGAAACAAACCAATTCCAAGGTGGTTATCCTGCAAAAAATCAGGAACCTGCCAGCCCCACATCATATGTCCCATTGAAACATACATCAAAGGCAGCAGCAAAATCACCGAGGCAACAAGTCTTTTAATCATTTTAGGGGTTTCGGTGTCTTCAAGTTCATCGTAGATGTTTTCAAAAGTATTTTTATGTTCGCCTGCAACGGACGCTCCGTAGCCTGCATCACAAACTGCTTTTATAATATCAGCGCTTGACGCCGAGCCGTCTGCCAGCATGGAATTTGTGAGCAAATTAACGGAAACTGAGCTTACCCCGGGCAGTTGCGACACGGCTTTTTCGATACGCGCCGAGCAGGCGGCGCAGCTCATTCCCGTAATATCGTATTTCATACAGTGTCCTTTCGTTTTTATTTAATAAGCTTTTGAAGTGTGGAAATCAAATCGTCAACCGTTTCGTATTTGCCTGCTTTAATATCCTCCTCAACGCAGGTGCGGATATGATTCGAAAGCAGCTCTTTGTTAAAAGAATTAAGAGCAGAAGCGGCAGCAGCCGCCTGGATGATAATATCCGTGCAATAGGCATTATCCTCAACCATTCTTTTTATGCCCCTAATTTGACCCTCTATTCGGTTTAAACGGTTTATCAGAGATTTGTATTCTTCTTCACTTCGTTCTTTTGATTTATGCGAACAATTACAACATTCTGCCATGATAAACTCTCCTTCATATACCCCTAACGGGTATCTTAATTATATACCCATACACGGTATTTGTCAACACGCAAAATAAAGCACGCATATCAATACGAAATGCGTGCTTAAAATTATAAATATTCAAACAAATCAATTAAAAACCGCAGCGCCGATAATCAGGCTGAGCACCGTCATAATAAGCCCCGCAATGAAAACACCGAGTGAAATAACCAAAAAGCTCTTTTTCTTATCAAGATGAAGAAGCGATGCAAGCAGCGCACCAGTCCATCCGCCGGTACCCGGCAATGGTATTGCAACAAATACAAGCAGACCCCAAATGCCGTATTTATCGATTTTATCGCGCTTTTTCAGCGTTTTGTTTTCGAGCCAGTAAACAAGTTTATTTATTCCCGGCACTTTCTTAAGCACTTCGAAAATCCAATTTATAAGGAGTAAAATAAACGGAATCGGAAGTATATTTCCCAAAAAGCTGATAATAAAACCGACGAAAGTATTCATATCAAGCAGCACAATCGCTGTGAACATTCCGAGCCTGCACTCCAAAACGGGGCAAACCGAAATTATGAAAACAACAAGCCAATCCGGAATACCGTGGGCTGTTAAAAATTCCTGTATGTTACGACAAACTTCTTGCATAGGCAAAACCTTTCTTAATTTAAATTCGGCATAGCCGATTAACAGCACTATAGCATAATGAATATAAATAATCAATAATTAAGAAAAATATTCATTTTTTATTCATTGTTTTAAAAATCGCGGAACTATATTATTTTAATGATGTTGCAAGGCGATATGCAGCATCGGTGGCATTGAATATTCTGCCTGTTTTAACACAATCGCCGACCGCATAAACGTTATCAAAGTGCGATTTAAGGCTTTCAAAAAATGCATTATCCGGCTTAACGCCCATTGAAAGCACAACCTTATCACACTGAATTTCATGCCGGTTGTTTGTTACCAAATCAAGAACCGTGATGCCGTTCGGCAAAATGTCAACAAGCTTTGTTGATGTGTAAAATTTAGTGTTTGCTGCTTTAAGCTTCGGCAAAGCATCATCAAGTTGCTGAAACCATGCTCCGGGTGCGATTTTATCCGCCATTTCAACAACCGAAACATTATTTCCCTGTGAAACAAGAAGTTCTGAAGTTTCAAGCCCTGTCATTCCCGAGCCGATAACGCACACATTTTTGCACGAAAGCTTAACGCTGCCGTTTAAAACATCTGTTACGGTTACAACATTTTCCTTATCAAAAGCCTTCGGCTTAATCGCATTGCCTCCGGTTGCAACAATGATATATTCCGGTGAATATTTTTTTATGATGTTTTCATCGGCTGTCACAGAATATTCGATTTTTACACCGTTTTCCTCAGCATTGACAACCAAATCCTCAACGCACCAATGAAGTTTTCCCTTATGCGGCGGTTTATCGGCAAGATTGATTTGACCGCCCGGAGCATCGTCTTTTTCAAGCACCGTAACATCAAATCCCCTGCGTGAAAGCAGTTCTGCGGCGGTAAGTCCGGCAACGCCTGCACCAATAACAAGCACTTTTCTGCCGTTTCCGTCTTTTTTAAGCGGAATATTTTCTCTGCCGACAAACGGATTAACGGAGCAATGACCGTGCTCGCCGACATATGCGCCTTCCATCATACTCTCAAAACAATAAAGACAGCAAATGCAGCGTTTGATGCTTTTTTCATCGCGTTTTTTAACCTTATTTGCCCAATGAGGATCGGCAATATGAGGTCTGCCGAGTGCGGCAAAATCCTGAATACCGTCTTGAAGCTGCTGCTCAGCCTGCTCGGGTGATCTTATAAGATTTGCGGCGATTACCGGAATATCTACAACTTTTTTTACTTCGGCAGCCAGATTTTTGCGCCAGCCGCATTCAAATGTTGTGGGTTCAAGCCAATAATTAAATGTGTCGTACGAAGCGGAAGAAACATCAATTGCATCAACACCCTTATCACTGAGCATTTTTGCCATCTTAACACCCTCGGTGAGGTCATAACCAACGCCCGGTTTGCCGATTTTAGCATACATTTCATCAACCGTCAATCTGACAACAAGCGGAAAATCACTGCCGCATTTTGCACGAACATCGTCAATAATTTCATTTAAGAAGCGCATACGGTTTTCAAGCGAACCGCCGTATTCATCGGTGCGGGTGTTTGTTGCCGGCGAAAGAAATTGCTGAATCAAATAGCCGTGGCTTGCGTGAAGTTCAACACCGTCACACCCTGCTTTTTTTACGCGCAAAGCCGCGTCACCGAACTGAGAAACGATTTTTTTGATTTCTTTTTTGCTCATTGCCCTGTTTGCGCTTTCGGCAAATTTGCTTTTTGCGCTGTGGCTCGGCGCAGCGGTTTTGAAAAGCTTATCTTTTGCTGCAAACTTTTTTCCGAGCGGAACGATTTTGCCGTAAAGCAGCTTTGAATATGCGTTATTCGGCATTATTTTATCGCATGCGATTGAAATGGGCAATGTGTTAACCATAAGGCTGACATTTTGCCTGCCGGGATGATGAAGCTCAACAAACACTTTGGCGCCGTGTTTATGTATTTTTTCGGCAAGGCGCGCGATTGACGGAATATTTCCGTCGCTCGACGCAGCAAGCTGACCGAACGAACTTGCACCCGTAGTATCGTTCACCCTTGTGATTTCTGTAATAATAAGCCCGGTGCCGCCCTTGGCGCGTTCTTCATAATAATTTATCATCGTATCGGTGGCATTACCGTTAAACTGACCGAAGCCCATACACATCGGTGCCATAACAATACGGTTTTTAATTTCACAATTACCGATTTTCATCGGGCTGAACAGCATTTTATATTCCATAAATTCTCCTAATATCTGAACATTACAGCAGAAAAAGCACCGCATTACAGCACATTCAACAAAGATACATGTGCCCATTTAAACGGCGCTTTTTTTATCTTATTTTTTCTTTTTAGCCTTTGCTTCGTCCTTTGCCTTTTTCTCGGCAACCTTACGCTTGGCATCGGCAATGATTTGTCTCTGCTCTTCCTCGGCTTCTTTTTGAGCTTTTAAGCGAGCTTCTTCTTTTTTAAGTTCGTTTTGCCGCTCTTTTTCTTCCTTGGCTGCAACCTTTGCAAGCCTTTCCTCTTCAAGCTGCTCGTCACTTTTTGCAGGAGCTACGGCAACTGCGATATTTATGCCGAGAGCCGCGCCGAAAAGAACAATCATTGAAATAATGCCAAGGCTGACACCGCCGGAAATATTTATTGCCGTAAGTGAACCGAGCGTGAACGCTTCGCTTTGCGCACCGGCAACGGCGGAATAAGCAAACAAGGCAACCGAAACGATCGCCATTACGATCGCGATAACATCATATGTGATAGTGGAGCGTGTTTTTGGCTTTTTACATTTAATAATGCTCATAAAAAACGATATGACCATAAACAACAGCGTAATAAAATAAAATATTGTGCCCACAAGTAAGAAAGTTGCAGGTCCGAAAGTGCCCTCAAATGAGATATCGTTTTTTAAAAGAGAACCGTTTGAAAACAGCTGCGAAATAATATCAATTGCAGATTTCGAGCCGTTAAACGAAAAAAGCGCAAGCTGAAAACTGTCGCCCTCGCTTTTAACGGAAACCCAAGGCAAAATAAATGCGATTATCGGAAGGAATGTGAGCACAAGCCTTGCAATTCTGAGCTTTGTGCCGAAAAGAGAATAACGAACTCGGTTCATTGTGCGGTTAAACACACCGAATGCCTGCTCGGCATTTTTATTATCCTCCTCAAGCCTTTCCATCCAATTATAGTTGGGAATTGAAACGCCGCATTTTTTACATTCGGCCTTTATATTCCAAAACGGTATTTTATTGCCGCAGTTAGGGCAAGTTGCCATGAACGACACCCCTTATTAACATATTATAAATCTATTTTATAGTGTTTACAATAAAAAGTCAACACAAAATACAGGCTTATTTTTTTTGCAATCTGCTGCTTTCATGATGCTTTTTTGTATCGTTTGCCAAAACGCCAGAAAGAACGATAAGCGAAATCAGGTTTGGAATAGCCATAAGCCCGTTTGCTATATCGCTGAAAGACCAAGCTATGTCAAGCGCAACGGTTGCGCCCACAAACACCATAACGGAAAAAATTATTCTATAAACATAGCAAACCCATTTTCTTTTGAAAAGATATTCGAGTGCTTTTTCGCCCTGATATTCCCAGCCGAGCATTGTGGAAAATGCAAAAAGCAAAATTCCCACCGAAACCACTATACCGCCGATTTTTCCGAGAGTGGTTTGAAACGCCATTATTGTTAAATCCGCGCCGGAAATAAGCTCGCCTGCCGCATCAACCGAGCCGAGAACGCCGGTTGCCGCAATTGCAAGACCGGTAATGGAACAAACAATAATTGTGTCAATAAAAGTGCCGCACATATTTATGTAACCCTGATCAACATGGCTTTCGGTTGTAACCGATGAAGCCGTGATTGCAGCCGAGCCGAGACCGGCTTCGTTTGAGAAAACACCGCGTGCCACACCGTATCTTACGCTTTGCATAACGGACGCCGTGATTGTACCCGAAATGCCGCCGGCGATTGCTTTGCCGCCGAAAGCCATAGACCAAATCGTTGAAAGCCCTGCCGGGATATTCTTAATATTGGCAAAAATAACTATAAGCCCGAAAACGATGTAGAAAACTGCCATAACCGGAACAAGAACCGACGAAACCTTAGATATTGATTTAATTCCGCCGAAAACGATGATTGCCGTGAATACCGCAAGCGCAACGCCTGTTACCCAAGTGGGAATAGTAAAGGTTTTACTGAGTGACGAAGAAATTGAATTTGCCTGAGAAAGATTGCCTATACCGAACGAAGCAAGCACGGTAAATATTGCAAAAAGCGCCGCAAGGAAGCAGGCAAACTTTTTATGCTTAAAGCCGTTTTTAATGGTATACATAGGACCGCCGCACATTTCGCCGCTTTCGTTTCTTTCCCTGTATTTAATAGCAAGCGCACATTCCGCATATTTTGTGGAAATTCCGAACGCAGCGGCAATCCACATCCAAACAAGTGCACCGGGACCGCCGAGCACCATGGCTGTTGCCACGCCGACGATATTGCCGGTACCGATTGTGCCGGCAAGTGCGGTCATCAAAGCGGAAAACGGAGAGATATCCCCTTCGCCGCTGTCTGTTTTTCTTGATTCGGGGCTGAATGCCGTTTTAAGTGATTTCGGCAAATAACGCCACGGCAAAAAGCGCAGGCGAAATGTGAGAAACACACCCGTGCCGACAAGCAACACAAGGGTAACCGGTCCCCACACAGCACTGTCTATTTTGCCTAAGATTTTTGACAAAGTTTCCATTTATATCCTCCTAATTTAAGCAATTACTCGGCAGACATGCCGCTGAATTGGCTGTTATACAGATTATAATAAAATCCCCTGTCCGCAAGCAGGGATTTATGTGTGCCTTTTTCGATAACCGAGCCGTTATTCATAACAAGAATAAGATCTGCATTTTTTATCGTTGAAAGCCTGTGGGCAACTATAAATGTGGTTTTGCCCTGCATAAGCTGCTCAAACGCTCGCTGAATTTTCATTTCTGTACGTGTATCTATGCTTGAGGTTGCCTCGTCAAGAATAAGCATAGGCGGATCGACAAGCATAAGCCTTGTTATACACAAAAGCTGCTTTTGACCTTGAGAAAGATTACCACCGTCCGAGCCGATAAAAGTATCGTACCCGTTAGGAAGTCGCTTTATAAACGAATGGGAATGTGCTTTTTTTGCGGCGGCGATAATTTCATCCCGCGTTGCATTTGGCTTTCCGATAACAAGATTTTCCGCAATTGTGCCGGATTTAAGCCAAGTGTCCTGAAGCACCATTCCGAACGACGAACGAAGCGATTTAACATTTATTTCATTATAATAAATACCGTCAACACTTATGTTTCCCGAATTAACATCATAAAACTTCATCAAAAGATTTATAAGCGTTGTTTTGCCGCAGCCCGTGGGACCGACTATTGCCACACGCATGCCGCTGCAAACATTCACATTCAGATTTTCGATAAGTTTTTTTTCAGTAACATAGCTGAAATCAACATCTTGAATACTGATATTGCCCTTAGGCTCGGAAAGCACTTTATTTTTATCCGTATCGGGCACGACCTCTGTTTCCTCAATCAAATCAAGAAGTCTGCCGGCGCAGGCGATTGAATTTTGCAGCTCGGTGACAACGCCGCTGATTTCGTTAAACGGCTTTGTGTACTGAGTGGCATAAGCGAGAAAGCTTGAAAGAATGCCGACCGTGATGTTGCCCTTTATTGCCATAATTGCACCGAACAGGGCAACTGCGGCATAAACAATTGAATTTACAAACCTTGTGGCAGGATTAGTGATTGAAGAGAAAAACGTGGCTTTAAGCGAGCAATCGGCAAGGCGATTGTTTATTTCATCGAATTTTTTCTGATTTTGCTCTTTATGCCCGTACGCCTGAGTTACCTTTTGATTGGTAATCATTTCATCGGTAAAGGAAGTTTGTTCACCCCTTGTTTCGCTTTGAAGCTTAAACATTTTATATGTGCGCTTAGCGACAAAACGTGCAATAAAAAACGACATCGGCGTTAAAACCACAACAACCATGGCAATCCAAAAATTTATATAAATCATAAACGCAAGCGTGCCGATTATTGTTACCACGCCCGTGAAAAGCTGAGTGAAGCCCATCAAAAGCCCATCTGCAAACTGATCGGCGTCCGAAATAACGCGGCTGACTGTTTCACCGTGAGGATGGCTGTCCAGATACCCGAACGGAAGCACCTGAATTTTTGAAAACGCCCTATTGCGCATATCGCGAACAACATTAAAAGTGATTCTGTTGTTTGAAACATTCATCAACCACTGCATAATTGCCGTGACGGCAACAAAAACGGCTATTTTAATGAGATAAGGCACCATTGCAGCAAAATCAACATTTCCCGCGCCGATTATGCAATCTATGGCTTTGCCGACGAGAATCGGCACATAAAGCGCAAGCAAGGCGGAAGCAGCGGCGCAAACTATCGACAGCAGCACCAAATATCTGTATTTACCGATATAAGAAAGTACCTTTTTGATTACACCTTTTTTCATACGACAGCCTCCTCTCCGAACTGCGATGCATAAATTTCTTTATACACTTCGCAATCGGCAAGCAACTGCTTATGAGTGCCGCAGCCGACACATTTACCGTCGTCCATAACAATAATCTTATCCGCCGCCATAACAGACGAGGCGCGTTGGCTTACTATAAACACGGTAGGGTTATAATCCAGCTTTGCGATAGCAGAGCGCATTGCAGCCTCGGTGGCAAAATCAAGTGCGGAGGAGCTGTCGTCCAACACAAGGATTTGCGGCTTACGCACAAGTGCCCTTGCAACCGTAAGTCTTTGCTTTTGGCCGCCCGAAAGATTTGAGCCGTTTTGCTCTATTTCAGCATCGAGTCCGCCTTTGTCCATAACGGTATCAAGCACCTGCGCCTGAGAAAGTGCGGCAAGCATATCGTCGTCGGAAGCGGTTTCGCTGCCCCATTTAAGATTATCACGAACCGTGCCCTGAAAAAGCGCCGCCTTTTGAAGCACAAAGCCGATTTTTGATTTAAGCGTGTCGTCATCTTGAGCTTTAACGTCAACGCCGTTAACATAAACCGTGCCCGAAGTGGCATCGTAAAAATGCGGAATCAAAGAAACAAGGCTTGTTTTACCGCTGCCCGTGCCTCCTATAACACCCACAACCTCGCCTTTATCGGCGGTAAAGCTAATGCAGGAAAGCGACTCTTCGCCGGCATTTTTATATGTGAGTGAAACATTATCAAAGGTAACTGCGTGAGAATCGGCAACCTCCGTGTTATCATTATGGCAAACAGAGCTTTCGATTTTTAGAATATTTTCAATTCTGCCGGCGCAGGCAAGCGCCTTTGTGATGGTTACAATAAGATTTGCGAGTTTTATAAGTTCAACGAGAATTTGGCTCATATAGTTATAAAGCGCAACAACCTCACCCTGTGAAAGCCTTCCTGAATTAACGCGAACACCGCCGGTATATACAAGCACTATTATGGCAACATTTATTACGATATAAGTGAGGGGGTTCATAAGAGCGGAAATTCTGCCGACTGCTTTTTGAAGATGCGAAAGCAGGGTGTTTTCTTTTTCAAAGGCTTCAATTTCACCGGTTTCCTGCGTGAAAGCGCGGATAACGCGTGCGCCGATAAGATTTTCTCTTGTTTTCAGCGTGATTGAATCAAGCTGATTTTGCACACCTTTATATCTTGGAATGGTATATCTGATAATACCGAAAACGATAAGTGAAAGCACGGGAATTGCAACAGCAAAAACAATTGCGCATTTAACATCAACGGTGAACGCCATAATCATTGCGCCGAAAACAATAAACGGACTGCGCAGGAAAAGGCGCAAAACCATATTAACACCGTTTTGCACCTGGGCGGTATCATTGGTCATAACCGTTACAAGCCGTGAGGCACCGGCCTCATCCATTTCGGAAAAAGAAAGCGACTGAATTTTTGCAAACAAATCGCAACGCACATTTCTGCCGAAGCCCGTGGCGGCCTTTGCGGCAAAATACTGCGCAGTGATTGCTGCAACCATTCCCACAACGGCTAGCAAAACAAGAATACCGGCGTCACGGTAAATTTTATAATAATCGTTTTTCAAAATGCCGTTATCAATAATCGAAGCAACAACAAGCGGAACTATAAGTTCAAAAATTGCCTCAAGCATTTTGAAAAGCGGAGCGAAAAACGACTCTTTTTTATAATCCTTTAAATAAACAAGTAAGCTTTTCATAAATCAACCCATATATTTCTATAAACAAATTTTATTTACAATAATATCGTATATAATATAATATCTTCGGCAATGTGTCAATAAATCATAGCAAAATCAGTGCAATATGCATAAATACGCACCGAATAAATACCGAAAAAACAAATGTAAATTCGCATTCCATACTTTATTATAAACTAATTATTGACAAATGAGGCAATTTGGAGTATAAATTGTTTAGAGTTAGGTTTCCCTAACTTTCACTTTTACGAAACGGTTAGGTCTTGCTAACCGTAAAGGAGGATTTATGGCACACATAGAGTTTAAAAATGTTACAAAACAATATTTCACAGGCACTCACATAATAAATGCGCTCGATGACGCGAGTTTTGAAGTGAATGACGGCGAATTTACCGTTATTTTAGGTCCAAGCGGCGCAGGAAAATCCACACTGCTCAACCTTCTCGGCGGTATGGAGCATACAACAAACGGCGAAATCATTGTAAACGGCAACAACATTGCCTCATACAACGATAAAAAGCTGACAAGATACAGAGCAACTGATGTGGGCTTCGTTTTTCAGTTTTACAACTTAATTCCGACCCTGACGGCACTTGAAAATGTTGAATTGGTGCACGAAATATGCCCAAACGCAACTGCGGCGGAAGCGGCGCTTGAAAGCGTTGGTTTAAAAGAGCAAAGATATCAATTTCCGAGCCGACTTTCCGGCGGCGAGCAGCAAAGGGTTTCCATTGCCCGAGCGGTTTGTAAAAATCCGCAGGTTTTGCTTTGCGACGAGCCAACCGGAGCGCTGGACAGCGAAACCGGAGTTCAGATACTTACCTTGCTTCAAAACCTAAGCAAAGAAAACGGCAAAACCGTTATTATTGTCACTCACAACTCCGTGCTTGCCGAAGCGGCGGACAAGGTTATAAGAGTTAAAAACGGCAAAATTAAAGATATAACGCTTAATGAAAATCCGAAAGCGGTTTGTGAGGTGGTTTGGTAATGCTGAGGCACAAAATGCTGCAGGATTTAAAGAAAAACAAATGGCAATTTATCTCAATATTGCTGATGGCATTTTTAGGTGTTTATATTTTTACCGGAGTAGGCGGCGAATGGGCAGGCGTTGAAAATTTCAGAACGAAATATTACAGCGAAACAAATCTTGCGGACGGTTGGATTTACGGGGAAAACTTTTCGGACGAAGATTTAAAAGCAGTTCAAAGCATAAGCGGAATCACTCAGGCAGAAAAAAGATGCTATTTGCAAATTGAAGGCGCGGACAATTCCGCACCGCAGATATATTTTTACGGCTTAAACGAAAATTCAATAAACAAGCCCTATGTTGTTGACGGCGAAGAATTCGGCACCGAAGCAAGCGACAAAGTTTGGATTGCCAAACAATTTGCAAAAGCGAAAGGACTAAATGTAGGCGACAATTACACATTTAGACTTGAAAACACGGAATTTACGCTTAAAATCGCAGGTCTTGTTTACAGCAGTGAATATCAATATTTTTCAAACGACAATGATTTGTGGCCCGATTACAACAATATCGGCTTTGCATACGCTTCCGTAAATGCGCTGCCTATAAAACAATATATCATTGATACCGTAAACAGCGACAAATATACCGTTTCCGAACTTGTGGATGAATTTGCAAAGGAATATCAAGAAATTGCGGATAATGCCGATATGCTTAAAAGCATGTCCAAAGAAAGTATTGTTAAGTTTTTAAAGATTGCAAAGGACAGTGAATTTAAAGACGCAATTCCCTATACACAAATAATATTCACCTCTTCGGCAAAGGCAAAAAACCTTGAGGATGAAATAGATTCAAAACTTTCGGGCAATTATGCAGCTTTCGCTACGCGCGCGGAAAATAGCGGCATTACGATGATGGACAGTGAAATGTCGCAACACAAAATGATAGGTTCGGTATTCCCAATCGTTTTCATGCTGATAGCACTGCTTGCGATAGTTACAAGCATGAACAGGCTGATTTCAAATCAGCGCATTCAAATAGGCACACTTAAAGCACTTGGTTTTTCGAGCAGTAAAATAGCACTGCACTACACGGGATACGGATTTTCAGTAAGCCTTATCGGCTCACTGCTCGGTTTAATCACAGGTCCTCTTACCCTACCCTATTTATTTTACGGCACAATGGCTTCGTATTACTCTCTGCCTCAATGGAAAACGGGCTATGACACAAGCTTTTTCCTTGTTGCAGTCGGCACCGTTGCGGCGTGCACGCTGGTAACATTTTTAACGGTTAAAGGCATACTAAAAGAATCGCCGGCGCAATCGCTTAGACCAAAAGCCCCAAAGAATATAAAATCCGCATCTGCAGGCAAAACAACAGCAAGTTCAAAAACGAGTTTTAATCTTAAATGGAGCTTACGCGATATTTTCAGAGGTAAAATCCGCACGGTTATGGGCATAGTCGGCACCATAAGCTGCATGGCACTTCTTGTGTGTGCCTTTTCAATGTATGACTGCATGAACGATATGGAAAAATGGATGTACGGCGAAATTCAGGTTCAGGAAACTAGACTAACGCTTTACTCCACGGCAACGATTGACGATGCCGAAGAAATTGCGGCGGATATTGACGGCGAAATGACGATGACTACGGCAATAGAGGCTCAGTCAAACGGAGTAAAAAAGACCGAAACCATTACAGCTGTTGACGGAAGCGGTTGCTACTATCTGACAGACGATACCAGAAATCAGTTTGAACCGACAGACAACACTTTTGCCGTAACCAAAAAGCTTGCCGACGCACTCGGCGTTTCCGTAGGTGACGAAATCAGCTGGCATCTTTACACATCCGACAAATGGGTAACATCCAAAATCACAAATATAGTAAGGCATCCGTCTACACAAGGAATTATTATAACAAGACGCACTCTTGAAAACTTGGGTTATGATTTTACACCGCAATATGTAGACACATTGCAACGTATAACGGAATACGATAATCCGCAGGTGGCAAAGGTGCTCAAACAAAGCGACTTGCATAATTTTTGGGACAATTATATGCAATCAATGAATATGATGGTATCAATTATTATTCTGTTTGCAGTTACTCTCGCCGTAGTTGTGCTTTATAATATCGGTCAGCTTTCGTACACGGAAAAAGAGCGCGAAACAGCAACGCTGAAAGTGCTCGGCTTCCCAACGGGCAAAATAATTATGCTGAATTTGATTCCGAATGTAATTTTCTCAAATATCGGCATTATATTCGGCACGCCGGCTGGGCTCGGACTGACATATATTATGATTACAAGCGCAGGCAGTGAATTTGATATAATGACGGACCTCAGTTTTCCGTCGTTTCTTATTGCCGCAGTAATAACGCTCGGCGTTTCGATAATTACCGGGCTGATGTTCACAGTCAGAGTTAAAAAACTCGATATGGTCAGCTCGCTTAAAGGCGTTGAATGAATCACATACGCACGTAAAAAACTCCGAAGCATGTGCCTCGGAGTTTTTTATGATATATTATAATATTCTTTATCAAAACAAAACAGAAAGATGTAAACTTTAAAAGTTCATACCAGCCATTTCATTTTTAACACTGTCCTCGCAGGAGCGCATCGCTAAAATCGTTTGCTCAAACAATTTATCCAAATCCCAACCGAGAAGTTCGGCACCGAATTTAATAACATCGCGCGAGCAACCCGCGGCAAATTTTTTATCTTTAAATTTCTTTTTCAGGCTTTTAACCTCAAAATCGGCTACACTTTTGCTCGGGCGCATTTTAATCGCTGCACCGATCAAGCCGGTTAATTCATCAGTGGCATAAAGCACTTTTTCCATTTGGTGAGTCGGCTCAACATCAACGGTCAAATTATATCCGTGTGAGCAAACGCCGTGAATAACCTCCTCGCTCACACCGGCGGCGCGCAAAAGCTCGGGCGCTTTAATGCAATGCTCGTTGGGATATTCTTCAAAATCAATATCGTGAAGCAAACCGACTATGCCCCAAAATTCGCTGTCTTCACCGTATCCGAGCTCGTTTGCAAACCATTTCATAACGCCTTCAACGGTTAATCCATGATAAATATGAAAAGGCTCTTTATTATATTTTTGAAGCAATGCAAGGGCGTCTGTTCTTGAAATATTCGCATTCATGATTATTACTCCTTCAAACGATTTTTGCGCTCACAAGTGCGCTGAAAATTACATCTGCAAGCACTTTATGCCCTGCCTCGGAAAGATGTTCCAAATCAATTTGGCTGGGCTTTACATAATCGGCGGCAGAAATTACATGCGTTCCCTTTTTTGAAGCAACATTTTTATATTCGGTAAAAAGCTTGCCTGCTGTTATTACGGACTGTTCGTCAAATTCTGGATCATATTCCTGCTTCCAAATCTCCGCACCGAGTGCAATTGGAGAAACTATCAAGATTTTATCGGCAGGCAGATATTTAAGCAATTCATCAACACAGCGTTCCATGCCTTCAGCAATCATCCGTGTATTGGCTTTGTAGCATATCTTGCAATCATTGGTGCCAAGCATAATAACGGCAGCATCGAGCGGACTGCAGGATTCAAGAATTTGAGGCAACGCGGCAATTCCTTTTCTGTTTTCGCGAAAAGGGTCTTCAAAAACGGTTGTTCTGCCGCAAAGTCCCTGTTCGAGCACGCGAAAATCATAGGACTCCAGCTTTTGCTGCAGCAGGCTCGGCCACCTGACTCCCCAAGGATATCTTTGATTTGTTTTTGGAATCAAGCCCCAAGTATTTGAATCGCCGAAGCACAATAACTGTCTAATGATAATCACCGCTTTCCACTCAATTTGCAATATAAAATTGCCTTGAGTGTATTATAACGGTTATTTCCTACTATGTCAATATGATTACTTGTATTTGCAGAATTTGAGTGCGTTGACGATACAAACATAAAAATAAATTAGCTAAAAAATATTCCAATATAATAAAAATTTATGACAAGTAGTTTCATTCATTACTCTCATCTATACCCAAAAGAATATCTTTTCCTATTTATTTTTTTCCAAAATAAACATCTCTCGTTATTGTATTCAGAACTCAAATATAATGCACCCCACTGCAAAAGGCAGTGACAAATAATAGTAAAACCCTTTCGGTATGAATTTTATAATTCATCAGTCTTGAAAGTTGTTTTAGGCATTTTATTGATATTTTCAAGCGCCATATTACACCTCTAAAAACTAAATTTTCTCGTAGGATTTATATGCTTATTATAACATTGATTTGATTAGAATTCAACTTGATGATTACTATGTGTGTTAACCTAATTTAATAATTTTACAAATTTGAATTGATAACCCATTGACCATTTCGTTTTCCGTTTTCTCGCTTAATTAAATTCTTTTCCTGCATAGTTTTCATACGGCGTTTTATGGTTCTGTCCGTTACATTTAACGCTTTAGCAACTTCAAGCTGGGTTATATTCGGATTATCAATTAATAATTCAATTATTTTTTGTTCTTCCAAAGTGACATCCTTGTTGTCACTTTGAATGTCACTTTGGGCTGTTGCTTCTAAAAGTGCATCTTTAATTGTTTCAAGCATAAATATAATGAACTCTGTTGATTCGCCGGCATAATCGGAATCATTTATTGCCTGATAATATTCATCTTGTTTTTTATATATCATTGATTCAACCGGTAAATATGCAAAAATAGGGTCAACCTTTGACAAAATCAATGTTTGCCACAATCTGCCCGTTCTGCCGTTACCGTCTAAAAACGGATGAATTGATTCAAATTCAAAATGGAAAATGCAAGATTTAATAATATCATTGGTATCATCGCTTTTAAGCCATTGCAATAAGTCTTCAACAGCCTGCGGAACATAAGCAGGAAGAGTTCCGACGTGAATCACCTCACCGCTTTTGCTGTCAACAACGCCAACAGGCTTTGTGCGAAAAGCGCCCGACTCTTCAACAAGTCCGCTTGTCATAACGCCGTGTGCCTTTAGCAAATCATCAACAGAATACGGATCGAGTGTATCAAGCAACTCATAAATCTCATAAGCATTTTTTACTTCCTGAATATCCTTAGGCGGAGCAATAATCATTTTACCGTTAAGCACAGAAGTAACTTGCTCCAAAGTTAAAGTATTCTGCTCAATAGCCAATGAATCATGAATTGTTCTAATTCTGTTTGCACGGCGTAATTTAGGGTTTTTATCAAAATTTGACAATGCCGATACACTGCCGATAATTCGAGATATATCAGCCACCAAAGACACCATTTTGTTATTCAGTTTATATTTTGGAATATAGCTCATATATTTCTCCTTAAAAAAATTTGCAGTGTTTAATTATAGTTTATTCATCACATTAAGCAAACACTGATAACTATCGACATCGTGATACTTAACATTGCTTGTAGACATCTCATTAAATAGCTTTTTTGCACAAGAAATCTTTGCCTGCTCAATTGGTCTTAGACTCAGACTTTCCATTGTGCCCTTAGTCTCAGCAACAAAGAAAATATGCTTAACCTTGCCCTCATAAAAAGCGATTGCCCAGTCAGGGGAATAATTTATTATATCATTAACACATCTGTTTAGCAACAAATCTTTGGTCTGGATATTGAAAAAGGTTTGTGATATTGTGTGTGCGAAAGGAGTGATAAAATGCAAAAACAACTACTGACAAACGGCAACGCATTCAAACGAACGGACGGCTGATGGGGCGGCGTGGTTTGGTTCAAGGATGAGCAAGGTGAAAGAAAACGCAAGAGCTTTTCTGCAACAACCAAAGCCGAAGTTAACAAGAAAATGACGGACTACATAACCAAGTTCGAAGAAGAAATCATTGACGCCATTGAGGGTAACAAGACTGTAAAAGACAGCCTGTTAAATTACCTGCAGGTGTTTAAGTACCCGAATGTTGAGCGAGTGACCTATGACCGCAACGAGCAGATTTACAAAAATCAAATCGTCCCTTACATGGGCAAACTCATTGTATCTAACATAACAGGTGCAGACATTAAGCGGTTGATTAGTACGCTGACCGACAAGGGATATTCATTCTCAACAGTCAAGCAAACATACAATTTGCTTAACGAATACTTCGATTATCTTATGCGTGAGGAGTTCATAAAAAAGAATCCGATGAACGCTGTGCCGACAATAAAAAAGTCAAATT
>CAVJZG010000011.1:0-59202 GCA_963654285.1 bacterium
TGTTTACGGGAGAAGCAAGCGGAGCATACTGCCAAACCTTTCAGGAATTTCGAGTCATGTCCGTTATGACCACTTCGATACGTCTCCGTGCAGTACTAAGATTGTATATCAAACGAGGGCGTTTGTCAATGATTTTATGTTGAAATGCTTTGCGTGATATGATAAAATTTATTTTGCGGTATAAAAACACGGCAAACTATAGATTATCGGAGGCAAAAATATGATTGCAATTGTGGATTACGGCGCGGGTAATTTGATGAGCGTTAAAAAGGCTCTGGATTTTATCGGCGAAGAATCCGTTATCACCTCGGATTGCAAAGCGATAGAATTGGCACAGCGGGTGATTTTGCCCGGTGTCGGCTCGTTTGGCGATGCGATGGATTCAATGAGGCAAAAGGGTCTTGACGAAACGGTAAGGCGTGCGGCACTTTCCGGTAAGCCCTTTTTGGGCATTTGCCTCGGCTTGCAGCTGCTGTTTGAAAGCAGTGCGGAAAGTCCGGGGGCAAAGGGGCTCGGGCTCCTTCCCGGAAATATTTCGCTGATTCCCGGAAACGGCGGGCTTAAGGTGCCGCATGTTGGATGGAACTCGGTTGAAATCAAGCCCGAAAGCAGACTTTTTAACGGTATTCCGAGCGAGAGCTATTTTTATTTTGTTCATTCTTACTATCTTAACGGTGCGGAGCCGGGAACTGTTGCAGGCAAAACAAATTACGGCGTTGATATTGAGTGTACTGTTGAAAAAGGCAATCTGTTTGCCACTCAGTTTCACCCCGAAAAAAGCGGCGAAATCGGTTTAAAGCTGCTTAAAAATTTTGCACGGGCGGAGGTTTGAATTATGTATGCAAAAAGAATTATTCCCTGTCTTGATGTGAAAAACGGCAGGGTCGTTAAAGGTGTTTCATTTGTTAATTTGCGCGATGCCGGCGATCCGGTTGAGTGTGCCGCGGCATACGACAGGGCAGGCGCAGACGAGCTTGTGCTGCTCGATATAACCGCCACGCACGAGGGCAGAAGCACCATGATAGATATTGTGGAACGCGTTGCAAACAGCGTTTTCATTCCGTTTACCGTAGGCGGCGGAATAAAAAGCGTTGATGATTTTAAGGAGCTTTTAAGAGCAGGTGCGGACAAAATTTCCGTTAACTCTGCGGCGGTACGCAACCCAAAGCTCATAAACGAGGCGGCTTATAAATTCGGTAACCAGTGTGTTGTGTGTGCGATAGATGCAAAAAGAAACGGCGAAGGCTGGGAGGTTTATTTAAACGGCGGCAGGATCCCCACCGGGATTGACGCGGTTAAATGGGCAAAAGAGGCTTATGAGCGCGGTGCCGGCGAGATTTTGCTTACCTCCATGGATTGCGACGGGCAAAAGAAAGGGTACGACAATGAATTGAACCGTGCGGTTTCGGAAAGCGTGGGCATTCCCGTTATTGCCTCGGGCGGTGCGGGCGCAAAAGAGCATTTTTACGATGCATTCACAGTCGGCAAGGCGGACGCGGTGCTTGCGGCAAGCCTTTTCCATTTCAACGAATTGCCTGTGCCGGAGCTGAAAAAATATCTTAAAGAAATGAATATTCCTGTCAGGTTTTAAATTTTGCCGACCGAATTTATTATTCGGTCGGCAGTTTTTGATTGAAAGTCGGTTTGCTAAATGTTATAATAAATTATATTATATTGTAGTTTATATGTTGCTTAAATGTTGAAAGGTTTCGTAATTTTAATGGTAAAAGATAATAAAAATGCAAAATTTACTGAAAACGATAATATTGTTATCGGCAGAAACGCCGTGGCAGAACTGCTTAAAAGCGGCAGGGAAATAGAAAATATCATAATTGCAAAGGGCGGCAGAGAAGGCTCTGTAAACAAAATCATTGCCTCGGCGCGCGAAAAAGGTATTGTTATTAAAGAAGCCGATTCGCGCAAACTTGATTTTATGTGCGGCGGCGCAAATCATCAGGGTGTGGTGGCAAATGTACCGGCGCATGAATACAGCAGCGTTGATGATATTCTTGAGCTTGCAGAGGAACGCGGCGAAGCCCCGTTTATAATAATTTGCGATGAGATTGAGGACAGCCGTAATCTCGGCGCCATTATCAGAACGGCGGAAGCGTGCGGTGTGCACGGCGTTATAATTCCGAAGCGCAGAAACGCCGGGCTTAATTTTATAGTTGCAAAAACTGCATGCGGCGCGCTTGAATATGTTAAGGTGGCAAGGGTTTCAAATCTTGCCTCAACTATTGAGGATTTAAAAAAGAAAAATATTTGGGTTTATGCCGCCGATATGGACGGTCAACCATGGTGCAAAACCGATTTTTCCGGCGGAGCCGCGCTTGTTGTGGGCAGCGAGGGCAAAGGCGTGGGCAGGCTTGTTAAGGAAAAGTGCGATGTTACGGTTTCTTTGCCGATGCGAGGCAATGTAAACAGCCTTAACGCCTCCGTTGCGGCATCCGTAATTATGTATGAAATCGCCAGGCAAAGGCTTGGCTTGTGATGAGTGATTTGAATGAGTGAAAATAAAGATCTTTCGGTTGAAGAGATTTTAAAAGAAGCCGAAGCGGTGCTTAAAAGCATCGACAGAAAATCGGCAGAGGCAAAAGAAAAAATTAAAAGCGTTGATGAGCCGCTTGAGCCGGTCAAAACTTTTGTTCCCAAATCCAAAAAAGACGCGCAGGAAGCGCTGGAAAAAAAGGCAGAGCAAGAGAACGCAGAAACGGTTAAGGCGTATGTGCCCGGCAAGGCAAAGCAGCAGTCGGCAGACGGCAAAACCGCCGTTGTGCCAAAGCTTTCGCACCAAAAGGCGCAAAGTACGGATAAAACCGCCGTGGTGCCGATTGCAAAGGGCGAAGCGAAAAAGTTTTTCAAAAGCCATTCGGCGGATACGGAATACGGCTCCGCTCCGCCGCGAATCATAGAAAAGGCTGCCACCATAAAAAGCCGTTCCAGGTTTGACAAAACGCTTGATTTGCAGGAAATACCCACAATTCTTGCTGTGGAGGAGCTTGATAAAACGCGCGTTATGCTTTCGGGCGATCGCGAAAGCAAAGCCGATTTTGTGCCCGAAACCGAGGAATATGATAACTCCGACCAAATCAGGATGACGGGGTTTGACGATGAGGTGGACGAGGTTCCCGTGATTGACGAGGAACTCGCTGAGGAGCAGCTTCGCCGCAGGCGCGAGGAAAAGGTTAATAAGTTCCGCCTTTTTGCGCCTGAGGAATTTGAGGGCGACAGTAAAAGCCGTGCCAAAAAAGTTAAATTTGACGATTACAGAAAAAGCAGCGAGCGCACGGAAACGCTTGAAAGCCTTTTTAAGCTTAAAACGAAAAGCAATATGCGCATATCGTTCACAATCGTTTTCGGTGGGCTTTTGCTTTTGCTAACCGTGCTTGGAAACACGGCATATTTGCCATCTGCTTTAAATGATGATTTCAATTACTATTTAACGGCAATCATACTTTATGGCGCCGTGCTGATAACGAATATAGGCTCGCTTTTGCGTGGGTTGAATTTTAAAAAGGGAATAAATTATTATTTCCCCGTAACCTTGGCGGCGGTGATGGCGGCTGTAAATACCGGCGTGCTTTTGGCAAATCCCGATTTGATATACGACGGCGGCACGCTTTTTCCCTCCGCTGCCGTTTTTGCCGTGTTTATGGCGGAGCTTGGCAGGCGGCAAACGGTTGTGAGAGTTATAAACAACTTTGAATTTTTAACCGGCAGAGGGGATAAATCAACCGTTGAGGATATTGTAAACGAGGTTGACGCACGAATAATCTCTAAAAACATGCTGGACGGCGAGCCGTATTTGAAATACAGTGTTAAAACGGATTTCCCCACAAGCTTTTTGGAAATCTCATTTGCGTATGAGCCTGCGGATAAAACGGCAAAGGTGCTTGTGCCCGTGTTTATCTGCTTTAATCTGGCAATATTTGCGATTATCGGCATTATTAAGAAAAATTGGAACGAGGCGTTTAATATGCTCACGGCAGGGCTTATAATTTCCTGCCCGGCAATAACGCTTTTTGCTTCAAACAGTGCGCTTTCGCAGGTTTCAAAATCGCTTGCAAAAAGCGGCGCCATGGTGTGCGGCTTTGAGGGTGCGCATTATGTGCATAATTCAAATGCGCTTGTGATGGAGGCTGCGGATCTTTTCAGCGCGCGCTCCTGCAATCTACACGGAATAAAAACTTTTAACGGCGCAAAAATAGACGACGCCATTTTGCAAACCGCGGCGGTGGTTATGCAAATCAAAAGCCCGCTTGCCAATGTTTTTGATGATGTTATAGTGGGCAAGCAATCCATTTTGCCGCAGGCGGACGGCGTTATTTATGAGGATAAAATGGGCACCTCGGCATGGATATATCAAAAGAAAATCCTTGTGGGCAACCGCAATTTACTGATTCGGCATGGCGTTACCGTGCCGAAAGAGGATTATGAAAAAAAATATACCCGAAAGGGCAGAAAGGCACTTTATCTTGCCGTGGCAGGCAAGGTTATGGCTATGTTCATAGTCAGCTACGAAGCCGATCCGTCGCTCAAAAAGCTGCTTAAAAAGCTGGAGCGCAGCGGAATAACCGTTATTTTGCGCAGCTGCGATCCGTATATAAACGAGGAAAGCTTAAAAAATATATTCGATGTGCCGGAGGGATTTATCAGGGTGATGACGGCTTCAAACGGTCGCAGCTTTGAAAAATACAGCGGCGCGGTTGCCGAAAAAAGCCCTGCATATGCCGTGCATAACGGCTCTGCGCAAGCATTTATAACATCCGTTTTGGGTGCGGATAATCTTGTGGGCACGGAAAAAACAATTTCCGCCCTCGGCGCGTTCGGCTCTGCCATCGGCTTCGGTGTTGCAGCGCTTCTTGCCTTTACGGGCGGAATGAGCCAGCTGACGGCGGTTAATGTTATTATTTTCCAAGCCGTGTGGAGTATATTTGTGCTTTTGATTACAAAAATTAGAAAAAACGGCATATAGAAAATATTGCCGATAAAATAAAGGAGTATCACAATGAAAAAATTAGAGGGAACAAAAACTCAGGCAAATCTTATGGCAGCTTTTGCCGGCGAAAGCCAGGCGCACACCAAATATCAGTATTATGCTTCGAAGGCTAAAAAGGACGGTTATAATCAAATTGCCGCTCTTTTCACCGAAACCGCAATGAACGAAAAAGAGCATGCCAAAATTTGGTTTAAGTTGCTGCACGACGGCGCAATCCCCGGCACAACAGTTAATTTGCAGGACGCCGCAAACGGCGAAAATTATGAATGGACCGATATGTATGCCTCTTTTGCCAAAGAGGCAAGGGAAGAGGGCTTTGACGAAATTGCTTATCTTTTTGAGGAAGTTGGCAAAATCGAAAAGGAGCATGAGGAAAGATATCTTAAATTGCTTCAAAATGTGCAGAACGGCATTGTTTTCAGCCGTGATGAGGATAAAATTTGGAAATGCGCAAACTGCGGTCATATCGTTATAGGTAAGGCTGCGCCGGAGGTTTGCCCTGTTTGTGCCCATCCACAGTCTTATTTTGAAATCAAAGCGGAAAATTATTGATTTTAAGCAAATTTGCCAATGCGCTCGGCTCGGATGTGCACACCCTTGCGCCGGGCGCAATTTTGCTGAAAGACAAGTGATTTTTTATGTTTTATCAGTTTGCAGACGATATTACTACGATTGAAACGGAAAAAATAAATCCGCATTATGTTACGGCAGGATATGTTACCGTTTCGGAATTTGAGCGCATTTATTCAAAATTCGGCTTTGCCGCATCGAGCGCGGAAATGCTAAAAACGGATGAATTTTATTATCATTCGCGCTTTGGAGCAGAGGTTTTTGACGATTATTGCTTCACGAAAATTTCTGTTATAAATCCTGAGGATGTTAACGGTGAGCGTGATTCGGTGGCGCTGTTTATTAAGAAAAATTTGCTTATCGTTGTTGATGTGCGCGATAAGGATTGTTCCACACGCGATAAATTTTTCGAAAGCCTCGGCAGATATTCGCCGATGAACATAACTCTTGAAAAACTGATATATGCATTCTTGGATTGCCTCACAAACAGCGATTCAAACACTGTTGAAGATATCGGCTACGAAATAACAACGCTGGAGGAACTGGTGCTTCACGACAAGGTTGGCGATGATTTTAATTTGCAACTTTTGCATATGAAAAAAGAGTTGCTTACAATGCGCAATTATTACGAGCAGCTTATTGATATAGGCGATGCGCTTGAGGATAATGAAAACGAGATTTTTGACGAAAATTATTTGCGCTATATCTCGAATTTTACGAAAAAAACCATTCGCCTGCGCGATGATATAGATATGCTCAGCGGTTCTGTTGTGCACTTGCAGGACGCATATCAATCATATATCGATATTAAAGCAAACCGCACAATGCAGATTTTCACGGTTGTTACAGCCATATTTTTTCCGCTCACGGTAATAGTGGGGTGGTACGGTATGAATTTTCGCAATATGCCGGAGCTTTATTGGAAGCACGGCTATTTGTTTGTGATCTTGCTTTCAATTGCCGTTGTTGCGGTGCTTGCCGTTATATTTAAAAAGAAAAAATGGATAGGAAAATAAATTTCCTATTCGGAGGAATAAAATGAACATAAACGAAACTCTTGCCGTAGAATTTAAGCTCAAGCAGTGGCAAATCGATAATACCGTGCAGCTTATTGATGATGCAAACACCATTCCCTTTATTGCAAGATACAGAAAAGAAGCCACAGGCTCGCTTGACGATCAATTGCTCAGGCAAATTTATGAGCGGTTGCAATATCTGCGTTCACTCCTGGAGCAAAAGGAAAAGGTGAGTGCTTCGATAGAAGAACAGGGCGTAATGACGGATGAAATTGCCAACGCGCTTTTAAATGCCAAAACGCTTACGGAAATTGAGGATATTTACCGCCCTTACAGACCGAAGCGCAAAACAAGGGCTTCCGTTGCAAAGGCAAAGGGGCTTGAGCCGCTTGCACTTAAAATTTATGAGCAGAATGTTGATTTTGACCCGTTTGAATCTGCGTCGGAATTTATAAACGGCGAAGTGCCGAACGGCGATGCGGCAATTGCCGGCGCAAAGGATATTATTGCCGAAATGATTTCGGACGATCCCACCGGCAGAAAGCAGCTTCGCTATGTTTGCCGTGCCCACGGAGATATTGTTTCAAAAGGCGCAAATGAGGACTTGGGCGTTTACGAGGCTTACGGCGATTATCGCGAGCCTGTTTCAAAAATCGCAAACCACAGAATTCTTGCCGTGAACCGTGGCGAAAAAGAGGGCTTTTTAAAAGTTTCGCTTGATGTTGATAAATCAAGCGGGCTCGGCGTGCTCACGGGGCTTCATGTGAAAAATGCCTCGGCGTGCGCAGATTTGGTGCGCGACGCTGCGGATGACGCTTACACACGCCTTGTTTTCCCAAGCATAGAAAGGGAAATCAGAAATGAGTTAACGGATCGCGCCTGTGAGGATTCTATAAAGGTTTTTTCAAAAAATACGGCGCAGCTTCTTATGCAGCCGCCGGTTAAGGGCAAGGTTACAATCGGGCTTGATCCCGGCTATCGCACGGGCTGTAAGGTGGCTGTTGTGGATGAAAACGGCAAGGTGCTCGACACGGGCGTTATCTATTGTGCACCGCCTCACAATAAAATTGAAGAAGCAAAGAAAATAATTAAGGACTTTGTTAAAAAATACAATGTGCAAATGTTTGCAATCGGAAACGGTACGGCTTCGCACGAAACGGAGGTTTTTGCCGCCGATGTTATCAGGGAACTTGATTGCGGCATTGTTTATATGGTGGTAAGCGAAGCGGGGGCTTCGGTTTATTCGGCTTCAAAGCTTGCTGCGGAGGAATTTCCCGAATATGATGTTTCCTTGCGCTCTGCTGTTTCAATCGCAAGGCGTTTGCAGGACCCGCTTGCAGAACTTGTTAAAATAGATCCCAAGGCAATCGGAGTGGGTCAATATCAGCACGATATGCCGCAAAAAGAGCTTTCCGCTGCGCTTGACGGCATTGTTGAGGATTGCGTAAATTCCGTTGGCGTTGATTTAAACACGGCGTCGCCGTCGCTTTTGCTGCGCGTTTCGGGAGTTTCATCGGCAATAGCAAAAAACATAACAGCTTACAGGGAGGAAAACGGCAGCTTCACATCGCGCGCTCAGCTAAAAAAAGTGCCGAAGCTGGGACCGAAAGCTTTTGAACAGTGCGCAGGCTTTTTAAGAATTTCCGAATCAAAGGAAGTGCTTGATAACACAGCCGTGCACCCGGAATCATACCCAGCGGCAAAGCAACTGCTTAAAATTTGCGGCGTTTCAGAAAGCGATGTTTGCTCGGGCAATATTTCGGCAATCGAGGCTGCGGTTAAAACGCAGGGCACGGGTGCCCTTGCCGCTCAGCTCGATATCGGCGAGCCGACACTTTGTGATATTGTTTCGGAGCTCGGCAAGCCGGGCAGGGATCCGCGCGAGGAATTGCCGAAGCCTATGCTCAGAACGGATGTTATTGGCATTGAGGACTTGAAAGAGGGTATGGAGCTTAAAGGCACCGTGCGCAATGTTATTGATTTCGGTGCGTTTGTTGATGTGGGCGTGCATCAGGACGGGCTTGTGCACATTTCGCAAATAACGAATCGCTACATCAAGCATCCTTCGGATGTGCTCAAGGTGGGTGATATCGTTACCGTTTGGGTGCTCGGCGTTGATGTTGGCAAAAAGCGCATTTCGCTTACGATGAAACAACCAAAAGAAGATAAAGAATAAAATAAACCGCAGATTTGGTGCTTGCCCAATCTGCGGTTTTTGTATGCTTGGCTTTATATTTTATTTATTGTACTTTTTCTTTTTGCTTGCAGACATTGCCGCTGTAACTGCGCTGCCGCTTGCGAGGAACAGAGCCAACCACAAGGCAAGATTGCTTGTATCTCCGGTATGCGGAGATTTCGTGTTATCGTTGGTGTTAAGCTTATTCGTTGCGGTGGTCGTTTCCGCTGCTTTTTTGTTCACGGTGAATTTTGCCGTAGCCGTTCCGCTTTGGGAAACGATACCGATTGTATGCTCAGCGACCGAGTGGGTAGCAGCATAGTCTGCATTCAGCGTAACAACGGTGCTGCCGGATTTTACGGTGTAATTTGCTTCATCAAGAGTTACGCCGTCAACCTCAACACGGAGAAAATCATCAAATGCGGCGTCCTTTGTGGGGGAACAGATGCTGAAAACTACTCCTTGTAACCTTTGCTTGCTCTGTGATTTGTGTGATGGTTGTGTTTGTGTACCCCTGCTCCAAAAACAGCTGTACACACACGGTAAGGATTTTTCTCTTGGTTGTGATTCCGTTTTTTCTCATGACAGGCATCCTTGTGAAATAATTGGTATATAAAATGCCGAACAAAAAGTCAACTGTATTTTAGAAAATAAATAATTCAACACCGTTTTATTTATTGTTCATTTGATATATGTATATGCGCCGAATATTAACCGATTGATTTTTGTTGACAATCGGCACCGATAGTTGTATAATTATGGCAGGTTAATTAACAGCGTTAATTAACCTGAGAGGGGTAATAAAAATGCTATCGTTTAATGTTTCGGAAAACACACTGTCCGTTGTTTTGCACGGCAACGAAATATATAAAATATGCGTGGGGCAAAATCTCCTTTGCGTGGGCTGCGGCAGCAGCAATTACAAAATGAGCCACGGCAGCTTCAAAATCAAAGAAAAAGTTTTGTCGCAAATCGATTTGGTTGTTAAAAGCGTTGCCGTTTCGGGAGGCGTTGCTCGAATAGAACTGAGCGAGGGTGCGTGCAAAATCGAAATTGTTGATGAAAACAGGCTTTATTTCACATTCGATATTCCCGGTGATTATAATCGAATGAGATTTGAATTGCCGGCGGTTGCCGATGAATATGTTTACGGCTGCGGAGAAAATTTTTCGGAATTTAATTTGCGCGGAAAATGCGCCCGCGTTTGGGTGGCAGAGCACATCAATGCGCTTCAAATAGCAAAAAAGCTCGCAAAGCAGGTTGTGGGCATAAAAAATACAACCAAAAAGCAAAAGTTTTCAAATTATGAAACATATTATGCGCAGCCCACTTTTTTAAGCTCGAGAAAATATTTTTTCCACAGTTTAACAACGGCACAAAGCGAATTTGATTTCAAAAATAAAAGTTGCCACAAAATCAAAATATGGGAAATCGCGCCGTTTTATATCGGCTTCGGCGATGATTTCGAGCAGGTGCTTTCAAATCTTTCCGGCATTGTCGGCAGGCAGCCGCAGTTGCCGCAATGGGTCTACGGCGGCTATATTCTCGGTATCCAGGGCGGCACGGAAGTTATGATGAAAAAGGTTAATGCCGCGCTTAACAGCGGCGTTGCCGTTAACGGCGTTTGGATTCAGGATTGGGAGGGCAGGCGCATAACCGCCGCCGGAAAGCAGCTTTATTGGAATTGGCAGTGGGATAAGGAACTTTATCCCGCGCTTGACGAAAAAGTAAAAGAGCTTAATCAACATGGCATAAAAGTTTTGGGTTATATAAATCCTTTTTTGGCAGTTGAAAAGCCGCTCTATAAGCAGGCAAGCGAAAAGGGTTATTGTGTCAAGGATAAGAACGGTAAGGATTGTTATGTTACGATAACTACCTTCCCTGCGGCGATGATAGATTTAACAAATCCCGAAGCCTGCCGCTGGATAAAAGGCATAATCAAGGAAAATATGATTGACTTGGGCTTTTCGGGCTGGATGGCGGATTTCGGTGAATATCTGCCCACCGATTGTGTGCTTTACAGCGGCGAAAGTGCCGAAATTGTGCACAATACTTGGCCTGCGCGTTGGGCAAAAATCAACCGCGAGGCGGTTGAGGAAGCAGGCAAGGTCGGCGAAATAATGTTTTTCACAAGGGCAGGCTTTTCGGGCACTCCGAGCGCGTCAACCATGATGTGGAACGGCGATAATCACACCGATTTTTCAATTGATTTCGGTTTGCCGTCTGTAATCCCGGCAATGCTCAGCCTCACCTGTTGCGGTTTTGGGCTTTCCCACAGCGACATTGGCGGCTATACCTCGTTTTTCAATCTTAAACGAAGTGAGGAACTTTATATGCGTTGGTGCGAAATGAATGCGTTTTCGCCGCTTATGCGCAGCCATGAGGGGCTTAATCCGGATCTTAACGTGCAGTTCGACGCCAATGAAAATACCTTGCGCCAAAGCGCGGCAATGTCACAAATTCACGCAAAACTTATGCCCTATCTTGAAGAAGCCGTCAAAAAGAACAGCGAAACAGGCGTGGGCGTGGTAAGACCGTTGTTTTTCTATTATAACGAGCCGCAGGCGTTTTCGCAGTGCTACGAATATTTGCTCGGGCGCGATATTCTTGTGGCGCCTGTTGTGAAATCTGGCGCAATAAGCCAAAAGGTTTATTTGCCAAACGACAAATGGGTTCATTTGTGGAGCAAAAAGGAATATTCCGGCGGAGAATATGATGTTGCCGCGCCGATAGGCGAACCGCCGGTATTTATAAGAAAAAAAGCACAATCCGTGCTTGATATATTAAACGCTGAATAACAGGAGGAATAATTATGAAATATTTTTTAGACAGCGCAAAAATTGACGAAATTAAGGAGGCTTACAACACCTTTGGCATTGACGGTGTTACAACAAATCCGAATCATATTATGAATTCGGGCAAGCCGTTTTTCACGGTTATCGGCGAACTTGCCGATTTCGTTAAAGAAAACGATATCGAGGGCTGGGATAAATTCCCGATTTCCGTTGAAATCAATCCTCATCTTGACGATGCAACCGAAATGGTTGCAATGGGTGAAAAAATTGCGGCAATGTGCTCGAATTTCTGCATTAAAATTCCTTGCACACAGGCAGGTATTGCCGCGGCAAGGCAGCTTGAAAAGAAAGGCATAAGAACAAATTTAACTCTTGTTTTCTCGGCTTCGCAGGCACTTATTGCGGCTAAAAACAGCTCGCTTTTCGTTTCCCCGTTCATCGGTTGGAAGGAAAACAGCGGCGAGGATTGCAAGCAGTATATTCAGGATATTGTTTCTATTTACAAAAACTACGGCTTTTACGGCAAAACGCAAATCATCTGCGCGGCTGTAAGAACAGGCAAGCAGTTTGTTGATTGTGCCGTTGCCGGTGCGGATATCGTTACCGCCGGCTTGCAGGTTTATAAGGACAGCTTTTATCATCCTTTCACCGATTACGGCTTGGAAAAATTCCAAAATGCTTGGGATAAAACAATCACGGAATAATGATTTTAAATATTCGGAAAGGCTGTGGATAAAATGAAAATAGGATTTATAGGCTTGGGAATTATGGGCGAATCAATGTGTGAAAACATCGTTAAAAAGCACAACGGTTCCGTTTATTGCTCCGACCTTAATAAAGACCAGGTAAAAAAGCTTGAAAATGCCGGCGCAATCGGCTGCTCGGATAATATTGAGGTTGCAAAAAATGCGGATGTTATTATCACAATGGTGCCGAAATCCGAGCATGTTAAGGCGGTTTACACCGAACTTTTGCCTTATATTGACGCAAATAAAATCTGTATTGATATGAGCACGATTGACCCTTCCGTGTCCGTTGAAGTTTCAAAAATGATTAAGGCAAAGGGCGCGCAATTTGCAGACGCACCCGTTGTTAAATCAAAGCCTGCCGCAATTGCAGGCGAACTCGGCATACTTGTGGGCTGCGACGAGGAACTTTATGATGTTATCAAGCCCATTCTTCTTTATATGGGCTGCAATGTTATCCGCATGGGTGAAAACGGCAAAGGTCTTGTTATGAAAATTTGCCACAATACCCTTTGTGCGGAAATTCAAAACGGCGTAAACGAAACGCTGATTCTTGCCCAAAAAATGGGGATTTCACCCGAGGATTATCACACTGCCGTTTCATACGGCGGTGCGCAGTGCTTTTATCTTGACGCGCAGTGGCAAAATATCCGCGATGAAAATTGGGCAACCGCGTTTTCGCTTGAAAACGAGCATAAGGATTTGGGCATTTGCCAAAGGCTTTCACAGCAGGAGCATGTCAATATGCCTGTTATGAATTTCGTGAAATCCGTTTACGATAAAGGCATGGAAGCCGGAATCGGCAAAGAGGATTGGCGCGCAACATTTAAAATCGTAAGAGGGGATTATGATGATTGATCGCCTGTGCAGCGTTAACGATGTAAAGGTTTATTCGGTTTTTGACGATGAATTTAAGCAGTACGGCAAAATTGTCGGCGGCTTTGATTTTTCGGCAGCGATTGAGTATATGAAAAAAAGCACCGATATTCCTAAAAACGGCAATGTCTATGTTGCAAGCGACGCCGAGCTTGAAAAACTTGATGTTTTCGCCGAGCTCCAAAACACACTTTACGGCGAAATGCCGATTCAGGCGGGATACTGCAACGGAAAAAACACAACATATAACGGCTTTGAATACCATAAAGGCTCGGAAATAAATGTTGCGGTTACGGATTTTATGCTTGTGCTCGGTCACACTTGGCAAATAAGCGAAAATAAATTTTATGTGGGCAACGAAAAGGTGTTTTATGTTCCGAAGGGCACGGCGATTGAAATGTATCAAACAACGCTGCACCTTTCGCCCTGCCGCTGCGACGACGGCGGTTTTAAGGATATTGTTGTTTTGCCTCGCGGCACAAATACTCCGCTTGAGCACAAATCAAACTGTGCCGAGGGTGAGGGTAGGCTCCTTTTGCAAAAAAACAAATGGGTTATTGCTCATAAGGACAGGGAACCGCTCATAAAGCAGGGCGCATATGCCGGACTTATCGGCGAAAACAAAGAATTAAAATATTAACACGGAGCGTTATATGAATATTAAGATTTTATACATTCCCATCGGCGTGCCCACATTCCACCTTGAAAGCGCGCAAAAGGAATTTGATAAATCCGTTAAGCTGCTGAATAAAATATATCCGGGTGTTGTTTGCCCGGATAAAATGCTTTTGGATCTTGGCAGCCTGGATGAGTTTTTGGAAAACCGAAATCCCGATCTTGCAATAGTACAAAATGTAACTTTTGCAAATGCGGCATATATTTCTCAGGTTTTAAGAAAAACGAATTGCCCCGTTTTGCTTTGGACTTTGCGTGAGCCGGAATCAAACGGCGGCAGGCTTTGCCTGAATTCACTCACGGGAGCTTTTTCGGCAGGCAACACGCTTAAGGCTTTAGGCAGAACCTTTGATTATTTGCTCGCTTCCCCGGATGAGGATGCGGCAAAAAAGAAAATCAGAACTTTCATCTCTGCCGTTGCTTTAAAAAAGGCTGTGCAAAAGCTTAATATCCTGCAAATCGGTCACACCCCGGAGGGCTTCGGCTTCGGCAGAGCATTGGACGGCGAAATGCTTAAGGTGTTCGGCTCAAAGCTCATTTCAATCGAGGCGAGGGAACTTATTGATAAGGCAAAGCTTTATTCGGAAAGCGATGTTAGGGATTATATCGAAAGGGCAAAGGCTTCTATTAACGGGCTTGATAAAATAAAACACGAAAATGTTGTTGATTTTGCAAGGCTTTTCAGAGCTTATGACGAATATACGGCTCAAAACAATATCGGCGCGCTTTCAAGCAGGTGCTGGCCGGATTTCTTCACGGCATTCGGCACTCCCGTTTGCGCCGTGCTCGGAATGCTGAACGATTTAGGTGTGTCCTCGGCGTGCGAGGCTGATACCTATGGCGCGCTTTCAATGTTTATCGCTTCGCAATTAACGGGCAAGGCGTCGTTTTTCGGCGATCCCGTTTCAATCAACGAGGCTGATAACAGCGTCACATTTTGGCATTGCGGCATGGCTCCGTGCTCGCTGGCGCGCGAACCCGACGGCGCGTGCGCAGGGCTTCATTGCAACAGAAAAATAGGTCCCACGCTAGAGTTCGGCTGTAAGGCAGAAAAGCATGTTACCGTGTTCAGAGTCGGCAAAAAAGCAGACGGCAGTTTTAGATTTTTCATTGCAAACGGTGAAGCACTCGATAAACCACGGCAGTATTTCGGCACTTCGATTGTTGTTAAAACTCGAAATAATGCGAGCGAAATCATCAATAAGTCGGTTAAGGGCGGTTGGGAACCGCATTTTGCCGTTGCAATGGGCGATATTTCCGACGAACTTGAGGCTTACGCAAATCTGTTGAATATCGAGGCAGAAAAATTCTGATGCAAAATATTAAAAGCTTTTGGTTTTTGCTTGTTGTTTTGGCAGCCAATGTGATACAATGTATTACAGGATTTGCCGGCACGGTGCTCGCAATGCCGTTTTCGATAATGCTTGTGGGCTTTGATGTTGCAAGACCCATACTCAATGTTTTGGGCATTGTCGCCTCCGTAATTATTGTGTGGCAAAAAAGGAATTTTATAAACAAAAAGGAGTTTATAAAAATAACCTGCATAATGCTTGCGGGCATGCTGCCCGGGTTTTTGATTATAAATCATTTTTCTGTAAATTCGGGCGTGCTTTATAAAATTCTCGGCATTGTTGTTATCGGCTTCACCGTTTTGGGTGTTGCTCGCTCGTGCAGCCAAAGCAAAGGCGGCGCAAAGCAGCACCGCGGCGGGATTTTTAACGATATTGTTATGTATGCTCTTCTGTTTGTTTCCGGTGTTGTGCACGGAATGTTTGTGTGCGGCGGTCCGTTGCTTGTCGTTTATGCAAACGATAAATTAAAGGAAAGCGATGAGTTCAGGTCAACGGTTTCCGCAGTTTGGATTATTTTAAATTCAATCAATATGTTCACGGATGCCGGCGCAGGCAGATTTAATAAAAACACGCTTATTTTGCTTGCCGCTTCAACGGCTGTGCTGTTTCTTGCGATGTTTATCGGCAATTTAATCTATAAGCATATGAATAAAAAGGCGTTTATGGTACTTACATACACGCTTATGGCAATAAGCGGCTTATCACTGTTGGTCAAGTAAAGCAGCCGATATTGCTTTTTAATGAAATTCGTAGGTGAAAGGAGGTAATAATTTATTGGCCAAGGGGCTTAATTTAAAATCTGTTAAAAGCGAAAATCGCAGCATGATTTTATATCTGCTTAATACTTACGGCAGCTTAAGCAGAAAAGAAATTGCCGGTAAATTATCGCTTACTCCCGCCGCGGTTACAAAAATATGCAACGAGCTTATAGGCGAGGGTTTTATTAAGGAAAGCGGCTTTATCGAGTCAAACGGAAAATCCGGCAGGCGCGAGGTTTTGCTGAGCCTGTGCCTTGACGATAAACTTGTTCTCGGAGTTAATGCCGAGCAAAACGGCATAACATATTCCGTTGCAAATTTGAAAGGCGAGGCGATATATATTAAAAAAAGCCCGCTTTACGCTGATATTGATTCCGTCATAAAGGAACTTTTAAGCTTTATTGCCGAAAACGGCATTGATGTTAAAAAGCTTCTTGCGGCGGGCGTATGCATTATCGGCTCAACGGAGCAAAACGATTTCGGAGTTTGGAAAAACTGCGATATAAAAGATATGTTTCAAACTGCACTCGGAATACCTGTTGTTGTGGAAAACAACGTCAAGGCATTTGCGCAGGGCGAATTGATTTACGGCAGAGCAAACCGCAGCAATTCGGTTTTGTTTTTTAAATGGGGTGCTGGAATCGGTTCTTCAATAGCCTCGGGCGGCAAGGTGCAGTCGGGAAACGACAACGGTATAGCCGAAATCGGTCATTATATCGTAAACACAGGGGGTAAAAAATGCAGGTGCGGTCGTTACGGCTGCCTTGAAACAGAGGTGTCCAGCCATGCTATCATAAGCGAGGCCGGCGGCAATATGACTCTTGAGCAGATTGTGAGCAGCAATGATAAAAATATAATTTATATGCTTGATCACAAAATAGATCTTGTTGCGCTTGCGCTTGTTAACACGGCTACCATTCTTAATGCAGACAGCATTGTGCTGTTTGGCTTGCTTTTTGAAAATGAAAGGATTATTGAAAAGCTGGTTAAGCAATGTGTGCGCTATAACCGGAATTTCAACGAAGATATAATTAAAATTTCTTCACTTAATAAAAAAAGAGAGTATATCGGCTGCACGGCAATGTGCGCCAAGGAGTACTTTTTTGAAATAGGATTTAATTAAACATCTTTTCATAAATAAGGGGGATTTTTATGAGCGAAAAGGGTTTAACACACGGAATAAAGTTTAAGGATAAAATAGGCTATGCCATGGGCGATATGGGCGGTCTTTTAACCTTTTCACTTATCGGTGCGTTTCAAAACAAGTTTTACACGGATGTATTGCACATTCAACCCGGAAAAATTGTTATCTTAATTTTGGTTGCAAGGCTTTGGGATGCAATCAACGATCCCATTTGGGGTGCTTTCATCGATTCAAGAAAGCCCACAAAACAGGGTAAGTTCAGACCGTATGTGTTTTGGTTTTCAATTCCGCTTGCGGTTTCCGCAGTGCTTATGTTTACGGTTATTCCGAATTTAAGCGAGGCTAAATATCTGCTGTTTGCTTATATTACATATATTCTTTACGGAATGATGTACACTGCAGTTAACATTCCTTACGGCTCGCTTGCTTCGGTTGTGACGGACGATGAAAAAGAGCGTTCTTCGCTTTCAATGTGGCGTTCAATCGGCGCCGGTGTAGGCGGTTTGCCGGGCACAATCTTATTCCCGATGATTGTTTACAACACCACAATCGCCGCGGACGGCACAAAAATCCAAACGCTTAACGGCACTAAGCTCACAATCGGCGTTGCCGTTTTGGCGGTTATTTCGGTTGCGGTTTATTTCGGTCACTACAAGCTCACAAAAGAAAGAATTGCGCCCGTTAAAAAGGAAAAAGGCGATTACAACGCATTCAAAACAATCTGCGATCTTGGCAAAAACAGACCTTTTGTTATGCTTTGCCTTGCTTCAATGCTGCTTATCGCTTTCCAGTTCTATTATCAGTCAACATATCAATATCTTTTTGCCGATTATTACCACAGCGCAAAATTATATTCAATGGTAACGATTTGCACCTATTTGCCGATGGCAATCCTTATTCCCATTATGAATAAATTGATTGATAAATTCGGCAAAAAGGAACTTTGTGCTTTTGGCATGGCATTTGCGGCAACAGTAAGCTTCATTTTGTTCATTATCAAAACAAGCAATCCTTATGTGTTCCTGGCGTTCACATTCCTTTCCGGTCTGGGTCAAACCTTCCTTGTACTTGAGGTTTGGGCGCTTGTTATGGATGTTATCGATTATCACGAAATCAGAACCCATCGCCGCGAAGAGGGCACGGCATATGCCGTTTTCTCCTTTTCAAGAAAGCTTGGTCAAACCCTTGCAGGCGTTGGCTTGAATGCACTTTTGGCGGTAATTAACTACGACAGCACCGCTTCGGCAAACAACACCGCGTTGCCCGAGGATGTTTTAACAAAGCTTTATGATATATCCACTCTCGTGCCGGCAGTCGCACTCGGTCTTATGGCGATTATTTTGGCACTCGGATATAATCTTAATAAGAAAAAGCTTTCCGCTCTTCATACCGAACTTGAGGAAATCAGAGCTAACCAGGAATGATAGGTGTGAAAAGGTGAATTTAATTTAATATTAAAATCAAAAACCTCCGAACAGCAATTCGGAGGTTTTTTTGCCCTTGCTTTTGCCGCTTTAATTAAATTATTGTTAATTTTATCAAACGCCGCGGCAGGTTGTTGTTTTTGGGAATTTAATATTGTATAATATATAAAAACCATTATATAGAAACGGTGTAATTTTGAGAATACTTACTGTCGGCGATGTTGTGTCGCCATACGGATGCGATTATTTAATAAAAACCTTGCCGAAACTCAAGAGCGATTATTCGGCTGATTTAACGATTGTGAACGCCGAAAACTCGGCACCCGGAAACGGCGTACTTCCGAAATCTGCGCAAAGTGTGTTTAACGCCGGGGCGGATGTTATTACGCTCGGAAACCACGCGCTTCGCAGACCGGAGATTTATGATTATCTGGAATACGAAAAATATATTGTTCGCCCGGCAAACTATCACTCTTCTGCGCCCGGGCGCGGCACGGTAATTGTGGATAAAGGCTATGCCAAGGCGGCTGTTATAAATTTGCAGGGCGCAGCGTATTTGGATGCAATTCGCAATCCGTTTGAATGCGTAAAGGAAGAAATTGCCAAAGCGCACGAGGCGGGAGCAGGCACGATTATTATTGATTTCCACGCCGAAGCCACAAGCGAAAAAAGAGCACTCGGGTTTTATTTGGACGGCGAAGTTTCCGTGATTTTCGGAACGCACACCCATGTGCAAACCTCGGATAATCAAATTTTGCCTAAAGGCACCGGGTATATAACCGATCTCGGAATGACGGGACCGCGCGATTCCGTTTTGGGCGTTGCGCCGCACTGCGTGATAGAAAAATTCCGCACGGGGCTTCCTGTTCGGTTTAAAAATGAGGACGGACCCTGCGTTGTTGAGGGCTGCTTTTTTGAAACAGACAATAAAACGGGCAAAACCGTTTTTACGGAAATTTTCAGGAGGTAAAAATGGCAAAAAGAATAATTGCGCTGTTGATTGCGGTTTCAATTGCGGCGTTTGCCTTAACCGGCTGCAGCAGCTCGGCAACCGGCGACTCCACAACCTCGCCTGCCGTTATCGAAAAGGAAACCGTTATTCCCGAGGACGGCACAACATTTAAATTGAGCTATACACAGTCGGACAGTTTGGACCCCTTCAAATGCACCACCCTAAACAATCAGGTGCTTTCACAGCTCGTTTTTGAGCCTCTTTTTAAGCTTGACGAAAACTTTAAGGCAAGCCTTAACATTGCTTCAAGCTATGAATATACGGACAGCGAAACGCTGAAAGTGGGCATAACCCTCGGTATTAAATATTCAAACGGCAGCTCACTCACGGCGTCGGATGTTGTAAGTTCGTTTAACGCGGCAAAGGAGTCTCCTTTTTGGGGCAATTCGCTTGCCGGCATTAAATCCTGTTCAAAAACCTCCGATTCGGAAATAACATTTTACTTGGCTTATCCAAACAGCTATGCCCATAATTTGCTTGCTTTTCCGATTGAAAGCAGCGAAACGCAGGACGGTTATCCCGTGGGCAGCGGAAGATATTATTTTGCAAGCGAAAACGGTGAAACCGTGCTTAAAGCAAATTCCACATCGGAATTTGCGCCGCATTTAACAGCCGTTCATCTTGAAAATATCGCCTCGCAGGATTCGGTTGACAATGCCGTTAATATCGGCAACATCAGCTTTGCTTTCAGGGACTTAAGCGTGAACACCTCGCAAAAGATAACTGCCAACAAAAAGCTGGTTAATATGAATAATCTTGTTTATTTAGGCGTTAATAATAAAAGCGGCGCAACCGCAAATGCCGATGTGCGCAAGGCGATTTCGCTCGCAATCAGCAGAAATACGCTTGTTAAAAGCGCTTACGGCGGTTTTGCTCAGGCGGCAACGGGCGTTTTCAATCCTCAGTTTGAACTTTCGCAAACAAAGCTTTTCGATGAGGACGCGGATACGGACGCTGCAACGCAGGCACTTGCAAAAAGCGGTGCAGGTTCGCCATCGCTAAGCATACTTGTAAATTCGTCAAACAGCGAAAGGCTTTCCTGCGCAAAGCTTATTAAGCAGGAACTTGAAGCCGTGGGCTTTTATGTTTCTCTTTATGAAGAACAGGATAACGAAAAATACAGGCAGCTTGTTGAAAGTGAAAGCTTTAATCTTTATATCGGCGAAACAAAGCTTCCGCCGGATATGAGCCTTAACTCGTTTTTTGATAAGGACGGCTCAACGCGCTTCGGAACGGACACTGAAAACTCTGCTTCTGCGGCGGCATATGCAAATTATATGAGCGGCGACGACCAACTCGGCACATTCCTGCTTGCCTTCTCGGATGAAATGCCTTACATTCCGCTGCTTTACAGAAAAGGTATGGTTTGCTTCACAAAGGCAATGAACGGCGATGTGCAAAGCACATATTACGATTGCTTTGCAAATATCGAAAATTGGTATTTTAAATCGGAAAATCAATAAATGGTTTTATATATTGATATAAGCCGAAAAATATATTATAATCATTTAAGAGTATCACCGCCGAACGGCGGTAAAAGACCGTTAATTTCGGTCGGAAAGGTTAAGAGCCGATATGATTAAATTTGAAAATCCAAACGGATATATTGAAATCACAAATAATTATTTTGAAAAGCTTGTGGGTCAGGTGGCTCAATCATGCTTCGGCGTAACGGGAATGGTTAATAATTTTAATCCTGTGCAAAGCATCAAGCAAATGATAATGAATAAATCGGATCGCGATAATTATAATCAGGGCGTTGTTGTTAAAAGCGTAAACGGCAGTCTTGTTATCGATTTGCATATTTCCGTTTCCTACGGCGTTAATATAAATGCCATCGCAAACAGTATCACAAACAAAGTGCGCTATTCGGTGGAAACCGTTACCGATTTAAAAGTGTCCAAGGTTAATGTGTATGTGGACGCTATAAACTAAAGGAGATTATTCTGAATGATTACAGGTAAAATGTTTCGTGACGGAGTAATTTCCGCATCAAACAATATTGCAAACAGCCGCAGTGCGGTTGATGCGCTTAATATTTTCCCCGTGCCGGACGGCGATACGGGCACAAATATGAGCATGACAATTGGCGCGGCGGCAAAGGAAATGGCTGTTTTGCCGGATGATTGCACAATCGGTGACGCTTCGGCAAGGTGCGCTTCGGCGTTGCTCAGGGGCGCAAGGGGCAACAGCGGTGTTATCCTTTCTCTTATTTTCAGGGGCTTTTCAAAGGGATTTAAAGGGCTTGCAACGGCAGATTCAAAAGCCGTTGCAAATGCGTTTGACTTTGGCGTTAAGGCAGCGTATAAGGCTGTTATGAAGCCCACGGAGGGCACTATTTTAACGGTTGTCAGAAAAGCCTCCGAAGCAGCAACAAAGGCGGCGGAAACGGAGAAAGATCCGCTTGAGGTTTCGTTTGAAGCACTCAAAGCCGCAAAAGAAGCACTGGCTCAAACGCCGGAGCTTTTGCCCGTTTTAAAGCAGGCAGGCGTTGTGGATGCCGGCGGAAGCGGTCTTGTGCTTATTTTTGAGGGCATTCAAAGCGTTTGGGCAAACAACGCCATCGTTCAGCCGACTGAAGGCAGTGGTGTTGAGCCGGTTTCAACTCCTTCAAAAAGTACTGTTGCCAATGCATCGGACGATATTAAATTCGGCTATTGCTCGGAATTTTTAATAGAAAAAGCAAACAACGCCAAAGAAAAAGACCCGCTTAAACTCAGAGCTTTTTTGGAATCAATCGGCGATTGCGTTGTTGTTGTGGATGATAACGACATTATTAAGGTTCATGTTCATTCAAACGAGCCCGGCAATGTTATTCAGGCTGCGCTTAAATACGGTCAGCTTATAAATATAAAAATAGACAATATGCGTTATCAGCACAGAAATGCAAACGAGGGCGTGGCAAAGGGCGAAGTCCCGGTTATGCCAAAGGCAGAGCCTGTCAATAAATACGGCTTTGTGGCAGTTTGCGCCGGCGAAGGGCTTGAAGAACTGTTTAAGGATATCGGTGCGGATATTGTTGTAAGCGGCGGGCAAACAATGAATCCCTCCACCGATGACATTTTAAACGCCGTTATGGCAACGCCGGCAAAAACGGTTTTTGTGCTGCCAAACAATAAAAATATCATTATGGCGGCAGAGCAATCCATAAACCTTGCCGAGGGCAGGGAAGTGCGCGTGTTGCAAACCAAAACTATTCCGCAGGGCATTTCCGCCATGCTTATGTTTGATGAAACGGCAGATGCAAACGAAAACCAAATGGCAATGATGGAAGCCGCGGAAAACGTGGAAACCGCATCTGTTACTTTTGCGGCAAGAGACAGCGAAATCGAAGGCGTGCCGATAAAGCAGGGCGAAATCATGGGTCTTTGCAACGGCAAAATCAAATACACCGGCAGCGATATCAGGGATGTTGCCTATAAATCTGCCGTCAGGGTGTTTAAGAAAAATCAAAGCAGCATAATCACCGTGATTTACGGAGCCGATGCTACCGAGGCAGACGCTGAAGAGGTTAAAAGCAGGCTTGCGGAAAAATACGGCGATGATGTTGAAATCAGCATTGTAAACGGCGGTCAGCCGATTTACTACTTTATTATTTCTGTGGAGTAATATGACAGATATCAGATACCTTAAGGGTGTGGGTGAAAAAAGAGCCGGGCTTTTAAATAAGCTCGGCATTTTCACAACAGAGCAGCTTTTGGAATATTATCCCCGCGATTATCGCGATTTTTCGCGTGAAATGCTTGCTTCGGATTGCGAAAGCGGTGAAAACGCCTGCATAAAAGCAACACTTGTAAGCGGCGTTAAGGAGCATATGATTCGCCGGGGGATGACGCTGTATAAATGCGATTTTACGGACGGAAAAACCGTTATACACGCCACACTTTTCAATCAGAAATTCTTGGCAAAATCGCTTAAAATATACGATGATTATATTCTTTTCGGCAAAATAGAAAAGCGGCTTTCCTTTGCGGAAATGAGTTCGCCGCAAATTTTGCCGGCAAAGGGCAATTCGGGCATTCACCCGATTTACCGCGCAACGGAAAAACTGTCCTCTGCCGCAATTGAAAAGCTTATGAAAGCGGCATTTGAGCAGCACGGTGAATTTGCCGAAACGCTGCCGCAGGATATCAGGCAAAAATATGATTTGATTGATTTGAATGCGGCAATGCGCAATATTCATTTTCCGGAAAGCTTTGATTTGCTTGCCGCAGCGCGAAAAAGGCTTATTTTTGAGGAACTTTTGATTTTGCAGCTCGGCTTGCTGAAACTGAAAAGCACAAAGCGAAATGAAAGTCATATAAAAATCACGCACGATTATACGGCGCGGTTTTTGAAACTTTTGCCTTTTGAACCAACCGGCGCTCAACTTCGTGCCGTTAAGGATTGCATTGCCGATATGCAGGGCAAATATCCGATGAACAGGCTTTTGCAGGGCGATGTGGGCAGCGGCAAAACGGCTGTTGCGGCAGGCGTTATATACACGGCTGCGAAAAACGGTTTTCAGTGTGCGCTTATGGCACCTACGGAAATTTTGGCAAATCAGCATTTTGAAACGCTGTCAAAAATGCTTGAGCCTGCAGGAATAACTGTTGGGCTGATTACCGGAAGCACACCGGCGGCTGAAAAGCGGCGTGTTAAAGCTGCACTTGCCTTGGGCGATGTGCAGCTTGCGATCGGCACGCATGCGCTTATTCAAAAGGATGTGAATTTTAAAAATCTTGGTCTTGTTATAACGGATGAGCAGCATCGCTTCGGCGTTAATCAAAGGGCAAGCCTTGCCGAAAAAGGGGCAGAAGTGCACACGCTCGTTATGAGTGCTACACCCATTCCGCGTACGCTTGCGCTAATGATTTACGGCGATCTTGATATTTCCGTGCTTGATGAATTGCCGCCCGGCAGGCAGGCGATTCGCACCGATGTGGTGGATTCGCGCTATCACAGGCGGCTTTATGAATTTGTGAAAAAGCAAGTTACTGAGGGCAGGCAGGTGTATATCGTGTGCCCGCTTGTGGAGGCAGGCGAAAACGATTTGCTACCGGCGGAGGAATATGCCGAGCAGCTTGCAAACGGCCCGTTTAAAGGCATAAATATCGGTGTGCTTCACGGCAAAATGAATTCCAAATCCAAGGACAGGGTTATGGCAGGCTTTGCCGAGGGTCATATTAAAATCCTTGTTGCCACCACGGTGGTAGAGGTGGGTGTTGATGTGCCGAATGCAAGCGTTATAATAATTGAAAATGCGGATCGCTTCGGGCTTTCTCAGCTTCATCAGCTTCGCGGCAGGGTCGGCAGGGGAACTGCGCAGTCCTATTGCGTGCTTGTGTCGGACAGCAAAAGCGAAACTGCGCGCGAACGCCTGCAAATAATGAAAAAATACAGCGACGGCTTTAAAATCGCCGACGAGGATTTAAAGCAACGCGGTCCCGGCGACTTCTTCGGCAACAGGCAGCACGGTTTGCCTGAACTTAAAATTGCCGATATGCTTACAAACACGGAATTGCTTGCGCTTTGCCGCGAATGTGCGGATAATATTTTGGCAGAGGATTTCAGGCTCGATTTGCCGAAATATGCTCCGCTTGCGGATAAAATAACTCAAATGTTTTCAGAATCATTGCAAAACTGAGACTTGTTTAACACACGTTTTAAAAATAAAAACAAGCATAATAAAAGAGGATTTGCTTATCGTGGCAAATCCTCTTTTTTGCGCCGAAATCAATGCGGCTAAAGCATTACGGCGTGTATTCAAATTCAATATCATAAATTGAAACTGTGTCGCCCTCTTCGATTCCGCGCTCCTCAAGTGCGGCGAAGACTCCGCTTTTTTGAAGCACACGCTGCATATATTGCAGGCTTTCGTAGTCTTCAATATCTATGCCGCGCAAAACACGGGGAAACCAAGGGGCTTCCACAACGAAATAGCCCTTTTCCGGCTCGGTGATTTTGAAGCTTTCGTTGTCTTTCATAAGGCTTTCAAGCGGAATTTCCTGAACCTCGTATTCCTTAATCGGCGGCAGGGTTTGCAGCTTTTGCCAAACGGCGTTCATAAGCTCCTGCGTGCCCTCAGAAATCGGCGCGCAAATCGAATAATATTCGTATCCCTGTGCTTCAACCCAAGTCTTAAATTCTTCAATCTGCTCGGGCGTTGCCATATCGATTTTGTTGCCTGCCACAATCTGCGGCTGCTCGGCAAGCTCGGGGTTAAATTTAACAAGTTCCTCGTTTATGCGTTTGAAATCCTCTTTGGGATCTCTCCCCTCAAAGCCGCTCACATCCACTATGTGAATTAAAAGACGGCAGCGTTCCACATGCTTTAAAAACTCGTGACCGAGCCCAACGCCGTCGCTGGCGCCCTCTATCAATCCGGGAATATCCGCAATAACGAACGAATTACCCTCGCCCATGGAAACAACGCCCAAATTCGGCGAAAGCGTGGTGAAATGATAATCGCCGATTTTCGGCTTTGCCTGCGAAACCACGGAAATAAGGCTTGATTTGCCGACGGATGGATAGCCCAAAAGCCCCACATCCGCCAAAAGCTTCAACTCAAGGCTAACTTCCCATTCCTCGCCGGGTACGCCTGGCTTTGAAAAGCGGGGCACCTGCCTTGTGGGCGTGGCAAAATGCCTGTTGCCCCAGCCGCCTTTGCCGCCCTTTGCTGCCGCAAAACGCTCCGTCTTGCTCATATCCGCCATAACGGCACCGCTGTTTGCCTCTTTTATTATCGTGCCGCGCGGAACTTTAATTTCAAGATCGGCTCCGTTTTTGCCGTGCTTTTTGTTTCCCTCTCCGGGCAAACCGTTTTTTGCGGCATATTTTCTTTTGTATCTGAAATCGGCAAGCGTTGCAAGATTATCATCCACAACAAAAACTATATCGCCGCCATTGCCTCCGTCGCCGCCGTCCGGTCCGCCGGAGGCAACATATTTTTCTCGGTGAAATGCAACTGCGCCTGCGCCGCCGTCGCCGGCTTTAATTTTGATTTTTGCTACATCTACAAACATTGTTTTAAACCTTTTTTTATAAATTCGGCAAAAGCCGCGTTATATTTTATCCAGTGCCTGCTGAATATCCTCAATAATATCCTGTGCATCCTCGATGCCGCACGAAAAGCGCAGCAAATCGGGTGTTACGCCGCATTCCGCAAGCTCCTTGTCCGAAAGTTGGCGGTGTGTTGTGGAAGCAGGGTGCAGGCAGCATGTGCGTGCGTCTGCCACATGGGTAACTATTGCGGCAAGTTTTAAGCTGTCCATAAACACGGTTGCCGCTTCTCTGCCGCCCTTAATGCCGAATGAAACAACGCCGCAGGTGCCGTTCGGCATATATTTCATTGCTATTTCGTGCTGTGGGTCGTCATCCAGCATTGCGCATTTAACCCAGGTGATTTTTTCGTTGTTTCTAAGATATTCAGCCACTTTTTTTGCGTTTTCACAGTGGCGCGGCATTCTTAAATGAAGCGTTTCAAGCCCAAGGTTAACAAGCCATGCGTTGTTTGCTGCAGGAATTGAACCCAAATCTCTCATAAGCTGAGCCGTTGCTTTGGTGATGTATGCCGCCTCGCCGAAATCCTTTGTATAAGTTAAGCCGTGGTAGCTTTCGTCGGGCGTGGTAAGCCCGGGGAATTTGTCGTTTTGTTCCCAGTTGAATTTGCCGCTGTCAACTATTGCGCCGCCGACAGTTGAAGCGTGACCCTCCATATATTTGGTGGTGGAGTGGGTAACTATATCGCAGCCGAATTCAAACGGTCTGCAATTTATCGGGGTTGCAAAGGTGTTGTCAATAATAAGCGGAATGCCGTTTTCGTGAGCCGCTTCGGCAAAAATCTCTATGTCCATAATGTCAAGGCTGGGGTTTGAAATTGTTTCGCCGAAAATGCACTTTGTGTTCGGCTGAATTGCCGCCTGAATTTCTTCTTTGCTTGCCGTTGGAGAAACAAAGGTGAAATCAATGCCAAGCTTGCGCATCGTTACATTGAAAAGATTGAATGTGCCGCCGTAAATCGCCGCACTGGAAACAACATGGTCGCCTGCACTTGCAATATTGAAAACTGCGTAAAAGTTTGCCGCTTGACCGCTTGAAGTGAGCATGCCGGCAACGCCTCCCTCCAGCATTGCGATTTTTGCCGCTGCAAGATCGCAGGTGGGATTTTGCAGGCGTGAATAGAAATAGCCGCTTCTTTTTAAATCAAAAAGATCGCCCATTTCCTTGCTTGAATCATATTTAAAGGTTGTGCTTTGCACAATCGGCATAACGCGCGGTTCGCCGTTTTTCGGCTTGTATGCGCCCTGAACGCAAATAGTGTCTTTCCTCATAAAGCTTTCCTCTCTTTCGCGGATTATTCATAATTTAAGCTTTCGCCAATTCAATCGCCCATATATCCCGAAAAAAGCAAATCGCCGGTCATGGCATCTATGCAAAAATAGGCTGTGTCGCAAAGTTCGGGATCATAATTGTAGCAAACACAGTAATAGGGATTTCCGCTTGTGTTTTCGCTTTCGGCAGTGGTGCCGTAACCCATATTATAACCGTAAATGCCGGCTTTTGCGCCCAAAAGTTCAATTCCGGCAAATGTGAATTTACTTATATCGCCGTATTCGCCGGATTCACTTTTCTTTTGCAGCTCGGCATATGCCGTGCTTTTGGCATCATCCTCTGAAATCGCATATGAAACTGTTTCGCCCGTGTTTATCACAGTTGTTTGCGTTGCCGCCTCGTTCGCCGTTTCGTTGACTGCTTCATTTTGAGCCGAGCAGCCGGCAAAAAGCATTGCCGCCGCGGTAATAAATGTCGCTGCAGATATAAGTATTTTTTTCATATGATCAGTCCTTGATAAAATGGGTCATAATGCTCGGACCGAAATCAATGAAATTGCCCGTTGCTTTTGCGGTTTCCTCGTTAATGGATTCAACGCCCTTAACCTCGCTGTTTTTATGATAAATAAGATACGGAACAGGGTCGGAAGCATGAGTGCGCGTAACAATCGGGGTGGGGTGATCCGGCAGCACCATGATTTTATAATCGTCGTATTTTTTTAGCCCCTCAAATAAAATCGGCAGCACACGTCTGTCTATCAGCTCAATTGCCTTAACCTTGTTTTCGGGTTCGTTTCTGTGACCGCATTCGTCCGTTGCTTCGAAATGAATGTAAACAAAATCATGCCTTGTTAAAATATCAAGCGCGGCGTTTGCCTTGCCCTCAAAATTTGTGTCTGTATATCCGGTTGCACCGGGAACCTCGGCAACCTCCATTCCGGCGCAACTTGCAATGCCTTTAAGCAAATCAACTGCGGAAACCATGCCGCCCGTTATGCCGTGAATTTGCTCAAACGAGCCCATTGCCGGTCTTGTGCCCTCGCCCCAAAGCCAAATGGAATTTGCCGGGCGTTTGCCGCGCGCTTTCCTGGCAATGTTGATCGGGTGATTTTCAAGCAGCTCGTATGAAGCTTTCATCATTTGAATAAGCGGCTTTGCATTTTCGGCAGTTGAAAGGTACTCGGTTATAACCTTGCCCGTAATGTCGTGCGGGGCGGTCATTGTGCCCAAGTCGGTTGTGCCGTTTTTCCAAATAAGGCAATGCCTGTAAGAAACGCCGGGATAAAAATGAAATGTGTCGTTTCCGAATTTTTCCTGCACGGCTTTAATAAGTTCTGCCGCCTCTTCGGTTGAAATATCGTCGGCGCAATAATCCTCAATCGTTTTTTCTTCGTAAGGTTTACCGTCTTCCGACAGGGTAACAAGGTTGCAGCGCAGCGAAACATCGCTCGGTGCCATATCTATTCCCATCGAAGCCGCCTCAAGCGGGCTTCTGCCTGTGTAATATTTCATCGGGTCAAAGCCCAAAACGCTCATATTTGCCACATCGGAGCCGGGCTTAAGCCCGGGCGCAACGGTGCGCACCAAGCCAACCTCTGCCCTTTGGGCAAGGTAATCAAGATTTGGCTTTTTTGCAACCATCATCGGCGTTTTGCCGCCGAGTGCCGGAACGGGATAATCTGCCATTCCGTCGTATAAAACAACAACATATTTCATTAAAGCAATCCTCTTTCTGCCTGTTTTGATTTAATTGGTTTGCCCGCGGAAACGGGCAAATTTATGTATTATTTAAAGTAGCCAACGCCGCTTTCAAAAATCTTCATATCTTTTTCAAAAGGCACATTCTTATAAAGATTTTCGCCCTTTCTTTCGCAGTGCCCCATTTTACCGAGCACTCTGCCGTCGGGCGAGGTGATGCCCTCTATTGCGCAAACGGAGCCGTTCGGGTTAAACGGCATTTCGGCAACGGGTTCTCCGCTCGGATCAACATATTGAGTGGCGATTTGACCGTTTTCGGCAAGGCATTTGATTGTTTCGGCGTCTGCCGTAAATCTGCCCTCGCCGTGCGAAATCGGAACAGCAAAAATATCGCCCGCCTGCGTGCCTGCAAGCCACGGGGATTTTACGCTTGACACTCTTGTGTATGCCACAGAGGAAATGTGCCTGCCGATTGTGTTAAATGTAAGCGTGGGGTCGGTTTGCTTGGTTTCAACGATTTTGCCGTAAGGCACAAGACCGAGTTTAATAAGCGCCTGGAAGCCGTTGCAGATGCCGAGCATAAGCCCGTCTCTGCAATTAAGCAGCCTATCAACAGCTTCTTTAACCTTGGGGTTTCTGAAAGCAGTGGCAATGAATTTGCCGGAGCCCTCGGGCTCGTCACCGCCGGAAAAGCCGCCGGGCAGCATAACGATTTGGCTTTCGTTGATAAGGGAAACCATTTTATCTATTGTTTCGTTGATTGAAGCGGGGGAAAGGTTGTTCACAACAAGTATTTCTGCTTCTGCTCCTGCCTTTTCAAAGGCTCTTGCGGAATCGACCTCGCAGTTTGTGCCCGGAAACGCCGGAATGAACACCTTGGGTTTTGCAACCTTGTTTTTGCAAATAAAGATTGAGCGTTCTTTATAAAGCTCAATTTCCTGCGGCATTGCGGCTTTAACTCCGCTGTCGGTCGGGAACACCTTTTCAAGCTTGCCGCTCCAAGCGTCAATAAGTTCGTCAACGGTAAGCACATCGCCGTTCAAAATGAAAACGCCGTTTGCGTTTGTGGTGCCGAGCAGTTTGCCCGTGCCCTCTTCGCCGTTGATGAAACCGATGCAGTCGCCGTCTGCAATTTCAACGGTGATATTGCCCTGCTTTGCCGCAAAAAGAGTTTCGTAATCAAGATTTTGTGCAAAGGTGAAGCCGCGCTTTTCGCCAAACGCCGCCTTGCATATGCAGGCTGCCGCGCCGCCTTCTTTAACAACGCTTGCGGAAAGAATTTCGCCGCTGCGAACGCCGTCGCAAACGCTTTGCATCATTTTCATTGCTTCATCGTATTTCGGCATGCCTGTTTCGGCGCAAACGGGTACTTCAAGCATATAAACCTTTGATTTTGAGCTTTGGAAAAGCGCCGTGCCTGTTTTTGAAGCCTCGCTCATGCCCACTGCAAAAGAAACGAGAGTGGGCGGAACATCAAGTTCGTTGAATGAGCCGCTCATGCTGTCTTTACCGCCGATGGACGGTGTGCCGTAGCCGATTTGCGCGGCTATTGAGCCGAGCAATGCCGCCGTGGGCTTGCCCCAGCGTTTGGGGTCGTTGTTAAGCCGTTCAAAATATTCCTGGAATGTGAGCCTTGCTTTGCTCGGGTCGCAGCCTGCCGCCGCAAGCTTTGCAAGCGATTCCGTAACCGCGAAAGCCGCGGAATGGAACGGGCTCCAGCTTGAAAGTTTCGGAATGAAGCCGTATGCCATAACGGTTGCCGTGTCGGTTTCGCCTTTAAGCAGCGGAAGCTTTGCCACCATTGCTTCCTCTGGAGTGAGCTGGTATTTGCCGGCAAAAGGCATATTCACGGTTGCCGCGCCGATTGAGGAGTCAAATCTTTCGGAAAGACCTTTTTGACCGCAAACCTCAAGCCTTGCAAGGTTTGCTTTAAGTGCTTCTGCACCGCTTTTTCCGTCCACCTCGGCAGGAACGGTATTGCGGTAGTTTTCGGCGTCGTTTATTGCGCCGATTTCGGCGCTTGCATGCTGTGTAACGCCGTTTGTGTTAAGAAAATCACGGCTGATGTCAACGATTTTGTCACCGCGCCATGTCATTGTGAGGCGGTTCGTTGCCGTAACAACCGCAACGGGCGTTGCCTCAAGATTTTCGGCATTTGAAAGAGCAATGAATTTATCAACATCCTCTTTGTTGAGCACAACCGCCATTCTTTCCTGCGATTCGGAAATCGCAAGTTCGGTGCCGTCAAGCCCGTCGTATTTCTTGGGCACCTTATCAAGGTCTATATCAAGACCGTCCGCAAGTTCGCCGATGGCAACGGAAACGCCGCCGGCACCGAAATCGTTGCAGCGTTTAATCATCTGTGCAACCTCTTCGTTGCGGAAAAGCCTTTGAATTTTTCTTTCGGTGGGGGGGTTACCCTTTTGCACCTCTGCGCCGCAGGTTTCGATTGAGGAACTGTTGTGCGCTTTCGAGGAGCCTGTTGCGCCGCCGCAGCCGTCGCGCCCCGTTCTGCCGCCGAGCAAAACGATTATATCGCCCTCTTGCGGTATTCCTCTTAGAACGTTTTTCTTGGGCGATGCGCCGATAACCGCACCTATTTCCATGCGCTTTGCAACATATCCGTCGTCATAAAGCTCGGTAACCTGACCTGTTGCAAGACCTATTTGGTTGCCGTAGCTTGAATATCCCTGCGCCGCGCCGGTTGTTATCTTTTTTTGGGGAAGCTTTGCGTCAAGCGTTTCGGCAAACGGCGTTGTAGGGTCGCCGGAGCCGGTAACTCTCATTGCCTGATAAACATATGCACGCCCCGAAAGCGGATCGCGGATTGCGCCGCCCAGGCAGGTAGCTGCGCCGCCGAAGGGCTCGATTTCCGTGGGGTGGTTGTGGGTTTCATTTTTAAACTGCACAAGCCATTGCTCGGTTTTGCCGCCAATTTCAACGGGAACCTCGATTGAGCAGGCGTTGATTTCTTCGCTTTCGTCAAGGTCGGGAAGTCCGCCTCGCTTTTTGATTGCCTTTGCGCCGATGCATGCCATATCCATCAGGCAAATGTCTTTATCTTTTTCACGCTCGCCGTAAACCTCTTTGCGAAGCGCAAAATACTGCTCCAAAGCTTCTTCAACGGCTTTGCCGTATTTTGATTTTTCTATTATGATTTCATCGAGTTTTGTGCCGAATGTGGTGTGGCGGCAATGATCGCTCCAATAGGTGTCTATAACCTTAAGCTCAGTAAGACTCGGGTCTCTGCCCTCGGTTTTAAAATAATCGCGCACCCAGCAAAGATCTGCAACGCTCATTGCAAAGCCCATTGATGCGTGGTAAGTTGCAATTTCCCCGTCCGTTTCGGAAGTAAAGCCGTTTATGCGAATTATGTCGGCAGGGGAGTCCGCCGTGATATCAAGCGTTTGCGGCAGTTCCGTTGAAGCAATTCGCGATTCAACGGGGTTGATTATGTAGGATTTGATTTTATCAAATTCCGCGTCGGTTATATCGCCTTTAACCGCGATGATTTTCGCGCTTGTAACAAGCGGTCTTTCGCCTGCTGTAAGCAGCTGAATGCACTGGGCGGCACTGTCGGCTCTTTGATCGTATTGACCCGGCAGAAATTCCGTTGCAAAATAACGCCAATCGGCGGGAATATCCAATTTGGCGTAAACATTGTCAAGGTTCGGCTCGGAAAGAATCAGCCTTGAGGCTTTTTCAAATTCCGCGTCGCTGAGACCCTGCGCGTCATATCTGTTGATAAGGCGCAAATCCTCCAGCCCGGTAATGCCCACGTTTGAAATAAGGTCTTCCATAATTTGCCTTGCTTCAACGGCGTTTTCCTTTGTTTTTTCAACATAAACTCGATGTACCTTTGCCATTATGCTTCTCCTTTTTTATATGATTATGATATCATAAAAAATTATCATTAGTATAATAGCACATTGTTTTGCCTTTGCATATAGGAAAATTTATTTTTCGGCAGAATAATTAACAAAAAATTAGCTTTTCCATTATTTTTGTGTTATAATGACGATATAATGTATTGTTAGAAAATTATCAGGGGTTTCCCCTGCGGCAAAGCTTTTGAAAGGAGTTTTATTAGCCGTGACCGAAACGAATGAGGACAGAGCCTACGAAGTTGAATTTTTAAATTGCGTAGTGGATAAAGAAGATAATTTTAAGATAATTGATTCGGATAGCCATTTTTCCGAATTTACGGGCGTTCATCCCTCAAAAATCAAGCAGGGTAAGCTGTTTTTGCAGGATATAGTTATTCCGGCGGAACGGCAGCAGATTATTCAAAAAATATGCAAAAAAGATTCGCCGTATATTTATACGGATGTTGATATAGTGGATAAATCCGGCGAGCCGGTTTATGTGCATTGCACGGCGCAGAATTACGAGGCTTCTCCGCTTTGCCGTCTTGTGTTTGCCGATGTTTCGAAAAGCAGGGAAAAAAACAGGCAGCTAAAAGAAAAAGCAAATGAAATCAATCATTTAATAGATCTTGTAACCGGGGGTGTTTGCCTCTTTAAAGTCACCCAAAACATGCATTTTGAGGTGCTTTATCTTAATGAAAGCGCGTGCCGCCTTTTCGGCACGGCAAAAGATACATATCAAATGCAGATTTACAGGATAGACGAATTGATTCATCCTCAGGACAAAACGCTTGTGTTTCAGGCAATCGGCAGTGCCATGGCAACTGGCGATGAAATCGATTTGGTGTGCAGAATAAGGCAGCATAAGGATAAATACAGATGGTGCAAATTCAATGCCGCCGTGCATAAAACGGATGGCGACGGCTGCCCGATTTTCCATGCGGTTTTTACCGATATAACAAGGGTTAAAGCGGCGGAGGCAAAGGCGGATGAGGCCAATGAAAGATTGCTTAATTTGCTCGAAAATTTAAGCGGCGCGTTCTTTTTTACCAAAACGGAAAATCTGTTTGAATGCCAGGTTATAAGCGGTGATTTCGTTAAGCTTACCGGCTATCCGCGCACGGAATTTTTTGACCGTTTCGGAGGCGATCTTTCAAAAATTATAGTCGGCGGCAGCAATAAAATTGCCGAAAAAATACATGCCGAGCTTTTGAAAAAAGGTCGCAGCGAGGCTTATTACGAAATCAGTCCCAAGGGCGCGCAGCCCAAAAAGGTGAAGGAAACAAGAAAGCTCGTTACGCAAAACGACGGCTCAATGGCAACGGTTTGCGAGCTTGATGAATTTGACGATTTTTATTAAAAAGCGTATAAAAAATTATAATATTATATACATTTCAATAATGTTTTTTGATTTGTGCTGCCCGGTACGACAGTTTAAAGCACGGATTTTGCGCATAATTGTGCACACTAAAGTGTATGGAATTTTGTATAAAAATGCGATTAAAAAATAATTGCGCCGCAGAGTGCGGACGGTTGAAATGTTGATTTAGGTGCAGGTATGCTATTTTTTGCATGCCTGCTTTTTTGTTTGTTGTTAACAAATGAATGCTTTCGTTTTTGGCAATGTTACACATATTTTAAATCGTAAAAAAACGGCAAGCGAAGGTGAAAAAATGCATAACTTTATAAGTATTACACAAGTGAATATTGAATTTTTTGTAAATTCTAACAATTGCTTTATTATGCCGCCTTATATTATAATAAAAATTAGCATAATTTGTATTTTTGCGCCTGTGCGCGAATGTATCAATGTGTTGATTAAGTCTATACTTTCAGGACGGAGGAAATTTTATGAAAGCATATTCCGTAAGGAAAAAGGTTTTAAGCCTGTTGCTTGCCATAATAACGGTTATCGGCGTTGTTTCGCCGGGCTTTGCGGCCGTTGCGGCAGATGGCGACGGCGGCGTAATACCCGTTTATGAGCTTGAAATCCTTTATGAGGACGGCACTATCGTTCCCACTTATCAGGAAGACGGCAAAACCAAGTACATCGAGTATATGTATGAGGCAGACAAAAAGCAGTTTCAATATAAGTTGAAGGACTGCGAAATTCCCACAAACGGCTATGTGAAATGGTCGAGCGACACACCCACGGTGTGCGATGTTACGGAGGATGGTCTCGTTCGTGCGTTCGACTCTTCAAAGGGCGCGGCTGTAAGGCTTTGGCTCGATAACGAGGTTGCCACAATTCCGCTTGTGGGCGGAATTATGAAAACGGCACTTGAAAAAGCCCTTTTCAATGATACGATAAATGTTGATACTATGGACACCGATGAAATCATCGCGGTTGTTGAGGCTGCTTTCGGCTCGGATTCCATTTTGTCAAAATATATCGAGTCATATAAGGGCGAGCTTGTTGATTCGCTCAGAACATATCTTGATAAAGTAAACACGGTTATTTCCTGCACGCTTTATGACGGTAATGATGAAGTTCTTGCAACAGACAGCTTCCAGGTTTGTGTTCAAAAGAGCGAGGAAATTTGGGCGGATTTTCTTCCGAACGGCACACATATCACGAATAAACAAAATATCCCCACCACCGTTGCCAAGGGCACGACGCAGCAACTTTCTGCATGCACCACTCCCACAAGGCTTCATATGGGCGTTATTTATTCGGTTAAGAATTCTTCTATTTTCAGTTCCGGCAAGGCGGTTGCAACGGTTGACGACAGCGGTCTTGTAACATTTAAAAACACAGGCACGGTAACGATTATTGTGTCGCCGGATACGGACGGCTTTATCCAAAACCTGCTTAAATATGTTAATTATCTTTATAAGCTTCAAAACACGGGCACTATAGATACGGGCAAAATCGCCGATATTCTTATTAAACTCGGTCTTGATATAAATAGAAACGTGCTTATGGCTCTTTTGGATGCCTGCTTTGCCGTTATGGACATCGTGGGTGATTCGGCAGATGCTGTTCAGCTTACTGCCACGGCGGTTAAAATCATTGCAAATCTTATTTTGCAGTTCACAACAAACGACACAATTACCTTCACGGTTATTGACGGCGTGCCTTGCACAAATTTTGATATCAAGGGCACAAACACCGTTAAAGAAGGTGAAGAAATCTATCTTTCAATAGAAAATGCCAAGCCCGATGCCGCAGATACCACCGACATCACGTGGAGCTCTTCGGATCCTTCAATTGCCTCTGTAGATCCGCTTACCGGCACGGTAACCGGCAGAGATGCAGGCGGTTCACTCGGTCAGTATTCGCAGCAAACGGTTGATATCACTGCCACATCCGCTGCCAACAATGTTCAAAAAACGATTCAAATCACCGTCACGGGCAAAACCGGTGACAATCAAATTTCCGATGTTGTGATAAACAAGGAAAAAAGCACCGTAAATATTGATGATACTCAGCAGCTTTCAGCCACGGTTTATCCCGCCAGAGCGGCAAAATCAAAGTATCTTTCGTATGAATGGGGCGTTGCCACCGAAAATTCCGAAACCGGCGAAACGGAATATAAATGGGCAACCGCACCTTATCAGGAAACGGATTCGGACGGTAATTTGCTCACCGACGAAAGCGGAAATCCTGTTATGAATGACGGCTCCGTTTCGGACGGAATCGGCAAAATAGATCAAAACGGTCTTTACACTGCAGTAGATGGCGGCACAAGCCGCATTGTATGCAAAGCAAAAACCGGCTACACTTTGGTTAAGTCATATTATGAAATTTCTTCCGCAATCGGCGAAACCACAATTGATAACGGGCAGCCGGTAAGCGGTATCACAATCGCTGCCGTCGACACAACAAGCGGCGGCAAGCTTTCAACAAGCGATGTTGAAATAAACGGTGTAACATATCATTATGCCACTGTTAAAAAAACGGTTGCAGATGGTCTTTGGGGTAACGGCTGCGTTGTTCAGGCAACGATTTCACCCGATAATGCCACGAATAAAACCGTTCATTGGTTTATAGATAACAGCGATTATGAATTAAAAGATAACGGCGACGGCACGGCAAGCGTTAAAATGAAAGCAGCCGTTGAAAAAGCCACTTCGGTTAATGTTTATTGCGTTTCCGATGACGGCTCCGTTAAAAGCGATGTGCTCACAATCGCGGTAACAAGAAACTATGCCGAATCAAACACGATTGACACAAAAGATATTTCAATCACAAACGGCACCACAATGCAGGTTACCCATACTCTTAAGCCGAATAATTCGGTATTTACCGGCTCGGCTTACACTTGCTATAATACAAATTGGTATTCAAGCGATAACGATATTGTTTCAATTGAATCCGTTGATGACAGCGGCAATGCGATTATCAGCGCAAACGATGTTGGCATTGTAACGCTTTATTGCGTGTCAGCCGACGGCGCAATTGTGGACAGCACTACCGTTACGTCGTATCCCGACAAAGCAAGGCTCAACGAAATTCTTGATCTTTGCGAGCATACTATTATTAAAAAGACCTCCGAAAACGCGGCAACATATAAAGAGTATATGAGAAAGCTTAATTATTGCTATTATCTTTCAAACGAAGCTCCGCTTGCCGCTCAGGATATGGTAGACACTTATTCCGATGAGCTTCTTTATATTTTCTATCGCCTCGGCGGATATATCGGTCTCGGCGGCGTTAAAATTTTAAACAGCTCGTCAGAGGAAGTAGGCAGCCATGTAAGTGTTAAGGTAAACACTCTTTCAAGCTACAAAAACGCAAAATATCAGCTTAAATACGAATTGCAGCCCAAGAGCGCGATGTACAGCAAAATCGAATGGAGTTCAAGCGACCCGAATTCCGTTTCGGTTGATGCGAAAACCGGTCTTTGCAAGCCTGTTTCAAATTCGTCGTGCCACGCAACGATAACCGTTACTGTAATGGATTATTTCGGTAATAAGGTTTCCAAGAGCACCGAGGTTGCCTTTGCGAAAACTCAGGCAACGGGCATTGAACTTTCAACCGATAGCATTGTAGGCGCAAAGGTTGGAGAGCCTCAGCAGATTAAAGCTACAGTTTTGCCCAAAAATCTTTTCGGTAAATCCGACGCTGATGTAACAGATGTTGTTTGGTATTCAAGCAACGAAAACGTTGCAAGTGTTGATCAAAACGGCAATCTCACCTTTAATTACGGCGGCGATTGCACAATCACGGCAGTTACGGCAGACGGCGGCTTCATTGCCGAATGCAAGGTAAATGTTGTTACCAATTATGATAAACTTCAAGAGCTTGTAAACACTTATAACAGCCTTGCTCTTGAAAGAGAAAATTATTATCCCGACACTTATGAAGCGTACACATCTAAGCTTCAGGAAGCTGCCGATATGATAGCGGCAAATGCTTCAACCCAGGATGAGGTTGAGCAAATGTATGCCGATCTGGAAGCTGCATATAAAGGTCTTAAAAAATACACCTTTGTTCAAAAGGTAGAACTTTATAAAGACGGCGAACCCACTGCGGATTATTATCAATATGATTTGCAACTTCTCAAGGGTGAAACAGATTACAGCAAGGCCCAGCTTGATCTTAAAGTAAGGCTTTATCCAAATAACGCCGATTATAAGAGCGTTGTTTGGACTTCTGAAAACAGTGCGGATATTGCCGTTACTCAAGACGGCGTGGCAAGCCCCGTAAATAAAACCAATATCCTTAAGGACAGCGGTGTTTATGGCAGAATTACCTGTACGGTAACCGACCATTTCGGAAATGAATACAGCGATGATGTTTGGGTTTCCTTTGCATACTATCCCGTAACGGGTGTAACTCTTAATAAGGAAAGTGCAGCAGGCAGTGTAGGTTCAACCCTGCAGCTTGTTCCCACAATCGAGCCCACCGGCACAAAGCTCACCGCACTCGGCTCGGCAAGCATTAAGGCTGTTAAATGGGAATCCGATAACGAAGAAGTTGCAACTGTTGACGAGAACGGTCTCGTAACCTTTACCGGTGCAGGCGCAACGAAAATTCGCGTTATCACATTGGACGGCGGTTACACTGCGGAATGCTCGGTTTCAACAGACGGCGACAGAGCCGCTCTTAACGAAGCCGTTGCAAAATATAAAGATGTTAACTACATGGATTACAAATATTCTGTAGGTATGGCATTTAAGGCTGCGCTTGAGGAAGCTCAGGCAGCTCTCACCGATAACACGCTCACTCAGGACGAAATCGACTCCGCTGCGGCAAAGCTTAATGCTGCCGGCGCGGCTCTTGCCGGCAATGAATTCGTTAAGGCGGAAACAATCAATGTTTCTTACGACGATCAAACCCGCGGCTTGATCAACTACGAATCAAAAGGTACGGGCACCTTGGCAGCGGATGACGCGGCTCATTCATATCAGGGTAAAAAAGCTCTTTATAACAGAACAATTCTTACTGCTTCTCTTCCGGATGATGCGGCTGAAAACTACACTTCCCTCAGCTGGACTGTTGTAAGCAAATCAAGCGGAGCAAATATTGACCTCGGTGATAAAACGGTAACCGTTGCCGGCAATATCGCAGGCTCAACCGCTCAGGCAACTCTGCTTTGCACGGCTGTAGACACTTATGGCAGAACGGTTGAAAGACAGGTAAGGGTTGTTGTTGCAACAGCCACTGTAACAGGTGTTTCGCTCGATAAGCAAAGCGTTGAGCAATTTGCAAACGCAGGCGAATTTACGCTCACGGCAACCGTAAGCCCGAGTGATGCCAAGATTAAAGATGTTATTTGGTATTCAAGTGATGAAAGTATCGCCACCGTTGATGAAAACGGCACCGTAACTCCTCACAACAACGGCACTGCAATCATCACCGCCGAAACATTCGACGGCGCATATAAAGCCACCTGCACCGTAACCCTCACAACGGATTACACCAAGCTTGCGGCTTTGTATCAGCAATACAATGATTTTTATCTTGAAACCAAAGATACTCACACCTACACAAATGCTTCTCTTGCCGTTCTTAAAACGAATATAGACATTGCAAACACTGTTATAAGCGAGGCTAAGGCAAGCCAGGCAGATGTTGAAAAAATGATTGAAAAGCTTAATGATGCTTATAACAATCTTGTTCTTTTCGTTCCGGTTAAAAATGTAAGCCTTTCTCTTGCAGAAGGCTCAAACGGTGTGGAGCTTAATCCTGGATTTGTAAGGTATAACGGCACTTCCATTAACGGCGCAGCCGTTTCAATTGCCGCAACTCTTGACCCGACAGACAGCACCGGCGCAACGATTGAGTGGAAATCTTCAAACGGCAACATTTCCGTTGATGAAAACGGCACAGTAACCAATAATTCCGTAACCGGCGGATACGCTCTTATCACTGCCACGGCAACCGACGAGGCAGGCAACACGGCGGAAGGTTCAATTTATGTTTCGTTTGTTCGCAATGTGGTAAACAGTGTAAGCTTCTCCGAGGAACTTGTTCACGGCGCACCGAGCACAACGGTTACTCTCAGCCCCACTGTTTCGGGCACAAGCGCACTCACCGTTCCTACGGTAAGAACCTGTATCTATAAATCTTCGGATGAAAGCATTGCCGCCGTTGATAATGATGGCGTTGTAACCTTCATTAAAGCCGGCGAATGCACAATCACCGCTTATGCGGTGGACGGCGGCGTTTCCGCTTCCGTAAGGGCAATCACCACAAACGATAACACGGCTCTTAATGCGGCAGTTAAGGAATATGCATCCGTAAATTATATGGATTATGCATATGATTACGGCACGGCATTTAAGACTGCATATGATAATGCCGTTAAGGTGAACAATGATTATCTTTCATCACAGGAAGCTATCGATTCCGCTCTTTCGGCTCTTCAAACAGCATATAACGAACTTTCGGATCATCCGTTTGTCGCTCCCGGCAATCTTGTTCTTGCCGTAAACGGTGAAGAAATTGCAAGCGGCGCAACTTATGTTAAAGATGAAAACAATCAGGTGGTTGTAAGTGCATCGTGTGCAGAGGGCGCAATGATTAAATCATCCTCGCTCACTTATGCAAATGCAAGTTCTGTAAGTGTTTCCGTTTCGGGCAACACTGCCACAATCACCAAGGATAATGAAGATGCTTTCGGCTCGGTTGATATCACTTACACGGTTGTGGATGATTACGGTCGCGAATCAACCGTTACAAAGAATATTAAGGTAACCGACAAGGTTCAGCTTATCGAATCCTTCAAGTTCGTTTATGACGGTGCCGAAACGGAAAGTGTTGCATATAAAGCAACCGTTGTTGTAAATAAAACTGTTCAACTTTCAATAAACACTTATCCCGAAGCGGCGGAGACATATACCTCAATTAAATGGAGCAGCAGCAACAACAGCAAGATCACCGTTGATGAAAACGGTCTTGTAAAGTGCACGGCAGCATTCGGAGGTTCAACCACCGTTACCTGCACTGTAACCTTGAGCGACGGCTCTGAAATCACAAATACTATCCCGGTATCCTTTGCGATAGGCAGATAACGGAGAGGAGTTAAAATGGCAAAAACAACTAAAAAATTCACCTCTGTTTTATCGGCAATCATTCTTGCGCTTGTCAGCCTCACGGGGCTGATAAGCGCAAGCGCGCAGGATGTGGTGGTGATTGACGCTGTCCATTTCCCGGATGAAAATTTCCGCGATGTCGTGCTCCAATATTTTGACCGTGATTCAAGCGGCACATTAAGCGAGTCCGAAATCACTGCGGTAACAAGCGTTAATTTTGTTATCTATGCCGATGAAATTCACGATTTAACAGGCATTGAGTATTTCACATCGCTTGTGCAACTTTATGCAGGCGATATGGAAATCGAAAAGGCGGATTTTTCCGCGCTTTCAAATTTGCAAAAGCTTTATGTGCAGGGTAATAAATTAACCTCGCTTGATGTTTCAAAAAACACCGCGCTCACAGATCTTGTGTGCACGGATAACGAAAATCTTTCAAGTTTAACCTTATCCCCGTCCGTAACAAAGCTTCTTTGCAACAAGTGCTCGCTCGCCACGCTTGATGTAAGCATGTGCACAAATTTAATTCAACTTAATTGCGAAAGCAATTCGCTTTCTTCGCTTAATCTTTCGGCAAACGCTCAGCTTTCGGATTTAACCTGCTGCTATAATAATATTGCGGCACTCGATCTTTCTGCAAATCCAAAGCTTGAAAATAATGTAACTTCTTATAATATCGGCAATCAAACCATTGATGTCGAGGCGGCATTTTCGGGCAAAACACTTTCGGCACCCGTTTCACTCGCTGCCGATAAGGTTATGGCGTCAAGCCTGCCGAACGAAAGCGATGCAGATGGCTACACCGGCTATAACGGCGAAACCTCGGCATTTGAATTTACCGATTATGCGGTTATTTCCTCCGGCATTGATTATGAATATGATGTTTCATGCTCGGGTGCTCAGAATTTAACAGTGCATATCAATCTTTCCAAGGATTTTTATAAGGTAAGCTTTAATGAATCAGAGGGCGGCAGCAACGTGGATTATTCTTATGTTAAATCCGGTGGCAGCGTTTCGGCTCCGCAGTTTCCGCAGGCTCCCGAGGGCTTTGTTTGCCCGCATTGGAGTGCCGCTGCGGAAAATATAACCGCCGACACGGAAATTTATGCCGTTTGGGGGGCAAACCACAGCTACGAAGTGCAGTCCTATTCAAATTATGTTCTCACCGAAAAATGCTCGGTGTGCGGCGATGTGCACACTGCAGATTTGAAGGCTGCGTTCAACAGCAAAACGGGCGATTCAAATTATGACGCCTCGCTTGATGCAGACGGAAACGGATATATAAATGTTCGCGACCACAGCATTTTGGAAAAATCGTTTTCATAAAATCATTTTCTAAGGCGTTAAATAATCAGGCAAAAATAAAACTCCCGATGCTCTTAAAGCATTGGGAGTTTTTTTTTTGATGTGAAATTGTATTTGAATTTATTGTGCGGTTGTTGCCTGGGTTGTGGTTGCGGTTGTTGTTTCAACCTCGCCGTAAACCTGAATAATAACCGTTTCGCCCTTTGCCACGCTTTCGCCTGCGGCAGGGGCTGTGCCGCCCGATTTCTTAACGGTGTTTGGCGTGTAGTTGCCGTTGTTGTAAACTGAAACGGTTTTAACCTTAAAGCCCAAATTTTCAAGCTGCTTTGTGGCTTCGTCGGCGGTTAATGTGCCCACATCAGGCACGGTTGCCATTTCCGTTCCCTTGCTTACGGTAAGCACTATTGCCGAGCCCTGCGGTACAGTTTCACCGGCTTTAACGCTTTGTGCATAAACCGTTCCGGCTTCGTAATCGGCATTGTATTCGTAATTGAACGTTATTTTAAATTGTTGATTCCATGAAGCGCCGTTTTTAATGTCCGATTCGGTGTAGCCCTGTGTGGAAAAATCGGGCACTGTCACCGGTGCTGCCGTTGTTTGCGCGGTGGTGGTTTCCTTGCCGCCTATAATGCCGGAAAATCCAATTACATAAACAGCCGCCGCCACAATTGCTACAACGGCAATGATTATTGCCGCAAGCTTGCCTTTGTTGCTCTGGCTCTTTGGCTTTTCGCTTTTGGCAGGCGTGTTTTCTTGCTTTTCAACGGCAGGCGGCGCGGCGCGCTGCTCCGTGGCTTGGATTTCTGCAGCCTTTGCCACAACGGACGGTGCGGCGTTCAAAAGTTCTCTGTAATCGTAAACGGTTTGTATTCGTCTTTCAGGATAAATTTGAAGCCCTGCACCGAGTGCCTTGATAACATATGCAGGGATTTTTTCCGCGATAACATTCGGAATCATCAGCTTATCGTTTGTTTCCCTTGAAAGCGCACTCGGCGGATTTGTGCCCACCAAGGCTCTGTAAATGCAGGCGGAAAAAGCATAAATGTCGGTTGCCGGGCAAATTTTGTGGCTGTTGTTATATTGCTCCAGTGCGGTGTAACCCTCGTTTTCGTTAAATTCAAGTTCGCTGCCCGCCGTGCTGCATTCGCTTATGCAAAAGCCTGCAAGGCGCACCTTTCCGTCCTTGCAAAGCACAAGGTTATCCGGGTTTATACAGCCGTGAATAATGCCGTTTTCGTGCAGCTTTTCAAGCGTTGTGAGCACGGGCATAAACATAAGCCTTGCTTTGTCCCACGGGATAATGTTGTCGCTGTTCCTGATAAGAAAATCACGCAGCGAAACCGTTGTCATTTTTTCGGAAATCGCATATGCGGTTTCATTTTCCTCAAACACATCCAAAACGGGAATAACCGCCGAAAGGCTGTTCATTCCCTTAAGTGTTTTCCAAAGCTTTATGAAGGATTTTTTGCAACTGTCAAATGTTTTTTTGAATTTTTCGCGCACATGGGCGTTAAGGTTGCCCTCAAGCCTGTTTGCAATGCCGGCAGGCATAAATTCCCTGATTGTTACAACCGTGTTTGTTTCGGTGTCAAGCCCGATATATGTTACGGCGTCGCTTTCCTGCGAAAGGGAGTTGCCCACAAGATATCTGCCCGCAAGCACGGTTTTGCGCGGCAAAAACAGCATGTCTGAAACGGAATCATTGTCAAATCCGCAGTCGGAGCAAACGCTGCCTTGGGTCAGCCTTGCAAAGCAATTCATGCATAAATTATCGAAGTTCACTTAAATGCCCCCGTCGGTAAATTATTCTAAAAAAATGTTTAAAAATTATAATTATTAAATCATAGTTTAACAACGAAATGCTTTTTTGTCAAGAACGGGGAGGCGGCATATAAATAATCTTTACAGACAATTGATAAATAATTCATTTTGTTATATAATTGATTTGTGCTAAAACATACTGTTATAAATTTAAATACGAGGTAAGAATATGAATTTCAATCCGCTTCCTAACGGAATGGCAGAGGGCTTTGTGCTCATAAAAAAATGTGAAGAAAAGAAAACTAAAAACGGCTCGGCATATCTTGATTTGATTATCGGAGATAAAAGCGGCGAACTGCCGGCAAAGTTGTGGGATTACAACGCAGGCGGCATGTTTGAAGATGAAATGGTTGTTAAGGTTCGCGGCAATATCGAGCAGTATAACGGCAGAGATCAATTCAGAATTTCCCAAATCAGACCGGCTTCGGCAAGCGATGAATATAATCTTGCCGATCTTGTGCCGTCCTCCGAAATCGGCGGGCTCGATATGTTTAATATGATTATGAAAAGGGTTAATGCCTTTAAGGATGAAGAACTTAAAGCAATCGTTTCAAAAATTCTGAACGATAAAAAGGATTTGCTCATAACCTGCCCTGCGGCATACAGGCTGCACCATGCAATGATAGGCGGTCTGATGTTGCATACCATGTCAATCGTTCGTATGTCAGAGGAAATTTGCAGAATTTATCCCAATGTGAACAGGGAATTGTTGCTTTCCGGTGCGATTTTGCACGATGTTGCCAAAACTTGGGAATTCACCTTTGCAAAAAGCGGACTTGTTAAGGGTTATTCAACGGAGGGCGAACTCATCGGTCATTTGGTTGAGGGTGCTTATTATGTGGCGGATGCAGCTAAAGAACTTGGCATAGAAAGCGAAAAGGTTGCCTTGCTTGAACATATGATTTTGAGCCATCACGGTGTGCCTGAATACGGTTCGCCGATAAGACCGATGTTTTTGGAGGCGGAAATTCTTTCCGCACTTGATACTCTTGATGCGGAAATTTTCGAGTTCCACAGCGCAACGGCAAAGGTTGAACCCGGTAAGTTTACCGACAGGCAATGGTCGCTTGATAACAGAAAGCTCTATAATCACGGTCTTTCCGGCACGGAACATATAGTTGATTTGAATGATTAAACTTTAAAATCAAACGATTCCGATTTTAGGCATTAAGGTATTTAAAGAGAAGGAGATAATTATGGCAGAGGATTTTCAGCAGCAGAGTTGGACGGAAGTGGCAATCACGGTTGATTCAAAAAACACCGAAACGGCAGGCAACATTGCCAACATGGCAGTGCCCTACGGGATTTATATAGAGGATTATTCCGATTTGGTGGAGGAAACCCTGCAAATTGCCCATGTTGATTTGATAGATGAGGATTTGCTCAAGAAAGACCGCACAAAATCAATTATACATATCTATATAAATCCGCACGAAAATCCGGCAGAGGCTGTTTCATTTGTTAAGGAAAGGCTTGAAGCGGAAAATATTCCATGCGAAATTTCGCTTGCGGATTGTAAGGCGCAGGATTGGGTGAATAATTGGAAGCAGTATTTCCACGCAATGCCTATCGGTGAAAAGCTGCTTATCAGACCCGAATGGGAAAAGGATTACGATGCAAACGGACGCATAATTTTGGATATAGAGCCGGGTCTTGCATTCGGCACGGGCAGTCATCCAACCACAAGATTGTGCCTTGAAATGTTGGAGGAATATGTGGACGGTGAATCTACCGTGCTTGATGTCGGCTGCGGCAGCGGCATACTTTCGATTGCGGCTCTGCTTTTGGGCGCAAAAACCGCTTTCGGCACGGATATTGATGAGTTGGCAGTTAAAACGGCAATTGAAAATGCAAAGAAAAACGGCTTCGAGCCGCCTGTTTTTGCTGCTGAAAAGGGTGATCTTTCCGAATGTGCAAGCGGCACATATAAAATAATAATCGCCAATATCGTTGCCGATGTTGTTATGAAGCTGAATAAGGATGCCGGCAAATTCCTCGATAAGCACGGCGTTTATATCACCGGCGGAATTATAGACGGCCGCAAGGCGGAGGTTGAGCATTCGCTTGAGGAAAACGGCTTTGATATTGTGGAAACACGCTCCGAAAAGGGCTGGAATGTGTTTGTTTGCAAAAAGCAGTGAATTACCTTAATTTGATGTATTGCCAAAACTACACAGATGGGCTAAAATGAATTGTAAGAATATTTTATAAATCACAAAACTCGCTTTAGTGCCTGTTATTCATGCGCGGCAAAGCGGATTTGCGAAAGGAAAGATTTTTATGAAAAAAACAATTGGCTTGCTTTTGGCAGCAGTTATGGTTGCGGGTGCTTTGTCGCCCTGCCAAAGCGTGTTTGCATCCGAAGCAAATAAGAACAGCATTGACGCATTTTCCGACGCCGTAAGTGAAATAGTTGCCGAGTATGACGGCGACGAGGATTATGTTCTTAATTCCGAAAGCACTCAGCTTGCGGTGGAGGACAGAATTATCGTTTATTCCGATAATGTTTCAAAAAGCTATGGTGAAGCCGAAAAAGTAAGCGGTGCAGGCGTTACCGTACTTCAGTTTGCAAGCGACGCCGCAGCCGAAAACGCTTTAAGCACGATTTTGGCAGACGGTTATTCGGCGGATTATGATTTAATCGGAAAAACTGCGGACGCTAATTCAACGGAATCCACCTCCGAAACATGGGCAAGCGAAAGAATTGAATCACAGGAAACCATTGCCGCAATAAAAAAAGCCGGCAAAAACCTTAATGATGTAACCGTTGCGGTTATCGATTCCGGCGTTGATTACACTCATCCCGATCTTAAAAATAGGGTTATTGGCACGGGTGAAACCTTTGTCGGCGGAGACGACGATACCACAACCGACCAATACGGTCATGGCACGCAGGTGGCAAGCATTATCGCACAAAACACGCCGGACAGCGTTAAAATCAAATCATATAAAATCGCGGATTCAAACGGCAGTAGCACAATGAGCAGCCTTGTTTCCGCCCTTGCCGAAATAGTTGCGGATGAAAATGCCCCCAAGGTTTTAAATCTTTCTTTGGTTATTAAAGAAACCGACGGCACGGGCAGCACAAAAAGCTATTTTGAAAATGTTGTTTCAGAACTTGAAAAAAAAGGCTGTGTTGTGGTTTGTGCTGCAGGTAATTCAAATGATGACGCGTCAAATTACCTTCCCTGCTCGATTTCGCAGGTTATAACCGTTTCGGCTTCCGATTCGGCAAACGAAAAAGCCTCTTATTCAAATTACGGCTCATCGGTTGATATTGCCGCTCCGGGCTCGCATGTTCGCGTTGCAACTTTAAGCGGCGGATACACAAATAATTACAGCGGCACTTCTCTTGCCACACCTGCCGTCAGCGCAGCGGCTGCAACTCTGCTTTCGCTCGACAGCAGCCTTGGAACCGACCAAATCGATTCAAAAATTAAATCCGCCGCTTTCCCGATCAGCGATAATTCGGGCACGCAGTGGTGCGGCGCGGGCATTTTGAATTTTTCCGCGCTTTATGAGGATGCACTTCTTCAGGCTCCCGCGCTCAGCAAATCAAGCGGCAGCTATTCTTCGGCGATAACGCTTTCTGCCACGGCACCGAGCGGCACCACGGTTATGTACACAACTGACAACACGGTGCCTACCGCAACCCACGGTAATGCGCTTGTTGCGCCGATAACAATCAGCTCTTCAACCTCAATCACAGCCGTTGCAATCGCCGAAGGTGGAAAAAGCAAATATGTGCATGCCGATTACGATATTCAAAATCTCGCTTCGGCAAGCACTGTGCTCAATGTGGGCTCGCCTGCAAATGTTTCAGTTTCGGGCACAAGCAAATTTGTTACTTTAACCTTTAAACCCACTCAAACGGCGGATTATGTTTTTGAATCTCATTCGGATGATATCAAGTATCAGCCGTATTGGTTTATTCTTGAATCCACCACTCAGGAAGAGGTGCAAAATCAGGAAACGGAATATGTGGGCAACGAATACAAAACCACCGTTAAGCTTTATGCAGGCACAACATATCAACTCAAATGCAGCGCATATTATGTTAACATCCCGTCAAGTGCAACTCAAACCTACAGTGTTTCAGTTGAATTTGCGCAGAATGCCGTTATACCGTCAACGCCCACGGATTTTGATGTAACGGGCAGGGGGAACGGCGGCAAGTCCCTGTGGCTTGATTGGGCGGATTGCGAAAATGCGGTCAGCTACAAGGTTTACGATGTTACAAACGGAGCAAACACTTTTAAGGGCGAAGTTACAACAAGCGAAATTGCTTTCCACGATCTTAATCCTGCATGGGAATATGATATGAAAGTTGTTGCAATCAGCAGCACAGGCGACACAGCAGACGCCACTTACCGTGTTTGTGCTGCGTGCGAGCCTCCGAAAGGCTTTTCGATTTCCGCAAACGGCAATTATTCAATAAATGCAAGCTGGAATTATGTTGCCTGCCACGGCTATTACTTGCAGTGGAGTACCGATCCCACTTTCCAAACGGATAAAAACGGTGCGTGGATAAACGGCACTTATTCCACAAGCTACACCATAAAAACAAGCAAGCCGGCAAAGCAGTATTATGTTCGCGTTCGCTGTTGGAAAAACTATCAGGGCGGCTATATTTACAGCGACTTCACCGATTCCTCAATTCTCGGCTATATGGAGGCACCGAGCGGCTTTGTTGTAACGGGCAGAGGCAACGGCGGCAAATCCCTGTGGCTTGATTGGAACGATGTTGCCGGCGCCGTAGGCTATAAGGTTTATGATGTTACAAACGGCGCAAACACCTTTAAGGGCGAAGTTACAACCAGCGATATATCGTTCCACGATTTAAATCCCGCGTGGGAATATGATATGAAGGTTGTTGCCTATGATAAAAACGGCAAAACAAGCGAGGCAACCTATCGCGTTTGTGCGGCATGTGAGCCTCCGGAAATAATCGTTGTTATGGCAGATGATATCGGTGCCGAAAATTCAATCAGCGCGGCTTGGAATTATGTTGCCTGCCACGGTTATTACATTCAGTGGAGCACCGATCCGAATTTCAAAAAGGATGTTCACGGCGAGTGGATCAGCGGTACTTACAGCACAAAATTTGTTAAATATGTAGGCTCAAATTCTGCCGATTATTATGTTCGCGTTCGCGGCTGGAAAAACTACCAGGGCGGATATATTTACAGCGACTTTTCCGCTCCCGTTAAAGCCTCGGCTAATTTTTCCGATTCCTTTAAGGTGACGGGCAGGGGCAACGGCGGTAAATCCCTGTGGCTTGATTGGAGCGATGTTAAGGACGCCGCTTTGTACGGCGTATTTAACATCACCGATCATATAAACGAATTAAAAGGCACAAGCTATGAAAGCCAATTCACTTTCACGGATTTAAATCCCGCGTGGGAATATGATTTCCTCGTGCTTGCCTATGATTCAAACGGTAAAGTAATTGCTTGGGGCGCGGCGCAAAATGTTTGCGCGGCATGCGAGCCTGCAAAAAATTTGAGCCTTTCCGTTTCAGACTCAAACACCATAACGGCAAACTGGGATTATGTTGCCTGCCACGGCTATTATATTCAGTGGAGCACAGATCCCACATTTGCAGACAGAAGTAAAATTCATGATGCATGGATAAACGGCACCTTCTCCACAAGCTACACAATTAAAACAAGCGATTCCGCGGATAAATATTATGTTCGCATTCGCTGCTGGAAAAATTATCAGGGCGGCTACATTTACAGCGATTTCTGCACTCCCGTTTCCGCAACTGCTAATACCCCCCGAAAATGACCTAAAATGGCATAATGTAAGTCAAATTGCATTGAACGATTTACAAGCCGGCGGTTATTGGGACAGATGGGCATATTTTACTTTCGATTCAAATTATGAATATGTGAATATTCCTGTTAAGTCCGGTGAAAAATTCAGCATAAGCGGAACTGCATGTGCCGGAAATCCGCGTTTTGTTCTTCTTAAAAAAGCGCTCGGCATTGAGGAATATATTAAGCTGTGGCCCGAAGAGAGCGAAAAGGGAAAAACGGTTTACACCGATGAGGAAATCGTGATTCCCGAAGGTTGCAATTGGATGTGTATTTCAATTGCAAAAAAATATGAAAACCAATTTAAGCTTGAAAAATTCGGCAACGGCAATATTCAAAAGCAGGAAATCGGCGATTTCTATTGGAACTTCGGTGGCAAAAAGTATTTAACAATAACTTTTGATGACAGCCGTGCCGACATAGATCTGTGCAAAGCCGCACTTGATAAATACGGTGTTGTGGGAAATTATGCAGCTATTCCGGAACGGCTTGAAAGCAAATGTACGGGCGGAGAAACCGTTAAATCGGTTTTGCTTGCGGCACAGGCTGGCGGCTCTGAAATTTTAACCCACAGCGGAACTCCGCTCGGTGCAGATTCTCAGGATTCGGATTACAAAAAGCAATATGTAATCGGTAAAAAAACGCTTGAGGAAAACGGCTTTAATGTTTACGGATTTATAACGGCAGGCGGCGGTGATTGGAAAAATCAGGATTTTGAAAAAAGTCGCAGTTATGCCGAAAAGGCAGGTTATCTTTACGCCGATTTAACAACACGCGGATGCGATATTTATGATAAACGCTATTATAATCCGCGAAACGGAATTTCGGATTCTTCATTGGAATCGGGCGCAGTCTATAAAAAACTAGATGCCGTTTCAAACGCGGGAGAAGGTTGGTGCAACCTTTTTTGCCACGGTACAGTAGAACTTTCAATTGATAATTTGCAAAAAATTATTGAATATGCGTTGGCAAACGGTTTTGAAATTGTAACTTGGCATACTGTTTATTCTCAATGTGGAGTTAATAAGTAGACTTTTAAATAATTTATGTTTAATTAACAACATTAAACACGGCAAAAGGGCAGTTCTTATGAACTGCCCTTTGTTGTTGAGAATTATTCATTTTTAAGCGCGTAATACGGATTGTTAAGCAGTGAGCCGTCAACTTTTAAGAATCATCAAAAGCGTGCCGCAAACTATCATTGCAAGGCCGATTGCCGCTTTTTTTGTGAGCTTTTCCTTGAAAACTATTGCCGAAAACGCAATCGAAACCAATATGCTGAGTTTATCTATCGGCACAACCACCGTGGCAAGCCCGTCTTGCAGGGCTTTGTAATAGCAAAGCCAGGAGCCGCCCGTAGCAAGGCCGGAAAGGCAAATGAAGCCAAGCTCGTTTTTCGGAATTTGGCGCAGTGTATGCCCCTTGCCCTTAACGAAAACTATAATCCATGCCATTATCAGCACAACGCCCGTGCGGATTGCCGTGCCCAAATTTGATTCAACGCCGTCTATGCCTATTTTGCCGAGTATTGATGTGAGTGCGGCGAAAATCGCGGAAAACGCCGCATAAATCAAGCCGCTTTTGCTGCTTTTTTTATCCGAGCCGCTTTCCTTTTTTTCTATCATCATAAAGGTGCCGATTCCGATTAAAACCACGGCAACGCCTTTGCTTGCCGTTATTTTTTCGCCCAAAAAGATAAAGGCAAGCAAAATTGTAAGCACTGTGCTTGATTTGTCAATCGGTATCACTTTGTTTATATCGCCTATTTGAAGTGCTTTAAAATAGCAAAGCCAGGAAGCACCGGTTGCAATTCCCGAAAGCACCAAAAAAATCCGGGTTTTGGCGGAAATATCGCCTATGGTGGGCGCAGAACCCACTATCAGCACCATCAGCCACGAAAATGCAAGCACAATAATCGTGCGCACGGCGGTGGCGGCGTCCGAATCGGTCTTTTTAATTCCGCATTTCGCCAGAATTGCGGTTATGCCGGAAAAAAATGCAGAGCCGAATGCATAAACAACCCACATAAAAATGCCTCTTTTCACATTGTATATTGCTTTTTGATGCTTTTATTGCGGTGGAATCCGTGATTTTATTCCAAGCAACATATATGAAAAAAGCAGCCCATGCGGACTGCCTCTTGGTGGACACGAAGGGAGTCGAACCCTCGACCTCTGCAATGCGAATGCAGCACTCTCCCAACTGAGCTACGCGCCCGAATGTTTAATTGCAAAAACTATTTTACACCTTTTTGCCGAAAATAACAAGAGCAAATTTTATTTGTGCGTATCTTTTTGCCCAAATCGGCAATAATATTTAAAAATCGGTGCTTTGTGCTGCCGAAACATCACTCGGCGGCATCGGAAAGGAAAGATTGGGTTGAAAAATTTATCTGTTAAAAGCGTGTACGGCAGGGAAATAATCGATTCGCGCGGCAATCCCACCGTTGAGGCGGAGGTTGTGCTTGAATGCGGTGCACGCGGCAGGGGAGCGGCACCGAGCGGTGCTTCAACCGGCGAATTTGAGGCATTGGAGCTAAGGGACGGAAATATCGCCCGATTCGGCGGCAAAGGAGTTCGTAAGGCTGTTGCAAATGTGAACACGGTTATTAACAGTGCGCTTTGCGGCGTGAATGCGGCAGATATTTATGCCGCAGATTTTGCAATGCTTGCCGCAGACGGCACTCGGGATAAATCAAATCTTGGCGCAAATGCGATTCTTGCGGCTTCGATTGCCGTGGCACGGGCGGCGGCAAACGCTTACGATATGCCGCTTTACAGTTTTTTGGGCGGCGCAAACGCAAACCGCTTGCCCGTGCCTATGATGAATATTTTAAACGGCGGAGCGCACGCGGCAAACACGGTGGATGTGCAAGAATTTATGATAATGCCAGTGGGCGCGCAATGCTTTAGGGGCGGTCTTCGACGCTGCACCGAGGTGTTTCACTCGCTGGCGTCAATCCTCGGCGCGCACGGACTTGCTACATCGGTCGGCGATGAGGGCGGCTTTGCGCCGAATCTTTCCTCCGATTCACAGGCAATCGAGTATATTTTGGAAGCAATTCAAATGGCAGGTTATGAACCCGGGCGTGATTTCGTGCTTGCGATTGATGCGGCTTCAAGCGAATGGAAAGGCGGCGAGCCTGGCAAATATGTGCTGCCCAAAAGCGGCGAAAGATTCACCTCAAGCGAACTCGCTTCGCATTGGGAATGCCTTTGCGAAAAATACCCCATTGTTTCCGTGGAGGACGGACTTGATGAGGAGGATTGGCAGGGCTGGCAGCATATGACGAAATCCCTCGGTGAAAAAATTCAGCTTGTGGGCGATGATTTGTTTGTTACAAATTCAAAGAGGCTGCAAAAGGGAATTGAACTCGGCTGCGGCAATTCAATTTTGATAAAGCTTAATCAAATCGGCACTGTTTCAGAAACGCTTGAGGCAATTAAAATTGCGCAAAAAGCGGGCTACACCGCCGTGATTTCGCACCGTTCCGGCGAAACGGAGGATACCACAATAGCCGATCTTGCCGTTGCAACTAATGCCGGACAAATTAAAACCGGCGCGCCGAGCAGAAGCGAAAGGGTTGCAAAATACAATCGCCTGCTTCGCATTGAGGAGCAGCTCGGTGTTGCTGCGCACTATCCCGGCTTCGGTGCGTTTAATATAAACGCAAGCACGGAGCACAAAAGATGTTAAAATGCTTAATGCTAAAGGGTTTTAACATTCTCTTAGCTCTGGGAGCGTTTCCCCGTGTGTGTTGATTTTTTAGGGGTTACGCTCTTTTTTTCTTGCCTTTTTGTTTTAAATGTGTTATATTGTTTTTACAATATATAAGCGCTGACGGATTGGCGGCAAGTACCACCCCGCGCGGCTTATATATTGCTTTTTCCTTGGATGCCCCGGCTTTTATTGTCGGGGTGTTTTTTTATTTATTGCTCGGGCTTAATCGTTCGAGCTTTTGCTTTCGGTTTCTTTAATCAATTTATCAAGAATCCCGATAGCTTCATCTACTTTGCCCGCCTTTAGCAATTTCATTGCAGAAAGCGTAAAAGCCCAAATATCTGATTTTAAATTTCTTATATGAATATTTGTACAAAAAGTCGCTTGCGTATATTGACAAATTTGTAAAACATGCCATAATTGATGCGTAGGGGTGATTTTATGGAAAAAACAAAGTATACCAAGCTTGGTGCACGGGTTTGGGTCAGTATATTGTTTTTCGGCCTTGCCGGTCAGCTGGCATGGGTTATTGAAAATATGTATTTTAATGTTTATCTTTTTGACGCCGTTGGAGGCACGGCAAATGATATCGCCGCCATGGTTGCGGCTTCCGCCGTAACCGCCGCTGTAACAACGCTGATCATGGGCGCGCTTTCCGATAAGCTCGGCAAGCGAAAGGTTTTCATAACCGTTGGCTACATAATTTGGGGGCTTGTTACGGTGTCGTTCGGCTTTATCACCGTCGGCAACACGGAAAAGTTTTTCCATTCCGCAAACGCGGTTGCCACGGCTTCGCTGATTATAATCATAATGGACTGCGTTATGACCTTTTTCGGCTCAACGGGATTTGACGCGGCGTTCAACAGCTGGGTAACCGATGTTACGGACGATACAAACCGTGGCAGGGCGGAAACGGTTATGCAGGCGCTTCCGCTTTTGGCAATTCTTATCGTTTTCGGTCTTTTGGACGGATACAAGCAGCGTGGCGAGTGGAAAACATTTTTCCTGATAGTGGGGCTTTCCACCACAATAGTGGGCTTTTTGGGCTTGCTTTTCTTAAAGGATAAGCCGGGCATTAAGGTGAATGACGAAAATTATTTCAAAAATATTGTTTACGGCTTTAAACCCTCAACGGTTAAAAACAACAAAATGCTTTATGTGGCATTTTGCGTATTTTGTATTTTTAATATTGCATATCAGGTGTTTATGCCTTATTTGATAATTTATCTTGAAAAAACCTTGGGAATAGAAAATTATGCAATTCCGCTCGGCGCAATACTTGTTGTTTCTGCAGTTATTTCCGTTTTGCTCGGCGGTGTTATCGATAAAGTCGGTAAAATCAAATTCCTGCTTCCCTCGGCAATCATATTAACTGCGGGCTTTGTGCTTATGTATTTCGTAAACGGCGATAATATGGCAATGCTTATCATTATCGGCATAATTATGATGAGCGCGTATCTTGTTACCTCTGCCGCCGTTTGCGGCACAATCAGGGATTATACGCCCGATGACAAGGTTGGCCTTTTCCAGGGCGTGCGCATGGTCTTTCAGGTGCTCATCCCAATGGTAACCGGTCCTTATATCGGCGCTGCCGTTATTGCAAGCAATAATCAAACATATGAGGAACTCGGCGTTGTTAAAACGATTCCCACACCGTCCATATTCCTTGCGGCGGGCGCAGTTGCCGTATTTTCGCTGATTCCCATTGCTGTGCTTATGCACAGCCAAAGAAAAGGCGAGGCGGAAAAGGAAAAAGCATAGTGGTATTTGTAATGACGGCTTCGCGCCGCAGCTTTGCATTCTGCGCCCTTAAAGGCGAAAAATAAATATAATAAGCTGTTTTGAAGCGCCCCTTTTTGGTTAGATTTAACAAAGTTTTTCAAATGGCAAAAATTGCTTGATATTCGGGGCGAAACAGTATAAAATAGATATCGACAAAATGTTGTCAATCAACATTTTAGTATTTAATTTTTTCGGAGGTATAATCCAATGGTAAAAGTTGCTATTAACGGTTTTGGCCGTATCGGTCGTCTTGCATTCCGTCAGATGTTCGGTGCAGAGGGCTATGAAGTTGTTGCTATCAACGATCTCACAAGCGCAAAAATGCTTGCTCATCTTCTTAAGTACGATTCATCTCAGGGTAACTATGTTGCTCAGGGTCACACAGTAGATTTTCACGAGGGTGAAGGCGAAGATAACTATATCGTAGTTGACGGTAAAAAAATCGTTATCTACAAAATGCCCAACGCTGCAGATCTTCCTTGGGGCGAGCTTGGCGTAGATGTTGTTCTTGAATGCACAGGTTTCTACACCTCTAAAGAAAAGGCTTCCGCTCATATCCAGGCAGGCGCACGCAAGGTTGTTATTTCCGCTCCCGCAGGCAACGACCTTCCCACTATTGTTTACAATGTAAACCACGAAACTCTTAAGCCGGAAGACACTGTTATTTCTGCTGCTTCCTGCACAACAAACTGCCTTGCTCCCATGGCTAAGGCTCTTAATGATTTTGCTCCCATCCAGAGCGGTATCATGTGCACAATCCACGCTTACACTGGCGATCAGATGATTCTTGACGGTCCTCAAAGAAAAGGCGATCTTCGCCGTGCACGTGCAGGTGCCGTTAACATCGTTCCCAACTCAACAGGCGCTGCTAAGGCAATCGGTCTTGTTATTCCCGAACTCAACGGCAAGCTTATCGGCTCTGCTCAGCGTGTTCCCACTCCCACAGGCTCAACAACTATCCTCACCGCTGTTATCAAAACAGATAAGGAAGTAACTGTTGATGCTATCAACGCTGCAATGAAGGCAGAAGAAACCGAATCCTTCGGCTACAACACCGATCTTATCGTTTCTTCCGATATCGTTGGCATGCGCTACGGCTCACTCTTCGATTCAACTCAGACTATGGTTCTTCCGATCGGCGAAAACACTTATGAGGTTCAGGTTGTTTCTTGGTATGATAACGAGAACAGCTACACTTCACAGATGGTTCGCACAATCAAGTACTTCTCCGAACTTGGCTAATAGCTGAATTACAGCTGAATTAAAAATTAAGGGACTTTCGGTTCGCACCGAAGGTCCTTTTGTTTGTGCTTTTTCGTTTTTTTCGGAATACGGTTTTGGTTGCTTGATTTTTGCAATTTTTTTGGCGTTTTCGGTTTACAATTATCGCCTTATTGTGTAAAATTAAAATATATTCCGTGCAGCTTAACGCACGGATAATCGGAATTTTATGCGCACAGTAGCGCAATATGCAGAACATTTTGCTTTTATATGTGGGGGGATTTTATGAGAACTGTTTTTAAAAATTGCACCTTGCTTGACGGCACTGAAAATATGCAGCCAATACCGGGTATGGATGTGGTAATCGAAAACGGAAAAATAACGGAAATCGGCAATATTGCGTCGAAAAGCGGCGATGAGGTTATAGATTTAACCGGCAAATATTTAATGCCCGGCCTTATAAATCTGCATGTGCATTTGCCTGCGGGCGGCAAACCGCAAAAAAAGCCGATGAATACAGAAAAACTGACTAAGCTTGCGCTTTCCTCGCCGATTATGCGCCAAATCGTTATCAAAATGTGCAACGCATACGCAATGCAGGGGCTTATGGCGGGCGTAACAACCGTGCGTGCGGTGGGCGGTCTTGCGGATTTTGATACCACGCTCAGAAACAGAATAAATGCCGACAAAGCCGAAGGTCCGCGTATTCTCGCCGCGGATTATGCAATCGGCGTGCCGCATGGGCATATGGTCGGTTCCGTTACAAAGCCGGCAAGCTCAATTGATGAAGCCGTTGCAATGGTGGATGATTTAAATTCGCACGGCGTTGATTTGATAAAGCTTATGATAACCGGCGGCGTTATGGATGCCAAGGCTAAAGGCGAGCCGGGCAAGCTTATGATGCAGGCGGATATGATTAAAGCCTGCTGTGACCGCGCCCATAAATATGGACTTAAGGTTGCCGCCCATGTGCAAAGCCCCGAGGGGGTGCGAACCGCCGTTGAAAACGGTGTAGATTCGATTGAGCACGGCTCAGCGCTTACCCAAAGGGAAATAGAGGCGTTTAAAAAGCACAACGCCGTTATGGTGTGCACGATTTCGCCCACATTGCCCATGGCTAAATTCAAAAGAGAAACCCTCGGAATTTCCGAAGCCGTGCAATATAATTCAAACCTGGTTTGCAGCAATATGATCGCAGGGTCAAAAACGGCACTCGAAAACGGTATAACCGTCGGTCTCGGCACGGATACGGGCTGCCCCTATACCACGCACTACAATATGTGGCGCGAACTTCATTATTTTGAAAAAAGCGTTGGCGTTTCGCCTGCGTTCGCTTTGCACACGGCAACTCTTGTAAATGCGCAAATACTGGGAATAGATGATATTACAGGCAGCATCGAAGCAGGCAAATGCGCGGATATTTTGATTTCAAATTCAAATCCGCTTGATGATTTCAGGGCACTTTCACAGCCGCTTATGGTGGTGGCACGCGGTAAAATCTATAAAAACCCAAAAATCAAAAAATACGAAAAATGTGAAGCTGAGCTTGACAAATATTGTTATTAAGTATATCAAAAAAAGGGGCTGTAAAAAAACAGTCTGAAAAAAAGATGACTGCAAGAACTCCAAAA
>CAVJZG010000012.1:0-56674 GCA_963654285.1 bacterium
AAGCTTTTCATTTCCCCCAGTAGAACTGGGGGTTGAGTCTTTGCTGAAGAGACAACACAGGCAAAAAGTCCCCGAAGCCGCATTATGCTTCGGGGACTTTTTAACATTTGATTATTTTATTTGCAAATAAGAAATTCGACAACGGAGCACAACACCTGAACAATCGAAAAACCGATAACAACCTGAGTGTCCGACCAACCGTGATTTTTTCGCATTTCATCATGAATCGGGGTACGGATATTTTTAAGCACTTCGATTTTGAAAAAGCGCTTTAAAAAGATTTTGATAAGACCGGCAATTCCGTCCACAAGCAAAACAGCGGAAAGCAGGATATATGCAAAAGGATGAGCCGATTTTAAAATCATAATAACGATAATCAGCCCAAGCGGCCTTGAACCGGCATCTCCCATAAGCTGCGAGCTTGGGCTTGTGTTAAAGCAAAGATATGCCGCAAGCACGCCGAGCATAATAAATCCGAACACCGAATACGAAGCTTCGATTTGCTTTGAAAACACAAATATAATACCGAGCAGAGTTATGCTGCCAAGTGAGGCACATAGCCCGTCCACTCCGTCGGAGCAATTGGTTACATTTATTCCGAGCCAAAGCAATATTGTGGAAAGCACGGCAAAAAGCACGGGATGAACCGTGAACACATGATTGAAAATAACAAACGATGTGGAATTATTAAGAATAAATACAACGGAAATCAAAACACACACAATCAAATCGATAAGACCTTTTTTGTAATCAGACCAAGGCTTATCGGAAGCATCATCAAGATAGCCGCTCATCATTTCAATAAAAATCAAAGCGTCATAGCATACAAGTTCCGGCGTGACAGGCATTAAAAACACGGAGCAAAGCACAAACACGGCAACCATAACCAAGCCGACGCCCCTGATTTTGCCCTTTGATTTGTCGCCGTTTACGGCAAAAGCCCTGCCCTTATCCTTTGGCAAAAACGGCAATTTGATTTTAAGCAGCACAAAGCAAATTGCAAAAGCTGCCAAAAATGCGCACGCAATATATTTTGCAGAGCCTGCGGCACTGCCGAGAATATTATAAAACATTTTTTAACCCCGCTTATTTTAAAATTCAACTAAAATATTATATTACAAAACTTTGCCGCAGTCAACAAATTGAGCCAAACCAAATAAATTCGGCAAGTTCAGGCAAAAGCTGCATTGCTTTAAAATCAACTGCGAATAAAACGGGCACAAGCGATTTTCGCGTTGCAAAAGGGCTCCGCCGAAATCAATCGGCAGAGCCCTTTATAATACAGAGAGCGAGTACAAACTGCTGCACAATAATCACCATTCACCGCAAAGCAATTTAGAAATTATCCAGCAGGGATTTGTAAAATTCGCAATAATCCTTTCGGTTTTCGGCAGTAAACGCCATAGCCTCGCGTGGATGTCGGTTTAACTGACCCGTGAGCATATACTGAACATCATAGCCCCATTTTACGCCGCTTTCCTTGAGAGGAACCATATAATTTTCAAGGAACGTGAGCAGGCTGTAAAGATTATATTTTGGATTTTTCAAAAATCCAAGCAAAAGTTCCATTGCACAGTTGCCTGCTCCCCTGCCCATGCCTGCCGCTGTGGCATCAAGATAAGAAACACCGTATGAAAGGGTTTCAATTGTGTTTGCAAAGGCAAGATTTTGATTATTGTGCGCATGAAAACCGATTGCCTTGCCGTATTTTTCACCGATTTCAAGATATTTTTTTGCAAGCTCGCCTGCCGTTTCGGGATAAAGGGAGCCGTAAGAATCCACAAGATAAATAACATCCGCGCTTGATTGACCGAGCATTTCAAGTGCCTCTTCAATCTGCTCGCTTGAAGCCTGACTGATTGCCATTATATTGCAGGTGGTTTCATAGCCGAGTTGGTGGAAATATTCAATCATTTCAACAGCAGCGGGAATTTGATGAATGTAGCAAGCCACGCGTACCATATCGATAACGGATTCGTTTTTGGGAACAAAATCCTCTTTGAAATCGCACCTGCCCACATCCGCCATAACGGCAATTTTCATATCGGACACATTTTCGCCGACTATGCTGCGGATATCCGCCTCGTCGCAAAACTTCCATTTGCCGAATTTATTAACATCAAACAGATTTTTGGAAGCGCGATAACCGAATTCCATATAATCAACGCCGCTTTTAACATTCGTTTTATAAAGCTCGGTAACAAATTCATCGGTAAATTCAAAATTATTGCAAAGACCGCCGTCTCTGACAGTGGCGTCCAGCACCTTAACATCGGTGCGCACGGTCATCATATTACCCTTTCTGGGTGCCATAATATCCTCTCCTGTTCGCATAAATTCGCTTTATCACTTTAAAGTCGCATTACTTTAAAGCGAATTAGTGGTATTATAACAGGCAAGAGCGGCTTTGTCAACACAAAATTGAAAAAAAGGCGGAAATGCAAAACACCTCCGCCCTAAAAGCACAATGAAGCCATATCATATAGCATGGTTTTAATATTATTTAATAACGCGCACTCTCACAACACCGCCGATTTTTTCAATATCGCCGAGAACAACACCGGGCACATCGGAATCAACATCCAAAATGCTGTAAGCGATTTCACCGCGGTTTTTGTTTACGAAATTTGCGATATTGATGCCGTCCTTACTGATAGTATCGGTTATGGTGGCAATCATATTCGGCTGATTTTTATGAATAACGGTTATTCTTGCCGCACCGCATTTGGGGCTTGAAACCGCAGGCATATTAACGGAATTTGTGATATTGCCGTTTTCAAGAAAATCTATCAACTCGGCGGCACCCATTGTAGCGCAGTTTTCCTCGCTTTCGGGAGTAGAAGCACCGAGATGCGGCATGGCGATAACGCCGTCCACCCCGATAAGCTCGGCAGACGGAAAATCGGTTACATAAGCTGCCATTCTGCCGTCCTCAAGAGCGGAAACAACATCTGCAGAATTGGCAAGATCACCCCTTGCAAGATTTATGATTCTTACCGTATCCTTCATCTTGGCGATGTTTTCGGCGCAAATCATTTCTTTGGTTTCGGGCGTGAGCGGCACATGCACAGTAACATAATCCGCCTTGGGAAAAATCTCATCAAGCGAATTTATTATTTGCACATCATTTTTCAACATTTCCGCAGTAGCCGCAGAAAGAAACGGATCATAACCGACAACCTTCATTCCGAGATCAACAGCAGCATTTGCAACCAACCTGCCGATTGCACCGAGACCGATTACAGCAAGGGTTTTTCCCTTGATTTCGGGACCGGAAAATGCAGATTTGCCCTTTTCAACGCTTTTGCTTACATTTTCATCATTTTTAATCGTTTTGCACCATTCGATAGCCTTGGTGATTTTTCTGCTTGAAAGCAGCAGCGAGCATATAACAAGTTCCTTAACCGCATTTGCATTTGCACCGGGAGTATTAAATACAACAATGCCGCTCTGCGTGCAGCGGTCAATCGGAATGTTATTGACACCTGCTCCGGCTCTTGCGATTGCAAGCAGCGATTTCGGCATTTCCACATCATGCATGGCGGCAGAGCGCACCATAATCGCATCCGGATTTGCGATATCATCGCCGTAAGCATATTTTGATTTATCAAATTCCGCAAGCCCTACGGGCGAAATTTTATTAAGAGTTTTAATATTAAACATTATTTATGAGCCTCCTCAAATTCTTGCATGAATTTAACAAGCTTTTCAACACCTTCAATCGGCATTGCATTATAAATGGAAGCGCGCATGCCGCCTACGGTTCTGTGACCTTTAAGATTGACAAAGCCGGCTGCATCCGCCGCCTTGATAAATTCGGCGTTAAGTTCATCGCTGCCCGTAACAAAAGGAACATTCATAAGCGAACGGTATTCCGGCACAACGGTGCCCTTAAACATTTCGCTTGAATCAAGAAAATCATAAAGGATTTTTGCTTTTTTTTCATTATGTGCTTTCATTCCATCAAGGTCGCCGTAGGTTTCTTTAATCCATTCAAGCACAAGCCCGCAGATATAAATCGTCCAGCAAGGAGGAGTATTGTAAAGCGATTCTGCATCCGCCTGCACCTTGTAATTCATCATAACGGGGCAGATATCTCTTGCATTGCCGAGCAAATCCTCACGAATAATTGCCACCACAAGCCCGGCGGGAGCGACATTTTTTTGCGCGCCGAAATAAACCATGCCGAATTTTGAAATATCAAGCGGCTCGGAAAGTGCGCACGAAGAAACATCGGCAATAAGCACCCTGTCGCCTACGGGCGGCAAATCGCGATACTTTGTGCCGTAAATCGTGTTGTTCATACAAATATATACATAGTCGACATCCTCGCGGAAATCCTCTGCGTTTGTTTCGGGGATATATGTAAAGGTTTTATCGGCGGATGAAGCAACGGCTTTAACATCGCCGTATTTCTGTGCCTCCTGAAAAGCCTTTTTTGCCCACTGACCCGTGATGATATAATCCGCCTTGCCACTGCCGTTCATAAAGTTGAGCGGAATTGCGGAAAACTGAGCGGAAGCACCGCCCTGCAAAAAGAGCACCTTATAATTATCCGGCACCTTATAAAGTTCGCGCATAAGCTTTTCGGCATTTTTGATAATTTCGTCAAAAACCTTTGAGCGATGACTCATTTCCATAACGGATTGACCGCAGCCGTGATAATCAAGTATTTCCGCACCTGCCTTTTCAAGCACGGATTCCGGCAGGGTCGAAGGACCTGCGCTGAAATTATAAACTCTTGACATTTTTAATTACCTCTCCTTCGCAATTTTAATTGTGATACAGATAATATTATAAAGATGTTTAACTTTTTGTCAATGCCTTAGGCAAAACTTTGTCAAAAAGAAGTGATTTTTGTTAATTTTTTAACTATGTTTTTCAATTTCATCTTGTTTTAGCAAAATAAAATCACCCGACAAGCTTTAAACTTCGTCGGGTGATAAAATCATCTTTAATAAATATGCCTGATATGCGCTGCTTATTACTGCTGATTGAGTGCATTTTGAAGCACGCCCGTGTTTTTCTTTTTCGGCTTATATGCAGGCGGATTTGCAAGCTTTTTGGTAAGCCTGTTGCTTTTTGCCGTGATTTTGTTTATTTCGTGCACGGGACCTGCCATATATTCCGTCATATACTTATCGGCAACAGCCATCATATCGGGGTCATTCTTCATTTCGCCCAAAATCGTTACGCCGATAACATCCTGCACTTCATTTGTGCCGTCCTCATAAACATCGGCGAGCATTTTGAAAAGTTTTTTTCTTTCCTGCTCGTTGCCGTTTTTGATAACATCAAGCACCTTCGGAGTGCCCACCTCCATAAAAAAGGTTTCAGGCAAAAATTCGCCGTAATCTGAAATATTTTGCTTAATCGCATCCTTATATTCGGGATAAAGCGTGCCGAAGCGATTTGCAAGCGAATCAACATCGTAGCTGATTACGCCGTTTTTCGCCTTTGAACGGGAAACCGCCTTTGGCATTTTGATTTTATCCAAATCCTTTTTCTTGTTTGTTTTGAAAATCGGCTCAAGCTCATAAGCAAATTCGTTTGCAGCCGAACGGCAATCTCTTTCATCGGCATCTGCAAGAGCAAAAAGAGATTTTGAAATTGTTTCGTACTCCGTTGAGTCGCCCTTATCCTCATAAGAGCATTCCAAAACGATGATATTGCTTTCTTTTTCGTATTTAAATCTGAAAAGTCCTTTTTCGCCCTTGTAATAAACGGCGGTTTCATTGTCCGATTTAACCCTTGAAAAGCCGAGCGGCTGAACGCGCGGTTCAAGATATTTATCCACAAGTCTGTAAGCTTCGATAAGTTCCATATTTGAAAACTCCTGTTTTTTACATATTTACCGGTTCGATAAAGTATTATAACATCTTGCAAAGCATTTGTCACTATCTAATTTGTTAAATAACTGGTATAAATAATATGCTTACTGTTGAATTTATTATTTTTATATGATACAATATAGCGAAAACTCGGCATATGATATTTCTAAGGCGGTGATTATTACGGATAAGGTTTTGGTGGAGGTTAAGGCCACCCAGCAATACGGTCGCGATACGGATGTTACCGATTTAACAACATACGGCACCTTGCGCGACGACGGAACCGCCTACATAATCAAATATAACGAAGAGCTTGAAAATCCGAGTGAAACGGTTTGCGTGACCGTGCGCGTGCAAAAAGACGGAAGCTTTGTTGAGATGACAAGATCCGGCACAAATCATGCCTGCCTGACCATCGAAAAATCAAAGCGCAACCTTTGCAGCTACGGCACTGATTTCGGCAATATACTTATGGGCATATACGGCAAGGATATTGAAGCGAACGCCGAGGACGGGCTTTTTAAATTTGAATACGATATTGATTTTAACGGCTCGGTTTCATCGCAAAACAAGGTTCGAATGAAACTTACAAAAACACGAAGCCCAAAAAAAGCCAAAGAAATAAAAGCCGAACAATAATTGCAAAAATAAATATGCGGTATCACGACGAAGCCGCAAAGCTTAATATACGGGAGCATATAAAAAATGTCACTACTTGTTAAAGAAACTCAAATGGAATTAAAGGAAAAAATATTGGACGCACTCGGCAGAGCCGTTGCAAACGGCGAATTGCCCGCAGAACCGTTGCCCGCGTTCAACATTGAAAAGCCTGCAAACAGCGCAAACGGCGATTTTTCATCAAACATTGCGCTTGCCGGAGCAAAGGCTTTTAAAAAGGCACCGAGAATGATTGCCCAAAGCATTGCCGATAACATTGATTTAGAGGGCACTCTTTTTGAAAAAGTTGAAATTGCCGGCCCCGGATTTTTGAATTTTTACCTTTCGCAAAGATATTATTCCGAAATTGTTAAAGATGTTATAAACAAAGGCGAGGCTTACGGCAGTTCCGATTTCGGAGGCGGCAAAAGGGTTTTGGTGGAATTTGTTTCCGCAAATCCCACCGGTCCCATGCACATAGGCAACGCACGCGGCGGCGCAATCGGCGACTGCCTTGCTTCCGTTCTTGAAAAAGCGGGCTACAATGTAAGCCGAGAATTTTATGTTAATGACGCCGGCAACCAAATCGAAAAATTTGCCACCTCGCTTGAGGTGCGCTATCTTCAGCTATACAAGGACGGCATTGAAATGCCCGAGGATGCTTATAAAGGCGCAGATATAACCGAGCACGCAAAGAACTTTGCCGCAGAATACGGCGATAAATATGTTGAGGCAGAAAGCAAAGAAAGGCGCAAGGCGCTTGTTGATTTTGCTCTGCCGAAAAACATTGCAGGTCTTGAAAAGGATTTGCTGCAATACAGAATCAAATACGACAATTGGTTTAAAGAAAGCACCCTACACGCAGACGGCTCTGTTTCAAAAATCATAGAAAAATTCAAAGAGCTCGGCGTAACCTACGAGCAAGACGGCGCACTTTGGTTTAAAGCCTCCGAATTCGGAAACGACAAAGATGTTGTGCTTATCCGCGCAAACGGTATACCCACTTATATTGTGCCTGATATAGCATATCATTATAACAAGCTTGTTACCCGCGGCTACGACAAAGCGGTTGATGTTTTGGGTGCCGACCACCACGGCTATGTGCCGAGAATGAAAGCCGCACTTTCCGCGCTCGGCATTGATTCGGGCAGACTTGACTGCGTTATTATGCAAATGGTGCGCCTTGTAAGAGACGGCGAAACAATCAAGCTTTCAAAGCGTTCTGGCAAAGCGATAACACTTACAACGCTTTTGGATGAAATTCCGATAGACGCGGCAAGATTTTTCTTTAATCTGCGCGAGCCGAATTCGCATTTTGATTTTGACCTTGATTTGGCAGCACAGGAAACAAGCCAGAACCCCGTTTACTATGTGCAATACGCACACGCAAGAATATGCTCCATACTTAAGAAGGCGCAAAGCAACGGCATAACGCTTCGCACGCCGACCGATGAGGAGCTTGACCTTCTAAATTCACCCGAGGAAACTGAACTTATCCGCCACCTTTCATCACTGACGGACGAGGTTATCACCGCCGCGAAAACATACGACCCGGCAAGAATAACCCATTTCGTTATTGAGCTGGCAACGCTTTTCCACAAATTCTACAACGCACAAAGAGTTATTGCAGACGATGAAGGTCTTATGCAGGCGCGCCTTTATCTTTGCGTTGCCGTGAGAGACACAATTAAAAACATTCTTACAATGCTTAAAATTTCCGCACCGGAAAGCATGTAAGCGGCATATCAAAGCAAACATTATTGAATGGCGAGCGAGGGAAAACAAATGTCATCATTCAAAAGCATGGTGCTTCACTCTGTGGGCAACAGCCTTTTTAAATACATCTATAAAAATCCGCAGCGAAATATGCTGAAACTTGTGAAACTGGGCAAGGTTTTTGCGGGCAAAATGTATCCGGAAAGCACCTTCACAAAGCCGATAGAAATAATTACGGATGAAACCAATGTTTGGCACGAATATCTTTTTAAAGGTATTGATGACATAGACCACGATTTTCTTCGCAGAGCTGTGCTGACATTCGGCATAGATTTGGGTCTTATCGGCACATCAACCCTCAGAAAAAAGCGCGACGAATTAAAATGCAATATTCCCTGGGTTGTGCTGCTTGACCCAACCTCCGCCTGCAATTTAAAATGCACGGGCTGCTGGGCTGCCGAATACGGTCACAAATCAAACCTTACAATGGATGAAATGCGCAAAATAGTGGGCGAAAGCAAGGCACTCGGAACTCACTTTTTTATGTTCACGGGCGGCGAACCGCTTATCAGAAAGAATGACATAATCACCCTTGCAAAAGAAAACCCCGATTGCATGTTTTTGGCATTCACAAACGCAACACTGATTGACGATGAATTTTGCGAGCGGCTGCTTGAATGCGGCAACTTCGGGCTTGCGCTTTCGATAGAGGGCACCGAAGAAACGAATGACGGCAGACGCGGCGACGGCGCATACCAAACAACGATGAACGCTATGAAAATGCTTAAAAAGCACGGCTGCCTTTTCGGAACCTCCGTTTGCTACACTGCGGCAAACTACGCCGCAGTAACGAGCGAAGAATTTTACGATAAAATGATTGAAGCCGGCGCAAAATATATGTGGTATTTTCACTATATGCCGGTCGGCGCAAACGCAGACACTTCCCTGTTGCTCACTCCCGAGCAGAGGGAACATGTTTACCGTGCAATCCGCGACAGGCGCGATTCAAAGCACGGCAAGCCGATATTCACGGTTGATTTTCAAAACGACGCCGAATTTGTGGGCGGCTGTATTGCCGGCGGCAGAAACTATTTTCATGTTAATTCCGAGGGCGATGTTGAGCCTTGCGTGTTCATTCATTATTCCGATTCAAACATTCGCGAGAAATCAATAATCGAATGCTTAAATTCCCCTCTTTTTAAGGAATATTACAAGGGGCAACCATTTAATAAAAATATGCTGCGCCCCTGCCCCATGCTTGAAAATCCGCAGGCACTGCGCAAAATGGCAGCACGAAGCGGTGCAAAATCAACCAATTTGATTTGCGAGGAAAGTGCGGAGCAACTTTGCGCAAAATGCGATGCTTATGCGGCGGCATGGGCGCCGAAAGCAAAAGAAATTTGGGAGGAAAAAGCGCGCTTCAAGCCGTTTACCCAATATTATCGCGACACTCCCGAGGGAAAGCAAAATTACCGCCCCGAGGATTATTGATTTTAAAACAGGCATATAAAAAGGCGACCGATTGAGCATAAGCTCTGTCGGTCGCCTTTTTACTGTTTTATTTTTTCCGAAATGCCGTTATTCGTCAAGCAATTTATTTTCGCGAAGCATATCAAGAAATTTATCGATATCCTCACAGGCTTTTTGCTCGGTTACCTCATATTCCTCAAGCACACTGCTCAAAAGCTGCTCTTTAGTGCAGCCGCGAACAAGACAATCCCAAAAAAAACCGCCGGATTCATTCAGGGTTATCATTCCGTTAAATTCCAAAGCCTTGTTTCCCACGGGCACAACAATTTCCGAGCCCGCTATATTTCTTTTTGCAAATCCTTCTTTAATTTTCATGGCAAACAATTCCTTTATTCACTGATTTTATAAAAATATTATACCAATATGCACAAAACAATTCAAGCTATATTAAAAAAATAAGAAAATATAACAAATTTTGCATTCTTGCTCTTGCAGAACGGCGCGGCAATAGGTATAATATCAATGGTAATTCATTAAATTATCAGTTTGTACGAAGGAGAGTATTAAATATGGTTTATTCAAGCGAAGTTGAAACAATGTGCCCTGTTGCTCAGGGTGTTGCTCACGGCGCAGCTCCGATTCCGGAGGAAGCAAAATGGGTAAAAGCAAAAGAAATCAAAGACATTTCCGGCTTCACGCACGGTGTGGGCTGGTGTGCTCCTCAGCAGGGCTGCTGCAAGCTCAGCCTTAATGTTAAGGGCGGCGTAATTCAGGAAGCTCTTGTTGAAACAGTAGGTTGCTCGGGCATGACACATTCCGCAGCTATGGCTGCCGAAATTCTTCCCGGCAGAACAATTCTTGAAGCTCTTAATACAGACCTTGTTTGCGATGCAATCAATACCGCAATGAGAGAGCTTTTCCTCCAAATCGTTTACGGTCGCTCTCAGAGTGCATTTTCCGATGACGGTCTTGCAATCGGTGCAGGTCTTGAGGACCTCGGCAAAGGTCTTCGTTCTCAGGTCGGCACAATGTACGGCACTCTTGCAAAGGGACCCCGTTATCTTGAGATGACAGACGGCTATGTAACCAAGCTTGCTCTTGATGCAGATAACGAAATCATCGGCTACAAGTTTGTAAACTTCGGCAAGATGATGGACTTCATCAAAGCAGGCGACGACGCTAACACGGCATTTGAAAAGGCTCAGGGCCAATACGGCAGAGTTGCAGACGCCGTTAAGCTTATCGACCCGAGAAAAGAATAAGGAGGAGAAGAATAATGGCTTTATTTGAATCATACGAGAGAAGAGAAAAGCAAATCCTTGAGGTTCTTGCTCAATACGATATTAAATCTATCGAAGAATGCAGAGAAATCTGCCAGGCTAAGGGCTTTGACCCTTACAAAATTGTTGAAGGCATTCAGCCAATCTGCTTTGAAAACGCAAAGTGGGCATACACCGTAGGCTGCGCAATCGCAATCAAAAAAGGCGTTAAATCCGCTGCTGAAGCTGCTGCCGCTATCGGCGAAGGTCTTCAGTCCTTCTGCATCCCCGGTTCCGTTGCAGACCAAAGAAAAGTAGGTCTCGGTCACGGTAACCTCGGCAAAATGCTTCTTGAAGAAAACACAGAATGCTTTGCATTCCTTGCAGGTCACGAAAGCTTTGCGGCCGCAGAGGGTGCTATCGGTATTGCCGAAAAGGCAAACAAGGTTAGAAAAACTCCTTTAAGAGTTATTCTTAACGGTCTCGGCAAAGACGCAGCTCAAATCATTGCAAGAATCAACGGCTTCACATATATCGAAACCGAAATGGATTATTACACCGGCGAGGTTAAGGAAGTATTCCGCAAGGCTTATTCCGACGGACTTCGCGCAAAGGTTAACTGCTACGGTGCAAACGATGTTACCGAGGGCGTTGCAATCATGTGGAAAGAAAATGTTGATGTTTCCATCACAGGTAACTCCACCAACCCCACTCGCTTCCAGCATCCCGTTGCAGGCACATACAAAAAAGAACGCCTTGAAGCAGGCAAGAAATACTTTTCAGTTGCTTCCGGCGGCGGCACAGGCCGCACCCTTCACCCGGATAACATGGCAGCAGGTCCCGCTTCTTACGGCATGACCGATACCATGGGTAGAATGCACAGCGACGCTCAGTTCGCAGGCTCTTCATCCGTTCCGGCTCACGTTGAAATGATGGGGCTTATCGGCATGGGTAACAACCCGATGGTTGGCGCAACGGTTGCTTGCGCTGTTGCCGTTCAGGAAGCTATCAACGCTTAATTGAATATAACCGATATACGGCAAAGGTCGGCAATACGAAAGTATTGCCGACCTTTTAGTTTGCTTTTTATTCGATTGCTTTTATTGGGCTTTTTTACGATTTTTCACTTGCTTTAATAATCCCTCAAAGAGAAGCAAAGCAATTATTCCGCCGAGCGAATTTAAAATCACATCGTCTATATCGACACAGCGATAGTTATACCCTATCAGAAGACCGATTATAAATTGCACAAGCTCAATACAGGCAGAAAAAAGCACTATGCCAATAAAGCGCATTTTATAATCCTTAATATAATAATGAAAAAACACACCAAGCGGCATAAGCATTGCAAAATTACCGAAAACGCTCACCAAACCATACGGAGTATGCTCGGCAAAAGATTCGCTGAAGCTTTGCACAATACTTTTGAAAGGGATTAAATTATTGGCAACATCCTCGCCGTAGGGCGTAATTTTTATTGGGAAAAAGCACATTGCGATTATAAATGCCAAATAAACCCCAAACGCCAGATTCATAAAAAATTTTTGCACAGGCACTTTTTTGAATATCATAACAATCGCATAAACCGCTAAAACAGCTATTTCAAGTTCAAGTATGCCGCCACGTAATATTGTCATATTTTTCACCTTTAATAGTTTTCAATGCAAACATTATTGCTTGATAAAGTTACACCGTCTTTTGATTTTTCAAATGAAACCCTATATTCACCTTTCCCTACATTCGACCATTCTGCTTTGCCATACCCAACGCGTTTCAATGTTTTTCTGCCAACTTCAAAAGCCCAAACACCCGAACCTCGTTCCAATACGACAACATAGGTTCCACTGTCATTCGCTTTGCTGCTTTTCATTGTTGCAGAATATCTAATATTATTCCCATCATAGCTTCTGCAAACTCCGGAATACGGATTTTTAAACTTCACAGTTGTTTTATATGAACTTGCATATGCAGTTCCACAGAGCGACAACATAAATACAAACATTAAAATAGCCGCTGCTATACTTCTTTTATTTTTTATAATTAAACTCCCTTAATATAATGATGATTTTAAATTGATAGAATTTCAGAATAAGAATCTATCTTTTGGGTTGAAAATGCATTTTTCTTAGCATAATGCGTAGCTACAATTTGATATTGATACCCTTTAGGAAGTTCTATACTCTTTGACAAAGCATATTTGTTTGAATTTGTATATAAATCACTGTAACTTTTATAATTACGCCAAGATGAATTAGCATTTTTTCTTTGTTTTATCACAATTTTTGAAAATCCGCATTTAACAACATCGCTTGTGCAATATGTATTTCCTATTATAGCAATCGAACTTCCCTTTTTAGAGGCAGAAAATGACCCCCTTATTATCAAGCCTGAGGCATATGTTTCCGTCTCATCATCTGATGAAATATTCAAAATATAATCGATTTCTTCATCAGACAGGTATATGTCTTTCCAATCAACAGTATCGGAAGCAAAAGCAGTTTTAGGAGCCAAGCAGATTAGAATTAAAATTGCGACAATAAAAATCCTTTTTATTGATTTCATTTAAATTTCCTATTCTTTTACGGTTTCTGCAACTTCCATGGCATAATCCATATCGCCGCAATCGAGCATACTTACTATATACTCGGTATTATTTTCAAAATCGGTGTAATTAACCAAAATTTGATCTTTTCCCGAAAAAACAAGCACTTTCATATTTCCGATATCGATTTGCTTTGCCGAATCAAACTGCGGACCGAGTTGAAACTCATAAAGAAGATCCGTGGTTAATTCGGTTTTATGCTTGCAAATGATTATATTTGCGTCAACATTTTCGGGCGTAAGAAAATTTATCGATGTTGACAAATAATATTCATCTTCAGATATTTCGATATCGTCTTTTTGAATTTGGCCGTTCAACAGCTTTTCGGGCAATTTAACATCGCAAAAGCCGGCATTCGTTAATTCTTTTTCAATATCAACTCCTTCGAGTGATTTGTATTGCGAATCATCTTTTTCGCCGCGCAAATCAACTTTAAAATGATCTCCGAAGAATTGAACGATTTTATCCGATGCATCATTGCTTACATATTTTGCACCCACGGGAATTGCAATTGCGCAAACCGTCGCAACAACGGCAACGGCAATCAGAACCTTTTTCAGTTTTATCACTTTTGAGGTTTTCTTTTTCGGCGCCGAATCGCCTGCGGCATATGCGTTGTGTTTTGAATATTCTTTATCAAGAATTTCCGCGCATATATCAATCAATTCCGTGTCCATCTCTTCCGGGGATTTGCCGAGTTCTTCGTCCATAATGTGGCGAACCTCGGCAACTGTAAAGGTCATTGAATCGGATTTCAGAACATTTAATAAATTTGAATTATCCATATTATCGCCTTTCATATAATAAGTTGCTTTTTGGAATAAAAAGGTAACGCTTTTCAGCAAATTTCATCATGATTTTTTATTATTTTTCTCAGTTTATTGCAAATGCGGTAGTGCTTTTGCTTAACAGCCGATTCTGTGGATCCTGTTAAAACCGCAATTTCTTTTAGTTTAAGCCTGTTAAAATAGATGTATTTAATTATTTGATATTCGTCTTCCGACAAAATCGTTTTCAGCTTGCCCTGTATTTCCTCGTTGTAAACGGATTCGATTTTTTCTTCGATTTCGCATTTTTCAAACGGCAGGCACACATTTTCAAAATCAAATTCGGTTTCACATTCCGAATGCTTATAAATATCTCTTAACCTTTGATTGATAATATTATTCAGCACGGCATATAGCCAAGGCTTTGGATTTTCGGGAACACCGGATTTTTCGATTTTTTTGCACAGTGCCAAAAACACATCAGAAACTGTATCGTCGACTTCATTTTGATACTTATATAATTTAACATTGCAAATTTTTCGTATTTGCGGCTCATATTCCCGCCACAATCGCTCGCATTGCTCTTTATTTGTATTTTTCACGGACTTCCTCTTTTCTGAATACAATCATATTATATATTTACAATACAAACCGCAATTTGTCAAGTAATATGAATAATATTGAGAGTATATGGGATTTATACACAAAAAAGCGGCGCAGAGAAAATCTCTGCGCCGAAGCGATTTAAACTTATTTGATTATTAAATATGTAAAAGCCGAACTATTTCGCGTTTATAAGCAAGGAACTCGTCGGTTAAATTAAAATCGGCGCGCCTCGGCTTTTTTTCACCGATAACAATTTCGTTTGCGATTGTGCCCGGTGTGCCGGAGAGGATATAAATTCTGTCCGACAAAATAATTGCCTCATCGATATCGTGGGTTATAAACACGGTTGAAAGGTCTATCTGCCCCATAACATCAAGATACCATTTATGAATTTTGGCGCGCGTGATTGTGTCAAGCGCGGAAAACGGCTCGTCAAGCAGCGCAACACCGCTTGACGAAAGATAAGTGCGCAGCAAAGCGGCTCTTTGCCGCATACCGCCCGAAAGTTGATCCGGATATTTAAACTCCGTGCCCTCTATATCGAACACCTTAAAAAGCGGCTGCGCCTTTTCGCGCGCCTCTTTTTTCTTTACGCCGTTTATGATGAGCGGCAAGCACACATTATCTATCACCTTGCGATAAGGAAAAAGCAAATCCTTTTGCAGCATATAGCTGACCTTTCCCGGTTTGCCCGTTATATCCTCGCCGTTAAGATAAACATTGCCTGTATCCGCCGTGTAAATACCCGAAAGGATATTGAAAAGCGTGGTTTTGCCCGCACCGCTGACACCGAGTAGGCTTACTATTTCGCCCTTATTAAGCGTGATGTTAACATCGCTTAAAACCCGCTTTTCGCCAAAGCTTTTGCTTATATTTTGCGCTGTTAAAATTTCCATAGTTGCCTTTTACTGAAGATAATCGTTTGAATAGCCCGTGCCTGCCGGAAGCTCTTTATCAATAAGCTTTTGCTCATAAAGCCAAGCGTAAAAGCCGTCCCATCTTGCAGGGTCGATATAGCCCCATTTTTGAGCGTCGGCAACATATTGAGTTGAAAGCCATTTTTGGCTGGCAACAACAAGTTCCTCCGAGCCTACAAGTGATTTGGTATCGTCGCCGTCTATCAAAATCTGAGCGGCTTCTTCGGGATTTTCAATCGCAAATTCATAACCCCTTTGAGTTGCTGCAAGGAAAGCCTTTGCCGCATCCGGATTTGATTTAAGGAAATCGTTGTTTGCGATAAGAATGGGAGTGTAATAATCGAATGTGCTGTTAAGATCCTTAAAATAGAAGAAATCAACATCAACATTGTTTACCTCGGCATTTATGCCGCCCCAGCCGTAGAAAACCCAGATTGCATGGTCGGGATTTTGCTTAACATCCTGAGCTTCATCTGTTACGGTGTTTGGAATTCTTGTTACCTTGCTCCAATCGCCGCCGTCTTTTTCAACAACATTCTGCATCATTGCAAGCTCAATCGGAGAATCCCAGGTGAGATATGTTTTACCCTCAAGACCCTTGGGAGTGTCCATACCCTGACCATTTGAGGAAATAATACCTGAGGTGTTGTGCTGAATAAGCGCGGCAACGGCAGTTACCTGCATCGGTGTATCCGAAGTGAAACCTGCCGCCAAAGTGTCCTGTGCATCAATTGCAAACTGTGCCTGACCTGCGGAGCAAGCTTCCGTTGCACCGTTTTCGGGAGGCTGAACAATTGAAACATCAAGACCAGCTTCTTCATAATAGCCCTTTGCAAGAGCCACATACATACCGGTATGGTTTGTGTTTGGGGTCCAATCAAGGCAAACCGTTATTTTTGTTTTTTCTTTATCATCGCCCGAATCGCTGCCTGTTTTGCTGCAAGCGGCAAGACTGAAAACCAAAGAGACTGCCAAAAAAACGGCAAAAGCCTTTTTAATATTCTTTTTCATTATATAGTACCTTTCCCGTGAACACGGATAATTATTTGTTTTTGGCGTGCTTCCACGGGGTTGCCGCCCTTTCAAGCAGGTTGACAAGCCCCATAAGCAACAGGCTGATTACAGAAATAAAAACTATAACCGCAAACATTTTATCAAATGCATATGCTTTTTTTACCCTCGTCATATAAACGCCGAGACCCTCAAAACCGCCGAGCCATTCGGAAATAACCGCGCCCACAACGGCATAGGAAGCCGAAACCTTGAGCCCGGAAAAAAACGATGGCATTGCGTTCGGCAGCTTAACATATTTGAAAATCCGATATCTGTTTGCGCCCATTGCACGCATAAGATTTATCGCATCGCCGTCTGCCCCCTCAAAGCCACCGAGCAAACCCACGGCTATCGGGAAAAATGTGGTGATAACAACAAGCGTTATCTTGGGAGCCATTCCGAAACCCATCCACAGCACCAAAAGCGGTGCAATGGCAATGGTGGGAATTGTTTGCGTGATAACAAGAATGGGATAAATTGCTTTATAAAGAAAAGCAAATCTGTCCATCAATACGGCAACAACAAATGCAAGCGCAACGCCTATCAAAAGACCGTAGCAAGCCTCCTGCAAAGTGACTGCCGCCTGCTTCATCATAACCGAAAAGTTATCAACAAACGCTTTTACCACAGCGTATGGCGACGGCAGCATATATGCCGGCACCACTTCCCTGTCTGAGCAGATATACCAAATTAAAACTATTACCGCCACCGCGATAAGCGGCGCAACTTTATTGGTGATGCTTTGAAACTTTTTTGTCAATGGTAAGTACCTCGCCCTCGGGGTTATAAACCACCTTAATGTATGCGCTTACGCTTGCACAGCCTGCTTTGACGGCAACCTTTTGGCAATTTGCAACAATCTCCATAAGCTGATCATAGCTTTCACCCTCAATGGTTGTTTCAAACGGGCCTACATAGCAGTTTAAGCCAGTGCTTTTGATGTAGGCGATAACCTCGTCAACAATACGAATAAGCTCGTCCTCATCCTGCACAGCCGGCAAAACTTGAATAGCCACACTTGCTTTCATAACAAATACTTCCTTTCATAATATTTCTTAGTAAGCCAAAAGAAAAACCCCGCAATGCAGCGGGGTATAGAACAAAATGATGTCTCCGCTGTCCATACTAATGCACAGGTCGAAGGGTATAATCTCAGCCGTTCGGCACCCCTGACTTATTAAGTTATACCTATTATATACAACGGCAAATATTTTGTCAACGCCTAAATGATTTGACTGCGGTTTGCCGCTTAAAGCGTTGCAGCGGCAAACCGCCGAAACGGAGTATTACATCTGCGGCTTCGGCATAAAATCACTTCACCGTTCAAACACGAAAAAGCGAAAATGAGGCAAAACAACATTATACTTTTTGTACTGGCTAAAATGTAATATTTTAACATAAAAATAAGCGAAAACACTGCGCAACGGCGGCAAATTCCGCCAAATCCGGCAGAAAAATTCGATTAACGCAAAAATCTACATATCGTTTATTTTTTTATTATTTGAAATTCTTAACACAAGATATTGTATTTTTTCTGATTTTAGTATTGACAGACACATAGGATTTTGATATTATGTAAAGGCAGTAAACAAACGATGTAATATTTTTGTAACATTTATCCGGATTTTGTTACCGAATTAAAGGGGAGTAAAAATAATGAAAATTATCAAGAGAAACGGCTCCGAGGCGGAATTCGACCTCGATAAAATCATAGCAGCCGTTACAAAGGCGAATGCAGCCTGCGAAAAAGAAGAACTTACGGCTTCACAAATCGGCGATATTGCCGAATATGTTGAGTTTAAAATAAAAAAAGCGGCGCGTGCCCTTTCCGTTGAGGAAATTCAGGATATTGTTGAAAATCAAATTATGGCTCAGGGCGCATTTGAAGTGGCGAAAAGATATGTTAAATATCGCTACAACCGCTCCCTTATTCGCAAATCCAACACAACAGATGAGCAAATTCTTACTCTTATCGAATGCAATAACGAAGAGGTTAAGCAAGAAAATTCAAACAAAAACCCCACTGTAAACAGCGTTCAGCGCGATTACATGGCAGGCGAGGTGTCTAAAGACCTCACAAAAAGAATTCTTTTGCCGCAGGATATTGTTGAGGCACACGAAAAAGGCATAATCCACTTTCACGACGCCGATTATTTTGCACAGCATATGCACAACTGCGACCTTATCAATCTTGAGGATATGCTGCAAAACGGCACGGTTATCAGCGGCACAATGATTGAAAAACCCCATTCGTTTTCAACAGCCTGCAACATTGCAACGCAAATTATTGCGCAGATTGCATCCAGCCAATACGGCGGTCAAAGCATCAGCCTTTCTCACCTTGCACCTTTTGTTGATTTAAGCAGAAAGAAATTCAGAAAAGATGTTAAGGCTGAACTTGAAGCGGCGGGCATTGAGCCTACGGACGAACAAATCAACAAAATCACCGAGGTACGCGTTAAGGATGAAATCAACCGCGGCGTTCAAATGATACAGTATCAGGTTATCACGCTGATGACAACGAACGGTCAGGCGCCTTTCGTTACTGTATTTATGTATCTTGACGAAGTGCCCGAGGGACAAACGAGGGACGATCTTAAGCTTATTATTGAAGAGGTTTTACGCCAAAGAATTCAGGGCGTTAAAAACGAAAGCGGCGTTTGGATTACCCCGGCATTCCCTAAGCTTATTTATGTGCTTGACGAGGATAATATAACAGAAGGCTCAAAATATTGGGATGTTACCTGCCTTGCTGCAAAATGCACGGCAAAGCGCATGGTGCCCGACTACATTTCCGCAAAGAAAATGAGAGAGCTTAAAATCGACAAAAACGGCAATTCCGCCGTTTACACCTGCATGGGCTGCCGTTCTTTCCTTACTCCGTATGTTGATCCGAAAACAGGAAAGGGCAAATATTACGGCAGATTCAACCAAGGCGTTGTTACGCTTAACCTGGTTGACATTGCTTGCTCCTCCGGCGGAGATATGACAAAATTCTGGAAAATATTTGACGAAAGGCTCGAACTTTGCTATCGCGCATTGATGTGCCGCCACAACAGATTGCTCGGCACGCCGAGTGATGTTGCTCCTATTCTTTGGCAATACGGTGCGCTTGCAAGGCTTAAAAAAGGCGAAAAAATTGATAAATTGCTTTTCGGCGGTTATTCTACAATTTCTCTCGGCTATGCCGGTCTTTACGAATGCGTTAAATACATGACGGGTAAAAGCCACACCGACCCAGACGCAAAAGACTTTGCAATTGCCGTTATGCAAAAGCTTAACGACGCATGCAACACCTGGAAAAAGCAGGAGAACATTGATTTTTCGGTTTACGGCACTCCGCTCGAATCCACAACCTACAAATTCGCCAAGTGCCTGCAAAAACGCTTCGGAAAAATCTCCGGCGTTACGGATAAAAACTATATCACAAACAGCTATCATGTGCATGTTTCCGAAAAGATTGACGCTTTCAAAAAGCTTGAATTTGAAGCGGAATTTCAAAAGCTTTCGCCCGGCGGCGCCATCAGTTATGTTGAGGTGCCGAACATGCAGGACAACATTCCCGCCGTTTTATCCGTTATGCAATATATTTACAATCATATTATGTATGCCGAGCTTAACACAAAAAGCGATTATTGCCAGGTTTGCGGATATGACGGCGAAATCAAAATCGTTGAGGAAGAGGGCAAGCTTGTTTGGAAATGCCCAAACTGCGGTAACGAGGATCAAAACAAGCTTAATGTTGCGCGCCGTACCTGCGGCTATATAGGCACACAGTTTTGGAACCAGGGCAGAACACAGGAGATTAAGGACAGAGTTCTTCACCTGTAATAAAACTGCAAAAATAAAATTGCGGCGGAGCGAAATGCCCCGCCGCTTTGGCATAATGCCGCAATTGAGCGGTAATGAACCGAATGCGTTTTATCAATTTTGTTACACGCACGGTTGCATTAAAACACACTTTAATCCGAAAGGCTATGGTGATAAAATGAACATTGCCGAAATTAAAACAAATGATATTGCAAACGGCGAGGGCGTGCGTACCTCTGTTTTTGTTTCTGGCTGCCGCCACCACTGCCCCGATTGCTTTAACGAAATCGCTTGGGATTTCGAATACGGCAAACCTTGGAGCGCGGAAACCGAAGAATTTATTTTATCCTCCTGTGCACCGCCGTGGATAGCCGGTTTATCCCTGCTGGGCGGAGAACCGTTTGAACCCGAAAATCAAGAGGGCTTGCTTTTGCTGATAAAGGATTTTAAAGAGCGATTTCCGCAAAAAAGCATTTGGTGCTACACAGGATTTACGCTTGAGCAGCTGACAGAAGAAGCCGAAAGCAGAGCCGCCACACCGACTGCAAAGGAAATGCTGAAATACATTGATGTTTTGGTGGACGGCAAATTCAAAAAGGAACTGAAAAACATAATGCTTAAATTCCGCGGTTCGGAAAACCAGCGCGTTATAGATATGAAAAAGACGCTTGAAAGCGGCAAAATAACGCTTTATCTTGAATAATAATCTCAAAATATGAAAGTGAACTGCCCCAGATTGTACTGTCTGCACAACTTATGGTAGTTCACTTTTGTTTTTTACATTATATTACTTTGCATTTCAATTTTATCGGGCGTAAAAATCGCCTTAACGCCGCCGCAATCGACTGTGGTATAAATTTCTGCACCGGTATATTTTTTCAGCCTGTGTATAACAGTGGGATGAACAGCGCGCCTTTCGTTGCAAATAACATCTGTTTGCGGCGAAAGATTTTTAAGCCAAGCAGCCGTGGAGGATCTGGAATAGCCGTGATGGGCAACCTTAAGCAAATCCACCCTTCCGATTTTTACCGATATTTTCTTTTCGGCTCCAAAGCGATAATTCAAATCGCCGGCAAGCACCGCTCTTTTTCCGTGCGCCTCAAGCAACATAACAACCGAGTTTGTATTTTCGCCGCCTTTGTGTGCGTTTTTTGCTCTGCTGCCATTAAAAAATGTGATTTCAAAATTACCGAGAGTTGTTTTTTCGCCCTCAAAGCTTTCGACAATCGGCACATTTTTTGCTTCGAGCGCGGTTTTCATTTGAGCATAAACTATATCGTTATCCCAGCGCGTGCGTTCGTAAAGATTTGTAAAAGCATCGCTGTAAGGCTTTAAATAAGCCAGTTTAACCGTTATCGCAGGATTGGAAATAACCGTATCAAACCCGCCGATATGATCCGAATGGGCGTGCGTTCCAACCACAAATTCAAGAATCACCCTGCCGTTTTCATCCGCACAGTTTTTCAGCAGATAATCACAAACATCTTGTTCATAGCCCTTGGCTTTAAGCCATGGCATATCGGCAGGGTATTCCGTATCCTCCGCTGCATCAACCATGGCATACCTGCCGCAGCTTTCTATAATAATGCAATCGGAATGACCGGTATTTAAAAAATGAACAGCATCCATACTACTTACTTCCGTAAAATTTATTTTCAGCCCACGGCATAATATTATCGTCGTTGCTGCAGGCAATGCCCTTGCTTATTTCTTTAAGCTCAGGGCAGGCATTTGCAACCGCATAGCAATTTTTAACCGCCTTAAACATTGTGATATCATTTTTACTGTCGCCGAAAGCAACAATATCATCAACATCATATTCAGCGATTTCACACAGCTTTTTAATTCCTGTGCCCTTATTTATGCCGCGGTTCATAACCTCCAAATTATTATCCAGTGAGGTAGTGATTTCAAATTCGGGAAATTCCGCTTCAATTCGCCTGCGGCATTCAATGCGTTCCCGCGCATCGGCAAAAAACACATCAAACATTTCAATATCGGCTGCATTTTTTTTCATTTCGGCATTTAAATCGCCGACCGGGATACGGCTTCTTTTGAGTTCCGGCAAAAATTCGGAAGATATTTTATAATAATCAAACCCGAAATCGCAGAATTTTGATTTATCAACAAGAGGTTTGCCGTGAGTGTAAAGCTCAATAAAGGTTTTATATGAATTAAATATATCATAAATTGCGAGTGCCGCATCACTGGGCAGGCAGCTTGAAAAAGCAAGCCCGCTCCCTTGCTTGTAAATGCAGGCGCCGTTTGAATAAACGAAATAATCAATACAAGGGCATTTGATAAGCTGTGGTAAAATTTCATAAAAAGTTCTGCCCGTAACAAGCACAATGCTTGCCCCGCGGTTTGAAAGCCGCTTGATTGCCTCAAGATTTTGATTTGAAACCGAAGTGTCGCTTGCTATTAAAGTGCCGTCAAGATCGGTTGCAATAACCATTGCAATTCCTCCGTTTTACGCCGTTTCCGTTGGCATTATTTGCGGCTGTGGTTTTTTGCGCCTGTGGATGACAAATCTGCTGAGAGGATAGGTCCACAGAGTCGGAACCGTCATAACCACAAGTTTGGTGAGCATTTCTACAATAAAATTATCGCAGCCGCTGTTTTTAACAAGCGTGCCGAGAAATGCTCCGAACCAGGTGTTAAAAGCTATTGTGCAGGCAACCATAATTGCATAGGTAACCGTTGAAAACACGGGATTAACATCTGCTTTAAAAGTCAGCTTGCGATTCATAATATATGCCGCCGCATATCCGATGATAGCAGAAATCGAATAAGAATACAAGTAGCCCTTATATTCAATTTTCAAAAACGAAAGCACTGCATTATCCGTTACCGGCACACTGTTAAGATTTTTGAACACCACATATTGCAAAAGTGCAAACACGGCAAGCTCCAGCACAGATGTGCTTGCCCCTGTGAATGTGAATTTGATAAACTTCCAAATCTCGGCATGCTTTTTAATGAATGAATTGAATTTTTCTTTCACGCAATCATCTCCTTATCAGATATTATGCGATTTGAATATCAATTTCATATGATTGTTATGCCGAATTTGCGCAATATTTTTTGCCGATTATCAAATTTGCGTTATATTTATGTGTTTTGTGCAAAAATAAAGCCCTGCAAGAGATAATACTTGCAGGACTTTAAAAATTTTATACAAATTATTTGCCGAGGAATTCTTTTGTTTCTTTAACAATATTTTCGGCAGAAAGACCGAATTGCTTAAGCAAATCCTTTGCCGGACCGCTGTGACCGAATACATCGTTAATTCCGATACGCTTAACCGGAGTGGGGCAATTTTCCGAAAGAGCGGAGCAAACAGCCTCACCGAGACCACCGATAACATTATGCTCCTCAACCGTGATAACCTTGCCTGTTTTCTTTGCCGATTTAACAACAAGCTCCGTATCAAGCGGCTTGATTGTGGCAATATTGATAACCTCGGCATCAACGCCCTGAGCTTTAAGTTCATCTGCAGCATTTATTGCCTCTGCAACCATAAGACCGTTTGCAATAATCGTTACATCGTTTCCTTCTTTGACAAGCTCCCCTTTTCCGATTTCAAATTTGTAATCATCGTTGTGGAAAACGGGAACTGCAAGCCTGCCGAAGCGAAGATAAACGGGCCCGTTGTAATGATAGGCCGCAATAACAGCCTGCCTTGCTTCAACATCGTCCGCAGGGCAAATAACAACCATGCCCGGAATTGAACGCATAAGCCCAAAATCCTCGCAGCACTGGTGGGACGCGCCGTCCTCGCCGACGGAAATGCCGGCATGAGTAGCGCCGATTTTAACATTAAGATGAGGATAGCCCACAGAGTTTCTGATTTGCTCAAAAGCCCTGCCTGCGGCAAACATTGCAAAGCTTGAAGCAAAAGGAACAAAACCCATTGTGCTGAGACCTGCAGCAACACTCATCATATTTGATTCCGCAATGCCGCAATTGATGTGGCGATCCGGAAAAGCATTTTTAAAAATTGCCGTTTTGGTGGCTGCCGAAAGATCGGCATCAAGAACAACAAGATTATCCGCGCCGTTTTGCGCAAGCTCTTTTAAAGCATTACCATAACTTTCTCTTGTTGCAACACATTTAACCTCTGCCATATCTTACGCCTCCAATTCTGCAAGAGCTTCATTAAGCTCTGCCATCGCAATTTCATATTCCTCGGTGTTGGGCGCTTTGCCGTGCCAATCAACAGCATTTTCCATATAAGAAACGCCCTTGCCCTTAACGGTTTTCATAATAACTGCAAAAGGCTTTGTGCTGCCGTGAAACACATTAAACGCTTTTTCAAGCTCATCAAAATCATTACCATCTATCGTGATGCAATCAAAGCCGAAAGCCTTTATCTTTTCATCAATCGGCTCTGCGCTCATAACATCGCTGCACTTGCCGTCTATCTGCAAACCGTTTACATCAATAATAACGCAAAGATTATCAAGCTGATACTGAGAGGCAAACATCATAGCCTCCCAAGCCTGACCCTCTTCAATTTCACCGTCACCGAGAATAGTGTAAACTCTGACATCGTTTTTGCCGAGCATTTTTGCACCCTTTGCCATACCGCAGGCGGCACTTATGCCCTGACCGAGAGAGCCGGTGCTCATATCAACACCGGGAACTGTGTTCATATTCGGATGACCCTGAAGATAAGAGCCTATGTGGCGCAGAGTTTTTAAATCCTCAACAGGGAAAAAACCTTTATATGCAAGTGCGCTATAAAGAGCAGGTGCAGCATGACCCTTTGAAAGAACCAATCTGTCCCTATTTTCCATTTTGGGATTTTTGGGGTCATATTTCATTTCCACTCCGTAAAGATAAGCCAAAACATCTGCTGCGGAAAGACTTCCGCCCGGATGACCCGCTTTTGCATTATATGTGCCCTCGATTACACCGAGCCTGATTTGAGTGGCATAAACGGAGAGTTCTCTTTTTAATTCGCTGTTCATCAATTAGCCCTTTCTGCTGCATATATTATTCGCAGCCTTCTGCAGCAATGAAGACCGGAATTTAAGCCGCAAGCGGCAACATTAACTAACCTGCTGATAGAAGCAATTCAGCACAATTTCCATAACGGAATCGCTGTCTGCATAATATTCGGCAAAAATATCCTCCGAAACCTCGGACGAGGCTTTCATTTCGCCGTCTATCGTGTATTGATTAACCTCCGTTACTCCGTGCTGAAGCACAACGGAAGCAAGATATGTTACATCGCTAAGCGATATATTCGTTTGGCTGTATTTTGAAGCCGTGTTATACAATTCCGAAACGGTTGAAAAATCGCTTGTTACGGCTTTTCTGAGTTGCTCGGCATACGCCTTGATATATTGCGACTGGCGCGCGGTTCTGTTGAGCGAAGCGTTAATCGTGTTTGTATCTCTTTTGCGAACATAGGTTTCGGCAAAATCGCCCATAATAGTTACCGTGTCGCCCTTTTTGATTTTCTGATCAGGGAAATCATAAAGCGACTGCACCGTTACGCCGCCGATTGCATCGTTGAGCGGAGCAATGCCCTTTAAATCGAGCACAAAATATTTTTCAATCGGCACATTGGCAAGAATTCTGCTGAGTGCCGTTGTGGTGTTTTTGCAAGAGGATTCTGCGCCGTCGCCGTAAGCGTACGAAAGGCAAACTTGCATATTTTCCGTGCGCAGGAATTTACCGTCCGTCGAATAAAGGTCAATATCAACCATTGTGTCACGCGGCACTGTTATAATGCTTACCTTGCCGGTAGCAGTGTCAATAACGGCAACCATATCGGTATCTGCCTGACCGGATGTGCCTATAAGCCCATCATTTTTGCCTACTTTTTCGCTGTCTACCCCTATAAATGCAAAGGCAACTTTATTTTTATCAAATATATATGTGTGACCGTTATATTCAACGATTTCCTCATATTTGGGATTTGCTTGCTCAACAACAAGATCATTTTGCCCTTTTTCGCGAAGTCCCAAATAAGTGCCGCCGATAATGGCAACCGCAGCAAAAATAATTGCAAGGATTATTATAAGAATCCGTGCCCAAACGGGAATTTTGCTTTTGGAATGATGGTGCCCGTGACGGTGGTGATGATGGCTGCCGTGCGACGAATGATTATGACTTCCGTGCGACGAATGATGACTGTGAGAGCTCGACGAGCTGTGGTGATGATGGTGATACTGCCCACTGGCAAGAAAATCATCGGAAGCGGATGAAACACCGGTTTCCGCCGTTTCGCCCTCTTTAATTTGAAAAGGCTCTCCACTTTCGTGAGACTCTGCCAAAAGTGCTTCCTGTGCACCCATAAGAAAAAGTTCGTCTGCACTGCCGGATAAATTTGGATCAATTTGTTTTCTCATCTTTTACAAGTACCCCACAAACAAGGAATCTGTTGCTTTTCTGATTCGTAATGCAAGTAGATAATACCACAATCTTACTGTCTTTATCAATAGTTGTATCAAGATTTGTGCGAACATTTTTTAAAGCGGAAGAAGGATTGGTAATTTCCGCCTGAAAATTCGATAAATCATTTTCATCGTAAAAATTGAACGAATTCATTATATGTCTGTCGTCATACTTAAACGCGGAAATAATTTGATAAGTAAGCTTACGCTGCGGCATATAGATATAAAAATATTCGTGTGAATCAAAAAAATCCGAATCCTCAAAATTATGAAGAGTTGTGAACATTGTTTCCTTGTAGCCGTTATGACCGTAAATAACCGTTATCGGGTCGGAAAAATCGGTGCGATTAACACCCTGAGTGTAAATTGCGCCGCTTGAAAGATATTTCTTATCAAACGCGCTGTGGCGCAAATAAAAGTCATCGTCGCTACCGCTTTGCACAATAGGATAATCAACCTCAGTGTCGTCTATCTTAATCCAGGCATAAATTTCGCTGTTTTGCGATTGAAGGGTGGCAAAATCAACAGGATTTTCCGCAAGCGCACCCGTTGCTGCCGATTGCGTTGTTTGCGAAGCTGAAGTGGTTTCGTTTTCCGCCGATTTAACATTATAAAGATAGAATCCAATATAAACACACGCACAAACAAAAATAATTACGGCAACAATAAGTAAAACCGTTCTTGCCTTGTTTTTATTATTCTTTTTTTCGCCGTAGCAATTCGAATTTTCCGGCATTTGACTGTTATTTATATCTTTTTCATTCATAATATCACCGCCGATATAGTGAAGCAAATTTTACGGCGGCAGGCTTTAACCCGCCGCACACAGTAAAAAAACCTGTTGCCCGGGGGAAACAGGTTTTTTGAAAATCGTTATTAAAAATTATTCAGCGTCTTTTTTCTTTGCAAGAGCGATAACTGCAACGCCTGCACCTGCTGCTGCAACTGAAGCTGCTGCGATTGAAACTGCGCCTGTGCTGGGAGACTTAGAAGAGCTGTCCTTCTTGCCGGTTGTGGATTCGGACTCGCCACTCTTAACCTCAACATTAGCATTAACCGTATATCCGTCGGGAGACTGGAATGTATCAAGGTTTGTAAGTTCTACAACAAGCGTATTGCCATCTTGGCTGATAATCTTGCAACTGTCTGCAAGAGCAGAAAGAGAAACTTCCTGACCTGCGCCGTTTACAAAACTCCAACCGAGAAGCTTGGAAGAGCCGGTATATGTGAAAGTAACAACTTTGGAGCCAGGCTCTTTTTGAACGCCGGTAATCTGATTTGAAGGCTTTTTATTTACAAGAGGATCGCTGATTGAGCAAATGATTGCAACACCCTGAGGGCTGTAAACATTGATTGCAGCCATAGCCGGAACCGCAAATGCTGTGCATACGGAAATTGCAGCGATAACAGAAATAACTACTGCCAATAACTTCTTTTTCATAATAAACACCTCATAAATTTTTTTGAGATAAAATTTCTCATTTACAATTCATATGCATTATATCATTAAAACCAAGAATTGTAAAGGGTTTTTCAAAAAAACTTTTAACAAATTATTAAAATGTTTATTACACAACAGTTACAATTATTCTGTTATTAGCTTTTTTATGCACTTTTTTGGCATTTCGAGGTATATTACTTAGCTTATAAAATCAGGTGAGCTGTGCTTTCCCCGTGCAAAGCTCATAATATCTGCCTTTAAGCTGCAGCAAATCCTCGTGATCGCCGCGCTCGGTAATTTCACCGTTTTCAAGCACCATAATGGCATTTGAATTGCGAACAGTTGAAAGCCTGTGGGCAATAACAAACACCGTTCTGCCCATCATAAGCCTATCCATACCGTGTTCGATATGAAGCTCCGTTCTGGTATCTACCGAAGATGTTGCCTCGTCCAAAATCAGCACAACGGGTTTTGCAACCGCGGCTCTTGCAATTGCAAGAAGTTGACGCTGACCTTGCGAAAGATTATCGCCGTCGCCGCTGATTTGTGTGTTATAACCATCCGGCAAACGCCTAATAAACGAATGGGCTGAAGCAAGCTTTGCAGCTTCTATGCATTCTTCATCCGTGGCTTCAAGCCTGCCGTAGCGGATATTATCCATAACCGTGCCGGTAAATAAATGCGTGTCCTGAAGCACAATTGAAAGCGTGCGGCGCAAATCGTCCTTTTTAATTCGCTTAATATCAATGCCGTCATATGTTATCGTGCCGCACTGAATATCATAAAATCTGTTTATAAGGTTTGTAATGGTTGTTTTGCCCGCGCCGGTGGAACCTACAAAGGCGATTTTTTGACCGTGCTTTGCATAAAGAGAAACATCCTTAAGCACAGGCTTTTCGGGAACATAGGAAAAATCAACACTGTCAAAAACAACATTACCCTCAACCGGAGTGATTTTGCCGCCGTCGTTCCAAAAGAGCTTTCTTTCGCCGTTTTCAAGTTTTTCCTCAAGGGTAACGGTACCCTCGTCAATCTCCGGCTCCATATCCATAATTTCAAACACACGCTCCGCACCTGCAAGAGCGGAAAAAACGGTGTTCATTTGGTTTGCAATTTGATTTATCGGCTGAGTGAACTGCTTTGAATAGCTGAGGAACGTGAAAAATGTGCCGATATCAAGACTTCCCGAAAGAGCAAGAATACCGCCCACAAGGGCAATTGTTGCATAGCTGGCATTGTTGATACCCGTTGAGCACGGACCCATAATGCCAGAGAAAAAGTTTGCATTCGTTGCCGCCTTGCGGAAATTTTCGTTTGTTTCGGCAAAATCGGCAATTGCCTGATTTTCGTGGTTGAAGACTTTAATAACTTTCATGCCCTCAATCGATTCCTCGATATTACCGTTCATTGTGCCGAGGTTTTTTTGCTGTGCCCTGAAATATTTTCGCGACTGCTTGCCGATTTTTGAAACCGTTATCATCATAATAATAAGGAATATAAGCGCAAAGCCGAAAAGCACGGGGCTTAAAACAATCATCATCGCAACGATTCCAACAAAAGTGAATGCCGATGAAACAAGCTGAACCATTGATTGCTCCAGCATCATCTGAACATTATCAACATCGTTTGTGAAGCGGCTCATAATTTCGCCGTGAGTCTGCGAATCAAAATAGCGCAACGGCAGAGTTTGCATATGGTCAAACAAATCCTTGCGCAAAATGTTTGTGGTTTTATATGCCACCTTGACCATTATTTTACTTTGAAGAAACGTGAAAAGCGAAGCGCCGATATAAAGCGCCGAAAGACGCGCAAGATTTTTTATAAGGGTTTTTACACCCTCGCTTGCAAAATTGCCTGCTTTTATTGAAGACGCCACATCATTCAGAATAGGTTTTAAACAATATGACGCGCCGATACTGCACACGGTGCCGAGAACGAGCGAAAGAAACACAATCAAAAGCAGTGCCTTGCTTTTGCCCATATATTTTAAAATTCTGCCGAATGTTTCTTTGGCGTTTTTCGGCTTTTTAAAATCCGATTTTCCCGGAGGTCCTCCCATTGGCATTATTCGCTCACCCCTTTCTGCTGTGTGTTATAAATTTCCTGATAAATTTCATTGGTTTTAATAAGCTCGTCGTGAGTGCCGACGCCTTTGATTTCGCCGTCGTCCACAACAAGAATTTCGTCCGCATCCTTAACAGAAGAAATTCTTTGAGCGATTATAAACACGGTGGTGTTTTTAAATTCATTATAGAAACTTTCCCTTATTTTTGCCTCCGTTGCAGTGTCTACCGCGCTGGTGGAATCGTCAAGAATAAGGATTTTCGGGTTTTTAATCATTGCGCGTGCAATGCAAAGCCTTTGCTTTTGACCGCCCGAAAGATTAAGACCGCCTTGAGAAAGATTTGTTTTATAACCGTCCGGCTGCTCGGTGATAAAGCCGTCTGCCTGCGCCGCCTTGCAAACGCGAACGATTTCCTCTTCCGTGGCGTCTTTTTTACCCCAACGGATATTATCTTCTATCGTGCCGCTGAAAAGAATGTTCTTTTGAAGCACAACGCCGATCATATCGCGAAGTGCCGTAAGATCATAATCCTTAACATTAACGCCGTCAACAAGCACCTCACCGCCGGTAACATCATAAAGGCGCGGAATAAGATTGACAAGGCTTGATTTGCCGCATCCCGTGCCGCCGACTATACCGACGATTTGCCCCGGCTTTGCCTTAAAGCTTATATTTTGAAGCACATTATCGCCGTGATCCTGAGTGTCGTATTTAAAATCAACATTTTTAAATTCAACCTCGCCTTTCGGATTTTCGGGCACAAAGGCATCTTCGGGATTAACGATATCGATTTCCGTGTCGAGCACTTCAACAACACGGTCGCCGCACGCCTTTGCCCTTGCAAGCATAAGTAGCATCATTGAAATCATCATAAGATTCATAAGAATCTGCGTGATATATGAAGCAAAAACAGAAATTTGACCTACCTGCATTGTGCCGGCATCCGCCGAAAGCGCCCCTTTATAATATACAAATACTATAACGGCGTTGAAAAGCAGCATCATAACGGGCATAATCGTTACGATAAGACCGGACGCCGTTGCGCCCTGCTTTGCAAGCTCGTCGGACGCTTCATGGAATTTATCCTTTTCGCGTTCCTCGCGCACAAACGCCTTAACAACGCGCATACCGATAAGATTTTCCTGAACAACACGGTTTACATTATCAACCTTTTTTTGCATTTTTTGAAACATCGGGAATCCGAATTTCATAATCAACGCCACGATGACAACGATTATCGGCAGCATAACCAAAAGAATCATCGACATACCCGGATTGATACGAACAGCAAACACCGCCGAAATTATGATAAGTGCCGGTCCCCTGACAAGAATACGAAGCGACATCATAATGGCATTTTGCAGCATTGTGATATCATTCGTCATTCTTGTTGTGAGCGAAGCCGTTGAAAACTTATCAATGTTTTTAAACGAAAATTTGCTGATTTTTTTATAAACATCATTTCTAACTCTGAAAGCAAATTTTTGGCTCACAATGGCAGAGGATTTCATTGTGGCAAGACCGCCGCAAAGCCCAACCACAGCCAAAGCCAGCATTCCAAAGCCCATTTTCAGCACATATGAGCGTGTTTCCTCGGGCGTGTTGGAAATGCTCACATTATTATATATATTGTTTGCAAGGGTTGGCATTGCAAGCTCGCAAAACGCCTCGATAATCATACCGAGCACGCTGACGAGTGAAAGCCAGCCGAGCCCTTTCATATATTTGCCAAGTTTTTTTATCACTTATTTTCATCTCCTTCAATATTATTTCCGCATGCGATGCATTGCCCGCTTTGTTCGTAAAGATTTTTGATTGCAAGCTGTAAATATGATGAAAAACGCAAAACATCTTCCTTGCTCAATCCCAAGCACAGCTTTTTTTCAAGTTCATCCATTTTAAGCCTAATGTTATTCGGAAGGGTCTTTGCCTTTTCCGTGGGATAAAGTCGGATAATTCTGGCGTCCTTTTCATCCGCTTTTTTGATTATGAAGCCGGTTTTTTCCATTCGCTTAACGGAAACACTGATTGTGGCTGCGGAAACACCAACCATTGATGAAAGTTCGCTTGATGTGAGACCCTCGTTTTCAACAATGGCAAACAAAATTTCCTGCTGACCGGAAAACAGCCCTTCCTCTGCAATAACTTCATTAAAACGGCATCGCACAAGCCGTGAAAGATAATTAACGCGCGGTCCGATCACTCCCTCAGGCGGGGCTTCTTTGCGCCTGTAATGCATTTTATCACTCCGTTTCAATATGAAAATTGCTTTTTACCTTTCAATGTTAGCCAACTAACATTAGTCGGCTAAGGAATATTTTAGCACAATTCAACAATTTGTCAACAGAAATATTGTAAACTCTTTTTTTATGTGTTAGAATAGCACCGCCAAAGGGAAAAGTGTCGTTTTGCATCTTTTCACTTGCTATAATTAAGTATATTAAACATGCGCCTTATTATAATTTGAAACGGCAGGTAATTTATGAATCTTTATGATATAAACACCGTAAACGAAATATTATCGCGCCACGGCTTTACTTTTTCAAAGGCACTCGGGCAAAATTTTTTAATAAACCCGGATGTTTGCCCCGAAATGGCTGCAAATCTTAATGCAAACACGCAAACCGCCGCGCTTGAAATAGGTCCCGGAATCGGCGTGCTTACTAAAGAACTTTGCAAGGTTTGCGGTAAGGTTGCATGCATTGAGCTTGATAAAAGACTTTTTCCGGTTTTGAATGAAACGCTCGGCGAATTTGATAATTTGCGCATTATTGAGGGCGACGCGCTTAAAATGGATTTAAAAGCACTGATTGAAACTGAGTTTTCCGGTATGAGCAGTGTTAAGGTTTGCGCAAATCTGCCATACTATATCACCTCTCCGCTTATTATGAAGCTGCTTGAAAGCAAGCTGCCGATTGATGATATTGTGGTTATGGTGCAAAAAGAAGCAGCGGAAAGGCTTTGCGCGCCTGTAGGCTCAAGGGAATGCGGAGCGGTTACCGTGGCAGCTAATTATTACGCCGAACCGCAATTGCTTTTTGAAGTTGGCAGAGAATCTTTTATGCCCTCCCCAAAGGTTGACAGTGCCGTTATGCGCCTTAAAATCAGAAAATCTCCGCCCGTTGATGTGGCAGACGAAGCAAAATTTTTCAAGGTGGTTAAAGCGGCGTTTTTGCAGCGCAGAAAAGCCGCGACAAACTGCCTTTCGGCAGGGCTGGGAGTTCCGAAAAGCGAGGTTTCGGCAGCACTTTGCCAAATAGGCAGAAGTGAAAAAGACAGAGCCGAAAGCTTTACCATGCAGGAATTCGAGGAACTTGCACGTATTTTGCCGATTAAATAACGACCGCTTATTTATATCCGGGCGAATATCAAAGAAAGGATGATAAACAATGGCATCAAAAGAAAAAAGAGAAAAAATATTTTCGTCTTATCCCATTCCGAAAGCTGTTGCGGCACTTGCGCTGCCGAGCGTGCTTTCAAGCATAGTAAATGTTATATATAATATGGCAGACACATATTTTGTGAGCCTGATGAAAAACACAAACGCCACCGCAGCAGTATCGCTTACAATGCCTGTCTTTTTATTTTTCGTGGCGTTCGGCAACATCTTCGGCGTAGGCGGAAGCGCATACATTGCAAGATCGCTTGGCGAGGGAAAGAAAGACAGAGTAAAAAAAATCAGCTCCTTTGCGATTTTTTCGTCAATTGTGTGGGGCGCATTGCTTATGGCTGCGATTTTGCTTTCAATCAATCCGCTTATTAAAGCACTCGGTTCAACAAGTGAAATCGTTACCGAGTATTCAAGGGATTATTTAAAATATATCGCAATCGGCGGTCCTGTGATCGTAACTTCCATTGCAGCAAGCAACCTTGTGCGCGGCGAAGGAGCGGCAAAAGAATCGATGACAGGGCTTATGATAGGCACGGTAACAAACATTGTGCTTGACCCGATTATGATTTTAACACTTGATATGGGAGTAGGCGGTGCCGCCATCGCCACGGTTATCGGAAATGTGGCGTCTGTTGTTTACTATGCCTTTTATCTTATTAAGGGTAATTCCATTCTTTCGTGCAACCCCAAAAAATTCACTTTCGGCGACGGAATTTTGAAAAATGTTGTGCCCGTGGGCATTCCCGCGGCAATAAATAATTTGCTGATGAGCTTTTCAAACATCTTACTCAATAATTATATGAAAGACTACGGAGAGGCTGCCGTTGCCGCGCTCGGAATAGCAATGAAAGTTAATATGCTGATTGCATTTGTGCAAATGGGCATAGGAATGGGCATTCAGCCGCTGATAGGTTACTCTTACGGTGCGCAAAATGTGAAACGGCTTAAAGGCACAATGAAATTCACAATATTGTGCACATTTATCATCGGCACGGTGCTTTCAATTCTTTATTTGATATTCGCCGCGCAAATCATCAATATTTTCAACGGTGAGCACGACGCGCAGGTTACGGAATACGGCGTTAAAATTTTGAAAGCACTTATGATTTCCGGTCCGTTCCTCGGGATAATGTTCACATACAATTTTGCATTTCAGGCTATGGCAAAGCCCTTACCGAGCCTTGTGCTTTCCGTAGGCAGGCAGGGAGTTGTTTTCTTTCCACTCGTTATCCTTATGAATTCGCTGTTTCAATTCAACGGCATTATATTCGCCCAGCCGGCGGCAGATCTTTTCTGCGTTGTGCTTGCGGCAATAATGTTTGCGGCAGTTAAAAAGCAACTGAAAAAAGAGCATTCTTTAAATATCAAATCGCAAAAAGAATAAACGAATTGCAAAATTTGCCGAAATATATTATAATTCTAAAAAACACACTTGAAAGGCTCGGCAATATGAACACCTTGGGAAAGACGGACGAAGAAATTCTTGTTTCCAAATTTTCAAGAATACTTTTAAAAGATCCGTATTTTATGTTCCTTTGCCCTGATTTCGGCAACAGGGCAAAATTTATAAATAAATATTTTTCCTATTATATAAGCATATGGCAAGCAGGCGGCGAAATGATTTTAAGCAAAAGCAAAAATGCCGTTGCCACACTGATTGATTCAACCGAATACAAATACGGTTTCAAAGGCAAAAACGGACTTTCGCTGAAACTGAGCAAATATTCCCGCAACATTCTTACCCACCGTGAAACAGTGCAAAAAATATCCGAAATAATTTTGCCGAGCGGAGCAAAGCGTAGGGTGATGACGATATATGCCGCCCCGCAGGCAGATAAAGACGATATTGCAGAGCTTATTTCAGAATGCAAAATAAGAGCAAAAAAAGAGAATTTTGCCGTTTTATATGAAACGCTTTCACGCAGACTTGTGCCCGAATTTGAAAAAAACGGTTTTGAAACGGTTTACACCAAACAGTTTATAGGCACGCAATATTTTCAAACCGTAATGGCGTATAACATAAAATGATTTGTATTCCGGGAAAACCCCTGTGAGAACCCAACGATAAGTCGTTTTAAACAATCCAAGCATAAAAAGACAAAGCGCAAAGCGGCGTACGGAATTTTATTTTCCGCACGCCGCTTGTTTTTTGCTTTTATTCAGCCGGTTATTTCAATTAAAGTTTACCAGCTGCTGCCACCTCCGCCGCCGACGCCGCCGCCGGAAAATCCGCCGCCACCTCCGACAAACGAGCCGCCTCCGAATGACGAACCTCCTTTTCCTCCGAAGCCTTCACTCGGGGGAGGAGCAAGCATTGCATTCATGGCACTGTACATTGTGGAATCAACAAATCGCCATAGCATTATATTATCATATGTATAGGCACCGCTGTACCACTGCGGCGGAGCAACCGCTATGCTTTCAAACTTTTTTATCCATTTATCCGAAACTCCGAGTACATAGGCATAAGGCAAAATATTATAAAAATATTCCGGTTCCTCAAATACAAGCTGCTCCAACTTTTCTTTTTCCGCTGTTTCAAGAAACATTTTAAAACCGTGAATTTGCTGTTTTATCCTTGCGCCCTCATCCGTTCTGCGGCGAACGAAAAGCGCAAATCCAGCGGCTGCAACCGTTGCCGTGATCGAACACGCCAAAACGGTATAACGTGACTGATAAAAACAGGCATTGCAAATCAAAATTTGACCGAAAACGCAAAGAACACACAAAACCCAACACATTATTCGCATAACAATCGAATTTGAGTCGAACACTTTGCTGTGCTTATCAAGCATATTGTATTTATCCGCAATAAAGCCAAGCACATGGAAAAGGCTGCCCTCCATATCGGCACGGTAAATTTTGTTTTTGCCGCTTTGAAACAGTGCGGTAAAAAAGCGTTTTTTATCTTCATCAGTTCCGTTATATTCTTTAAGACGAATTATAGCATAATTCGATTTCATTGAATCCGCGGCATTTTCTTCAATTGCTATAAAGCCCTCGTTTGCCAATTCAATAAGAAGCGGCACAACATCTTTATTTGACGCAGAACCTTTATACCAATATGCAAGTTCCACACAATTCATATTTTCGGGCGGATAAAATTCAACTATGTCGAGCATCTTTTTATCCCTGCCGAATTTAACCCATGCAAAAAAGGTGAATACGACGGCAAAAAGCGCAAGCGCGCCGATTGCGGTAAGCCTGCCGTATTCAGCTTTTTCGTTAAACACAAAATAACCGTTCGGCAATTCAAGGCGCACAGTAACTCCCTCATATGGATAAAGCGTGCGCAAAACCTTGCCGGTGATTGTATTTTCGCTTACGGAATAAGAAATACTTGTTGTGCCCTCAGAGCCGTAAGTACCAGTTGAAAAGCCGAGTTTATCTGTATCAAATTCCTTCGGCATCGTGATTGTAAACGAAGCGTCCTCAATATAAGTGTCCCATCCGGCACCGATTATATTGTAATAAAATTCATCGGCATCGGCAAGTGTGTCCGCTCCCAAAACATAATCATACGAAATCACATAATTAACCGTGCCTAAAACCGTTTTATCTTCATCGCCGATTTGAAGTGCAAGTTCGCCGTTTGAATAAGATTTTGAAAAATCCTCATTGCACTTAACATTTCTTATTTTTGCCCTTACGGAGGCGGAAGAACCGTCTGCACGCCTGACAGTGTTTTTATAAGGAATAATTCTTACAATCCCGTGCCGATATTTATTGAAATTCGCGGAAATATATTCTGTGATATGATAAGTGTTGTTTTCCTCCACCTCCATTTGCACATCATAATGAGTAAAATAATAAGGCTCGTTCTGCTCTGCCGAATCATCGGCAAAAGCAGGAAAAGCAAAAGCCAAAACTGCAAGCGATGCCGCAAGCGCAGCAATAAAATTTTTCAATGCCGGCATTAAAATTCCACCTTTACTGCCTCTTTTTCCTGCACATTTTCAATATTAAACATTTGCTTTTTCTCGAATTTGAACATTGAAGCCACAATTGACGACGGAAACAGTTGCGTTTTGTTGTTATATTTCTTAACTACGGCATTGTAATATTTTCTTGCATTTGCGATATCCTCTTCATTCTTTTTAAGTTGTTCGTTTAAATCAAGAAAGTTTTGATTTGCCTTAAGCTCGGGATAACGCTCTGCCACAACATTTATGCTGCCGAGTGCTTTTGTGAGTTCTCCGGCGGCAGAAATTTTTTGTTCTGCCGTCATATTTAAATAATTGCCGTTTCTTGCGGCAATCACATTTTGCAAAGTTTCAGCCTCGTGCTTTGCATAACCTTTAACGGAAGCCACAATATTCGGAATCAAATCCCATCTTTTCTTTAAATAAACATCCATGGTGGCAAAAGCCTCCTCCACGGAATTTCTAAGTTTTACGAGCGAATTATATGCCGATATAGCATAAAGCGCAATAAGCACAACAACCGCCACAATAATTATAATTGCAATCATATTAAAATCCAACCTTTCTGACCGCCGTGAATAAAATCTTTGCAGACAAATAATTACGGTATTTCAAAATGCAAAGCACAGCAATCTTTAATTTTAATTTAGCATATAAACATATAATATGCAACAGTTATTTGAAGCCGGAAAAAATCGGCAAAGAATCATTCCTTACGAAATCTTAAGATTAAATTAAGGCAAATTTAAGAATGATATGTTATTATAAAATTGAAAAAACAAAGGAGAAATCTTCCATGAACATACTTGAATGCAAAAATCTAACAAAGGAATATATCAGCGGCGATAACATTGTTAAAGCCGTAAACAACATTTCCGTTTGCTTTGAAAAAGGTGAATTCTGCGCAGTTACGGGACCGAGCGGCTCCGGCAAATCCACATTTATTCACATGCTTTCAAGCCTTGAATATCCAACCTCCGGCGAGGTAATATACGACGGCAAATTCCTCGGCAAATTCACAGACGACCAATTATCCATTTTGCGCCGCAGAAGATTCGGGTTCGTTTTTCAATCATACAACCTTGTGCAGGAACTGACGGGATATGAAAACATTCTTTTGCCGATAATGCTTGATAAAAAGAAACCCGACGAGGCTTATTTAAACGACATTATCAGCACACTCGGCATTGCAAACAGAATCGACCATTTGCCGTCTGCCATGAGCGGCGGTCAGCAGCAAAGAATTGCAATTGCACGTGCTTTGGCAAACAAGCCTTCAATCCTTTTTGCAGACGAACCGACAGGTAATTTGGACGGCAAAAGCGGCAGAGAGGTGCTTTCGCTGCTTGGTGAAACGGCTGCAAAATACGGTACCACGCTGATACTCGTTACCCACGATTTGCATGTGGCGGAGCAGGCGCAAAGAGTGCTTACAATTGAGGACGGCATTATAGTTTCGGACAGTAAAGGAATTGCAGCCCCGATTGTGAAAGCTTGCGAATCGGAGGTGTGAGCCTTGAAAGAGAAAAGAAAAGTGCTGACGATTAACACCATTGCCGGCAGCAACCTAAAAGTGCGCCGAAAACAATACATCACGATGATTATAAGCATAATCCTGGCAATGTCTTTCGGCAGCAGCATATTGTTTTTCGCTTCAAGCCTTTATTCCTCGCTGAAGCAGCGCAATATTGATATGTATGGCAGCGAAAATATGATTATATGCAATCTGGACGATAAAATCCTTTCCGCACTTGAAAGTTCCGACCTTATAGGCGAGCACGGTTTATCGTATATAACGGGCTATGCCTGCAACGAAACCTCCGGCATAAAAAACGGCGTTGCAATTGCAAGGCTTAACGGTAAATGCCGCGATTTTGCAAGCATAACCGTTTCGCAAGGCAAATATCCCGAAGCCGATGACGAACTTTTGCTTGAAAAGGCTTCACTTTTGCGTCTTGGTCTTGACGACGCAAAAATCGGCGACAAAATCACGCTGAGCGTTTACACCCCGAACGGTGCGGAAGATTACCTTCAAACTCCGATTGAAAAAACCTACACTCTTTGCGGAATTGCGGAAAACAAATATTCAAACATTGCAAACTACGGCGTTGATATTAAAAAGCAGGATTTGCAATCCGGCTACGTTTATGACGGCGACGAAGCAGCACCGGGCGGCAAGGAAAAAATCGCACTTTACACGGATTTCGATTACGGCAGCAATCACAATGATTACGGTAATTACAACAAACTTTATGATTTACTGACGGAAAACGGCGTTTCTTCTGTATCAATAATTACACTACCGAATTCGGTTCTTTCAATACTGTCCTATTCCGATGACGGCGCAGGCTCAATGATGAAAACAGCTGTTCTCGCTTCCGTGCTTGCGGCGGTGCTTATGATTGCCTCCTGCGTAGGAATAGTAAACGCTTTCGGCACCAATTTAAATGACAGAAAGCAGCAGATCGGCATGCTGCGTACTGTGGGTGCAACAAAGCGGCAAATAATTGCCGTTTACGGCAGAGAATCGCTGATATTAACGCTTATCAGCGTGCCTGCAAGCCTATTGATTTCTTTTTTTGCGGTTAAAATGATCATTACCCTGCTCGGCAACGGCTTTATTTTTATTCCAAATCTTGCCGTGCTTGCGGCAGGCGGAGCATTCAGTATTATTTGCGTTTTGATTGCGGCGTTTATTCCGCTTGCATCGGCAACAAGAATTTCACCCGTGCAGTCAATCCGTGATGTTGAAAAAACACGCAAAATAAAAACGAAGCACATAAAAACAAAAAGGAGTTTCAACACAGCAAACCTGCTTGCAAAAAGAGATATGGTTTTCAACAGAAAAAAGCAAATCGGAGTGAGTCTTTTTCTTGCGATAACCGTTTTTATTTCCTGCACAGGATTTTCGTGGATAAGCCAGGTTAATCAAAACTTTCCGGTAAGATACGATTATGCGCTTCACATAAGCTCTTACATGATTTATTCGGATTTCATAAGCTATCCTAATTACGATAAAGGCATAAATTCCGCAGGAAAAGACAGGATTAAAGCTTCACCATACATTCAAACGGCATGTGGCACGGCAAACTGCCCCGCCCTTTTGATGAGCGATTCGGATTTTTCGGATTACATTTCAACGGCATACGCCTCGCCGCTTTTTGATGAATTTGAGCAAAACGACAATTATGATATCGACCAGGCCGCAGAAGCGGATAAGCTTATCAACGACAAAAGCAACATAAATTCATATATCCAAAAATCAATTGCCGGCAAAAACGAAAAAGCGAAAAAGCTGGGATTATCCGGCAACGCAATAAACATTCATGTGGCGGTTATGGATTACGAAGGAATTGAAATGCTTGCAAAATATGCCGAAAGCGGTTCGCCGAACGCTGCGGCGCTTGATTCGGGCAATGAGGTAATGGTTATTGCGCCGAAAGAAATCGGATACACGGTTGAAAAAATAGGCACTTCCGCCTCCGAGGGCGTGAACGATATTGATTTTATTAACGAAAATAAAAATGACCGCACCTATTTGCTTAAAACGGCAACGCGCGATTTCACCGTAGGCGATAAGTTAAAGCTTGCATTTGCATATTCAAATGACGATCCCGAAAAAGCAGACGAAAACAATATGCCGCAAAGCATAACAAAAACCGAAAAAGAATTCACGGTAGGCACAATAATAAACAAGTGGCCCGATAACTGCGGCATTGAGATTGACAGCGGCGGCGACAGCGCACCGATAACGATCATCACCACCATGGCGGGAATAAGAAATTTTGTTCCCAACTTGGAATACAGAAGCGCATATGCCTATTTAAAAGAAAACTGCACACCCGAGGTTAACAAAGAAATAACAAACCTGCTGAACGATGTTGCAGCGGCAAGCGGAATTGAAGATGCCTGGATATTTTCAAATTACGATTATGTACAGCAAACCAAAAGCACCTACAACACCATGCTCACTGCACTTATTTCAATAATCATTTTAATGCTGAGCATAAGCGCAGGAGTTATAAACAGTCACCTGAGCGGCGAAATTCGCGAGGGTAAACGAGCCATCGGCACGATGCGAGCCGTGGGTGCCACGCATTCGCTGATTGCAAAATCATACATTCTGAGGTTTCTTTCAATGTTTGTTTGGGGATGCGCCGCAGGATTTGCGGCATACCTGATTTTGTATTTAGCAATGCTTGCAAACGCGCACGGAGACTTCTCTGCCATGCTGCTGGAATTTAAAATTTGGCAAACACTTGCGGCATGCGTTTTGCTGCTTGTAATCTGCGCAATAAATTTGGCAGCAAAAATACGCAAGGAAACGAAAAACAGCATTATAGACAATATCAGAGAATTATAAGGATGTGATACAATGAAAAAACTTTTGTCCGTATTATTAGCACTTACGCTTTGCCTGTTTGCAGCATTCCCCGCGTTTGCCGCCGAGGATGACGACGGCACACTCGCCGTGCAAACAGAGCAGCCGGAAACAAAAATCAACACCTCTCAGCCGCGTTTTATGGTCACGGATTACGACACGGGCGGCAACATAACGCCAAGCGGAAAAAGCACGCTTAAGGTTACGCTGAAAAACCAAAGCAAGGATAAAAAAATTCAAAACATAAAGCTTTGTGCAGCGGAGGACAGCGGCGAAATACTTTTTTCGGGCACAGGCACGCAATACGTACAATCCGTTAAAGCCGGCGACACATACACCTGGAACATTGAAATAACAGCCTCCAAAACGGCGCAATCCGGCACGCACAAAATAAGCATTTCCTCCGAATATGAGGATGAATACGACACCGCCTATTCCGCAAGCGACAGCCTGCCGATAACCGTTTCTCAACCGGCAGAACTTGATTTTGCGAATGCGCAGTTGCCTTCAAGCGTTTATCAGGGCGACACGGAAACACTGTCGCTCAACCTGATGAACACGGGAAAAGGTAAAATTTCAAACTGCAAAATCGATTTTGAATCCGATTTTATGAGCAGCGGCGGCACGGTTTTCGTGGGCGACATTGCCGCCGGCGAAAGCAAAAGCGCAAGCCTGAATTTACGAATGGCTGCCGACAAAACAGGCACGGCAACCGGCACGCTTACAATTTATTGTGAAAACGAGCTTGGCGAAAGCATTGAAAAAACCGCCGAAATTTCCACTTCAATAGAGGAAAAGCCGGCGGAAACACAAACGGACGAAACACAACAAAATGAAAGCAAAAATCCGCTTTGGTGGCTGTTTGTATTATGCGGCGCGGCGGCAGGTGCGCTTTGCGGCTGGGGAATTTCCACGGCTGTAAAAGCAAGAAAACAGCGCAAAGAGGATGAGCTCAGATTATAAAACGCAGAATAAAAAACAACAATGAAAAGACAACGACCGAGGCAAAAGCCTCGGTCGTTTATATGTTCGGGCATAATAAAAAGCCGCTTGAAAAAAGCGGCTAATTTATTACTTAGATATAAGATGCGCGAAATTATTCGTCAAGAGCGGGTGCACCTACGGGGCAAACACCTGCGCATGCGCCGCATTCAATGCAGGTATCTGCATCGATTTCAAATTTACCGTCACCTTCCGAAATCGCACTTACAGGGCATTCTGCCGCACAAGCACCGCAAGAAATGCAATCATCTGAAATTTTGTATGCCATTCCAAGACACCTCCCATCATTATTTCCGAAAGCAATCTTATCAACTTTCACTAATACTATAACACATAATTTTGTTTTTTCAAGAGGAAAAGCGGGTTAGCATACGCTAATTTTTTATTGTGAATTTATGCGTTTTAATGCTGTTATTCAGCTTTCTTTGAAGCGGCACGGCGTTTTCCCGGCTCGCGAACAACAACGCATTCTTCCCTGTTTACAACAGCGGGAGCCGCACCCTCAACAGAGCTGTCAAGAGCCACTTTGAGCTTGCCGGTAAGCAGAGATACATCCACAACGGTCCCCCTGCCCTCGCGGCAATCAACAATGCTGCCGCGCTTGGGAGTAATTTTATTTAAATATTCATAAGAATTTTCTTCATATTGCAGGCAGCACATAAGCCTGCCGCAGGTGCCGCTGATTTTACCCGGCGAAAGACTCAACCCCTGCTCCTTTGCCATTTTAATTGAAACGGAATGAAAATCGTTAAGAAATGTTGAGCAGCAAAACGGTCTGCCGCATATTCCGAGACCGCCAAGCATTTTAGCCTCGTCGCGCACGCCGATTTGGCGCAGTTCTATTCTGGTGTGGAAGGTTGAAGCAAGATCTTTAACAAGCTCACGGAAATCCACTCTGCCGTCTGCAGTGAAAAAGAAAATAATCTTAGAGCCGTCAAACGCATATTCAACCTCGGAAAGGCTCATATCAAGCCCGTGCTCCTCAATCTTTTTAGCGCAGATTTCATAAGCTTCCCTTTCCTTTTTCTTATTATTTTCAAGGGTTTCCTTATCCTCTGCCGTGGCAATTCTCAAAATCGGCTTAAGCGGCGAAACCAGAGAATCATCCTCAACAAATCTGTTTGCCGCAGAGACCGTGGCGCATTCCACGCCCCTTGCCGTTTCCACAATAACATTATCGCCTATTCTTACTTTAAGCCCGTTCGGGGCGAAATAATATACTTTTCCCGCGTCTTTAAAACGAACGGAAACAATTTCTGTCATTAAATGATCCTCCTATCTGCCTGCCGCTCTTCGCAGCGAATAGCAGATTTTTGTTATTAGCAATGCCGAATTGGCATTTTTATTTGCCGCCTGCTCAAGTTCCTGCACAGCATTATAAAGCGCAAAAAGCTTTTGCTTTGAAAATTCGCCTTTAAGCGCGTCAACGGCGTTATCAAGACCGGAAAGCTTTTTGCCACCAGCCACCGCATCGCGAAGCACGGTTTTGAGCATGCCGAGCACAGTTGCCGTATCCTGCCGATTGCCGGTGAGCGGAGCAAGCGATTTAAGCAAATCATATTCATTGTTTGATGCCAGCTTTTGGGCAACATCATCCACCAAGGCGGTTAATTTTTGCAGCCTGCCGCCGGCAATGCTTTCATATGCCCTGCCGATATTACCGCCGAGCGCAACAACGGCGTTATAAGCGTCGTTATAATCAACATCCTCGTTAAGCCCGGTTATAAATTCTGCGCCGAGCTTCGGCGAAACGCCATCAACAGATATAACAACCGCCCTTGAAAGCACGGTTTCAAGCATAGCAGAGCGATTTTCAGCCGTTAATATGAATACGGCATAAGACGGCGGTTCTTCCAAAATTTTAAGCAGAGCATTTTGCGCATTTTCATTCATGCAATGCGCGTTGCCGAGGATATAGATTTTATAATCCGCCTCATTGGGGGTTATATAAACATCGGCGATAACATCCCTGATTTTATCAATATGAAACGAATTTGCACCGCCCGGAGCACTGTATTCATAAATATCCGGGTGAAGCTGCTTTTTCGCCTTTATGCACTGAGAACAAGTGCCGCAGGGGTGCTCGCCATCGGCTCTGCACACAAGTGCCTGCGCAATATCCCTTGCCAGAGTGCGCTTACCGAGCCCGGCTTCGCCCTCAATCACAATCGCATGCGGAAGCCTGCCGGATTCATAAAGATTTGAAATTTGCTGCTTTGCTTTTTCGTTTCCGATAAAATTATTAAACAACATATGCCTTAATTAAAACTTTTTAAATTCCTCAACATCAATAACAAATGCCACGCCACCGAATTCCTCAACATCAACCGGCTGCTGCAGCAATGTGCCCTGCAGGGTGCTTTTAACACCGTGTTGGCGCACTATTCTTTTTGTTACGGCACCTTGAAGCACCTCAAAAACTTCATCCACCCTTGAATCTTCAACGCCTATAAAAAGGCAGGTATGACCGCCCTCAAGAAACTGACCGGTTGTGGATACTCTTGTGGCATTTATGCATGCCTCGCCCAATTTATCAAGCACGTTTTCCGTGTCCTTATTCGACACGATGGTTATTATCAGCTTCATAACACTTCACAGCCTTTCCCCCGCAAATTCAAAATATTCGCCGCGGGCAAGCGAAATAAAGGAAGATCATGCAATTATCTGCATATCAATTATAGCTTAACCGGAGGAATTTGTAAGTTTTTTCCATATTATTTAAAATAAAATTTACAAATGGGATAAATTTATATTCCAATTTGTAGAAATTGTTAAAAGAATATTCGATACATTCATATTTAATAATTTAATTTTCCGCCGCAGCCGTTTTTGCCGCCGCACAGACGGCAAAAAGCCCCGTAAACAAAAAGGAAGCGCATGAAAAATCCGCACGGGCAAGAGGCAGACCTATCGCCAAAGCCATAATGCGCGGAACTGCAAGCAAAATAGAAAACGCGCCGTAAACGAATCCTGCCGCAACAAGCGCGGGCAACACGGATTTATCCTTATCCTCGCCGAGTGCAAAAAGCAAAAAGAACACAATTGCCGCAATCATGGCGGCATATTTTAAAAAGGTTTCCTCGGCAAAAAACACATCGTCGTAAACGGTGAGCAATGAAAGCAACCCCGAAAGTGCCCACATAACCGGCGCAATATACAAAAACCAAAGGCTGTTCATTTGATAGCGCGTTGTTTTAAACGAAATTCCGAGCGCAATAAAAAACACCGCCGAACAGAGGGCAAATATTGCTGTGCAAATCATGGGTGCCAATCTGTTTGAGGCAGGATGCTGGGTTGACTCTGTGTAATTAAAGCACAACAGACAGCGATAAACGAAATCGTAAAACATTGCAACGCACGATAAGATGCAAAGTGCGCAAATGCCTTTTCCGCCTTTACGGTTTACTGATGAAAACGGCTTGCACTTGATGACGGAAAGCGCAAAAAGCACTGCCGAAGCGACAAGCAGCGAATAAAACGCCGCAACGCTTGCAGAAGCGGTTTTAACCACATGCGCGGTTTCATAATCGGTGTATTTAAAAATCTGCACACAGCGCAGCACCATCGCCGCAAGTGCCGCCGCACTGCCGAGCCAAAGGCAAAAAGCGCCGTGCGCCGAAAAATTGCTTTTTTTCATTATCTTTTTTCGATAGGAGTGTAGGTTCTTCTTTGCGAAACGCTTTTATATGCCGGGCGGATAATGCGCTTGCTTGATGTGAGTTCTTCAAGCCTGTGTGCGCACCAGCCGGCAATTCTTGCGCTTGCAAAAAGCGGAGTATACAAATCCTCGGGAATGCCGAGCACTTTGTAGCAAAGACCGGAATACAAATCCACATTGGCGCAGATTTCTTTATCGTCGCCCTTGAGCTCGTGCAAAAGTTCCGGAGTTACCGCCTCAACATTTTCAAGGGTTTTAAATTCCTTCTCAAAGCCGGAGCGATAAGCAAGTTCTCTTGCGCTGTTTTTAAGGATAACGGCACGCGGATCGGAAAGAGTGTATACAGCGTGACCCATACCGTAAATAAGACCCAAACCGTCGCCGGCTTCCTTATTGAGAATTTTAACAAGATAATCCTTAACCTGCGATTCATCGGTGGGATCAGCAACATTTGCGATAATTTCATTCATCATGGCAGAGGTTTTAAGGTTTGCACCGCCGTGGCGCGGACCTTTAAGCGAGCCGACGCCTGCGGCAATTGCCGAATATGTATCCGTGCCGCTAGATGTGAGCACTCTTGTGGCAAATGTGGAATTGTTGCCGCCGCCGTGATCGGCATGAAGCATAAGCATAATATCCAGCAACTTTGCCTCATCGTCGGAATAAAGCTTATCGCTTCTTGTTTGCCTTAAAATATACTCAGCGGTGGAAAGCCCCCTCTTAATAGGGTGCAAATACATTGATTTGCCGTAAAACGCCCTTCTTTTAACCTGATATGCCGTTGTCATTATAGTCGGGAATTGAGCCACGAGTTGCAGACTTTGGCGCAAAACGTTTTGCACGGAAATATCATCCGGGTTTTCATCATAAGAATAAAGTCCCAAAATGCTGCGTGCAATTTTATTCATAATATCCTTTGAGGGATTTTTGATTATCATATCCTCAATAAAATCATCCGGCAAAAAGCGGCAAACATCAATAACCTCGCAAATGGAATCGAGCTGGCTTGCCGTGGGCAAATCGCCGAAAAGCAAAAGCCAAACAACTTCTTCAAAGCCGAAGCGGTTTTCCTTAACGCAATTGGAAACAATGTCGTTAATATCATAGCCTCTGTAAGAAAGCTTACCGTCCTTGGCAACTTTTTCTCCGTCTAAAATATAATATCCTTCAACCGAGCAAATTCGTGTAAGACCGGCCATAACACCGGTACCGTCCTCATTTCTGAGACCGCGCTTAACATGATATCTTTCAAAATCGCGGGATTTGATTGAGTTATTTTTTTCAAGCTCACCGCATAATCTTGAAATGGCATCCATCGATATGGGCGAAATATATTTTGATGACATAGTTATCAACCCTTTAGCTTAATACTCATTATAATATAATTAAATCAAAGGATATTATACTATACTTTGGCACTTGAAGTCAAGGCGCGCGACAAATAAAGCCGTACCTTGCAATTGAAACGGCAGGTGAAGCATATTGAAAAAAGCGGCGATAATTTTTGTGATTTTATTCATCTTAACCCTTGCGGTGCCCGCGGCGGTCTCTGCCGCCAAAAGCAAAACCGGCACAAGCGAGCTTATAACGATTTTTTCGGCTCAAGCCGGCAAAACCCAAAGCTTTTGCAATACATTCTAATCATTTTCCGTTTGAATTTTCATTCATTTTTTTAAGGCGACCCGAACATTCGATATCAAGCACGGCATTTTTTAAATATTTTTCCCAATCATCGCTCATTTTTGCATATGCCGCAGGGTCGTATTTTGCCAAATTCTCGCCGATGCGCAGGCAATCACTGCCGCTTTCGGTGCAGGTGTTAAACGCATTTTCGCAATTGATTTTAACAGCGTTTTCAACCTCTTTGCCGATTTCGGCAAGTTCAGAGTCCGAAAGCGAGGCTTTTGCGCCGTTTTCGATTTCTTCTATCGAAAAGAAAAGCTTAACATTCGCTTTAAAATGAACGGCTCCACCCTGCGCAAACGCCTTTGTTTTTGCCGAGGCGCCGATAATACGAACGCCGATTTTGCTGTGCTTTTCGCTTTCGAATTCCATATAACCCGATTTGATTTTATCTTTCAAAAACAGCAATCCGACCGTTTCATTGCCCGTTAAAACAGTCGCAAGCCTATTTTCGGAAAAAATCGCAATTCCGCTTGTTTTGCAACTTTCCTTATCGGCAGTGATTACCGGCAGGCAGATATCCGATGTTTTATCCTTATAGAGATTAAGCATTTCATTAACGGTAACATAAAGCGAAAAGCCCGAATTTTGCCCGTTTTTTAAAAGCTCGGCAACCGCCTGAGAAGGCACGAGCGCATCGTTTTGAGCACAGGAAAGAAGTTCGGAGGCTGTGCCTGATGAAATGCAAACAGGCACATCGGGACGCGAATTTTCACTGCGCATAAAATAGTCAAAACAGCTTGCAAGGTTATTTTGCGCCACATCCATGCCAAAAACTAACAGCTTGTTTTGCCCGAAAAACAAATCCTTTGACAGGCTTTCGCCGACCGCAGCCGCGGCAGATGAAATATTTTGCCCGGTTCCCGAGGTGTTCAGAGTAACATTGCCCGAAAGTGCGTCTGCGCCGTTTCCTTCTTTCACAAGATTAAGAGTTTGCACCGTTACGCATTTCCCCTGCCCGGAATTATCAATCCCGAGCCCCTCCGCAACGCTTAAATCCTTAAGATTTTTTCTTGCCGAGCAGCCGCAAAAACAAAGGCAAATCACAAGCAGCAGCGCAATTATTTTAACGCCCTTCAAACCGTTCCCCTCCTTTGTGAGTTAATGAATACACAGCCGGCAAAAAAACGGCAAAAAGCAAAAACGGAGCGTAAACAAGCAAGCCGTTTGCCTCGGAATTAAGATGCGTATACAAAATCAAAGCCGTAATTACGAACATTGCGATGCCGCAGGCAGCGCATTTTTTGCGATTTTGTTTTTTCCCGAAACACAAAGCCGCGCAATAAAGAAATACTGATATTTTTAAAAATACGGCAAAAATCCAAAGCGCGGTAAAAACAGCCTCCACCCTTTCGCCCGTTCCGAACCTCGCAAGCTGAGACAGTTCAAAAACGGGATAAGAGGAAACGGAAGCCGTATTGCCGAGAACGCCGCAAACCGTAACAACAATTAAAAGGCTGAGCAGGCAGGAAAAGCCGATTGCGAAACAAAACGGCTTGCCGATTTTTCCGTTTATCCTTTGCCGCAAAGCAAAAAGAAGAGGAATTTCACTTGTGCTGCACAGCGAATACGCCGCATTTTTAAACATTGCCGCATTATTGTTTTGCACAAGCGGAAAAAGATTTATCGATTCAAATTTATTTGCAGACGCTGCGGCAATTCCGAAAACACCGATAAGCGTGAGCACAAAAACAAGTGCGGAAAAGCGCGAAATTGCTTCAAACCCGAGCGACGCGGCATAGGTGCAGGCGCCAAGCATAAACGCGGCAAGCAAAAGAGTGCTTGCCTCACGATGCAATTCGGCAGCTGAAAAAAGCACGAATTTGCTTATTGAGAGTGCGCCAGAAAACACATAAAACACTCCGTAAAACCGCCGTAAAACAAAATTATCAAGCACATTTTTGCCGCTTTCAAGCATTTTAACAACCGCGCAGGACAGGCACAGCGCGGCAACCGCCGCCACAGCGGTGCTGATCGCCGCATCGGCGGTATATTCCGTGCCGAGCACAGCCGAGCTTACCGTGAAGCCGACCAAAAGCCGGCTTACAAACACAATAAAAAACAGGCTGACGGGCGCAGCGGCTTCCCTTTTAAATTCATTTTTCATCATTGATATCGGCACCCCGCAGGCTTTGAACGGTTACATTTCTTTTTGCCATTTTTCGCCAATTTTGGCGATAAAACACATCGCCTATGCTCTTCTTATTCAGAGGCGAAATCGGTGCGGAATAAGGCACGCCGTAAGGATTTATGGCAGTTATGTTTACACACAGCACACACATTCCGAGCACAACGCCGTATATCCCGGCAATTCCGCCGAACAAAATAAATACGAGCCTCAGCATTGCAATGCTTTCATAAAGAGGATAAATAACATAAGAAGCTATCGCCGTTACCGCCACCACCACGAGCATCGGTGCGCCTACAAGCCCGGCATTCACGACAGCATCGCCTATAACAAGCGCACCGATTATGGACACCGCATGCCCAATGGCGCGCGGCAGGCGCAATCCCGCCTCGCGCATAATTTCATACAAAATCATTATCATAACCGCCTCCTGCATAAGGGAAAACGGGGTTGTGATTTCCGCCGCGGCGATTGTGTACATAAGCGAGGTGGGCAAAAGTTCCTGATGAAAGGTGCCCACGGCAACATAAAGACCCGGCAAAACAACGGAAATAATAAACGAAAAATATTTAAGCAGGCGATTCATGCTTGCATAAACGGGGCGGTTGTTATAATCGTCCACGGTTGAAAACGAATCGGTGAAAAGGCACGGCACATAAACGGCAAACGGCGAACCGTCCACAATCACGGCAACGCGCCCTTCATATAATTTTGAGCACAGGGTATCCGGTCGCTCGGTGGTTCCGTAAGCCGAAAAAACCGAGCCCACATCACTGCCTAAAAATGCGGCAAGTTCGGCATAATCGCAAACACGGTTTATATTTGCGGAATTTATTCTGCGCTCAACCTCATCAACAAGCTTTTCGCTTGCAATGCCTTTAATATAGCAAACCGCAACCGAGGTTTGTACCCTGCAGCCGACTTTTATTTGTTTCATTTTAAGCGCAGGCGTTTTTATGCGGCGATGCAGAATCGCTTTATTATCGTTTAATGTTTCCGTGAAGCATTCGCGCGCGCCTTTTATGTTTGCCTCTGTTGCGGGATCGTCTATTCCTCTTTTTTCAAAGCCCTGAATGCCGAGCACAAGGCATTTTGAAACGCCGTCTATAAAAACAGCGGCAAAGCCTGAGGAAAGATGAAAATAAACGTCTTCAAAATCGCAGGCGTCGCTCATTTCAAGCGAATTTACCACGCGAAGCTTAACGGTTTCATAAAGCGAAGCCGGGGTTTTGCATTTTTCGTTAAATGAAAGAAGAGGAGTCATTATCATCTGCGAAAGCTGAAGCGAACTTATCATTCCGTCCAGCACGCACACGAGGCACGCCCTGCCGCCCACTTCGCATTCGCGCAGCAAAAAATCCGAGCAATCGGCATAATCGCACCGCAGCTTATTCTTATTATCCGTGGCAGAAGAATAAATTTTTTCCACGCAATCACCTTTTTAAGCAAAAAATATTTCTGAAATATTTTTTCAATAAATCGGCGGCTTATGCAAAAAATATAAAAAGCAAAAAGCAAGAAAGGCTGCGTGAATTAAAATGAGCATTGTTTTTATAAGAGCGGTTATTATTTATATAACCGTTATAGTATCACTTCGAATAATGGGCAAAAGGCAAATCGGAGAACTTACTCCGCACGAACTGGTGATAACAATTCTTGTTTCGCAGGTGGCTATAATTCCGCTTCAGGACAACGGCATGCCGCTTGCAAACATGTTGGTGCCGATTTTAATATTCGTTTCACTTGAAATTCTTGTTTCCGCAATATCGATGAAAAGCCTTGCCTTTCGCAATCTTATTCAGGGAAAACCGATATTCGTTATCAGAAACGGCAAGCTTGACGAAAAGCAGATGAAGCGCCTGCGACTTACGATAGACGATTTAACGGACGCATTGCGCGAAAAAGGATTTTTTGATTTATCCTCCATTCAGGATGCTGTTATTGAAACAAACGGCACGGTTTCTGTGCTTCAAAAAGCGAAGGAAAGCCCCGTAACGCCGAAGCAACTTTCCCTTTCGGTGAGTGAAAAATCAACTCCCGTGCCTGTGATTACGGACGGCAAGCCTACGCCCGAATACTTCGGCGAAAACAAAATCAAACCCGGAGAAATCAAATTGCTTGCCGAGGAAAGCGGCAGAAAAATACACAAAATAATGCTGCTGACCGCAGATTCGCAAGGAAATATTTTTATGATTCCTAAGGAGGGCGAAAAATGAAAAGGCTTTGGTTTTCGGCGATATTTATGCTTATTGCATTTTCGCTTTGCGCTGCCGAGCAGATTTATATAAGCAGTGACTGCCGCGAAATAATCGCAGCAATAAGCACTGCCGAGGAATGCGAAAGCGTGCCTGAAAAGCTTAAGTATTGCACCGAAATTTATGATATGTGGGGCGATTATTACAAAAAAGCCTCTTATGTTACGGACCATTCCGTGCTGCAAAGCGCAGATATTTCCATGGGCACACTAAAAAATCTGCCGCCCGATTCAAGCAAGGAAAACATTGACGGGCTTTTAGCGCAGGCAAAAAGCGAAACCGAGCAGATTTACGACAATTCGCGCATAAGCCTGACAAATATTTTGTAGCAAAAAGAAAAAGGCGACCGCTTTTTAAACGAAAGCAATCGCCTTTTACCTACGCAATCATTATGCGCCGAATATTTTTTTATCAAGATTTCTTTTTACGATAACATAATAAAGCAAGGTTCCGAGCACCGCAATAACGCCGAGCTCGCCTGCGGCAACAAGACCGCCCTGAAGCAGGAAATCGGTAAATTTAAACGATCCGCCGATCATAAAGGTTTCTATTTCCCAGCCTACAACAACGCCGTTCAAAACAGCGGGCATAAGCATTGCGGCTACCGGGTAAGATTTGATTTTAACCCTGCGCAGCAAATACATGCAAACAGATGAGCCGAGCGTGGCAAGCGAACCGAATATCATATCGAGCGGCAAGCCGGAGCCGATATTGTAAATATTTGAGAGCACACAGCCAAGAGTTAAGCCGGGAATTGCGGCAGGGGTAAACAACGCAAGCACATTGAGTGCCTCGGAAATGCGAAACTGCACGGCAGCCGAGGTGGTTCCCGGCAAAAGCAGATTTTGCGCATAGGTAAGTGCCGCATACATTGCCGCGATTACCGCAGCCTGCACAATGAACAGTACTTTTTTGTTTTTCATGATTCAATTTTCTCCTTAGTTTTGTTTTTAGAAGCCTGCCGGAGGCAGACTGGTCAGGATTTTGCGAACTGACGGTATGTATTATAAATGATTATTGATATAAAATCAATAAAAACTTGAATAATTCACACTGTTTTGATACAATGAAATTACGAATACAAAATTTGTGTTTTACGCAATGATTTATCTAAGGGGAATTTTTATGGAAAGAATGTCTTTGGCAGGCAAATGGATTTTGCATATGGACAAGCAAGATCGTGACTACGAAACCGATGTGCCCTGCTCCGATTACGGCACCTTACTGAAAAACGGTGCAATTGACGATCCTTTTTACAAAACAAACGAGCGCAAATGCCTTTATATTGCCGAAACCGGAAAAAGCTTTAAGCGCAGCTTTACAATTTCACAGGAGCAGCTTGAATACAGGAAAGCACTTTTGCGCTGCCAAATGCTAGACACCTTGGCTCAAATTTACATAAACGGCAAAATGGCGGATGTTTCAAGCAACGCATATGTTTGCTGCGAAACAAATATCACGGATTATTTGCACGAGGGCGAAAACACAATTGAAATTCACTTTCTTTCACCCACCGAATATGTTAAATCAAAGCAAACCGAAGCGCCGTTGCCACCGAACGCAAACGGTATAGACGGCGTGCCCTATATTCGCAAACCCGCCTGCCATTTCGGCTGGGATTGGGGTATAAACCTGCCTGTTTCCGGCATATTCGGCAACATAGAAATTTTATTTTACAACAACGAAATCCGCGATTTCTGGGTACACCAAGAACATTTTGAAAGCGGAGAGGTTAAACTGCACATCAAAGCAAACAAAGCGCTTGACAGCAGCGGTCAAATCATAACCCCGAGCGGTGAAAGCATTGCTTTCGGAATAGAAAGGGGCAACGCCTGCGTAACGATTAAAAATCCCGAGCTTTGGCAAACGCGTGAACTTTCGGGCAGGAAAAAGCAGCCACTTTACACAATTTGCGTGGCAGGCATAAAGAAAAGAATCGGATTGCGCACGATTGAGCTTGACAGAAGCGAGGACGAATACGGTTCCAACTTCCGCTTTATTTTAAACGGCGTACCGATTTTCGCAAAGGGTGCAAATGTTATTCCGCCCGATGCCTTGGCAGACAGAATAGGCAAAAAAACGGCAGAAAAAATCGTTTCCGACGCCGTGCACGCCAATTTTAACATGATAAGGATTTGGGGCGGAGGCTACTACGGCTCAGACGAACTTTACGACCTTTGCGACGAATACGGAATTCTTGTTTGGCAGGATTTTATGTTTGCCTGCCTTATGTATCCTTTTTATGACGAAGTATTTCTTAAAAATGTGCTCTATGAAATAAAATACAATGTTCGCAGAATATCAAGTCATCCGTCGCTTGCACTTTGGTGCGGCAACAACGAAATCGAATTTATGTTTCAATACCTGCCGCAAACGCTGAAAATCGTTAAATGGTATAAAGAATTTTTCTACGAAATTCTGCCGGGCGAACTGAGAAGATACGATAAAAACACGCCTTACATAGAAACATCGCCGATCGGCAGCGAATTCAGAAAAGACATAACAGCCGATAAATGCGGCGACACGCACATGTGGCATGTTTGGCACGGAAGCAAGGATTTAAGCTATTACGGCAAGCGATACACAAGATTTTGCAGCGAATACGGAATGGAATCCTTCCCAAGCGAGGACTGCATTTTGCAATTTGCAACGCCAAGCGATATGCAGCTTAAATCCGAGGTGATGCAAAGCCACCAAAAATGTGCAAGCGGCAACGACAAAATGCTGTTTTACCTTTACGAAAAATTCAACAGACCCGCAAAATTCACTGATTTGATTTATTTAACAGGGCTTACACAGGCGGAATGCGTGGCAAACGGAGCCGAGCATTGGCGTAGAAACAAGGGTCGCTGCAACGGCGCACTTTGGTGGCAGATGAACGATTGTTGGGGCGCACCGAGTTGGTCCTCGGTTGACTATTTCGGCAAGTGGAAGCCGCTTATGTACGCCGGCAGAAGGATTTTTGCCCCGATAACAATTTCGCTCAGGCAAACGGATGGCGGCATTGAGCTTTATGTGCTTAACGACACGCAAAACGACGAGAATTTCACCGCCGTTGTATCTTTCAAAGATTTTTCCGGCAAGGAGCTGCGAAGCAAATCCCTGCTTATCAAATCCCACGCCGGCGAATCGCAAAAAGTATTTTACATTTCGGCAGGTGGCTTAAAAAAATCCGCATGTTTTGCTCAGGCAGAGCTTCGCAAGAACGGAAAAACCGTGCTCAGCCGCACGGCAGTGTTGCTACCGGAGCGCAAGCTTAAATTGGAGCACGCAAAGATAAAACTTTATTTAAACGGCAATGAAATGACTCTTGAAAGCAACACCTTTGCAAGATCTGTTTTTGTGGATATCAAAGGCGAAAGCTCGCCGCTTTCGGATAACTGCTTTGACCTTGTGCCCGGCGAAAAGAAAACGATTCGCCTTGAAAAGGATTGCAAAATAGACCCGAAATCCATAGGCGTTAAATGCGTGAACAACATTGTTTATTCGGGCAGTGATGAGGAAAGGAAAAAATTCCGCTCCGCTTTTTCCGCAAAGCCGCTCAACATCTTATACAAAATATATTACACCGTAAGCTGATTTTCAAAAAACGGCACAAAAGGGGCTGTAAAAAAACAGCATAAAGAAAAGCCGAGATTCACGAATCAGTGAG